>CAYWET010000004.1:0-140314 GCA_964457245.1 uncultured Chryseobacterium sp. | reverse complement strand
GTTACCCAAGAAGGAGACACACTTAATGGAGAGATTATATTACAGGACGTTCCAATGGAGTTGACCCCATCGCTTAATATTGCTGGTCAAAGAATGAAGAATGCTGCCGTAACTGGTTACATTGGTGGAGCCTTTCTATTTCTTGGCGGGGCAGGAACTGCAATTGGTTCATTGCTTTTAAAAGATGATCCGAGCAATAATACCGGTCATGTACTTAAAATAGCCGGTGGTGGAGCTTTGGCCGTTGGAGGTGTGATAACAATTACTGCATTTATACCCATTGAGTCAATTGGCAGAAAATTCAAAGGACTTAAGAACAGGCAAGCATCTGGCGCTAACTGATATAACACCGATACACAACATATCAATCTCGGCATGATATTGGCAAGTATTTGCCCAACAAATTGAACAAGCCATGGCGCAATTTTACTCTCGCGAATACTAGCGGTGATTATCTGCGCCCAAAAATCAGATAGAAACGGTCTTGGCAGAGGAAGGGTGACGCCCTCCATATCAATCGGTGCAAACCGCTGGTGTTCGCAGCTGCCAGGGCTATTTTTATAACTTAAACTCATAAGAGTTATGCGAACACCAGAAAACGGCAGCAATGCCATTAGTAAAACCCCTAAAGCGCACGGGGCAGAGCAGCGCACCATTACACTGACCATAGATACCGTTACGGCCAAACACCCGCTTACGGTAGTGCAAATGCAAGAAGTGCTGCAGGCCGTAGAATATGTAGGCCTGCCAGATCTTACGCTAGGCCTTTACAATGCCGCCATGCTTGGCCAAATAGAAGACCTCGATCAGAAAAAAGCCGTAATGCATTTCTTTGAAACCTGCTTTGAGCTACGCACGGTAAGGCCGTAGGCTGAGGCTCTCGAAGCCTACAGCGCAAGCAAAACAAAAAGGGCTGCCAACTGGCAGCCCTTTGCTTTACATGGAAGTTCGCTATTGTAAAACAAGTCAACAGTAACAACTTCAAAAAGGAAAGCTCCATCTGCAACAGATGAGGCTTTTCTATTCAAACGGGGCTTACTAAATCTTTGCTCCCAATTTAAGAACAAAGTAGATTTTACCTGGGCTTGCACCCCACTCTACTTTTCCGGTGTTCACCTCAATGTATTTCAATGCACGTAATGTTCTGGGTCGGTGGTTACCGTAACCGTTGGTAAATATTACTAGGTCAAAGTCTCTAAAGTCAGAAGGTTTAAACGTGGTTTTGTGTTGGCACTCCTTCTTCACCAATCGTTTCTTCCAATAGTCGGTCATCTCGCGGTACTCCTCAGGTTTCTCCCCGATTTCAATCAGGTCAAACCACTTCTTTATCAGTGTAAGGTGTAGTGCTTTCATGGTGTAATTGGTATTTCGCAATCTCCGTTGCAAGTGCTGCAACCTCCATTACATTGGTTTGTGCCTATCATGGTCATTTGGTTACTAGTTCTTTCTGTACTTCAGGAAACTCTTCGTATTTCCTGTCAAATAGAAGATTGCCCTTTTTGTTATTGCTACGGTGCATTACCGTTGGGTTCAGAGCATTCCATTTACTTGGAGGGTAGTTCTGCGATATTCGATTCACGTGCATATAAGGAATCTTAGTCCCATCATTCAACAGAACAATATTCTTTTCCAAGTCAATATGACTTCCCTCTTTCCAATTACCCCACTGCTTAAAGAAGAAAGGCACTCCCGCCTTTTGGCATTGGTCGCGTAAGGTGCGCACCCAATCAGGGTGCATCGGTTGGGCTTTGGGGCCGCTCTCGCCTCCGGCAATTACCCAATGTATTCGACCTGTTTCGCCAAGTATTCCATCAAGATGGTCACGTTCAATACCATCTAAACAATTCAACAATCCAGTTCCTGAATACCTATCGAACACAATACGGTTTAGATCCACTGCACCGACCAACGGCTCACAACTCAAAAACCGAACCGCAGCAGGGCACTGCAACAGATATGGAATCCGCTTATTGGCCTGTTCTTGGTTCTCTACAGAGGTGCCAAGCCAAACGTTAGGCAGATTATACTCACCCACTTGCCAATTAAAGAATTCCAGCATACGTTCCGGCCGCTTCGTTAATATCTGATACGTGTGCTGTGGAGTTTGCGCCATCACCGAGAAAACCTTATCAATGAAATCGAAACTCACGTATTCATGAAACAGGTCACTCATCGAGTTCACAAAAACCATTCTTGGCTTCTTCCAAGTAAACGGCTCCTTCAAAGAATCGTGATGCGTTACCGCGCCATCCAAAAAAGGCTTCTGGTACTTCTCGCTGTTCATGGCACGTAGCCGCTTATGCATTACTTCTGCATAGCAGTTCTTGCAACCGCGGCTTACTTTATTGCACCCCGTTACGGGGTTCCATGTCTGGTCTGTCCATTGTATCTTGCTCATGGTTGAATCTTTCTAACGGTTAGTCTTAAAAATGTAGTGTCGTTATTTTCTTCAATGTGCAAGCGTTCTTCGGGCTCAGAACCGCGGCCACGTGCGGTTACGCAAACTAGTTTTGTTCGCTTCCGTATTTCTTTCAGCTTGCGATCATAAGCACCATCAGCACCAATAGGTGTCTGAAACAGCCTGTCATAAACACACTCATTGTTTACGAATTCCTCAACCTGATAACAGTAGTTCATAGCTTAACTTTTAAGTGAATTCAGAAGGGTTAATTTTCAATGCAAAGGATTTACCGGTGCCTTCGTATGTGTGCCCACTAAATCGGCAACGGCCATTCTTGCCGTTTCTAGGCTCATATTTCTCGCACGCTCTACCGCAATTGCTGTCAGACGAATCACCTATCTCTCCAAACGCGCTACAGTAGAAATAGCCATTGCCTAATTCGGGTTTAGCTTCTTCCACCATGGCCAGCTCAATGTGCTGCTCTTTCATCATTTCCTCAATTGTGGAAATAGTATGACAACCGTCATCATTAAAGTCTGCGAAATAGTACTTGCTCATACCTTAACTTTTAAGTGAATTATGCGGCCTCAATTCATAGGCGGCAACTGCGTTATTTCTATGATGTAGATGATCAAACGCACAATAATGGCAAGCACTATCAGTACCGCCATTATCTTGCCCAGTATCGGGTGGTGTGAGGGTCTTCGGTTCATATTGCTT
Source organism: uncultured Chryseobacterium sp. (assembly GCA_964457245.1). GTDB lineage: Bacteria > Bacteroidota > Bacteroidia > UBA10329 > UBA10329 > UBA10329. Next base: position 137,193 of record CAYWET010000004.1, on the reverse strand, counting down.
CAATCTTATTGGCAACCTCTGCTTGTTCATTTTCTAGATCCGCGCAAATTGCGTCTAGAAACTTCTTAGCTTCTGCAACATGATGCAGGTAACCATCTGAATTTACCTCCATATCGAGCTTGAAACTCATACAAGTTCCTAAATGTGTATTCTCAATGCTTATTGTAACCTGATGCGGTGGTGCATCCAGATATTCCTGAACCTCGGTTAACCGTTTATCTAAACTTTCATACTGCTGTTCAAGCTGTTTAGCTTCCTGTAATTGCTTAAATGTCATCTGGGTTGATTTAAGAGATTATTTACTTCGCCTGACTTCTAAATGCTTTCGGGTAATCGGTAATGAACTGCTTCATTTTTCGGGCGGCCTTCTTGCGGTTGGCTTCCTGCTTGCGCTTATCGTTGGTAGCTCCAAATTCCAACTCGCCAATGCGCATGTAACCGATAAACGGCTTGGTGCTCATGTAGCCTACGTAGCGCAGAACCTCATCGCTGGCATACAGCTTATCGTTCACGCCAGTGTACACCTCCCACGCGCTTTGGTAGAAATACTCACCTAGCCTGATGGCGCGCTTCATGTGGTCTTCCGTCAGCTCAACCCAAGTACTAAAGGTCTGTTTGTTGTAAGCCATATCAGCCACGCACAACAATCCCGCAAAGCGCAGAATGTATTCGTTGATCTTACCAAGAATACCAGCGTAGATGTTGCGCTGCTGCGCATCTTCCATGGCATTGATGCTCATGGCCTTGTTGCGCTTCCAGTCTTGCAGCATCTTGGCCGCGGCCTTGTCTGGTACCAATTCGCGCGGATCGGAAAAACCATCCCAAACGGGCAAGCCTTTGTACAGGCTATGCAAACACCGCTGGTGACTGTTGTACACGTCTTCGGGCATGCTCCAAGTACTATCAGGCAGCGCAATACCATCGTTACTACACGCAAACAGCACACGGAAAATGAAACCGGTAACATCTCTATCCTTGGCAAACATCTTGTAGGTGATCATGGGCTGAATACCGCCCACCACGTTAATGAATACACGAGGTACGGAAACCTGTTCTCGTCCAGAACGGATCATGCGGTAACTGGTACCATTCCAGCCGCTCAAGTAAACCTGTTCGTCAATCCCTTCCTGTCCGTTCTGCTTGTTCATTCCGTTTATCCACTCCAAAAGCTCATCAGCCTCTTTGGTAACGCCCTTTGGGTTATCCTTCAAAACGGTACGCATCATGGTGGCTATATGCACATCGCGCACAATAATGGACGGAAGATGGCTTAACATCGGTTTGAAGTTGCCTTCTTCCACATCTCCGTTTTTCAAAGCCTTCTCGGCCTCTTCCGACTCTTTCTCAAATCCTTTCTGAATCTCCTGCAGCGGTTTGTAGGCCGCATTAAAGGCAATAGTCTTTCCACTACTGGTCATGCCGTGCATACAGCTCCACACGCTCATATACATGTGGTCGTTACCACGTTTAATGGCGTAAGCTGTGCCAATGGCGCTACTGTACGCACTCAGCATGCACAGGCCAATGTAGCTTCGCGGAACATCCATGTGCTTGTGCACCAAGGTCATGTAATGCCGCGCCTCTTCATGGAAACCATCCAACGGAAACACATTCTCCACCTCACGTTTGCGTTGCTCCTCGCGCATTGCTTCATCACTCAATGTGGCGGCATCTCTGCTATGCACCACATCAAACGCTCTGTATCTATCTTCCGCTGGGTTGCTCATTTTAGTTGGATGTATTTCCCTGTGAGATTGCTGTTTTTTATTCTGAAGGATGTCTCCTCGTTAAATGCGATAAGCATTGATGGAGCAGATGGATTATCTCCAATTGTTCCATCAATTCTGTAAAACTTGATTCTTCCTTTGAAGAAGAAGATGGAGTGAGCCAAAGGCCAAACATGAGAATGAAACGCAATGGTTTCCGTTCGTGCATATGTTAGCATGATCACATTCCCATATTTGGCACTCTTAACTACCCAATCAGCCAATTGACTATATGGAGGATTGCACCATACCAATCCGCCCCATGCATACTGAAGACCGTCATCTTCCTTTGTCAGATGAATTTTAGCGGTATCCCACGGCCTACCGATTGGAGAACACGGATCCAAATCAAAAGGCCCTAATGCCTCAATAATATAAGGAGGGGTTAACCAAGTGTCGGTTGTACTTTCCTTATCAGGGTGCTTGTCATTTGCGAATCCTTTACCCATTTACGCTATCGCTCCTAATTGGTGAATACTGGTTACAAGCCGTGGGCTTGGTTTAATCTCGTTGGTAATAATGTTGAGGGCAAGGTCTATCAGCTGTCCGGCCTCTTCGGGGTAGTTGCATTGCTTGGCCAGGTGGCGCACGTAGTTCAGTTGGTTATTCTGAAAATGCTTGGCGCGCAACTGGTTGGTGCGCTCATTGATGTTACTGGCCATCTCCTCCACTTCTTCCAACTCTTCGGTGTAGCCGTAGGCGGAGAAGAAGCTGCGGAGCGCATCTATTTTATCAAATAGGTTTGGAATGAGTTTGATGCGTCTTCTGATTTCGGCAAAGTCCTTCTCCCGTAAAACTTCCTCAGGCATTTCGTTGCCAATGCTTTGCGTTGGAACACGAATACCACCTCCCGCAAGAGTTGCCGCTTGCTGAGCTTCTTGCACCTTATTCTCGATCCAAGAATTCAGCATTCTAAGGATACTCTCTTGCACCAATATCATGGAGTGAAACTCCAAGTTGGCACTGGACGCCACACGGTCTGTAAGTCTAGAAATGTCGTAACCAAGTAGGTTGGTTTCAACAATTCGGTACTTCTTGGTCATGTACCAGGTAAGCGTTACGATGTCCAACTTTTGTCGTGGATACATCTCCAACATGCATTTATAGACTTCTGCATGTTTAAAGCCAAGGAAATCACGCGCCTCTCCTTTCTCATCGTAATACTTCAAAGGAGACTCCAACTGATAGTAGAAATTATTCGGTTTCAGGATGTCAATAACCATAGGGAATGCCTCCGATTCTAGCAGAATGGCACCAAGAATCACCTCTTCGATATCTCTCAGATGGCCTTTAGGCATAGCGTTCTATTTCGTTTCGGGTGGTCATTTCTTTTCAGACTTCCAGCTTATGGTTAGATGCTGCACCTGCATGTTTGGCCACACTATAGTTACCTCTCCATCATTAAGAATATTGATGGGTAATTCCTTTTCCAGTTTCTTTTTAGCAATGGTTTCTGCGGCAGTTTTAAACCCCTGAATCAACCCTCTTCTGCGGTTCAGTTCTCTTTCTAAAGCAATGACATCTTCACTAGCTTGTTCCATCCACTCAATGCATTGCTCAAACTCTTTCCGCGCAATATTTTCATCGCCATCAATGCGGTTACTCATGCCAGAGTAAGAGAGGTCTATATCAGGAAAATCGTGAAGCTTCATGTCTTAGATAAAAAGTGAGACCACGTAACCGAATCCGAGAACAATCAGCCAGTATCCAACGGTTTTCAATACTTGCTTCCAAAATGGCTCTTTAGAACTGCCTTTTGCAGCAGGAACCAATGCGCGTACAATCACAATCAACCCGATAAATTCTGGAAGACGCAATGCAGGTGCATTGAACTGTGTGAGGATGAACCAACCGTAAAGTTTGGAGAACACGAATCCGCCAAGTATGGCCACCACCGCAATTGATATCAACGTAAAAGAAAGTTCGTTGATGGATTCAGATATTGTCTTTTGTTCGTTCATGCCTTAGATAAATAAGATTCCCCCACCGCGGCCGCCATCACGCTCTCATCATGCAAAATGCAGCCCAACACATAGCGTTCTATTTCGTTGCGGGTGGTCATTTCTTTTCAGAACTGATATTTCCCGATTCGCACAAAGTCCAGTTCATGCTTCATGTATGAAGGCATTTTCACACGTTTACTATCCTTATCAGCAGAACTGAACCGAATAGGTTTTCGGTTCTTCATCGGCTCTCCCGTTTTAGACAAAAGCACACCTTCATATTCAAATGAAAGCGCTTCTCCTATTCCTCCCCACCAATGCTGTGCGAACAGAAACACCTTAGTGACCCTTACCTTTTGTTGCGTTGGGTTCCAATCTTCTGCCACCCCAATACTGGTAGGCGTCAGCACTACATCATCCACCTGTATAGGTGAATGTCTCGCAATAAGATTTTCCTTGATTTGTTTGAACTCATCAATTGCCTTCTGTTTAAAGGCAAAAAGTTCACTTGATTTAAATTCTCCTTCTTGCATGCTATTAGTTTTTAACCCCCACCGCGGAAAGCCTAAAAACCGCGGCAGGGGCACAGAAAGCCGTCTGGTGCCCGTCTTTCTGCAAATGAGTATTCGTGTATTGTTCTGCTTCCAAAAACGTCATGCCGCTGTGCATCAGTAGCGCAAGCGCGTTCTGCCCGTAAGGGTGGCAATAGGCGCATTGCGCCAACTGCCTCTCTTGGCAAACCACCAAAGCCCCGCCACATGTGGGGCACTTATGGTTGAGGTATGTCAGGGCAATGGAGAGCATTTACCCTTCGTGCAATTGAAGAGTTAGGTTTGCCATCTTTTCTTTGATGATTTCCTGAATCACCTCGTTATGCTTGTAATCGTTGATGGGCTGTGCAGATATGCGTTGCGCCATGCGTGTAGCATAATCTTCATCAACTGGCGTCATTCCGTAAACTGCAGACGGCAAATGATACTTGGTAAACTCAGGGCATTTGTCTGTTTTGGGAACATCGATTCTTACAAACTCTTGACCTGCAATGGTCTGAGTTGTTACTTTTCCTGCCAACTGCGTGTGGCCGAACAGCTCTACTACTGCCCACGTTTCAAAATTTGGAGTTGCTTCTTCCATGATTATTGATTTAGATTAGTTTTTTCTTTACTGATTTTCTTCAATCGTTTCGATTCTTGCATCATGCGTTGCGCTGTGTGCCGAAGTGCTCGGCTCTGTTCCAGCAGCGGCATACCAGCGGTAACCACTTTTGCACGCAGCATGATCTCGTCTTTTGGGTCAAGGCCTGTATTGGCCACCTTCCTCAAAAGCGGGTGTATTCCTTCCGCCATTACGGGCTCAGTTCTTCGCCACTACCGGCCATGCCTGCACCGCTACCAGAACCGCTTCCGCTTCCACCGCCTTCAATCAGAATCAGACCATCCGGCAGCGGATCAGGAATTACCTGTTCGTCATCTTGAAGAATGGCCATGCGGTCAAGAATGGTGTTCATGTTGGCAAGGCTTTCGGTCAAGTACTCTTCCATGGCCGCCCGTGGAGATTCCGCATAGTCGGTTTCCTCGGTGGCGCTTTGCAAGCTTCTCACCTGCTCGTACGCCTCACGGATGGTTTCGTACTTCTCGTCTTCGTCTGTTTGCCCACTGGCGGTGGTAATTGCCAAACCGCAGGTGTTCTTTATCTGTATTGCAATTGCTGGATCTAGTGTCATTATTTAGGTGTTAGGAGTTAGTGTTTAGGAGTTCGGTGCAGTCGTCAGAATAAACCCATACCCGCTGTCCAGCATCGGATTCTATTTGGTATTTCCACCCCTTTTTCCTGAATACACTAAAAGGGTTTTCATACTTCATTTTTCCAACAATCTTTCCTTTGATGTCAATAATTCTGTTTTGAGCGTGAACTGGTGTTCCGAGTTTGAGGGTTGCCATTTTAGTTATCGATTAGCGTTAATGATTTATGCATCAGCAGGTGCTGTTGCTTGCTCTTTAATCCGATGAAATTCTGACGCGAGTATTTCTACACAATCCTTGATTGGCTCGTACTTCGTTTTGTCCTCAATTTCAATTAGCACGCAATCATCTAGAATGTCATAGGAAAAACAATTGACCCAAACCATTCCAAATTGTCCTCGTTCGGAAGGAAACGTTTGTCCACCTTCGTAACCTATGATTGCGTTGATCTCGTCATAAGAAATGGTTGGAAGCTCTGAGAACTCTTTGGTGGCCTCCTTATTTCTGGCATTTGGATAGTATAGACCGCGCGCCTTTTCCACTATTCTAAACCCTTCTGGCTTAGATTCCAATTGGATGCAGCTTATGCCACCAAAGGCAACACCGTTCCGCTTGGCCCAACCTTTGGAACCATACTTTTCCGCAACATCACCAGCGGCATTGTTTACTTCCTTAACTCTCTTGCGTAATGCCTGAAACTTTTCAAACGTTTCTGTACCTGCTTCTACTTTAAAATACATGGGTAAATAGTTATTGGGTTAATGATTTCGTTGTATAAGATTGAGGAATGGCTTCATCAAAACCTTCATAGCTGCACGCTTTCCAGTTGATGATTTACCAGTCAGATTAGCATACATCACTCGTTCCTCGAATCCTTTTTTTCGGTTCTTGCTTTTCATGGGGTTAATGATTTCAGTTTGAGAAATATTGGTAGGCCATCAGCACCAACAGAACCGTAGTTCCAACCGTAGTGTACATAGTGGCGTACAGAATAGCGCGGCCCCAAAAGAGTTCAGATTGCTTGCGTTTATCAATGGCCGTAACCGTCTTGTTCAGTTCGGTAACTGCCACGGCAAAAGCCTCTTTCATCAATGGGCGTTTCACGGTATCACAAAACTTTACCCACTCCTTGTTCAGTTCAAAGAATACATCGGTAGGCTTTTCGGTTTTGGCGCGCTCAGCATACTTATCCAAGTAATTCTGTAGCTGCTGCTCCACCTTCTTTTTCATGTCTCGTTTGTGGGTCATTGGGCTTGTGTCATTTTCTGGTTTATCCGTTGTATGCGGTTGGCATGCACGGCAATTCTTCTTAATCGGGTATTGGCCTCTTCTTGCGTGCTAGTGCAAAGCATGATTCTCTCTTCTCGCATAATGCGCAGGCTTTTGCTTTGCAGCGTCATGAGTAATGTGGCGTACTTGGTGGTCATTCCTGCTCCAGTTTTTCAATTCTCGCCATGGCTGAATCGCGCTCCCGTTTTAATCTTGGATAATCGCTAACCGTGGCATCTTTGCTTAGAATGCGCTGGTTGAGGTCTGCCAATCGGCCGCGCCAAACCTGCAACCGAAATCTTCTCATACCATCTGTTAAAATGGCGTTAGACCTTTCTACACTGCTGTACATGGTAGTTTCTTTACAATAGAATTGACCTGATCAAGTCGCACTCGCTGCAACTCCATGTTGCCCGCCATAATGAATTGAATGGCAGCATAATTATCTTCTGCATATCCAGGAATGGTAACTACCGCATCACAACCTTCAATCCCATCCGAAAACCGAGAAAGAACTTCCTCCCGTTTTAATCCACCGCGCTCATTCTCTTCGTCAGAGAATAGATCATGCGGAACCACGGGTTCGAGTCCTTTCTGGACCAGAACCCTTTCCACCTTCCTAAAGGTTTCGATATTGAGTTTGTCCAAACCAATAGTTGGCCCTATGATGAATACCTTAAGCATGGACCAATTCTTCTAAGGTTTGGTAGCGCTTGTCATCATTGCCTTTTGCAGGAATCAACTCACGAACCTGATCGTAGTACTTGCGGCAAAACGCCTGCACAGATGCCTCAGAAGGCATACGATTAAGAAGATCCTCAGCATTCATAATTGCATTCCGCATCATGCGCCCATCTTTCTTACTTCGCCCTGTCCGTATCAAATACTTGCGTGTTTCCACAACGCCTTGCAAGAACTTTCGGTATGGTCGTTTTGGAGATTTCATTCCGCTAACTTTTTCGCCTGCTCCTTAGCAGCTTTTTCTCTGCGCTTTTTCTCCGTATCAGTAACAGCCTTGAACAACTCAAAGACTCCATGATTATCACCACGCTCCCTTCGAAGTACCGAGCCAATGGCATTCGCCTTTATTACCGTTTTCCCACCATTAGCATCGCGAAGCATCTGTTCCAACTGGCGATAACCACCCTTCAAATACCTCTTCCTTCTATTGATTTCCGATTTGGTCATTTTTGGCACAATTATTTCTTAGTGTGGTATTCCGAGCGTTTGTGTGGTACAAATATGTGACATCATTTACCATTTTTCCTAATCTATTGTTCTATTTAATCACAATTAACTGGAAATCAGACTGGTAAAATTTGAACTATGAAAAATCAAGGCCAAAGACTTCGGGACTTCATTCAGGACAAAGACCTGAGCTTCCTGCAGGTTACCAGAAGACTGCGCCATGGTAGCAAGACCACACTTCACAATTGGTTCGAAAGGGATGAGCTGAACATGGACATGTTCAGTCAATTGGTAAAAATCTTCCCAGATATTATGGACCGCTTTCCAGAAGTGGAATGGAAGCGTGTAAATGCCATGGTTCAAGAAGATGTAGAACCCTATGGCACCAATGGCGACACCAAATGTCACAAACGTTTAGACCGCCTTATGGATGACCACTTAGAACTGCTTAAGAGGTTCAATACACTGATGCAAAACCACGTAGAACTCACCACTAAGTATGGTGATCTACACGAAAAATACCTGAAAGCCACGGCACCATAACGGCACCCATGGCAAGGTCATTCAATCCACACGCCAGTCATAGCAACGGACACAGCAATTAGTTGCGCTCCCCGTCCGGACCGCAGAAGCTCCTCAGAAATGTGGGGCTTTTTTGTTTTCTCCGAAGCAGTTACAGCGAGTTTAAATTCTTTACGCAATGTTCTTCGACCACGAAAAACTCCAATCCGAATTCAGCTACCGAACTTCTCGAAGTTCAGGAAGTGGCGGGCAAAACGTGAATAAGGTCGAAACGCGTGTTGAAGTGATCTTCTGCGTTGAGGAAAGCGCTGTTCTCACTGAAGAGCAGAAAAGGCTGATTTGTTCGCGGTTGAAAAACCGCATTGACAAACAGGGTAATCTGACAGCCAGTTCTTCTACAAGCAGGCAACAGAAGCAGAATCGAAAGTTAGCTACAGAACGAATGTTCAGTCTTCTTGAACTAGCCTTGAAAAAGAAGAAGATCCGCAAGAAAACAGGAATTCCGAAAGGCGTGCAGGAAAAGCGCTTGAAGAAGAAAAAGCAGCGTTCTGAGATAAAATCAAACCGTTCTTTCAAACCCGATTTGTAAAATTGAACTCAATATGAGAACACTATACTTTTTGTCCGCAATCCTTTTGGTCTTGGCAGGATGTTCTGAAAAGCCTGCTGGCACTTCCGAAAGCATCGACTCCACCGACACAACTGAAACTGAGTTCACTGTTGATTTCCATCTTCAAGGACATCGCGGTGCGCGTGGTCTTTATCCTGAAAACAGCATTGAGGGCTTTTTAGCAGCGGTTGAGCTACAGGTCAATACGCTCGAAATGGATGTTGTCATTTCAAAGGATAAAAAAGTGGTCGTTTCACATGAACCATGGATCAGTTCGGTCATATGTTGGGGGTTGAATGACAAACCTGTGCCAGAAGGAAAGGGTTTGAACATGTATCAAATGGACTATGATGACATTACCAATTACAACTGCGGAAGCCAACCACATCCTGACTTTCCGCTGCAGGCGAAAATTGCAACGTTCAAACCTTTATTGAGTGAAGTTGTAACTGAGGTGGAATCAAGTGTTGCTTCGCTTGAGTTGGAACCCGTTAAGTACAACATTGAGATAAAAAGCACGCCAGAAGGCGACAACATTTTCCATCCAGAGCCAGCGGAGTTTTGCCAATTGGTTTATGATCAGATCGTGGAATCAGGAATCAACGAAAGAACCATTATTCAAGCTTTTGATGTCCGTTCGCTACAGGCCATGAAAAGGATCGATTCTTCCATTCCAGTTGCGCTTTTAGTCTACAAAACACAAGGATTCGAGAACGACCTGGAGAAGCTTGGATTCACGCCAGAGATCTACAGTCCGTATTACAAATTGGTGGATGAAGAACTTGTTGAGGCTTGCAAAATCAATGGCATTCAGCTCATTCCGTGGACTGTTAACGAAGAAGAAGACATGGAAGAAATGCTCGAACTCGGAGTTGACGGTATCATTACCGATTATCCCGATGTGGCTTTAACGCTCAAACTGTAATTCAGTTTGCACGTTTCGCCCAACTGATTCCCGAATCAGCATTCAATTTTTCTATCGAGCCATCTAACGCGTAGTCGTGGCAAAGAATAGATACGCGGTAAATGTTATCGGTGGAAGAAACTTCTTCGAGCAATTCCATTTTCAGATTTGATAATCGATACGGAACGCGTTTCACGTCTTCCAACGTTCCGAATTTGATGATCAATTCATAGCGCTTTTCCGACTGGGTCTGATTCGTTTCCGCAACTGATTTCTCCGTGGTTTTACAACCGAGCGTAGCAGATAGTAAGAACACTAGAATCAGCAATCGATACATGGTTGGTAAAGTTAGCTGCGCGATTGAATTTCATCCGCGATCACGTACCTTCCGCAACCATGCCATTCAAGATTTACAGATCATCCGCGGGTTCGGGTAAGACCTTCACGTTAGTTAAGGAATATCTCAGGATTTCCTTGGCCACAAAGCGCTCGGATACCTACCGACACATTCTGGCCATCACCTTCACCAACAAGGCAGCAGAAGAGATGAAAGCGCGGGTTCTGGAAGTGCTTTCCGAACTGGCTAAACTTTCTGCAAATGAACACGCCATGGCGCAGATTCTACGAGATGAATTGGCCATAGCCGATGAAACGCTCAAACTGCGAGCGCACAATACTTTGCGCCACATGCTGCATCATTATTCCGACATCAGCATCAGCACCATCGACCATTTCACGCATAAGCTCATTCGGTCGTTTGCGCAAGACCTTGACCTTTCGGTGAATTTTGAAGTTGAACTCGATTCCGACCGCATCATCACCGAAATTGTGAAAGAACTGCTATCGCGAGTTGGTTCAGATAAAGTGCTGACAGCTGCGCTGCTCAACGTAGTTGAATCTCAGACAGAAAACGAAAAAGGTTGGTCGGTAAACCGAATTTTGAATGATTTTTCCAAGGCACTTTTCGAAGAAGAAAGTCGCTTTCATCTGGAGAAACTAAAGAATATCGGACTGAATGAATTCAATCAGCTCCGCTCGATGCTGAAAAAGAAGGTCGCTGCCAACGAAAGGCAGATGAGCGAAGCAGCGAAACAGGCCTATTCCTCATTGAAGCAAGCAGGCATTTCGGAGGAGAAAATGTATTACGGAGCCAAGGGAGTTCATGCTTTCGTATCACGCACTGCGAGAAACGAATTCGGTGCGCCAAATTCTTACGTCAAGAAGAGCGTTGCGGAAGATAAATGGACAAGCGGTAAAGCAGATGCATCCGACAAATCGGCCATTGAAGCCATTAAATACGAGTTGATTCTGGCGGTTGAAACTGTTGAATCGCTGCTTCCAAAAACGAACTATTTCAAAATCATTTTTGAGAATCTGTATGGCGTGGCCTTGCTGGATGAGATGCTCCGAATCCAAAAGCAGATTCAAGAAGATGAAGAAATCTTGCACATCGGTGAGTTCAACCACCTGGTAAGCAATGTGGTGATGACCGAAACCGCACCGTTCATATACGAGCGCATCGGTTATCGTTACAACCATTTTCTGGTGGATGAATTTCAGGATACCAGCGTGCTGCAATGGTTCAACCTGTTACCGTTGGTTGATGAAAGTCTCGCTCACGATAATCTATGTCTGATTGTTGGGGATGCCAAGCAAAGTATTTATCGCTGGCGCGGTGGAGATGTACGACAATTCGTGGAGCTTCCAGCTGCTTATCGCACTGCATATTTGGACGAGCGTTTATCCGAAAATCCGGAAATGGTGCGCCTGATGAATGAGCGTGAGCAAAGCATGAAAGCGCATGAGGTCACGGAAAACCTCGATAGCAACTATCGCTCTTTTTCAAACGTGGTGGATTTCAATAATCAGTTGTTTGAGAAGCTTCCGAATGTCATGCCCGAAAAGCTGGCGTCCATGTATGATGGTGCTTCGCAGAAGATCACCAAATCGGATGCTGGATTGGTGAAGCTGCGGTTTTTGCAACCCGAAGAAGCATCCAACCGAAGTTGGCCAGAATACGTTCCACTTACGTTAGAACAGATTGAAAAATGGGTGAATGAATCGCTCGCAGATGGTTTTGCCGCTGGCGACATTGCCATAATTCTGCGCAGAAACAGCGATGCTGTTGCCGTTGCGCAATACCTGGTCGAACGCAAATTCAAGGTTGTTTCCAACGAATCGTTACTCATAAACAGTTCGCCAAAAGTGCGGCTGTTGGTCAATTTGGCTACTTGGCTGGTAGACGACCAAGACACCGTGAATATTGTGGAAATAGTGCAGCATTTCGGTTTGGTTCGAAATGAAGAAAGTCAAACTCCAGAACGGTTAATGCGCATCGCCCAAAAGCCAGAAACCCGCATTAAAGCGCTAATTGATGAACTGTACCCGAACGTCAATTGGAAAGCCATCAAACAGGAAAGCCTTTTCGGTCAGTTTGAATTGTTGAAACATCACTTTCTCGGAAATGGAACCGATGCGTATGTCAACTTTTTCTTCGATGAGATTTTGAAATATTCTAAGTCCCACAGCGATGGACTTCTTGGCTTCTTGGAGCATTGGAAAGAGAAGCGCGATAAGCTTTCCATTGCGTTACCTGAGAAAGATGATGCCATTCGCATTATGACCATTCATAAAAGCAAGGGATTGGAGTTTCCAGTGGTCATTCACCCGTTTGTGGATTACCCGACTAACAACCGAGGAAACGAGGTTTGGGCGTACTTGGAAGATGAAGCACTTGAACCTCTCGACCGTATTCGAATCACAACGGGTAAGAAACTAGAAGGAACGCCATTTCAAGAAGAGAACGAGCAGGAGAATCAGCTTCGGAAAATGGATATGTTCAATGAGTTGTACGTGGCATTTACGCGAGCCAAAGCACGACTTTACGCTTGTGGAAAGGTCGGTTCAAAAACAACTTCAACGGCAATTCAATATGTGTTTGAGGAACTGAAAAACACAGACTCGGCAGTTGTCGAAGAACTCAGCTATCAGCTTGGTAAGCGAACCGAATACACGCGAAAGAACTCCGAGCAACAGCATTTCAAATTGGACAACTGCGGAGACCCGAATTGGAAATCGCGCATCAGCATTTCGAAACCATCGAAAGACAAATGGAAAACCGCTGATGAAAGCGATGCACGCAACCTCGGAATTCTGATTCATGAAGCCTTGGCGCATGTAAAAACCGAAACGGACATTCCGAATGCGGTGAATATTTTAATTGAAGACGGTCGTATTTCAGTTCAAGAATCAGAGGAACTGCAACAGCACATGCGGAATCTAATTGCGCGCAGTGAGTTAAAACCACTTTACACGCTCGGAAATACGATAAGAAACGAGGTTGATATTCAACTTTCTGATGGCAAATGGGTTCGTCCAGATCGCGTTGTTTACCAAGATGGTTCTGCTTGGGTGCTCGATTACAAGACGGGGAAAGAAACTGGCAAACACAAGAAGCAGATGGAAGCGTACAAGCAAGCCATGACTGAACTTGGCTTCAAACAAGTGCAGGGCATGCTGGTTTATTTGAATGAGGAGAAGGTTGTAACGGTTTGAACTAATTTTGCAGCGATGAATTCACAGATTGAAAGAGGAGCAGAACTGATAGGCAAAGGCGACATTCAAGGTGCGCTAAGCCTTTTCGAGTTAGTGGTTGAGTCAAACCCGATTGACCATTTGGCCATTTATTACGTGGGGCTTTGTCACTTGAAAATGGACAAGGTTTCTACAGCAGTGCTACACTTTAACCGTGCGTTGGAAATTGCTCCGAATACGGTGAACTATATCAGTGATAGAGCAGTTGCCAAGCTTCGTGTAAAAGACCAGGAAGGCAGTTTGGCCGATCTTGACAAATGCGTGGAGCTTGACCCGAATTACAGCTACCGTTATTCGTTGCGTGCATTTGCTAAGAACAGTTTTGGAGATGCCGATGGCGCAATTGAGGATTACATGAAAGCCATTGAATTGGACCCAAATGATCCGATCACTTACAACAATCTCGGATTGGCGCAAGAAGCGAAAGGTTATCAGACGGATGCGAAAAGGAGCTTCGATAAGTCGAATGAGTTATCTGGTTACGACCCCAATCGGAAAGCGAAAGACCACACAATAGAATTGAAGAAGCAGGAAGATGAAACTCGCGTTGAGCAAATTCCTGCAGAAGAATCGGCTTCTTATTGGTCAACGATCAAGTCGGTTTTCACAGACTCCAAGCAGCGTTCTGAGTTTGTAAAATTCACTGGAAATCTACTTCGAGGAAAAACGAACGAATGACATTCTTTCAGCGCTTCGGCTACTTCGCCTTTGGTCTAGGAATGGGTTCCATTCTGGTTTATTTCATGCTTATTCGCGACAGAGAGTTTCCGCCATGGACACCAGAAGGTCGCGTGTTGGAGGAATTGACCAACGACACGATTTTCATCTCACCGGAACTGAATATTCAGCTCTCAGATTCGGCACTCAGAAGTAAGGTAAAGCATTCAGAAGTTCTGTTTCGCGAAAGCATCGTTCGAAACAACCCTTGCCGAGAATATCAGTTAGACTCAAAAAAAGAACGGATGCGTGTCAGCATTTGCGACAGCATCCGAACCTTGGTTCAATACGAACCGAAATAACCTAATAATCTATTGGTTTCCCAACTCGCGGCCTTTAGCAGCAAGCTTCTCGCTTTCTGGGAAAAATTTCAATCCCCATTCAATTGTGGTCTTTGCGGAATCAGCATAATTCTTCTGTACCAGAATATCTGACCATTTCATAAATCCGTCTTCAAGTACATCTGCAGTTGCTCTGCGTGGCTTCCAACGCTCTTTTTGAGACTGCTCAATCAGCATTTTCATTGCCTCGCTAATATCACGCTCTGCCTGTCCTTCGTTTCTGTTCATGTTCTCAAGAACACCTTTAAAGAACAATACGTTCGGATCGTTAGGCATGGCCTGCGTCATATACTTGTATATACGAACTGCGTTTCTGCGTTTTCGGTCATCATCAATCCATTGTGCGGCATCCGCAATTCCGGCTTTAGCCAGATCATCCAAATAATCTGCGTTATCCTCTGCCCAAACGCCTTCTTTATCGTAGCGAGCAAACTTGTAAGCGAATTTCAATGCATCCTGAAGCGCCTTCGGATATTCCTCCTGCATCTTTTCATCATTCATCTGACTGATCTCATACCAAGCCATGGAAATGTAAAGACATATTTCAGGATCACGCTTGTACTTATCATTTTCCAACATGCCTTCACCTTTGTAGGCCACATCCTCGTATTTCTCCTCAATGAAAAGCTTTTCGAGTTTGAAATTCATTCCGCCAACTACCTGACCAATGGCCGGCAAAGCAAAAAGTGAAACAACGATGATTCCTAGAAATCGATTGAAAAAATGCATAGTTAATTTGATGTTTTTTGATTCAACGCGAATGTAAGCAACTATCGTGCTAAACCCGAATGAGGCGCAACAAGATTGAATGAATCTGTTAAAAGTTGTGAGATTTTCTGGTTCCGAAAAATTAGAAAAGGCACCTCCCGTTAGAACATAGGGACATAAGTGATAACCCTTGAAACCCTGATCTGAAAACGGCAAAGAACTATGTAGGATATTGCGCCAAATTTGAGATTACCGAATTGAAAGTCATACATTCAAACCAAGAAAACCAATAGCCATGAGAACATTAGCCATCATTTTAGCTGCAACGATGCTGTTTGCTTCGTGCAGCCAAAGAGAGAAAGAACTTGAGCAGAAAATAGCACAACTGGAGCAACAGGACTCGCTGAAGAATAAGGACATCGATGCATTTATTAATGGTATGACGGAGATTCAGTTGGCTTTGGATAGCATTAAGCAGCTAGAAGGAATTGTTACCGCCCGTGCCATTGAGAACCCTGAATCTCCAGCAAAAGCCGAAGATGCGATTGTGGAAGACATGATGCTGATCTATCAGAATTTGAAACGCACCAACGAACGCATTGAAACACTAGAGAAACGATTAACTCAAAGTTCAATTTCATCGAATAAGATGAAAGAGTTGATTGCCAATTTGAAGCAAGAGGTAAAGGAGAAAGACGAAGAAATAGCCATGTTGAAAGAAGGTTTGGCAGAAGCCAATATTTACATCGACAAGCTGATGAGCAGTGTTGACAGGTTGGCTTTGGAAAATGAGCGTAGAATCAAGGTTATTCAGGAAAAGAACGTGGAACTTCAGAAGAAAGAAGAAGAGATTCAGAAAGGATTTTGGGCCGTTGGAACTGTAAAAGACCTCCGCGACAAGAACATTATTGATAAAGAAGGTGCCTTCCTTGGATTGGGTGGTGTTAAGGTTATTTCTGAAGACATGGACCTTGCGGACCTACAGGAAATCAACATTTTGGAAGTCACCGAAGTAGTCATTGATGCGAAAAAAGCTGAGCTGGTCACTCCACACCCAAAGCACACCTACGAATTTGTACAGGCTGAGGGAAGTAAGAAGATCGGAAAACTTGTAATTGACAACCCAGAAGAGTTCTGGCAGAATTCTAAAGTGCTGGTAATCGTTACCAATTAATTAGAGGTGAACTCGAAGCATTTCGCAGAAGAATACCTTCTTAACGAAGTAAAACTGATTGAAGCCGCCAATGTGCGGCTTCATCTTTTAGCGGCCATTGTGCACGGAATTGAAACTGCCGGTGCCCTACTCGATGACAAACCTTTTAAAGCAAAAGGCCAAGGGAAAAAGCGATTTAATCTGGCGGTAAAAAAGCTATTCGTGCAATCGTATGTTGAAGCAAATTCAAAGGTGAACCTTTACAGTCAGTTGCGAAGTCACATGGCGCATTGCATGCTGCCTGCTAAGACCATTCAAATTAGTGAAGGTCAAGATCAGAAGCATTTGAAATTTGATCAGAACCTGCTTAATGTCAGTTTGCAGCAACTGTTTGATGATTACTGTTGCGCGATCGAAAAACTCATTTCTATGTTGGAAACTGGCCAGCTGAAACCCAAGCGCATCATTTTCGATAATCTTGACCTGAACGTAGGATGAGCACCAAACGAGATATTGAATCGCGCAAAGACATTGA
Organism: uncultured Chryseobacterium sp.; assembly: GCA_964457245.1. Classification (GTDB taxonomy): domain Bacteria; phylum Bacteroidota; class Bacteroidia; order UBA10329; family UBA10329; genus UBA10329. The sequence goes on along the minus strand of CAYWET010000004.1, from coordinate 120,201 downwards.
GTTATTGATCAAGAATTTCTACGATAAGTTGCTTATTGATGACGTGGTCGGATATCTGTTTACCGAAGTGGTAGAACTAGACTTGGAGGAACATCTTCCGCGCTTGGTCGATTTTTGGGAAGGCCAATTGTTCGGAGTCAACAGCTATTCTGGGAACCCAATGCGAGTTCATTTAGACCTGAACTCACAGGAACATCTCCGCAAAGAACACTTCAACCGATGGTTAAGTCACTTCAACAATACTGTTGACGAATTATTCGAAGGTCTGAAAGCTCACTTGGCCAAGGAACGCGCACTGAGCATTGCAACCGTCATGCAAATTAAGATTGCTCAGGTTTGAGTTAAGCTTTTCTTCTGCTCTACCCCACTCATCCTGAAAACGCCAACTGCTATAAACAACAGCAGCAGCACCAAGAACTTGAGTGAATAATGCAGCAACTGCGGAACGTAATTCCAACCAATGAGTAAACCGGCATAAAGCACAATCAAAAACAGCGCGTAATAGCGCGTCCATTGCGGTCGATTCTTCTTCATTATTGCGTAGCCGAAAATGGCGTTTGTGGGTAACGACCACAGTATATTCCAATTGTAATCGGCAGAAAAATGGTTGGTAAAAAACCATAGAAACACACCGTTAAATCCGATGAAGCTGGTAATCATAAAAACCAGCCCCTCGAATATACGTGTGCTTTTACCTGCAACTCGAAATATGGTAAGGAAAACGGCACTGAAAAGCAGAATTGCCACAAACACGATCTGTGGAACAAACCAACTTTTCTGTTCAACCACTGGCGCTGCTTGAAACGTGGTTTGCTTCTGTTTTACCAACGGAATTCTCTCACCATTCTTTTCGATGTAAGCGTTATCAAATGCTTCTTCCAGCTTTTCTGGAAGATACATGTATTGCATAGCGGTTGCGGGGTCATCAATCACAGCACCAAGACAAAGATCGATTCCCAGATCGCCCCAAGGTTGCTCATCAATGATGTACAGGTCTGTCAATTCTCGAATGGAGAGGCGTTCTTCTGGAAGTCTGGTCGTATCAAACTCGATCTTACCGCCCATGGCTTCCATAATGATGTCTCTTGGGCGGGTTGAGCAGTTATCGAAGAAGTAATCGTACAGATACTCTCGATTTTCCTTCTTGGCATTCCAAGTCAACTTATCAAACAGGAGTTGCTTCTCCTCCAACGTCATATCCAAAAACTGCTCCCGAACCGATCTGTTGTAATACTGATATGAACGAACAAAATTGGCGTACCGATTTACGGCCAACATATACATGGAACGCCCCATTACAAAGTTCCCGTAGAAATTTGGCTGGTTGAAGTTGAACGTACCGTAATTGTAGACCGCATCGAACTCCATGTTCGGGTCGTGAATGCGAATAGCCGTGTGGCCAAACGCTTCGTAAAGCTCTTCTCCTGGACTGCACGTAACCAAACTTACCTCGCTTGCTTCGGTCAGATAAAAATGCGGTTGGGAATAGCCCAGTAATCCGCAGGTAATCAAAAACAGTAAAAGAGGAATTTTATTCACGGCACGAAGATACAAGTGAACCATGGATTCCATACTTTTAAACAAAATGCATGATTATCTACGTGAATCACGTAGTTTTGCAGTCGTATTAACTAAACCAATAAAATCATGATCAAAGAATTTAAAGAGTTTATCAGCAAAGGCAATGTGCTTGAGATGGCCGTTGGTCTTATCATGGCCACCTATTTCGGTGCCATTGTCAAGTCTTTAGTAAATGACATCATCATGCCGCCAATCGGTCTGGCTTTGGGTGGTGTTGATTTTGCCGAAATGAAGTTGGTACTTCAAGAAGGCATTGCAGAAGCAGATGGCGTTGTTGCCGTACCAGAAGTGGCGGTTATGTATGGTTCATTTGTCAATACCATCCTTACTTTCATTATTGTGGCATTTTGTATCTTCTTGGTTGTGAAGGCATACAATAACATGAAGCGCAAAGAAGAAGCTGCACCGCCACCAGCACCACCAGCTCCATCTAAAGAAGAAGTGTTACTTGGCGAAATCAGAGACCTTCTAAAGAAATAAGTTTAGTTGTGTTTTTAAGAGAAAAGCCGCCTACAGTTGTAGGCGGCTTTTTCTTTCCATGACATTTCCATGACAAACCAAACAGTTGACTGAACGATCTTCGCAGCGCGAAGTCCGAACCACTTCATGGAGCTATTCAAAACCATCGCATTTACGCACAAAACCACCGAGTTGAAAGACATCGGTCGTTTGCATATTGAGGATGAAGACCTCGAAGTACGATTGTCTCGTTTAAAGGCCGAAATGCAGTTGGATGAACTGCTTTATGTGTCCACTTGCAATCGTGTGGAATTCACAATGGTGACGGATGAAGAGGTGGATGAGGAATTCCGCAGAAAGTTCTTTGCCGCATTCAATCCAGAATGGAAAGCCACTGATGTTTCGTGGGCCGCTAACCACAGCCGCACGTTTGAGGGAGAGAAATCGCTTCGGCATCTGTATTATGTGGCAAGTTCTGTTGATTCGTTGGTGGTTGGCGAACGCGAGATCATCACGCAAGTTCGTGAGGCTTACGAAAAGTGCCACAGACTCGGTCTGACCGGAGACCGCTTCCGACTTTTGGTGCGCTCGGCCATTGAAACGGCCAAGCAAGTTTACACCCAAACACAGATTGCGCAGAATCCTGTTTCGGTGGTCTCGTTGGCGTACCGCAAAATGCGCGAAGTGGAGATCGATCATCCGCCACATATTCTGATGATCGGGGCTGGACAGACCAACCAGACCATGGGGCAATATCTGCGCAAAGCGCCTTTTGGTAAAGTGACGGTTTTCAACCGAACGCTTGAAAAAGCACGAGAATTGGCCGAGTCACTTCATGGCGAGGCCAGGCCGCTTGAAGAACTCAAGAATTTCAGTGAGCCGTTCGACATCATTATTAGTTGTACGGGCGCTTCGCAACCCATCATCAACAACCGCACATACCGACAGATCATCGGTAACGACCTTACTGAAAAAGTAGTTGTGGATCTTGCCATTCCATCCGATCTGGAACAGGAAGTGCTGCGTAAGAACAACATCCATTACATCGGCATTGAAAGTCTGAAGGAAGAGGCGCGAAAGAATCTGGAGAAGCGGCAAAAGGAATTGGAAGTCTGCAAACGGCTAATTGACGACCGCATCAACGAATTTGAACATCTGCTTCGCGAGCGTAGAATTGAAGTTTCCATGCGGGAGATTCCGAAAGTTGTGAAGGAAATCCGCGAACGTGCCACCACACAGGTTTTCAATAAGGAACTCGATGAGTTGGACCCAAAATCGCGCGAGGTGTTGGAGAAGATGATGGATTACATGGAGAAGAAATACATCAGTGTGCCAATGAAAATGGCGAAAGAAATCATGTTGAAGGGATAACCCGCGTCATGTCGAGCGAGGAACGAGCCGAGACATCTGATAGATTTCTCCAAATAGATTTCTCCGCTTCGATCGAAATGACGGATTGAGTTTGAAAAAAATGAGCAGAAAAATCATCATAGGATCACGAGGCAGCGACCTAGCTTTATGGCAAGCGCATCATGTAGAGGCGAGATTACAGGCACTTGGCAATGAAGTGGAGATCAAGATCATTAAAACCCAAGGGGATAAGATCCAGCATCTGAGTTTCGACAAGATGGAAGGCAAGGGTTTCTTTACCAAAGAGTTGGAAGAAAAACTGTTGGATGGTGAAATTGATCTTGCTGTTCACTCACACAAGGACCTTCCAACCGAACATCCCGAAGGATTGATAATTGCCGCAGTTTCCGAACGCGAAGATCCATCAGATCTGTTGCTTATTGCAAAGGAGAAAGTCGATGGTTCTAGAAAACTGGAATTGATTGAAAATCCAGTGGTTGGTACTTCATCCGCTCGGAGGAAATCGCAGTTGCTGCACCACCGACCAGACATTGATATAAAAGACCTACGCGGTAATGTTCCAACGCGTATTAACAAACTTCGCGAAGGACAATATGACGCCATCATGTTGGCGGCTGCAGGTGTTGAACGTTTGAAATTGGACCTTTCCGAGTTCCATGTTCTGAAGTTGAATCCGACCGAGTTCATTCCAGCGCCAGCTCAGGGCGTTCTTGGATTACAGATTCGAGAAACCGATTCTGAATTGGCTGAGATTCTATCCAAGCTGAATGATGCATCAGTGGCACGTAGAATTGGTGTAGAACGCAGAATTCTGAATCTGTTTGAAGGCGGCTGTCAAATGCCACTTGGTGCTTACTGCGTTGAGAATGGTGGTCAATTGACCGTAAAAGCGTGCGTTGCTGATGCATGGGATGCACCCGTGAAAATCGAAGAAAAATCTGGTAGTGAAGTGGAAGCGTTGGCGCAGGAGACCGTAGCCGCACTTCGTTCTTGAAACACTCCATTTTCATATCTCGCAACCTTCCGGAAGACAGTCATCTTCTATCCTATTTGCTGGAAAATGATTGGGAAGTCCATCACCGTTCGCTGATTGAAATTGTTCCCATTCCGTTTGAGGTGACCAAAGAAACCGACTGGATATTTGTTTCCAGCAGCAACGGTGTGCGCATTCTTTTTGAGCATTACACCCCGCCCAAGGATGTGAAAATTGGCGCAGTTGGAAAAGCCACTGCCGAAGCCATCAGGCAACATGGTTTTGAGCCTTCGTTTATTGGAGATTCTGGCGATATGCATGAAGTGGGCAGACATTTCGTTCCTGTTCTGGCGCATAAGAATGTGATGTTCTTCGGGGCTGAAGGTGGTTCAGAAATTCTTCGTTCTGAATTGCCAGACGACCAAGTGTATTTCACGCCTATTTACCGCACGGCTTTGGTGGAAGACACCAACATCCCCGATACCGAATTCGTTTACCTGACCAGTCCATCAAATGCCAAGGCGTATTTGAATAACGCCACGTTGGAAGGCAAACACATCATTGCCATTGGCAAAACCACGGGCAAGTATTTGGCTGGCCGAGTGATTACCGATATACACATCCCATCGGCTCCAACCGAGGAGCATGTTGTCGGTTTGCTCCGTAGGCTGACCCACTGATTTTCCATCATTTACACTGTTTTACATTACTTAATGCGGTGTCTCACAGCGGCTTCCGAGTTTTACGGAAAAACAAAAACAATGATGTACAGATTTTCAATCCCAACGCTTTTTTCAGTGCTGTTTATGATGGCTTCATGCAGCAGCCAGGAGACGACCAAAGAAGCAACCGAAACGCCAACCAAAGAGCTTGGCCCCGTTTTTACCAAGAAGAAACGACACGGATACGGTGGCTGGTACTGCCCAGATAATTTCGGTTTTGTCCCCGTAGATATCGCCAAGCTGAATGAGGTTCCTGCCATCTCGCATCGCCTTCCGACCGAGATTGAGCTGAAAAACCACATGTCGCTGATCAATGTGGACACGGTGCAATATCCTGATGCAAAGGCATTGGATATGGACCTACCAAGAGTGGCCCGCATTTATGACGAACGCAAAGGCATGAGCGAATTGGTCATCGTTATTCAGGCCATTGTGGTGCAAGGCGATTCGGTTGTTGGTTATCGTTTCCCGAATGGAGGAAATGGCTCGGCATGGCTAAGCGATGTGACCTTTCTTTCCGAGAAAGTAGTAGCCGAAATGGGTTCCCAGCCGTTCTTTTATTCGAACATAGTTGTGGAAGCAACCACAAAGTCTATTTGGGCTGCGCTGTGTAAAACAGACTACTTCAAAGAACTTGCTGAGAAATTCGATCAACAGGAGTTTTTCTCTGCTGAATGGAACCCGAATGGAGCCGCACATCTGGAACTTGATACTGAAACGGAGAAAGCAACCGGATACGTAGGAATGGTTTACGGGAATCTCTATCTGCAAATTGATTATCTCAGAAATGGCTTCCATTATTCCGAAAAAATGATGTTGATGGAAAGCCAAGAAGGCGGCACTACAGAATTGTTCTTTGCTTGCGGCCCTTACACACAAGGTTTTGAAAAACAGCAATTGAAATGGCAGCGTTTTATGGAAGCAGTGAAGACGAACAGCGAGGCTGACTGACACGCTCAAGCCGCTGACCAATTTCCCATACATGCTGATGGATTTCCCAGCTGGGAAATTGGCCAGCGATGGGCGGAAGAGAGCATCCGTTCATTGAACAGCCCCTCAATTGCCTACTCCGCGAGGTTGTCTAATGCATTTTCCTGTTTAAACGATGACAAAATCTCCTTAAACGGTCGGTTATGGTCGGTTACGGTCGGCTTGGTTCCTTCTATAGCTCGTTTGCTTCCTTCTACGGCTCGTTACGGTCTGCTCAATTCTCTTATAAGAGTGCTCAATTACCGGACAAGTCTGCTCAGTTCTCTTATAAGTCTGCTCAGTTCTCGGACAAGTCGGCTCAATTCTCGTATAAGACTGCTCGGTTCTCGTATAAGTCGGCTCGGTTCCCGTATAAGACGGCTCAGTTCTCGTATAAGACAGCTCAATTACCAGACAAGACGGCTCAATTCCTGGACAAGTCTGCTCGCCTTGCTGACCTGAAAGCATTTTAACGTGTGACAAGCACGTTCCAGTCAAACCTGACCACTTCCAACATTACAACACCCGCGTTACGCTTAGCACCCGTATATTTAGGGCTAAACGCAACTGTTGCGTTTTATGAACAATTGGAGTTAATCAGTAGTCAGCAAATTGGAGTACCTCAAGACTATAAATCAGGCTAACGGAGATCAGGTTTTCGAGATTATTTGTGGATCGGTGGTTTGGTATGTTGAAGTCTGTTCCGATTTAATTTCAGTGTATTCAAAACCTGCTTTTGGCGAATTGAAAATCCTTGGGTTCCCGCAGACGCATAAAAAAATCGATTACCCAATTGAATCGGTTAATTCGATTGTTCTGTACGTGGAAGCAATATTCCCATTTAGAAGCCCAGGTGTCATCTCAGGGTACAGGTCAACTTTATATTTTAATTATGCTCAGAAATCTAGGCCATTGAAAATTTTGCAGTTTGGTATTGGTCAACGGAGAGATTCAATTAGAAAGACGCACGCATTTCTAATTGGTGAAAGAGTGGCAAATTCAATCGCGACCAGACATGATATTGAATATATTTTCTCTCCTAGTGTTGACTCGAAAGGGTTGAAAGGAAAATCCTATGAAACATTAATAATGATTCTGCTGATTTGGCTAATTATATTAACTCTCAATCTAACTAGATTATTCTGACAAAACCTTAGGCCAATTAAAGTTTGGCTTTAGCCAGACCGTTTTCAAGCTGGTGACTACAATCACTTTCCGTTTCAGGAGACCAGATTACATTCGATACAAATAATCAACCATGAGATCTGCATTCGTGGTCATTTGTATTGCACTTGGCCTTCCATCATTTGCCCAAACCAGTTTTAACCTTTCCATAGAAGAGATAACGCTACCCAACGCACCAGGGCTACAATCCTTTGTAGTTGGCACGCATGAAGGCAAGTGGCTATTACTAGGTGGCAGAACCGGTGGGTTGCACCAGCGCCAACCGTTTGCATCGTTTCTTGCCACAGACAACAATACCGTTGTCTATGTGGTAGACCCCGTTAACCTTCAGGTGTGGTCGAGTTCCATTTCAACGCTACCAACTGCCATTTATGAGCAGCTACAGAGCACCAACATGGAGTTTGTGCAACGAGATACGGTTCTGTACATCACTGGTGGGTATGGCTACAGCCCAACGGCCGCAGATCACATCACGCATCCTTACCTCACTGCGGTCAACATACCAAGTGCCATGGAAGCCATTATGAGCGGCAACGGAATCGGCAACCATTTGCGTTATCTGAACGATAGTCGAATGGCCGTTACGGGCGGTTATCTGCATCTACACAATGATGTGTTTTACATGGTGGGCGGCCAATTGTTTGAAGGCCGCTACAATCCTATGGGGCCGAGTCATGGCCCTGGATTTACGCAAGAGTACACCGAGTCTATTCAGAAGTTTGAGATAACCGATGATGGTAGCACATTGGCGATTGCCAATTACACCGAGACGGTAGATGCCGCCAATTTGCATAGGCGCGATTACAATATGGTGCCGCAGGTTTTCCCGAATGGAGATTATGGATTTACGGCATTCTCAGGCGTTTTCAGGCCAGATGTGGATTTGCCATGGCACAATTCCGTGGATATTACCGAAGCGGGATATACTGTTAACAACAGCTTCGACCAGCTGCTGAATCAATACCATTCTGCCAATCTTCCCATTTACGACCAAACCAACAATGAAATGCACACGCTGTTCTTTGGTGGTATGGCTCGCTACTATTACGACCAGAATGGAACGCTGATAGATGATGAAAACGTGCCGTTTGTAAAAACCATAAGTCTGGTAACTCGCGATGGAAATGGAGCCATGACCGAACAAAGTTTGAGCTTACAAATGCCCGCTTTCCTTGGTTCGGGAGCAGAATTTATTCCGTCTGAAGAGGTTGACTACATCAACGAAGAAGTGCTTGATCTTGACGCGCTTACGCCAAATCAGCCTACGCTGGTCGGTTACATTTTTGGAGGAATTGAAAGTACGGCAGAGAACATATTCTTCATTAACGATGGTACGCAGAGTTCTGCCAGCACACGGCTTTTCAAGGTTTATATCACAGCCGCTACCTCCACAGGTATTCTGGGTAATACCGTAACCGGAGAAGACGTTTTTGAGCTTCAGGTGTTCCCAAATCCGGCAGACAGTCAGTCGACCGCGTGCTTAATGAGCAAGTACCTCACCAATGGAAATCTGGAGATTTTCGATGCCAAAGGGCAGCTTATCAAAACCATTGCTGTTGAGAGCATTCACAACAAGCATCAGCATTTTGACCTAGGAATTGACCAACTATCTAGCGGAACATATCTGGTGCGATTCAACAACAGTGTTTTCAGCACTTCGAAAACATTGGTTGTTCAGTAGCAGCTGCTAGCGTTCGGGTTTCTTCTCGCTCTTCTGCACCACACCACCGGAGACAATGAACTTCATTACCTCCGCAGAAGGAATATCGAGGAATTCGACATTTTCCTTCCGCACAGCTACTTGGTTACCCATTACACCATACGAGAATGGAAAATAGACAGAGATAAACTCCTCGCCAAGTTTGTAGTCTGAAAGGTCGTGACGGGTTACAAACCCGAATTTGTATTGCTCTGGGTCGCGCTGCACCAGTACACGCACAGGCTTTCCCATTTTATCTTCCTTCCCGAAGAAAACGGTTATGAGGTCCTTCACAGCAAAGTAGATGACCTTGACCAACGGTGCCCGTTGCATCAGACCATCGAACCAAGAAATGGCCGATCTAGAGATCAAATGCGCAATGAGATAACCGAGCAACGCTAACCAGAAGAAGGCGAACAGCAGTCCAAACCCAGGAATGTGATACGGCAACAACCCACCGAGAAGCGGTTCAAAAAGGTCATCCAGTAGATTGACAAACCAAACTATGACAAACAGGGTAATGGCTATTGGCGAGATGAACAGCAGCCCTTGCAGAAAGTATCCGAAAGATTTTCTGAGAAATCCGTTCATGTCAATTGTTCCAGTTCGGTTTTGAGTTTCTTCGGTAGGCTTGCTACGACCAGGTTGTACGAATCGAGAATCCACGCTCGGCCTTGGTCATCGGCAAAAGAACCATCGAATACAATGGTGTTCCAATGCTGCTTGTTCATGTGATAACCCGGGTTTACCCCCGAATACGCTTCACGTAGTTCAATGGCCTTTTCGGGGTCGCATTTCACGTTGCAAGAAGCAGGTTGATTCTCCAAACCGCACAGACAGAACATCTTTCCCATCACTTTGAACACCAGCGTGGTTTCACCAAAAGGAAAACCCTCGGTTACACCTTTCAGTGAGAGACAGTATTCTCGAATTTCCTCAACGTTCATGATAACCAATTGCTTCGTAACTAAAAGTAAGGGTTTGCCGCGGCAAACCCCTACAATAATGGAAAGATGAGCGGGCGGCTAGGTGCTGCATCATTCTCAAATGGCGCCACTTGGAGGTTGAGTAGATACAAGCCATCTTTTGCTTCATTTGGCACAAACGCCAACTCGGTTACTGAGCAATCCATGCGCGGGTTCTGCGGGTAATTCCAAAAAGCTTTATGTCCAAAAAGCTTTCCGCCATCTTCTTCCCTATCAATGCTTGGCAGGTCAAGAATCAAATGTTTGCAACCTGAGGCAACCAGCATTTCGACCGTTTCTTTCAACAAGTATGGTGGGTTCGTTCCAGAGTAATTCCTGGTCCGTTTTTCATCACCGTTGGGCAGCGTTCTGATAATGAAAGCACCGGCCTGCTCCAATCCATTGAGTTGATCTGGTTTGATGGCAAAATCGCCATTCTCCAATTCAATTGGCTCAATAGAAATAAGCTGCGCGATACAATGGAATTGCTTGAAGTTTTGATTGATGCTGTGAATCGTCTCAGCAATATGACCAACGCATTCTGTGTGGGTACCATTTCCGTGTGGATTGAAAAAGATGTCGCGATAATTGACTGAACCACCTTGCTTCACCTCTCCTACCCAATCGTCCATTACGTATGGTTCCATCCGCACGGGTTTGGCATAATAAGCATTCAATTTTCCATTGGCAGAAACTGGAATGGAAAGGTCTATTCCTTCCGAAAGGTTGGCTGTATAGGTACCACCGTTATGTTGAACAGATACGCGCATTAATCTACCCAAGTTGAGATCCAACTGGAATTGTTTTTCGCTTCCACGGCATTTTCGGTTGCATCATCGAGCTCCCAAAGCAGATCAAGGCCGCTTCTCTGCTCTACAGCATCAATCGTCACCATCTTGGTGCTCACCTTGTCTTTTCGTCCGCTGTTCTGATCCATAATGAATGCTGCATGTTCGAATGAGCTAGAACCTGTAGGTACGATTACCACTTTCCAATATCCGCTTGGAACTTTGTGTGGTTCGTCTGCCTTTGGAAGTGCTGGCATGGCCCTTTCGTATAGCGGGCCGGTCATTACATAAACCGTGTTTCCATCCATCACCAGCTCGCGAACACTGGCTTCCAACTCTTTCCAAGGTCCTTGATTAAGGTCTGACTTCTGCGGTGTGATATTACTCAGATGATTGGTTTGCGAAGCGTAAACAGAACGCTTGAAGGAACCCAACGGTGCCTGATGTCCACGTTCGTAATCATGCGCAGCATTAGCTCCCGTGTAATCCGAAGACTCGAGTGTTTCGTCTTTATCCAACCAACTCTCAGTTTTCCAATTTCGGTCCAATCCAATATCTCCGTCTACTTCGTGAATCGTTAATCGATAGGCCACCCAATCTGCAAACTTGGCATCATCATTACTACTCAAAGCGTATGCGTCTTGGATAATGAGATCATTGGTTTCAGGCGCTCCAAACGGATACCCCATAAAGAAATGCTTGCAATGAATTTCTGGGCGATTCTGCCCAATGGCCGTAAGTATTGCGAGTAAAAAAACGTTGGTAAGAATGGCTTTCATGTTGAACTCAAAATTAGACATGAGCACGCATAAAAAACAAAGCCCCGTTCAGTAATTATGAACGGGGCTTTGATCAATTCGATGCTGTTATCACTTCGTGAGTATCAGCCTTTCTTGAAGCATTTCCTCACCGTCAACTACAATTCGTAGCATGTAAACACCTTCTGCTTCTTTAGAAAGATCGAGTGTCTTAGTGCCCGTCATTGTAGACAGCTGGAACTCATCCGTCACTTGTCTTCCCATCATATCGAACACTGCCAATTGCAACTGCATCTGATGGTCAAGTGAATAATTCAGCGTAAACAGTCCAGTAGAAGGATTCGGGAAGATGTCCATACTCAATCCAAACTCTTCCACTCCTACTGCACATGGCGAATCATCCGAGAAGGTGTATTCCTCATTCTCGCTTTGAATTGTACAACCATTGGCATCAACAATAACCACGTAGTAATTACCACTAGCCGTTGGGCAGTAGCTTGGATCGATAGCTCCAGGAATCATTGAACCATTCTGATACCACTGATAAGACTGAGCCGTGTCGTTAGAGCAATACAGCATTCCGTCTGACTGTGGGGTAATTAGCGGCATTTGCGTGTTGTAGAACGAAACCGTCACAGTATCATCTGCCACACAACCATCGCCATTGGTTACGGTAACCCAATAGGTTCCTTCGTTAGAAACGGTAATGATCTGAACGGAAGCACCCGTACTCCAATCGTAATCGGCATAGCCGTTACCTGCATCAATGCTTAGTGAACTACCCTCACAAATGGTAACCGCACCACTTGGGTTGATCTCCAACTCCAGTGAAGAGCCGTTGCCGATACTCACCTCACCTACTGCCGTACAACCGTTGGCATCAGTTACGGTAACCGTGTAGAAACCTGGTTGCAACGCATTCGGGTCAAAACTACCCCAATCGTACGTGTACGGAGCTGCACCACCCGATACCGTAACCGTTGCAGTGCCATCGTTTCCGTTGGCACACGAAACATCGGTTCCAACTACATCAACTTCAAATTCGATGATGTCTACAAAGAAGGTACAGGTAGCTTCATTACCACTCTCATCTTCCGCAATGAGAGTAGCATTCAAAGTACTTGTGATGACCGACCCTGCCGCTGGAGACTGCGTCACTGTAACAGTACCACAAGCATCCGAGGTTGTTGCCAAAGAGGTATAATCAGGAACAACAAACTCACAGTTGGCAGTCAACGCCAATTCTTGATCGGCTGGACAATCTATGATGGGGTTAGTTTCATCAATGGTTTCTATCGTGAACGTACATTCATCCGTATTACCATTGTCATCCTGTACTGTAATAATCACCGTTTGTGAACCAGATCCAGTGATTGAGGTTCCTTGGCCTGGTATCTGCGTAATCTGCAAACTGATATCACAGTTGTCCGCTGCCGAAACCAAAGATGTGTAATTGGCCATTACAGATGCACAGTTGGCATCAAGCACCACTTGCTGATCCGGTGCGCAGGCAACAATTGTTGGATCGGTGTTGTCTTCTGGTTCTACCACGAACGAGCAATCTGCTTCGTTACCGTTTCCATCGTCACCTGTAAGCACTACAGTGGTTGTTGAAATAATTACGGTGCCCGAAGGAGGGAACTGGCTGACACCGACTGTGCCAGAACAATTATCAGTTACAACAGCCCCAGACGTATAGTCATCAAGCTGGAACTGGCAGTTTTGATCAACATCAACAGTAATGTCTACAGGACATGTTATTGAAGGTGCTCCTGCATCAGTTGGATTCACGAAGAATGTACAGGAACTGATATTACCAGCGAAGTCAGCAACTGACATGGTGACCTGAGTAGGATCTGAAATTACGGTCCCTGTTACTGGGTTTTGATCCATGGCCTGTACCCCACAATTATCCGAAACCGTGGTAAACAAAATCGAGTAATCTAGAAGTGCAAACTCACAGTTTTCATCTAGTACAACTGGAAGGTCTCCAGGACAATTGATAACAGGAGGCGTATCATCAACCAGGGTCAATTCAAATGAACATGAAGCCCCATTACCTGCCTCATCCGTAACCACAAGGGTGATGGTTTCGGACTCACTGATAATATTTCCTGGCTGCCCTCCAATTCCAGAACTGCTTGAACCAAGCGATTGCGAAACAACCAAGTTGGAAGAGCAGTTGTCTGCAACAACCGCAGTTGACGTGTAATCAGGTAAAATGAATTCGCAATCACCACTTAGAGATTCCGTTTGGTCACTAGGACAAGTGATAGTTGGTGGCTCAACATCCTCTGGAATTACATCAAACGTACAAGAGGCTGTGTTTCCACTTCCATCTTCCCCTGTCAGAGTAACCGTAGCCTGACCTGAAACGAAAGTTCCAGCTGCTGGAGATTGTGTAACTGTGATCAGACTTGAACAGTTGTCTGAAGTTGTGGCAAATCCACTGTAATCAGAAATCTCAAATTCACAGTTCTCATCAAGCACAACCATAAGATTGTTACCACAAACCACTTCCGGTGGAGTGTTGTCCGTAGGATTCACAAAGAATGTACATGAAGAGGTGTTTCCTGCATTATCCGTAGCAGAAAGAGTAATCTGTGTAGAGCCATTGATTGCCGTTCCCTGAGTCGGGCTCTGCGACTGCTGGAATACACTTGAACAGTTATCATCTACAACCAACAAGGAGTTATAGTTTCCAAGCGTGTACTGGCAGTTCTGATCAAAGTCTACATCAATATCCGAAGGACAAGTAACTGCTGGAGCAATATTGTCTTCCGGCTGAACTGAGAATACACAGTTCACCGTATTGCCATTGTCATCTTCAGCAGTAAGTGTAACGATAACTCCAACGGTTTGAGGTGAACCTACCGCTGGTGATTGAGTCACATCGACATTCCCGTCACAGTTATCAGCAACAGATGCCAATGCGGTGTAATCATCCAACTGGTACTCACAGTTCGCATCCAATTCCGCAATCTGTGTTGATGGACACGTAATCGTTGGCTCTTCATTATCAACGGGAGTAACTGTGAATGAACAAGAAATCGAGTTTCCAGAATCATCTGTAGCTGTCAGCGTAATGGTAGTTGGCGCTGTAACCACAGTAGTTGCTGTCGGACTCTGTGTAATGCTTGGATCCGTATCGCAGTTATCTGAAGCACTGGCCTGCGTTGTGTAATCTGGCAATTCGTACTGACAGTTACTGTCGAAGAATGCCGTTTGGCTACCCAAACAAGTGATGCTCGGAGAAATATTATCCGTTGGAATCACTTCGAAATCACACGTTGACGTATTTCCAAAATCATCCTCTACCGTAATGGTCACGGTTGTCTGACCAGATACCGCAGTACCGATTGCTGGGTCTTGCGTCAGTGTAGTTGCTCCACAGTTATCTGAAGATGTTGTCTGCAATGAATAATCAGGAAGCGTGAACTGACAGTTGATGTTGTAACCAACTTGCTGATCTGCCGGACACGTAGCCGTTGGTGGCGTGTCGTCCGTTACAACAAACGTACAGTTGTTGGTATTTCCTGAGAAGTCAGTTGAAGTCAGCGTCACAGTTGTTGTTCCAACAATTGTAGTTCCTGCTGTAGGAGCTTGGGTAATTACTGGAGCTCCATCACAGTTATCGGTTGTTGTTCCCAAACCAGTGTAGTCTGGAATAGCCAACTCGCAAAGCGCACTGAACGACTCCGTCAAATCAGCTGGACAATCAATTGAAGGAATCTCATTGTCCTCAACAGTAACGTTAAAACTACATGTGCTTGAGTTTCCATAAGCATCAGTTCCTTCATACGTAACCGTAGTGACGCCTTCTGGGAAAGGATCGCCACTACTCAAACCAGCTTGCAATACTGGCGTCATTCCGCTAGTACAGTTGTCTGAAACCGTAACAGCAGCATAGTTAACTACCGCTTGGCAAACGCCCACCTCAGTACTTACAATCGTATCAGAAGGACAGGTCAATACCGGATCTTCCGTGTCATTAACTGTAACGCTGAACGAGCACAGGCTCAAGTTGCCAGAGTCATCTACAGCCTGATAACGGTTGGTAGTAGTTCCTACCGGGAATGTACTTCCAGAAGCCAATCCTAAGGTTTGAGTCGGGATGATTCCAGCTGTACAGTTATCCGTCACAGTCGGTAGTGTGTAGGTCACATCTGCCCCGCAAACACCAGGGTCATTGTCAACAGTAATGTCAGCTGGGCAGGTAATAACAGGGTTCTCATCATCAGTTACGGTTACCTCAAACGAGCAATCATCCATGTTGCCATTTCCGTCATCAGCGCTATAAGTTACTGTCGTGGTTCCTACCGGGAAGTTGTCTCCAGAAGCTCCGCCTACTTCAAGCACCGGAGGAATTGGAGACGTACAGTTATCAGTTATTGTTGGAAGGCTGTAAGTAACATCAGCACCACAAGTATTTGCTTCAGCCGTAATAGTAATATCAGCTGGACAAGTGATTACTGGGTCTTCATCATCAACAATAATCACCAAGAAGCTACAGGTGGTCGTATTTCCATTACCATCATCAGCAACGTAAGTAACCGTGGTTGTATCCAACGCGAATACCGTTCCACTGGCCTGACCAGAAGTCAACGTTGGCGTGATTGCACCCGCACAGTTATCGGTTGCATTAACAGCTGGATAGAAGATAGTCGCACCGCAAGTATTCGGTTCTACATTTTCAGTAATGTTAAGCGGGCAAGCGAGAATCAACGGAGCAACGTTGTCTTCTACCGTAATGGTGAATGAACAAGTAGCACTGTTTCCGTTGCCATCATTCGCGATGTAAGAAATAGTTGTTGTTCCAACTGGGAATGAAGAACCAGAGTTCTGACCCGCAGTAAGCACAGGAACAATTCCAGTAGCGCAGTTATCGGTAACGGTTGGAGCGCTGTAGCTTACAAACGCGTTACACGCGTTCGGGCTAGCATCCGTTGTGATGTCCGCTGGGCAAGTTATCACAGGATTCTCGTCATCCACAACCGTTACATCGAAGCTACATGTAGCATCGTTTCCTGCAGCATCTGTAGCCGTGTAAGTAACAGTGGTTGTTCCTACTGGGAAGTTAGAACCAGAGGCAAAACCGTTATCCAACGATGGAGTGATCGGAGATGTACAGTTATCGGTTGCCGTAACTGCCGCATAGGTTACGTCAGCACCGCAAGTGGTTGGGTCAACATTTACGTTGATTCCACCTGGGCAAACAATGATCGGATCTTCAGCATCTTCAACCGTTACATCAAACTCGCAAGTTGAGCTGTTTCCGTTTCCATCTGTAGCGGTGAACACAACCGGAGTTGTTCCCACTGGGAATACCGTTCCGCTACCCTGACCCGTAGTTACCGTTGGAACAACTGTTCCCTCACAGTTATCGGTAGCTGAGATCGCAGCCCATGTTACAACTGCATCGCAACTTCCTTGGTCGTTATCAACCGTGATGTCTGCTGGGCATCCAATGATCAATGGTGCTTCACTATCATCAGGAATTACGTTGAACGTACATGTACCAACGTTTCCGCTTGCATCAGTAGCAGAGATAGTTACAACGGTAGTTCCACCCACAGAAGAACCCGCAACAGGTGATTGCGTAATTGCCGGATTACCATCGCAGTTATCTGCCGCGCTGGACTGACCAATGTAACTCAGCATGGTGAACTGACAGCTTGGTCCGAAGCTTACGTTCTGATCAGCAGGACAAGTAGCTACCGGAGCTGTTTGATCCTCGAGAATCACTTCGAACGTACAAGAAGCGCTATTTCCATTATCGTCTGTTCCAGTAACGGTGATTGTTGTATTTGAACCTACAGTTGTTCCAGATGCAGGACTTTGAACCAGGTCAACATCCGTATCACAGTTATCTGTTGCTGTTACCAAACTTGTGTAGTCGGTCAACAAGAAGTCGCAGCTTGCTGAGAACGCTTCGGTCACATCCGAAGGACAAGTTACCGTTGGATTCTCGATATCGTTCGGTAATACTTCGAACGTACAATTGACAGAGTTTCCTGCGTCATCCAAGACCGTAATGGTTACGGTTGTCGTTCCAGAAACAATGGTTCCAACACTTGGTGATTGCGTTACAAATGGGGTGTTATCGCAGTTGTCATCATAGGTAGCAACTCCTGTGTAATCAGGAATGGTGAACTCACAATCCGAAGTGAAGTTCACGTTCTGATCAGACGGACAAGTCACCGTTGGGTCAGTATTGTCTGATGGAATCACGTTGAAGCTACAAACAGACTCATTACCTGAAGCATCTGTAACCGTGATTGAGATCAACGTTGTCTCAGTAATGGTACCACCAATTGCTGGACTCTGAACCGAAGTTGGGTTCGGGTCGCAGTTATCTGAAATGGTTGACTGAGCAATGTAATCCGGAAGTGTAAACTGACAGTTAGCATCGAAATCAACATTCTGGTTTGAAGGACAAGCCAGAGATGGATCAGTATCGTCAACCGTAGTTACCGTAAAGGTGCAGGTAGCTGAATTTTCAGCATCATCAGAAGCCTCTATACTAATTGAAGTTGTGGTAGCACTTGAAACAACCGTCCCAGATGCTGGAATCTGCTCAAAATCCAAAGTCGCATCACAGTTATCATCCGCGGTTACAGAACCAGTGTAATCCGGAATTGTGAAATCGCAAGTAGATGAAAGTGAAACGATCAGATCGGCTGGACAAACAATGGTCGGATCCTCATCGTCATCAGGAATCACCTCAAAGTCACAGGTCACGCTATTTCCATCATCGTCAGTAACAGTAATGGTAACAGTGGTCTGTCCGGAGATAACCGTTCCGATGCCTGGACTCTGCGTGGCAAATGGCGTGTTATCGCAGTTATCAGCGTAAGTAGCAAGAGAAGTGTAATCAAGTAGCGTGAACTCACAGAAACCGGTGAACGCTACGTTCTGATCAGCTGGACAAGTAACCGTTGGATTCGTGTCATCAACTGGAATAACGTTGAAGCTACAGCTTGCCGCGTTGCCCGAAGCATCTGTTGCGGTAAGCGTAACCGTGGTGTTCATGGTTTGAACGCTTCCAGAGTTTGGCAATTGAGAAACAACCGGGCTGTTGTCACAATTGTCATCAACCGTTGCCGAACCGCTGTAATCTGCCAATGCAAACTGACAGTTCGGGTCGAAGCTTACTGTCTGGTCAGTAGGACAAGCGATGGTCGGATCTTCGTCATCATCAGGAATTACATCGAACGTACACGTTCCAGTATTTCCTGCACCATCGGTAACGCTGAATGTAATGGTAGTCGTACCTGTAATGGTACTTGCCGCAGCCGGAACCTGAGAGATTGTGAACGGTGGCGCATCGCAGTTATCACTCACAATAATCTGGTTGGTGTAATCAGGAAGCGTGAATTCGCAATCACCATCAAACGGCTCGGTAATGTCTGATGGACAAGAAAGAACCGGAGCAGTATTATCGGCTGGAGTTACTGTGAACGTACAGCTTCCGATGTTGCCATTATCATCCGTAGATGTGATGGTGACTACCGTGGCTCCGCCAAGAGATGTTCCAGCAACTGGACTTTGCAATACGGTTGGATCCGTATCGCAATTATCGTCCGTAGTTACTAAAGAAGTGTAATCTGAAAGCACCAACTGGCATTGGTTACCAAGGCTTTCGTTCTGATTGCTCGGACAAGTAACACTTGGTGCGGTATTATCATCTGGAATAACCTCAAACGAACATGTGGCCGTATTCAAATCATCGTCTGTGGCTGTGAGTGTAACTGTGGTTTGGCCTGTTATGATAGTGCTTACAGCAACATCTTGAACAATTGTTGGAGCTGTACTACAGTTATCCGTTGCCGTTGCCAAACCAGTGTAGTCGATAATAACAAACTCACAATCGACATTGAAATCTTCTTCTTGGTCTCCAGGACAAGTGATGCTTGGGAGGCCATCGTCTTCCGGTGTTATCAAGAATGAACAATCTGCTTGATTACCATTATCATCCGTTACAGTAACTGTTACCGTGGTTGCAACCGTTATGATGGTTCCAGAACCAGGAGACTGAGAGAATGCCAAAGAAAGGTCACAGTTATCGGCAGCGGTTACACTTGAAGTGTAGTCTGGCACAATAACGTCACAATCGACATTTGAGCTAATAATTTGGTCTACTGGACATGTGATTGTCGGATCAACATCATCATCTGGAATTACATCGAACGTACAGGTGTTCAAGTTTCCGCTGGCATCGGTTGCAGTAAGCGTGATCTCCGTTGTACCTGTAATCACAGATCCAGAAACTGGGCTCTGTGTAATCGTTGGGCTACCATCGCAGTTGTCGGCAGCAGTTGCAGAACCTGTGTAGCTGGAAAGCGTGTACTGGCAGCTTGCATCGAAACTTACATCAAGATCTGCAGGGCAGGTGATTGTTGGAATTGTATTGTCCGCTGGAATCACATCGAACGTACAAGTTCCGGTGTTTCCGTCCGCATCTTCAACAGTTAATGTTACCGTTTGCGTAGCTGAAATCGTTGTGGTCGCAACTGGAGACTGCGTTACGGTCGGGCTTGGGTCACAATTATCATCTGTATTCGCCAAACCAACGTAGCTCAATAGGTCGTATTCGCAACTTGCATCAAAACTTACGTTCTGATCTGCCGGACACGAAATAGTCGGATCCGTGTTATCGGCAGGAATCACATCGAACGTACAAGTTCCAGTGTTTCCATTGGCATCGGTTGCAGTAAGCGTTACGGTTGTAGTTGTACTGATTGACGTTCCTGAAACAGGGCTTTGCGTTACAACCGGACTTCCATCACAGTTGTCGGCAGCAGTTCCAAGTGAAGTGTAGCTCTGCAAGCTGAACTGGCACTGAGCATTATACGAAACATTCTGGTCTGAAGGACAACTGATGGTTGGGTCAGTATTATCATCAGGTAGTACGCTGAACGTACAAGTGCTACTGTTTCCGTCATCGTCAGTTCCAGTAATGGTTATTAGCTGAGCTCCTGAAATAGTTGTGGTGGCTACTGGTGATTGGGTCAACGTGACGGTGGCATCACAGTTATCAGTTGCAGTTACAAGACTCGTGTAGGAAGGCAAATCAAACTCACAGTCAGCATCAAAGTCCTCACTCTGATTAGCTGGGCAGGTCAACGTTGGCGCAGAAACATCAGATGGAATTACATCAAACGTACAAGTGGCCGTATTACCTGCGTCATCTGTTGCTGTAATTGTAACCGTTTGAGTAGCTGATAATACTGTTCCGAAACCTGGGCTTTGCGTGATGATCGGGTTTACATCACAGTTATCGCTTGCAGTTGCCATTCCAGTGTAATCGGCCAAGGCGTACTCACAATCAACATTGAAGTTGACGTTCTGGTCGCCTGGACAACTTACCGTTGGATCAACCGTGTCGTCTGGGATGATATCAAACGTACATGTAGCGGTATTTCCAGCTCCATCGGTAGCAGTAAGCGTAATGGTGGTTGTGCCACTGATAACCGTGCTCACATTCGGGCTTTGCGTAACCGCTGGCGTTCCACAGTTATCGGCTGCAGTAGCCGTGCTGGTGTAATCAAGCAGCGTGAACTCACAATCAGTATCGAAACTCACGTTCAGATCAGCTCCACAAGAAATGGTCGGATCGGTGTTATCCGCTGGAATTACACTGAACGTACATGTGGTTGTGTTTGCGTCATTATCGGTTGCCGTAAGCGTAACCGTTTGCGCACCTGTAATTACCGTTGAAACTGCTGGTGATTGCGTTACAGCAACGCTATTGTCACAGTTGTCGGCGGCAGTTGCTAAGCCAGTATAATCAGGTAACGTGAAGTTACAGCTTGCGCTGAAGTCTTCGTTCTGATCAGAAGGACAAGTAATTGTTGGGTTCGTGTTGTCTGCTGGAATTACGCTAAACGTACAGTTGTTTGTGTTTCCAGCATCATCGGTTACGGTAATGGTAACCACCTGAGTTGAGGTGATTACTGTTCCAAACGCAGGGCTTTGAACAACGGTTGGGTTCACATCACAGTTATCGCTAACCGTTGCAGAACCTGTGTAATCAGCCAGCGTGAACTCACAATCGGCATTGAAATTCACATTCAAGTTACTTGGACAAGAAACGGAAGGGTTCTGATTATCAGCTGGGATAATGCTGAACGTACAGCTTTCGGCATTTCCAGCATCATCAGTAGCCGTAAGCGTTACCGTAGTTGTTCCGGTAATAACTGTTCCAACGCTTGGCGATTGAGTTACCGTTGGGCTGGCATCGCAGTTGTCAGAAACCGTTGGCGTACTCACGTAGTTGCCTACCGTGTATTCGCAATCTCCATCGAAACTTACATTCAGATCAGCACCGCAAGCGATGGTTGGATCGGTCACATCATTTACAATCACACTGAACGTACAAGTGGATGCGTTTCCACCTGCATCGGTAGATGTCATTGTAACGGTGGTACTTCCAGATACGGTTGTTCCCGCAGCTGGTGATTGCGTCACCGTAGGGTTTCCATCACAGTTATCGCTAGTAATGGTCGATGAAACGTAGCTGAGAAGGCTAGCCTCACAACTGGCATTTCCGTTAACCACTTGATCAACGGGGCAACTGATATTCGGAGCCGAATTGTCAGCTGGAATAAGGTCGAACGTACACGTACCGCTGTTTCCATCATCGTCAGTAGCGGTAATCTCAACTGTAGTTGTGGTTCCAATTGCCGTTCCAGCTACTGGGTCCTGCGATAACGTCAAAGTGTTATCACAGTTATCGGTAGCGGTTGCCATTCCGGTGTAGTTAACCACATTGAATGAACATAGTGAGTTGAACGAAACGTTCTGATCAGTAGGACACGTCACAACCGGATCTGTAGTATCGTCTGGAATAACGCTGAACGTACAAGAACTGGTGTTTCCATTGGCGTCTTCTGCTGTCAAAGTCACTACTTGAGTTCCTGAAATCGTAAATCCGATCGCTGGGCTTTGTGTAACCGTTGGAGAAGCATCGCAGTTGTCAGTTACCGTTGGCAACCCTGTGTAGTCTGCTAGATCAAACTCGCAATCAGCATCGAACGTTTCTGTCTGCGCTCCAGGACATAAAATCACCGGGTTTGTAGCATCGAATGGAATCGCATCGAACGTACAACTTGCGGTATTCCCTGCACCATCGGTTACTGTAAGTGTAACCTGCGTAGTGGCCGTAAGTATTGAACCAATGCTTGGAACTTGTGTAACAGCTGGACTAGGGTCACAATCATCACTCACTGTTGCACCAGTGTAGTCAGGAAGTGTGAACTGACAAATGGAGTTCACATTCACGTTCTGGTCTGAAGGACAAGTGATGGTCGGATCAACCACATCATTCGGGTTTACGAAGAATGTACAGCTGGCAGTGTTTCCTGCATCATCCTCTGCTGTCATAGTAATTCCGGTGCTACCTGTAATAATCGTAGTAGCGGCAGGAGTTTGCGTTACTGTTGGGCTCGCGTCACAATTATCATCCAAGAAACCGACCTGAGCTACATAGTCAAGTAGTTCGTATTGACAGTTGCCATCGAAGGTTACGGTCTGGTCAGAAGGACAGTTGATCTGCGGGCCTTCATCATCTGTTACCGTTACCGTGAACGTACATGTCCCAACATTTCCCTCACCATCAGTAGCTGTCCAGGTTTCTGTTGTAACCCCTTCAGGGAATGTTGCACCACTCCCCAATCCAGAGGTTTGAACCGGAGTAATGGTACCATCGCAGTTATCATTTGCTTGTAGCGTAGCCCAAATTACCGTAGCCTCGCATACTCCAGCATCAGTACCAACAGAAATATCGGCAGGACAATTGAAGAAGACCGGAGATTCATTATCCTCAACTGTAATTGTAAATGAACATGTGTTTGTGTTCCCAGCAGCATCCGTAGCTACGAAGGTCACGGTCTGTGTTCCTTCTGGGAACGGGCTACCACTGGCAGAACCAGCCGTCTGCGCTAAGGTTGCACCAGGACAGTTGTCACTGAAACTTGCGTTGGCAAATGTCAATGTTGCGGTACACAAACCAGGATCGTTATCTGTGGTAATGTTGGTAGGACATGAAATAGCAGGAT
This sequence comes from uncultured Chryseobacterium sp., assembly GCA_964457245.1. Classification (GTDB taxonomy): domain Bacteria; phylum Bacteroidota; class Bacteroidia; order UBA10329; family UBA10329; genus UBA10329. The sequence goes on along the minus strand of CAYWET010000004.1, from coordinate 96,672 downwards.
CTTGATCATCATTAACTGTAACTGTGAATGAGCATGAAGCTGTATTTCCAGCGGCATCAGTAGCTAAGTAAGCTACGGTGGCGGTTCCAACTCCGAACGCAGTTCCAGAACTTGCACCTGAGGTCTGACTCATACCCACACCCGGACAGTTATCAGTTGAAGTAGGTGCACTCCATGATACTACAGCACTACATTGATTCGGGTCCGTTCCAGTGGAAATATCACTTGGACATCCTGAAATAACCGGATTTTGATTATCCTCTACCGTTACCATAAACGAACATGTTGCCGTATTGCTTGAAGCATCGGTAGCGGTGTACGTTACCGTTGTTGAACCAACCGGAAATGATGCACCACTTGCAAGTCCTGCTGTTAACGAGCTTGTAACACCCGGGCAATTATCGCTAGCTGTTGGCGCTGTATACGATACGGTTCTGGCACAAGTACCATTAGCCGCGTCTACAGTCTGATCTGACGGACAAATAATAGTTGGATTCTGATTGTCGTTGACTGTAATGGTAAACGAGCACACATCCGTATTTCCTGAAGGGTCAGTAGCCGTGTAAGTAACCGTAGAAGTACCAACCGTTAGGCTGGTACCACTTGCCGGACCAGATGTGAGTGCCACAGTTGCACTACAATTGTCGGTGGCGGTTGGTGTTGAATAGCTTACCGATGCCGAACAAGTTCCAGCAGAAGCGGCAGTTGTAATGTTACTAGGACAGCTGATACTCGGATCCTCATTATCATTCACTGTTACAGTAAATGAACAATTGTCTGTATTTCCAGAAGCGTCTGTTGCCTGATAGGTAACGGTGGTAGTACCAGTACCGAACAGCGCCCCACTTGCTGGCCCTGCGGTGCGCGTAACCGTTAATCCGCTTGCACAGTTATCGCTTGCAGTTGGAGTACTGTACGATACATTTCTACCACAGCTTCCTGCGGTAGTGGTGGTAATATTGGCCGGGCAAGAAATACTTGGATCCTGATTATCGGAGACGAAAATCGTTGCTCCACAATTGTCCGTATTACCATTATTATCAGTAACCGTCAGTGTAACATTATTATTACCTACGTTACTACAATTGAAACTTGTTTGACTTAGGGAATAAGTAGAAATCGAACAGTTGTCCGTACTTCCATTATTTACCTGAGATGCCGTTACGGAAGCGTTACCCGACCCATTTAGATTAACCGAAACATTCTGACAGTTTGCATTAGGAGCCACATTATCTATAGTTGGCGCACTGATCTGAGCACACGAAATAGACACCGAACTAGGATTAGCACAACCACCCTGGCCTCTCACAAAATATTGGCTGGCAAATGGCTGAGATACGGAGACGGATGAACCTGTTGTAGTTGCAACTTGAGTTCCCCCGCAACTTCCAGTAAAAACATGCCACTGCGTTGCATCATTCAAGCTTCCACTAATATTCAAATTGCTAGAGCTGCCCGTGCAAATAGGATTAGGGTTCCAAGAAAGCGATGGAGTTGTCGGTAGATCACATGAAGCATAGTTAAGGCTAACAACAATTCTATCGCAGCACATTACTCCAGATGTAACCTGTGTAGTTATGGTGTTTGTACCTCCAAAAATGTAGTTATTGACCACATTGGTTGCTGACGAAGACCGAGTGGTATTGAAACAACCGCCACATGAACAACTCCAAGAATTTGAAACGTTGGTCGCAATAGCCTGCCCGTTCAAATAGACATTGTATACTCCAGTACAGGTACCGTAGTGAGTAACCGTGATTGACGTCAACTGCGAAGCGCTTGCCGGTGTAGGGTCGGTAAAGTTTTTGTCATTGGTCCACCCCCCTGTACTGTTAGATGAACACTGGTAATCCTGCTGTCCGCAGACGTCACAGAATCCACCACCTGAATAATCTAGCGTAATGGTGGAGGTTTGGGCTTGACCGTAAAACGAAATCGAACTTAAAAACATGACACCAAGCATTAGTGTGAGCTTGGTAGCGACTGTGGATTTACAGAAATTGACCTTACGAACTGCGGCCAACACATTAGATAACGGTTGTGTCATTGGATTGGATTGGGAAAATTGGATCGCAAAATTACCATTTTCACGCTGAGTACCTCAATCGGAACGATGACTACGTCATTTACATCGATAATCCGAGATATTATACGACATCAAATTTGGCATAAGAAGGTCATGAATTTATATCACACCTTGACATGGTTAATCATTGCTCAGCACCGGCTCAATCTCCTTCGTGAATTTGTCGATGCCACCTAAAATCTTTCTGATGACTCTTCTGAAATTCCAACTCTATCCCATAACGTTCAAGGAGCCATTTTGATGACTCAAAGTCATTGCCGAGATCTTTGAGAGGGCAATCTAAACTGAGTTCATAAGCAAACGGGCCAAAAACCTTTCGGTTTTTGACCCATTTTACAAGATTCCAGTTGTGCTACTACCCTATTCCACCAACATCAATCGTTGTTGGATGGTATGCTCACCATCAATTACGATGCGTAGCATGTAAACCCCGTTGGCCTCTGAAGAGAGGTCTATTGTTCTAATGCCACTCAAAGTATTCAGTCTAACCGATTCGCTCACAGGTCTTCCCATCAGGTCGATAACGGAAAGTTGCAACGTGGCCTGATGATCCATTGAATAACTCAGTGTGTAAAGACCCGTTGATGGATTCGGATAAACCTCCATGCTCAGACCATACTCATCAATTCCCGTAGCACATGGGGAATCCACATCTTGCGTATGCTCCTCTGTACTAGAAACTGCTGGACAGCCATTGGCATCCACCAAAGAAACATAGTAGTTTCCGCTGCTCAACGGGCAATAGTAATAATCCGTTGCATTCGGAATCGGATCTCCGTTCAGGTACCACTGATATGAAGCAGCTGTGTCGTTTGAACAAATCAACATGCCATCGGCATCCACATTGATATCCGGTGTGTCCAGATCGTAGAATGAAACAGAAACCGTATCCGTGTTGCTCACGCAACCCTCTGCATTGGTAACGGTTACCCAGTAACTACCCTCATTAGAAACAGTGATTGTTTGTACCGAAGCGCCTGTACTCCAATCGTAATCCGCGTAACCAGCCCCAGCATCAACGCTCAATGAGCTTCCTTGGCAAATGGTCACCTCACCCGAAGGACTGATCTCAATCTCAAACGTAGGTCCGTTTTCAATGGTCACCTCTCCTATCACCGGACATCCGTTGGCATCTGTTACCGTAACGGTGTAGAAACCAGCCGCAAGCCCATTCGGATCAAACCCGCCCCAATCCTGTGTATAAGGCGCAACACCACCGGCAACTGTAACGGATGCAGTACCATCATTACCTCCTTCACAAGAAGCATCCGTACCAACGACATCAACCGTATACTCCACAATATCAACGAAGAAGGTGCAACTAGCAGTGTTGCCATCCTCATCTGTCGCAATCAGCGTTGCATTCAACTGACTGGTAATTACAGAGCCTCCAGCCGGAGATTGAGTTACGGTCACTGAACCACATGCATCTTCTGCCGCTGCCAAAGCCGTATAATCAGGCACTACAAACTCACAGTTAGCGGTTAGTGCCAATATCTGGTCAGCAGGACAATCTATGGTCGGTGCCGATTGGTCTGTGGTTTCTACCGTAACGGTGCATATTGCCGCATTGCCGGCATCGTCAATGGCAGCTACCTGTACAGTGGTTACTGCTACGCCACTAATGTTACTCCCGGCCAACGGTTGCTGAGCATATTCCAGTGCTACATCACAATTATCCGTGGCGCTCATCTGACCCGTAAAATCAGGCATTTGCAGCTGACAATTACCATTGAGAGCCAACACAACATCTGCAGGACAGCTAACCACCTCCGGATTCGTATTATCAGAAGGTTGAACCATGAACGAACAGGTCACTTCGTTACCCGAATCATCCATTACTGTTAGTTCCACTTCAGTACTTGAGACGATTACAGTTCCAGATGGCGGGAACTGATCAATGGCCGTAATAGGTGTGCAGTTATCTGATGCTGTTGCCAAACCGGTAAGATCACCAAGCTCGTATTGGCAGTTCTCATCCAATTCCACGTCTTGATCACCAGGACAAACCAGAGTCGGCAATTGATTGTCTGATGGGATAACATCAAAAGAACAGGAAACGCTGTTTCCATTGCCATCAGTAACTGTCATGGTCACGGTTGTTTGGGCCGTAATGACAGTTCCTTCTTCAGGACTTTGATCAATGATGGTACCAAAGCAGTTGTCGCCAGTAACCAGCAACGGTTTATAATCTGCCATTTCAAACGCGCAGCTCTGATCAAAATCCACCATTTGATCACCTGGACACGTAACTGTCGGTGGCGTATTATCCTCTGGAATTACATCGAACGAGCAACTTTCGGCATTGCCATTGTCATCAGTAGCCGTGAGTGTAACAGTAACGGTTGAAGTAACAACCATACCTACCAGCACATCCTGTGTCACATTTACCGAACCGCAATTGTCAGCGGCAGTGGCCATTCCAGTATAGTCTAGTAGCTGATAAGCACAACTCGTGTTGAACGAAACTTCCTGATCATCAGGACAAAGAATTGTTGGAGCAGTCTGATCATCAGGTATTACCAAGAAATCACAACTGGCCGTGTTTCCTTCTTCATCTTGTGCAGTAAGCGTTACTGTAGATGTTCCTGAAACAAGCACCCCAGCAGCTGGAGATTGCGTGATGGTAATGGTGTTTGCACAATTATCTGAAGCTGTTGCGAAACCGCTGTAATCTCCAATTTCAAACTGACAGTTTTCATCGAACATCACATTCTGGTCAGGCGCACATGTAACGGTCGGTGGAAGATTATCCTCCGGAATAACTTGGAACGTACATGTTCCGCTGTTTCCGTTGCCATCATTCACAGTAAGCTCAATCTGAGTTGCCTCAGTAACTATCGTTCCGCTAGCTGGATTCTGAGTCGTTGTGAATAGAGTCGAACAATTATCAGATGGTGTGCCTAATCCGGTGTAGTTGAGCAATGCGTACTGACAGTTCACATCGAAATCAACCGCCAGGTCTGCCGGACACACAACTGTTGGCGGCACATTATCTTCAGGAACAACCACAAACGCACAACTAGATGTATTTCCAGTCTCATCTTCGACTGTAAGCGAGACAATCGTATTGAGACTTAGCGTACTTCCAGCCGCTGGTGATTGGGTTACCGTAATGATGGATGCGCAGTTATCGCCTGCTGACGCAAGTCCCGTGAAATCATCCAACAGGAATTGACAATTGGCATCCAACTGAGCAACCTGACTTCCAGGACATGTAATGCTCGGTGGAATATTATCTACAGGATTCACACTGAACGTACACGAGATAGAACTTCCTGCGTCATCGGTAGCGGTCAGCGTAATGGTAGTTGTACCCGTAATTGTACTTCCAGGCAACGGACTTTGCGTTACTTCTGGACTCAGGTCGCAGTTATCTTCTGCAATGGCCTGTCCAGTAAAATCCGGAAGCTGGTATTCGCAGTTTGCATCAAACACGGCAGTTTGGTTACCGATACACGTGATACTTGGGTTGATGTTATCGAACAGAATCACATCAAAATCACACGTAGAAGTGTTTCCGAAATCATCCTCAGCAGTTACCGTAACTGTTGTTTGAGAAGCGATTACGGTTCCAACAGCTGGGCTTTGCGTGAGAGTTGATGCACCACAGTTATCGCTTGTAGTTACCATTGGAAGGTAATCCAAAAGGGTGTACTGGCAGTTGATATCTGAACCAACTGTTTGATCAGATGGACAGCTTACAACCGGAGGCGAATTGTCCGTTACCGTGAACGTACAAGTGCTTTCATTTCCTGCAAAGTCGGTTGACGTAATCGCAACCGTAGTTGTTCCTGTTATGACCGAAGCCGCAGCAGGAGACTGCGTAATGACCGGGCTTCCATCACAGTTATCTGTAGTGGCTGCAAGACCAGTGTAATCAGGAATTGAAAGATTACAAGTTGCGTCAAAACTTTCTGTTTGATCCGCAGGGCAAGTAGTGATCTCTGGCGCAACTGTATCGATAACTGTAACGACAAAACTGCATGTAGCCGTGTTGCCGTTGCCATCGTCTCCTTCAAAGGTTACGGTAGTTGGCCCGAATGGATAAACCGCTGGCGTTATCTGCGCAACAGTTACCGTGCTCGCGCAGTTGTCAGTTGCGGTCGCATCATCAAACTCAACAAGTGCATCGCAGTTTACTGATGTGTCGCTTGGGCAGGTCAAAACTGGTGCTTCAGTATCATTCACCGTCACATTGAAAGAACAAAGACTGGTGTTCCCAGCAGCATCCTCAGCTTGGTAACGAATTACTGTAGTTCCTAATGGGAAAGTCTCACCAGAAGCCAATCCTAAACTCAAAGTTGGAATTATCGGGTTGGTGCAATTATCTGTTACTGTTGGCAGCGAATAAGTAACCACAGCAGAGCAAAGTCCTGGGTCGTTGCCAACCGTAATATCAGTTGGACAGGTAATAACCGGATTCTCGTCATCGATCACCGTTACCGTGAATGAGCAATCAGATTCATTGCCGTACTCATCTACCGCACCGTAAGTCACTGTTGTTGGCCCAACTGGGAAATCGGAACCAGACGCCAATCCAACTTCAAGCGTTGGTGTGATCGGAGAAGTACAGTTATCTGAAACGGTTGGCAAACTGTAAGTCACAGCCGCTTCGCAAGTTCCAGCATCGACATTTTGAGTAATGTCTGATGGACAAACAATGATCGGATCTTCAACATCATTAACCGTAACCACAAACTGGCAGGTTGTCGTGTTTCCATTGCCATCGTCAGCCACGTAAGTCACGGTTGTATCTCCAACGGAGAAGAGAGAGCCGCTTGGTAAACCACCGGTAAGTTGCGGCACGATCACACCTGCACAGTTATCAATGCTGGTAATGGTTCCGTAAGTAACAATTGCACCACAAACCGCTGGGTCGTTGTCCTGTGTAATATCAGAAGGACAATCGAAAATGGTTGGAGGGCTGGTATCTTCTGGAGTAAGCGTGAATGAACAAGTTCCCACGTTTCCAGAGGCATCTGTGGCAGATATGGTTACTACGGTTGTTCCACCAATAAGCGAACCAGCCAACGGAGACTGCGTCAATGTTGGGCTACCATCACAGTTATCACTAACCGATGCCGAGTAGCTACCAACTATATATGTACATGTTGGGCTTACCGAAACGGTCGCATCCGGAGGGCAGTTGCTAAGCGTTGGGGCACTCTCGTCCTCCCCTATTACATCGAACGTACAGTTAGAAGAATTACCATCATCATCAGTAGCAGTCAAAGTCACTGTTGTTGTTCCTGAAACGCTTGCACCACTACTTGGGCTCTGTGTAATGACAACGGTCAGGTCGCAGTTGTCAGTTGCTGTTCCAAACGAAGTATAATCAGCCAACGAGTAACCGCAAGTTGCATCGGTTGCAACGGTTTGATCGCCTGGACAAGCGATGCTCGGAGGCGTGCTATCATCCAACTCAACCGAGAACGTACAGGTTCCAATGTTGCCCGCGTTATCTGTTGATGAAAGCGTTACAACGGTTGTTCCTCCAATGGCTGAACCAGCAACAGGAGATTGAGAAATAGCCAATCCTGCTCCATCGCAGTTGTCAACTGAAGAAGCGCTTGTTGTGAAATCGGTCAAGAATACCAAGCAGTTGGAGTTGGAAGAAATGGTCTGTGGACTTGACGGACACGTAACAGTCGGTCCGGTTACATCAACCGCAGTAATATCGAACGTACAAGAAGCGGTATTACTTGAATCATCGGTTGCGGTAAGCGTAATGGTTGTAGCAACATTCACGGTGATGGTGCTTCCAATTGCCGGAGAAGTTCCTTGCGTTACATCTGGCTCCGGAGCACAGTTGTCAGATGCAATTGCCATTAACGTGTAATCCTGAATTTCATAAAGACAGTTTGCATCTGCATCAACCGTAAAATCACCAGGACACGTAATGGTCGGTGCGGCATCATCATTCAGGATAAGATCGAACGTACAGTTCTCGGTGTTTCCGTTGTCATCCTCAACCGTAAGTGTTACCGTGGTGGTTGCCGAAATCACAGTTCCAACTGCTGGTGATTGCGCAACATCTGGCGAAGTAGAGCAGTTATCCAACGCAGTGGCTGTTCCTGTAAGGTCAGGTACAAGGAAAATGCAGTTTCCACCAACAATAGAAGAGCTCACGACCTGATCAGCCGGACAAGTAATTGTTGGATCGGTATTGTCTTCTGGCGTAACGTTGAACGTACAAGTAGATGTGTTTCCGTCATCATCTGCAGCCGTTAACGTGACAGTGGTTACGCCACTTTGTGCAGAGCCAATAGTTGGCGATTGCGTTACATCAATACTCAGGTCGCAATTATCTGATGTTGTAGCGAAACCGCTTGTATAATCGGCCACTGCGAATTGGCAGTTAGCATCAGCACTTACTGTCTGGTTTGAAGGACAAGTGATTGACGGAGCCGTTTCGTCCAAATGCTGAACCACAAACGTACAGGTAGCAACATTAGATGCATCATCGGTTGCGGTCAACGTAACAGTAACGTTTCCGTTGTGAGTTGTTCCTGATGCAGGACTCTGTGTAATGGTCAGGTTCTGATCACAGTTATCGTCAGCAGTAGCTAAGAATGTGTAGCTCGAAAGTGTTATCAGACAGTTAGCATCCGCTACTTCCGATTGAATAGCCGGACAAGTAATTGTTGGAACAGTATTGTCTTCAACGATTAACTGGAAAGTACATGTTCCTGAATTACCGGCATCATCCGTTCCGGTTACCGTAATGGTTGTTGTTCCCGAAACCGTGCTTCCTTGCGAAGGCGACTGCGTGTAAGTCAAAGCCGCATCGCAATTGTCTGATGTTCCGGCTTCCGCGTCTACAAGGCTAGTGTAGTTTCCTGCAGTAAACTCACAGTTTGCGTTTCCTGTAACGGTAATGTCGTTTGGACAAGCCAAAGTCGGTGCAATCTCATCTTCAAGAATTACCGTGAACGTACATGTTGAGCTGTTGCTACCGTCAGATGCAGTCATCGTTACAGTAACCGTTGGGTCTGAGTTCAGATCGAACGTAGTTCCACTTACTGGCGACTGCGTAACAGTTACAGAACCAAGGTCTGGGCAGTTGTCTGTGGCACTTACAAGACCTGTGTAATCAGCCAAGCTGATATCGCAGTTAGCATCAACACTTACCGTTTGGTTCGAAGGACAAACCACCGCTGGAGCCGTATTGTCTTCCAAATTCAAAGTGATGGAGCAATCAGCGCTGTTTCCACTTGCATCGGTAACGGTAAGCGTAACTGTTGAGGACGAAGCACCAATAGACGTTCCAGCTGATGGTGATTGGGTCACCGTCAACTGACCTGAACAGTTATCAGCCAAAGAAGTGGCCAATGCAGTGTGGTTTTGCATCACATACGCACAGTTAGCATTGAAGTCTCTCGTAATAGACGCTGGGCACGAAAGCGTTGGTGGCGTGGTATCTTCAACCTCCACATCGAATGTACAAGTGGCTGCGTTGCCAGCGTCATCCGTTGCGGTCAGCGTAATGGTCTGATCGCCACTAACTAATCCCGTTGGAGATTGAGTTACATCAACACTAGCATCACAGTTATCATCTGTAGTTGCCAAAGACGTGTAATCTGGTAACGTCAACTGGCAGTTGGCATCAACCGGTTCGGTCTGATCAGCTGGACAAACAATGGTAGGATTGGTGTTATCAACAGGCTCTACATCGAACGTACAATCGGCTGTATTTGTACCATCGCTAACTGTTACCGTAACCGTAGTTGTGGTAGTTGCTGGGCTTCCAACAGGAGGCGACTGCGTGAATGTGAAAGTTGGGTTACACTCATCGCTCACATCCAAATTGGAATAATCTGGAATAAAGAACTGACAACTGGCATTTACCGCTACTTGATCCGTGGCTGGGCAGTTATCAAACGTTGGAATGGAATTATCAAGAGGTGTAATTGTGAACGCACAAATCGATTCGTTTCCTGATGAATCGGTTGATGAAACCTGAATCGTGGTTTCTTCGGTGATAACCGTTCCTACTGCTGGAGTTTGAACAATAGTAAGCGGGCTACAATTATCTGAAGTTGTAACTGAACCGATTCCTTCGTAGTCAAGAAGCGTGTATTCGCAGTTTTGGAATGTGATGTTCTGATCAGCAGGACAAGTAATCAACGGGAAAGTGTTATCCTCAACGGTAATCGTAAAGCTACAGTTGGCCGTGTTTGCTGAAGCATCAGTAACCTCATACGAAACCGTGGTTACCGACTGTGCAGCAAGCGTAACGCCCGGTGCTGGTCCAGCAGTTCTAACCGTTGTCTGACCTGGGCAATTGTCAGCACCAACAGGTTCTGTCCAGTTTACAACCGCATCGCACTGGCCCGCATCTGTGTCAACAACAATATCAGCAGGACAAACGATGGTCGGATCTTGCGCATCATTTACCGTAACTGTAAACGAACAAACCGCAGTATTACCAGCTGCATCGGTAGCCGTAAACTGAACCGTGTTCGGTGAACTGTTGACTCCAAACTGAGAGTTGGAAACCTGACCACCAGTTTGCGCCACGGTTACTCCAGGGCAATTATCGGTTGCGGTTGCATTCGAGAACCCTACTACCGCGCTACACTGCCCAGCATCGTTATTAACGGTGATGTTCGATGGACAAGTGATAACTGGATTTTCAGCATCATCCACGCTAACCGTAAATGAACAATCATCGGTATTACCAGCACCATCAGTAACCTCATAAGTAATGGTGGTTGTGCTTTCGGCTGCGAAGAAAGAACCTGAAGCCCCACCAGCAGTTTGTACGGTTACAGGCGAAGGACAATTATCAGTTCCAGTGGGCACGCTCCATGAAACGTTCGCGCCACATTGTCCAGCATCGTTATTCACAGAAATATTACCTGGACAAGAAATTGAAGGGTCTTCCGAATCTGTTACCGTAACGGTAAACGAGCAGTCGGCTGTGTTACCAGAGGCATCAGTAGCCCTGAATGTAACGGTGCTAGAACCAACCGGGAAAGTGGAGCCGCTTGAAAGTCCAGCAATCTGAGTGACCGATGCAATTGAGCAATTATCAGAAGCATTCGCATTGCTAAAAGTCTGCACGGAACCACAGATTCCAGCATCGTTATTCACCGAAATGTTACCAGGGCAGCTAATGCTTGGATTCTGGTTATCATTAACAGTGACGGTAAATGAGCAGGAAGAACTGTTACCTGCTGGGTCCGTTGCCTGATACGTTACCGTATTTACTCCAACATTGAAGGTGCCTCCACTGGCTGGGCCTGCTGTTCTTGATAGAGAAGCCACGCTACAGTTATCAGAAGCTGTTGGGGTGGAATAAGTAACGGTGGCGCTACACGCTCCATTTGCAGCATTGACGGTTTGGTTTCCCGGACATGAAATACTCGGATTCTCATCATCGGAAACGGTAATTGTAAAGCTACTACTGGTCTGGTTGTTATAGGTATCTGTAGCCTCCCAAATGACCGAAGTTGAACCCAAGCCAAAGAAACTTCCACTGGAAGTACCTGAACCAGAAATTAACGCATGCGAGGCACCACAAACATCTGATGAACTAACAGAATAATTGACCGTTGCACCGCACTGGCCATTGTCCGTTCCCACGTTGATGTTCGAAGGGACATTCATTGCTGGGTTGGTAACATCAGGGGTTGTTTGAATGGTTACGCGATAGGCTCCAACGAGTAATGGATCAGTTGTGGCAAGATCCCCTGCTGTAAGTGTCCAAGTTCCTAGACCGTTTGTTCCATTGTAATTGGCCAAGTTTCCGTTATTGGGATCAAATGTTCCTGATGTTGGTGTTCCACTCGGGTTGGCCCCACCAGTAGAAAAGGTGGTAGTTACAGATGTGGCGGAAGAAGCACAACCGCTCCAAGTACCAGGAATGGCCAACTCCTCACTCCCACTTGGTCCATTCACCGTGAAGTAAGTCTCATTATGAAACGAACAGCCTCCTCCATTTGCCGTTGGGCAAGTACCATCCGTTTTTGCCCACCAAATGGTCACATCAACATCGGTTATTTCACACCCCTGTGTAAAATCAGATGTATTGAACACGAGATTTCCGAGTGTTTGGCTTGCACCATCAATACACACGGAAGAAGGGTCATGAAGTTTCGATACTGTTTGAGCAATGGAAACAGTAGTAAAACAGAGCAGTGCTAAAATCAGGTAAACATTTTTCATGTCTAGAAATTGGATGATTACGGAATTTCCGAAAGTAGATAATTTGACAGGCTGTAAGTTAATCAAATGCTAAATCCCACCAAATGGGAACGGCAGCCTTTAAGGGTTCTGAAGTTCCCGAAGACGTTGCACCAAACCGGCATCACCTGGGTAAAGTTTCAGCCCACGTTTTAAAGCATCGACCGCTTCTTGGTTCTTTCCCATTTTGATGTACAACCTGGCCAGCAACGAATGATAGGCGGAAGAAGAAACGCCAAGCTTTTCCCCTTCAAGCATGGTTTCAAGCGCATCTTCTGTCCAACCTGAATTGAAAAGACAGATTGCAATCAGATAATTGTAATCTGAATTCTTATCTCCGTTCCGTATGGCTCGCTTAAAATATGGGATGGCCTCTGCGAACTTCTGGAAGCTCATGTAATACTTCCCTAACTGCACCCACGGAACCGACATATTCGGATACTTTTCGGTTGCTGCGGTAAAGACTTTGTAACCCATGTCGGGTTTACCAAACTCCATGTAAGCCGAACCAAGATCGATGTAAACGTTGAACAACCTATCGGTAAGTTCCATGGTTCTCTCATAGTACTTTAATATTTGCTCACTTGCCTCTTTCTGTTTGGCCGGTGGTAATGAATAGTATTCTCTATGTAGAAAAAGGGCGTAGTTGTAGTTGGCCCGAACACAGTTATCCAAATTAGGGAGGTCGGTTTCAAGCAACGTCCTATTATCCTTCCAAGCTTCATTTCGAGTTAACGAATAACCGAACATAGGCAAGAGAAGAACACCTATCGAAATGGAAGCCCACTTCTTGGTCTTGGGCCACTTGAAAGCACTTAAAGAGGCAATGCAAATTCCCAAAGACGGAACGAAAAGGAAACGCTCCGCAAAAATATCGGGGGCTATCTGAACAACGTGAAGGTAAATTGAAGCGGAAAGTAAAAACAGCGTTATGCCTATTCCAAATGGTTCCTTCTTCAATAGTCCATAAATAGCCAGACCGATCAAACCCAAAACACCAATAACGGACAGCCAAACCAGTGGATCTCCAAAAGATTGCACGGCAAATTGATTGAAACTATAATCGTGCAATAACGGATAAGGCATCATGAACCTGTAGAGAAAATACATTGGCAAAAAGAAAGCGGTGGCTATCCTTTCTGAAACACTGGCATCAAACAGTGGATTACCCACATAGCCATCTTCCAAGTACAGGCCTTTTTCTTGCAGTTCAAAATCGTTCGACTCGAAAAACCAATCGGAGTAAACTATCGTTCGGATTGCCAAGAGCAACAAGAAAAACCCGATCAATGGCAAGCTCTTTTTAAGGTTACCGATGTGATCTTTTACATCGAAAAGAACCCAAGGCATTACAAACGCAACACCAACCAGCGTTACGGCACTTTCTTTTGACAAGAAGCCTAGTACCATCAACACCAAGCTCAGCAGGTAGTAAGACACCCTGCTCGAAGTAATTGCCTTGATATAGGCAAGAAGACTCAGCAACCCGAACGCCAAGGCCAGAATTTCATCTCGGCTTTTGATATTGGCAACCACCTCAGTATGAAGCGGATGAACTACGAAAAGAAGCGTAACCAGAAGATTCCCTGTTTGAAACTGTGGGAACAGCCGATTTAAGAACAATAAAACGATTACCGCTAAAACCGCATAAAGGAAGACATTGACCTTGTGCGCAGCCTTCGGGTTCATGCCGAAAAACTGCACATCAGTAGCAAAGGACAGAAGCGATATTGGACGGTACCCGTAGCGATTTTGTGTTTCGTTGCTTTTGATGTTCTTGAACAATTCTGGAATATCCTTCCAGCCTTTCTGAACACGGGTGTTTTCGGTAAGCACGATAGCATCATCCCATGCATAGTCGTGATTAGCCGTGTTTGCGTATTGAAACACCGCTACCAAAAAAACCAAAGCAGCCTGAACCCGGATATTTTGTAGAAAAGACATTAATATCTGTCCTTGACCAAATTGTTTACGAGGAGCGCACTACCGACTCCTCTAATTCAAAAAGCCCAGGATAAAGTTGAGCTAATTGATCGAGCACTTCCTTATTATCCACCACTCTAACTGCACGGCCGCTTTTTGCCAATGCTACAGCCAATCGCAGTTGCTGTGATTCCGTAATCTGAGTGGTCCCTTTCTTGTAAGCAACACCATCAAACACAACTTCCTCTCCTTCTGCGTACTTACCCAAATACTGATTGAACTGGAAATCAAAATGCTCATCGTTGATCTTATCTGTGGAGTTACTCAAGTGCAACGGCATACTGAGCATCTCACCGAATTTACCAAGCGCTCTATTATCTCGCGGAAAACATGGCCCGCCAAAACCGAAACCATACTTCAAATACTTGCCTCCTATTCTAGAATCTGCACCAACAGCAGCCAGAATCTTATCTGGGTCTGCACCGGCTGTAACTGCCATATCTCCTATTGAATTGGCAAATGAAATTTTAGTGGTTAGGAAACAGTTGGTAGCCAACTTGGCAATCTCGGCACTTAATGGATCCATACGGCAATAGGTCGGGTTGTTCTGAACCATTGCTTCGTAAATGAACTGTAACCTATCTCCTACCTCAACACTGGCTTCCCCGATCAATATCTGATCTGGAAATCTTTGATCATGGATGATGGCGCCTTGTGCAATAAACTCAGGATTGTAAGACACGGTGTACCCGAACGGTTCAAGTCGCTTGGCCAGATCATTACAATAACCGGGCATGGTTGTGCAACCCACATAAACGTGTCGAGTATTGTCCTTGTTTGCAATTTCAATGAGCCTATCCGCTACGCGGTCAACCTGTGAATGATCATAACTACCATCAGCTAAGGATGGGGTTGCAACCATTATGAAAATATCATCGATGCCATTTTCAGAAATGCAATCTAGACCATCAGTAAAATGCAGGTGCTGGGCTTTCGACAGAAGTTGATTAACTTCAGGCTCTGCGCTTCTAAAAGTTCCATCCTTCAATGAGTTAAGGTAATCGGCATTTGTCTCAATACCCCAGACCTCAAATCCAGACCGTTCAAAATTCAGCGCAAAGCAAATACCGAGTTTACCAACACCAACAACAGCTATCTTCTTAACCATTATGCAAGTTTACCGTCAAACACGTACTCATCAAAATCTTCTTTGGCCCAACCCCAATCTGGTTCATTCAATCCCCAATTCTTTCCTTCGGCCACCATCTTCATTCCGGCTCTGTGCACAATGGAATAATCTAAACTTGGTTTGTTGGACAAGAACCGAATGGTCTTAATGAGGTCTTCAGACTCCCAACCATCTTCATGATCGATATGATATACACATGCCTTGTATGGGAATATAACCTGTTCCATTCCTAACGCACAAGCTGACCAAAGCCCCATGCTATCGATGTGGATGGAATACATGTCAAGTTCAACATAGCCGTCTATTCTCATCCAGTCCTCCTTGCTCATCAGAGTAAAGTCTCCACAAGCCATAAAATCTATGGTAATATGAGGGAATTCTCCTTTTTTTAGAATCTTCCAGAGCATGAGCGCGGCCCAGTTTAGGAAGGATGCCACCATTGGTGATTTGAACATTATGGGCGGACCCGATATGGCCTCATGTCCGGGTGTGTTGCCCATTCTGCGCAAAATGTTTTTCTCAGCAAATGCCAACTGCTGCTGATAAGAACCGATATCCATAACTTCTTTCGGCACATCACACCGATTGGCACGGTAGAACTTACCCTTTTCCAGCGCTTTTTCGGAAAGCAACTCAAAACTCATATCAGAGAAGAGTATATCGATGTTTGTGCAAAGGATAAACTTACCGTCAGCTCTCCTGATACCAACATTTTTGGCAATCATCTGGTAGAGCGGAATGGAATCAGAAAATCGATAGGTCTCGTGAATGGAATTTGGAACTACGACTATCCGCAATCTGACAGGTACATCTTCTGGAGGAGAAGGAAGATCTTCTTTAAGCAATGGCTTATCTCCGGGAGGATTCCATTCTACAATGATCAGTTCAACTGGAAAATTGAACTTCTTGGCCTGAACATAAACGCTATTGATAAACGCGCAGGTACGTTTTAACAAATCACCACCATGATTATCGTTACGCGTAGTAGCAACTATTGACAGATAGAACGAATCTTCCTCCAACTCAAACTTCATAGGAACTTGTAAAAGTAAGTATATGACGCTGCTCAACGACAACCATGGCATCATGCCAACTGAAATCAACATCCAAGATTTTCATATGATCTGTTCTTTTAACTCAACCCCTTTCAATCCCCAATCGTCCTTATTTAAAAGGTCAGTTGTCGGTTCACCGCTTTTAATCCTATTGGCAACATGTTCAAAAAACTCATATGCCTTATGAAACTTCGGGTTATTAGAAATGTCTTTCCAACCATATCTACGTTCATGGGCCTGATGAAAAACAGGAACCTCGAAAACGAACTCGGACAACCGCTCAAAAGCCAAAATAGACATGACCGAATCCGTGTGGGTTGATATTGGTGTGTACTCCAAGTATCCTTTTAAGTCGAGCCAGTTTTTCCTAGCCATTAGCATGAAATCTCCAGATGCCATGCAATGCGCTAAATAACCGCCATTATTGTAGAAGATGGTAATGAAAAGCAATCGGAAAATCTTTCTATGTCTGTACTTGAATAAATTCCAATCTATGTGAATAGCATTGTAACGCTGTAGAAATCGATACCATTTCTTTTTTTCCAAGAAGGGTGGAAACTTATACTGACGGGCCTTCATGAAAACGGCAAAACCGGCATTGTAAAGTTCCTCAACCTCAACGCTGCTGGGGTTGGTATAATCCCACCTATCAGCCCGGTAATAAGTTCCGTCTTCTAAAGTCCGTTGCGCAATAAACCCGATGATATCGGGGTGAATCAAGACATCTGCGTTGATGCATAGAATATACTTGCCCGTTGCCCTTCTTATACCCACGTTTTTTGCAATAAACTCGAACAGTGGAACGGTGTCTCGAACTTCTGGGTCAACAAATTGCTGATGCACCTCCTGCGGCACGGTAATTATTCGATACCGAACATGCTTTCTATCAGATGGCCAGTTTATCTGTTGTTGTATTTGGGTTTCTTCCAGTACCGGATTCCAGTTTACAAAAACCACCTCGGTGCTTACCTCATGCTGTTCCAGCCATTTGGTATTCCAATCAATGCAATTCTGAAATCTATTGGTAAAATCACCACCATAGTTGTCGTTTCTACCAACAATTACAATGCTTAAAAAAGGCTCAGTCATTAGAGGCTGAAGTTTGGAAGCACGAATCTATAAGGTTTTGTAGGTAATCTGCATAAAACTTATGACCTGCGTCATTGAAATGTCCGTCTGCTTCTACATACATATCGGGGGTTACTTTGGGCTGGTGGTAGGACATGTTTTCAAACAACCCATCAACAGACTCAGCGCCAGCCAACTCTCCGTTTTCAAGTTCAGGAATTACCAATAACAGCAATGGAACCTTTACACTATCGCAGAAGCCGATAATAGGCTGCAACAACTCATTGGTTACATCCTTTTCTGGAAAAAGTCTCCCTGTAAAGAACCTGTAGTCAATCAACCTCTGCCCAACAAGGAATTCCCACAGATAGGTTGTAATCACCGTTTTTCTCAAAACACTCAACTGCGCGTCTTTCGGAATTCTCATATTGCGCATCACATTCTCAAAAGCTGAGTCGGCCTCGGTGAATTGAACACCATTTTGAAGCGCCATTATAGAGCCTCCTGTGGTATGGAACATTACAGGAAAATCAATTCCTGTCTTCCGTTTAAAATGGGTAACGTCATTTCCAACAAAGAAATTAAGTATCACCAATTCGGGTCTTACAACGCTGAAATGGTTCTTCAATACCAGCTCATACTGCAGCACGTCTGTTCCACTTATTCCGGTATTGAATACCGTGTAACCCCTTTCCAGAAGCTGATTTGCAAAACTCCGACTCTTGTGGATTGCAGAATGTCCCCAAGTAAATGAGTCTCCTAACAAAAGAATCCTTTTTCCTTCAACCAAACTGGTGTCGAACGGAATACTGTAAAAGCCGTGTTGGTTAATTGGCCTCTCTATGTAGTTCTGAACTACCGCATTATTTGGAAAATCTTTCCAATTATCTCCATCCAAGGAGTGACTTTTGAAAAGATCGATAAGCTCTCCGAAGAATTGTCGATTCAATTCATCACGCCCCAAAGAATCTTTCGGTACTTCAACAAGCCGTTTCCATAATTCAGCGGCCGCGGCAGTATCCACCTTCATTATCCCATTCGAATCGTTTACAAACCCTTCCAATGTTCTCAAAGAATCTACCGGATGCAGCCAGTGGTGGTACTTGAACTGCCCCGGACTGTAACCGATAAACCTCAGACCTGCTTCTGCCAAAACGAGTGTAAACGCCACGGAAAACACGGAGAGGAAAAGGTTTTCTCTAAGCCTCTCACCCACTAGGATGAATATCGCCAGCAGTACCGACACAAGGATTATCCCGAACTTGAACATCAAGCCAAATAAGTATGCCCAACTGTAGTAAACGGGAAAGGCTCTTTCTGCCTCATCTAGGGTAGCTTCCATCAACCAACATAAATCTGTATCCAACAGCTGTATATGATGACAGAACAGCCTTAGCACCAGCGCCAATGCAAGACAAATCATCAGTTGCACTACGGCAAAGACCTTCCATTTGTCTTTCAAAATTGACATAGGTGAAAACTTGATCGAAAAAGGTTAATCCGCAAGCAACGGAGCCAGTTCCGGACAGGCCTCCACAGTACTTTCCTGACGAAGTTCGTCTAGCACTTTACACCGATTTCTGAACTGAGGAATCTTATCTGTCCAATCTTCGCTATTCATAAACGAGATGGTGTGCTTGTATTCGTTGTGCACGTAATCGTACTGCTTGCCGCTGGCACCAGAAGCCTCCAGCCACTTCAAATGCTCCTCGTACTTTTTGGCTACCTCCTGCTTCATTTCGGGAGGTAGTATTTTGATGCAAAACTCATTGGGGTGCTTCAAGGTATGCGGAAGGAAGGAATCTACTTTGACCAGACCTTCTTCCACCCATTTTTTATGAAAATCGGGTATATGCAGCACGTTGAAAACATTAATGGTTGACTGTACCATGAAATTCACATCCGGCAGTTCGCGCAGCATACGCTCACGGTTTTCTACGGTCTTTTTCCAATCCTGACCCTTGCGTTGCATTTCACCACGCAGTCCCATTCCATCTAAACTGGCATGCACGTTTACATCGGTAAATGTTTTCCACTCATCAAAAATGTCCTTCTTACCGAGTGCTGTCTCCGAAAAATTAGTGACATACCTGAGCTGCACATCGAACCTGTTATGTTTCTTCAAAAAGTCGAGCACTTTGTAGTGTTCTTCCATCAGAACCGGTTCTCCTCCAGCAAAGACTATCTCTTCGATGTCATCTGCATACTCGGTCAGTTGCGCCAAAACATCATCTACGTCTTCTATACTGTAATCCAGTGCTTTATCAAAGGCCAATTCACCAAGTGCTTTGGCATCATCATACCATTTGCTGCTGGAATTATGACCACAGATACGACACTTGAAATTGCAGAGATTGGATATGCGGATATCGAGGTAAATCGGCTTGGAGTCTGGTGCATCTCCATTGGCCTTGGTGGTCTTTACCCAATCTAACTGATGGATGTAGCGCCAGTTGGCGATTTTACGATGGCTTCTTATTCCGGCCGCCTCATTCTCGTAGCACTGCCAGCAGCGCGAGTCTTTTTTGTCTTTAAGCATGTTGGCGCGCATTTTTTTAATGGGCTCGCCATGCCAAATGTCATTTACCGAGTTCTTATTCACATTGCCAAAAGCATTGTCTTCTTCCCACGGTGTAACACAACACGGAGCTACGGTACCAAACTGCGATATATACAGATGCACCCAGGGCAACATGCAAAAGGCCTCACTCTCCTTAACCGACTCTTCATCAAATATCTTACGGCCTTGCAGGTATTTCTGAATGATCTTCTTTCCGTTGCTCATGTATTCTTTGAGTTGGGGTCTGGCACCTGAATTGGGCAGACATGCATTGCATACAAATATAGTTGGACTATGATTATCGACTGACCGCTCAGTTTACCGAAAAATCACTACCAGAGTTGAGTTCTTTTCTTATCAGGCTATCAAGGAAATTGGCATACTTGAAATGCCCAGAATCGTTGAAGTGATTGGACGAACTCATCCCGTCAAAATCCTCGACAGAGAACAGACTCGTGGGTGCACAAACATGATCCACACCGTTAAAATATTCCGCATACTTCTCTTCCATATCCACCTTTCGTTTCACATCCTTAGGTGCTGGAATACAACTGATAAGAATTGGTACCTGATTGACCTGACTGAAATCTGAAATTCTAGTCATGAACGCGTTGGTTATCTCCATCTCTTGACCGAAACTGTAATGTTTAATTGCCCAGGATGCCATGTGTAGCTTCTCTCTAACACCCAGATACATCTTAGAAGCCAACACGGAATTCCTTATCAATTTTTCAACCCAATTGGCCTCCTCTGACCAAAGGGTGTAATTCTTCATGTAGAATTGATACGTTTTCTCAGGACTGGACAGAACTTCATCTGTCTCGTCATCCATAAAATGAGGTGGACCAACCGTTCTCAACCACGGAAGACCTTCGACAGTATAGAAAAGCGGAATGCCTGGCTTAACAGGCTCTTCCACTTTCTGTATGTCATTACCACAATAAAAGTTTATTACAACCAGGTCAGGCTGTAATTGCACCGCATACTTCTTCAGAATCAGCTCATAGTTGGCCAAACCCGTGGTTCCAACCCCAAAATTCAATACGATGAGGGAAGAATCTTGAGCTAAGATGTCGGCAAAGCTGTTGGCCGGAGTGGAAGCACAACAGCCTTCTGTATAGGAATCGCCTATCAAGAATACCACCTTGCCAGTTCTCACCGCTTTCAGCGAGTCTAGGCTTTCTATGTCAAAGTCAAAGTCGCTTCTAAATCCTTGCTTGTTTATTTTATAGTCGTCAGGCAACATAGAGCTTTCTGCAACATAGGTCACCAATCCATTTTCATCCGCTCTGAATAGTGGTGTATAGATAAGCTTATCAACTGGATGAATCTCATTCTTCAAGAGACCTGCCTGATGGCCAAGCATTTGAAGCCCCACCTCAATTAGAGAAAGGAGGAAAACTAACATTGCCAATTGAAACCAGAACCTTTTCATAGCAGAAAACGAATATCACAAAAAAGGCCACGGAAGTTCCGCAGCCCTCTACTTTCGTGAAGTAATGTTTATAAAAACACCATTCTTTCTACCGAAACAGGTTTGCCATCTACAATAAGGTTGCAAAGGAAAATACCCTCTCCTACTTCCGATTTACTTACCGTTTGACGACCCGATTTGGTTAGCGTTATCGTGGTTACCTTTTTGCCTTGCAAATCGGTTATTACCAACATACAATTGTTACACTCTCCTCGGTTCACTGCTACGGTCATAAGGTCGTTGGAAGGATTAGGCATCAGGATCATGGAAGAGGCTACTTCAGTGGCATCCGAAACTTCAGTAAGTCCATCTAAAAAAGAATCCGTCTTTCCGGCATCATCATTGCCTTTCAGTCGATTGTTCTCTTCTTCCAGTGCTGTTACCTTCTCATCAAGCTCCTGTACTGCTCGAATAAGAACTGGTATCAGACCTATGTAGTTGACCGCCTTATACCCTGCTGACTTCCTATTTCCTTCTATCCCGTATTGAACCTGAGCATCCGAGGTGAGGTTAGGAAAAACAGTTTCTAGCTCTTGTGCGATCACCCCGACTTGTTCTCCCTTTGGCAACTGTAGGTAGCCCACATCTTTATAGCTGTACGTATGAATTCGCACTTCCCTTAAATCCTTCAAAGCCGCTTTGTAGTCATCAATGTTTTCCTTTAGTCGCTTATCCGAAGTATTCCAAACACTGGGAATGTAACCAGCACCGGTTACTTCAACATCCCCTTCGAAATAACCTGCAAAGTCAACCATTGTACCGGTTGTACATGCCACACCATAAACTCCATAAGTTTCAGTAGCACCATTACATGCATATCCGCGAACACCATAATTGATATCGGCTGTTTCATCCGCTTGGCCTTCAACCCCGACATTATCACTGTCAACATCACCCATTGCGGATCCATGAACACCATGGTTAAACCCATCTGTATCATCACCGTCTGCGACTCCATTAACCCCAAATAGTTCCGGATTTCCTGAACCTTTTGCTTGGCCATTTAAGCCGTATACGTCATCGTTGTTATTATCTCCTTCAGCCGTTCCAACAACCCCCATCAACAAGTTCTGACCATCACCAATAGCTGCACCAAATATGGCGTTAGTGAAATCATTGGCGTCATTTGATTCTGTCGCATATCCTAATATCGAACCTGTGGAATTGGCTCCAGCATCCCCACCATTGGTGAATATTCCAGAAAAGTTCTCGGGAGCAAGACCATACCCCGTTAAAAAAGACGTTAGACTAGCCAAAGAAACATTATCGTACTCATGAACATGTAGTTTGGTAAACGGCCATGACTCTGTTCCAATTCCAGTGTTTCCTTGCCGCCAAGCGGTGTCAAGAGGCTCAGCGTAAACACTTGGACTCCCAACGGTAGGAGGATTTCCTGGCAAAGTGGTTCCATCCAAACTTCTTTCTAACCAGGTCTGTCCGGATGCGGTAAGCGTTCCTAAACAAACTGCCATCAATAAATAGATTCTCGTTTTCATAACAATTAGGTTTTAGGTTAAACATTCAATTGAAGTTTGGGTGCAGTAAACGGTTTCAGGAACATGGGTGCTGCTCAGAGGATGGATGTTCATCGTGTCAGCAGATAAGGTTCTTTCCTGTTAATTAATGACCGTAACTTCTTGGATTCAATTTCCATGATAAAAGCACTAGTTGTCAGCCAAATAATGGCTGCATAAAGACATCCTGCGGCTGAACTAGTCGGATTATGGCTAAACCATAAGATTTAACTGTTGGTTATTGTTATAACGAATACTCTTTCATAGTTTTAGGTAGAAACCAGCCCGATGACCTACCCCCTAAAATGATTCATCATGAAAACCATCAACGGAACTGAAAACGTGTTCAAGGAACTTCAGAAGCACCGCAGGGTGAAAGGATACTCACAGGAGTACATGGCAGAACAACTCGGTATTAGCCAAAGGCAATACAGCAGAATTGAGAACGGTCGTTCCAAACTTGGCCTGCAAAGATTGATGACCATCTGTCATGTTCTAAGTGTTCAGATTGAGGACGTTCTGCAATCTGCTTGGCAGGAATAATAGCCAGTGTTGAAAGGTTGTCTATGATTATGTTTACAGCCAATGCATTCAACATTTAAAATGCTTTAACCTGTCAAAAAATGAAAAATCCTGAACCTTTTTCCAATTACCATCTGAATAAGCCGCAGTTCAATCTGCTACGCTCTCTTCGTTGGGTTACACCTGGAATGGTGCTGTTTACGTTACTGTTTGCAAGCTGCCAGAATCAGGAACAGCAGACAGCAACTGACGTGCAAAATCAATCAAACCCCTCTTGTACCCTTTGCCCTAAAATAAAATCAGGGCAAGACACCTTGGAATTTACTAATGAAGTGAGACGGTTTGTTGCCGACAACACAGATAAAGGCTGGGTTTTCAATGACGTGTGCGACAATTTTTTGGAGAACATGGAAAAGTTCGGTGTCGATACTTTTTTAAAGCTATTTGCTTTGGATGCAGGCAGAGCTACCTGCGGGTTGAATGCACGCATTATGGTCGAGATTTTACTTGAAAACGGAATTGATGCTTATACCTACAATTTCGGTTTTGAGGGAAAGTCAGACCTCAGTCATGTTGTGGTATTGGTAAAGCATCGTGGACGACTCTTGATCTTCGACCCTCATTTCAACTATGCGCTACTTAATCCGGATGGTAGTAACATGGACATTATTTCGTTGATAAACGCCATCGGAGCACGGAATCTGCAGTTCAAAACCACAACAGATACGGCCATTGCCGACCTGCTTATTGATGAGAAGATATTGAATGCCACACCGGCCATGCGAGACTCGGTAATGGCGGATGCAAATTGTGCTGCGCTGCTTACATCGGGTACCGTATCCGGAAACATGAGAAAGATTCCGCTACAACGGTGTTTCAGTTGCGAGTCTAACCGAAAGTGCTTCGGCTTTGCTTTCATCAAAAAATTTGAACAAAGGCTTCGGAAAGAAACTGACTTCAATTCCTATCATGAAGGGCTCGTGATAAGATTAGGCACCGTTTCAGGAGCCGATGATTGGCAGGATATGGAGGACCGTATTCAAACGGCTATTTACAGCCAACCCGATATGGGCAAAAGAATACGCGGAAAACTGCGCTAGCCAACCGACTTGGAGGCTTCTACTTCTTGGCTTATCCAAGCGTAGGTCCGGGTTATTCCTTCGCGCAAATTGATTTTTGGTAACCAGCCTACTTTCTCGGCCACCATTCTGTTGTCAGAACTTCTACCTCGTACACCTGTAGGTCCATCTATATTCTTGATAGAGACGTTTTTACCACTTACATCCGCAATCAAATGGGTAAAATCGTTTATCGAGATCATTTCTTCGGAGCCAATGTTAACTGGCCCAACAAACGAACCTTTCATCATGGCTCTTACGGCATCTAGGCAATCTTCTATGTACAGAAATGAACGGGTCTGTTTTCCATCTCCCCAAACCTCTACGGTTCCGCCTTCAACAGCCTCAGCCACCTTTCTACAAATGGCAGCGGGCGCTTTCTCTTTCCCATTGTTCCAAGCCCCCTCTGGTCCATAGATGTTATGGAATCTGGCAACTCGAACGGACAGGCCATGATTCCGCGCAAATGTGGCATAAAGCCGTTCGCTGAAGAGCTTTTCCCAACCATACTCGCTATCAGGTTCGGCCGGATAAACGGAAGCTTCATCGCATTTCGGGTTGTCAGGATCCAACTGGTTCCTCTCTGGATAAACACATGCGGAAGACGAGTAAAACACCATTCCAACCTTCTTCTTAACACACTCATTTACCACATGAAGGTTAATGAGAGCCGAGTTATGCATCACTTGGGCATCATTGTCTCCTGTGAATATGTAACCTGCTCCGCCCATATCTGCAGCCAGTTGATATACCTCATCAACGTTTTCCGCAATGCACTCGGCAACGAAATCTACGTTTCTAAGATCACCTCGTAAGAATTGGTCGGCAGCCGTGTCAGAGTACTCGGGATACTTCAGATCGGCTCCAACAACATGATATCCTTCATTCTTCAAACGCTTTACCAGATGACTTCCAATAAAGCCGCCCGCTCCGAGTACAACTGCTCTTTTCATTTTTTCACTTTATACCGTTCAATGATGTCCGAAAGGTTTTCCAAACTTCGATAAACGAATTGATTTTCGCGAATAGACTTGGCCGCATTCTGCCCCAACTTTTCCCGAAGTGCTTTATCTGAAGCCAAGCGAACCATTTCGCTCGCCATCGAGTCAAGGTCAGACTCTTTGACCAGAATTCCAGAATGTTCGTGTTCTATCAATTCAGCAATGCCGGCATGCTCCGTTGCAACAATGGGCAAGCCCAAAGCCATAGCTTCCATAATCCCGACCGGAGTTCCTTCTTTGTCTCCCAGCAACGGAGTGGTTACCGAATGTTGCACAAAGACCACCCCAGAACGCATTTCATTGAACACCTCTTCAGATGAGCACTGACCTCTGAACGTTACCTTGTCGGCAATTCCCTCCGCGGTGGCCATCATCTGGCAAGCTTCAAAAAGACCTTCGCCATCATCAGCACCTATCATGACCAACTTACTTTCAGGTAGTTTTTCAAGCACGCGTTTAAACGCTAACAAGACCAAGTGTGGCGCTTTGGTACGCGAGAATCTGCCCACATAAAGGAACTTTGGGTCATCATTAGCCGCAACTGGTTCGCATTCAAAGAATTTTCGATTCACCAGAGCTGGTTGGTAAATGATCTTGTCATTCGGGCACCCTAG
The DNA here is from genome assembly GCA_964457245.1 of uncultured Chryseobacterium sp. Taxonomy (GTDB): domain Bacteria; phylum Bacteroidota; class Bacteroidia; order UBA10329; family UBA10329; genus UBA10329. The sequence goes on along the minus strand of CAYWET010000004.1, from coordinate 70,357 downwards.
TTCTTCCAACCGCTTACAGATGTCTCTACTAACCCCTACCACAGCCTCAGCTATTGAGAATAGCTCCGTGTATTGTTCGCGGTAAGTTTCCACCTCTTTCTTATTCCAAGCATCGTAACCATGGAATATGACAACCATCGGAATCCCGGTCATTCGTGCCACATTGAGTAGAGAAACGGCCATGGTTCCAAAATTCACAAGTAGCAACCTGATATCATTCTCAATCAGGTCCTCTGCGATTTTTACATCCTCGAAATGCGAAATGTCCACATTCATTACATGTTGCTTGCACAGAATGGACTTTCGTAAATAAGGCTCGTTGGATATAAGATCACCGCTTTTGCTCGCATTGATCGGTTTCGGCCAACCATAGTAAAACCTTATCCGATAATCCAGATCAGACAATTGGCCGCTTATGAATGTCTCGGAATACTTGGAATAATTCTGATTGAAAATGGCAATATTGCCCTTGGCATCGAGCTTTACCTTTTCGAGCCGCAGCGCATAATGTCCCCCCCAATTCCTTTCTTCAGACCAATTGAGAATAAACTTTCTGAAGTAGTACAACGCCCAGTTGAACATCAGGGATGAGAACTCCCAAGGAAAGGCCAGCCAAACCTTAATGCGCTTCCAGCTGCCTTTCGCGGTAATGGTCAGTATTGGGTGTGACCCAATGTTTGAAAAGAGCAGAATGAAAGGAGCGGCAATCAGAAGAAACTTAGCATCCTCCAAGACCAAGAATAAAAGCGACAACAACCCAAGGTGAAGAGATGCAAATCGATCGGTAGAAGTTTTCCAGAAACCGACATTAAACCCAAAAGAGTTGGACAACAGGCGTGATGCTCCAAGCCCAATCAGAATAACTAACGGAAGCATGGGCAGCAGGCCAGAATGATGCATAAGCAAACTAAAGAACAGGATAGCGGTCAGTAGTTCGATTGGGAACAACACGGATTGCACCATTTTCCTCAACCGCAGAGGCTCAACACGCAGGGCAATATTCGGGGTATTGGTCAATCGGTCATTTTCTTTATCCACCACATGATGGTTCAAGATGTGCCTGACTCCAGTAGCAGTCATCCATAGAAACAGGAACATAAAATGCATCCATTGTCCGGAATTGTCATTCAACCCAGCGGTTAAATCCATTGTGTGCCAAGCCAATACTGTAGGAATTCCCAGCGCGTAAAGCGAATCTGCAAGCATGGCAGGAATCGGATATTGCTTGATTCTTATGGGCGGAACCGGATATGCGAACTGAAGCAACAGTTGCCCACAAATAAGTGCAATGCTGAATCCGTCAAACTTGAAATAGACCAACCAAGGAAAAAACGTGATTACCAGCAACACCAAAAGGACAAACGGACGCGCCAACTTTGGAATACCATCAACCAGATTGGTCTTTCCAACTTTCTTGTCGTAGGGTATATCAGCCCAATCATTCAGGAAATATCCGGTGAGGCCAAAACCAACAAGCGTAATAACTGAGAAGACCAGAAGCTTCCAAGCAGTTCCGAATGGAACATCCCAAAGTGCCAGGTAGAATAGAAGCAGAGAAAAAACAACACCGCCTTTTGGCCTCCACCATTCAGTAATTCTGCGGTAGCGCCCCGATGTTTCCTGCATATTTATAAGTATCTTTGATAGACACAATTTTAGACATATCCGAATGAACGACAAAGTTGATTATTTGAACAACCCGTGGGCTCCAGTTGGGCAGAGTGTAATTATTGACAGTGAACTGAAAGCTCAGGTAGATGAGGTGGGATACGCGGTTCGAGACTGGGTAACAGCCGATCAACTTAATGCGCTAAAAGCACTTTTTGAAACCGAGCATGATTTCCGAGAAGATGACGGGGGCATGTTCTACAGCGTTTATTCTCAAAATCTTGACTACCGGAAAAAAATCCATGACAAGATCAACGAAATTCTACTTCCAACAATTGAGAAGAATCTGAAGGATTACCGTGTGGTACTTTACTCGTTTGTGGTAAAAGCCGCAGGTAAGAAAAGTGAGTTTCACATGCATCAAGACACAACTGGCGTGGACGAGCTTAAGTATTCACCACTTAACCTTTGGATACCGCTTTCTGATGTATCCGAAGAAAACGGTTGTTTGGCGGTTGTTCCAAAATCTCACCGATTCTTTACTCCTTACCGAAGCATTTCGTTTCCAGCTCCGTTCGATGGCATTGCCGATGTAGTTAGAAAATATCTATCTCCTATTCCGCTAAAGGCTGGCGAAACGCTGGTTTTTGATAACAGATTGGTGCACAACTCTCCTGCAAACCTGACCAACAACACCAGAGTTGCCATTGTATGCGGAATACTTCCGAAGGACGCAACGCTTACCACTTGTTTCAAACCCACCTACACCTTGGGCGGAAAGGTTGAAATGATCGAGCATGAGGATGACTATCTATTGAAACATCCAAACTTTTTGATTGACTGTCAAATGCGCCCGGATAGCGGCAGAAGTATTGGCTGGCGCGATGATAATTATCAGGAAATAACCTCAGAAACTTTCGAAAATTTGTGTGCAAAGTATGGGGTTGCCAAAACCACTGAGCATGTAGAGCCAATGGGAGAATGCAACCTTATTGGCGAACCTGCTTAAATAGGAACATGAATTCAGATGCGGTCAGAAAAGGGTTGTTCAAAGACCAAGCTCTTGAAGATGAACTCTTCGACATAGGATTCATCAAGATTCCCTTCTTCACGAAAGAGGAAATGGATGAACTCAAGCAATTCTACAATGGCGTTCATCCAGCTGAGAACATTGACCTGAAAGGGGTTCTCAACGGAATTCACATGACCACTTGGTCCAACAACCTTGGATACAAGAAAATGGTGGGCAGCTTTATCCGCAATCTGTTCGACAAGGGCATTGAAAGGGTTTTCAAGAACCATCGGCATCTGAACCACGTTTTCATTGCCAAAGAGGCGGGAGCAAAAACGGAATTCACCATTCATCAAGATTGGAGCGTAGTTGATGAAACGAAAGACTACTCGGTGAATATTTGGGTGCCCCTTCGGGATGTTGACAAGAACAGCGGTGCACTGTGGGTGCTACCAAAATCTCACAATCTGGATCAACCCATCCGAGGTGCGGGCTACCTGTTTCCAGATTACCATAGCGATATGGAACATTTACGGGATAAAGTAAAATGCATTGATGTGAAAGAAGGGGAAGCTTTGATTTTCTTTCACTCAACTATTCATGGTTCGCCTCCAAACGAATCGACAGAAAAACGAGTGGTTACCTGTTGCACGGTTATTCACGAAGAGGCAGACATCCGAACTTACTTTCAACCTAACGAAAGCGCTCCGCTGGAAGTTTATCAGCCAGATGATGACTTCATGTATGGCTACGAAGACATTATGAACGATGCCCCTGTAATGCCCCCAAAAGGGAAACTGGTAGAAACCCGAGAAAGCTACAGGACCAAAGACATTCCTGTTGAAGAGCTCATTTCTCTAAGTTCGATAAATGTAACCTAGGGCATTGAATGGAGATACAACACTTGCCCCATCCTAGTGTTGTGAACAGAAGCAAGTGATGAGAGAGATTATTCGGGATGAAGAAGTTAGAGAAAACCTGAGCCAAAAAGGCGTCTCGGTGGTTAACGCATTCGACCCCAAACTGATTAATGAATTACGTTCGACTTTCAATCGGCTTCATCCAAACTGGAATGACCTGATGAAAACGGGGTATTATGTTTCCATGTTAGGAGACAGCCCAGAATACTACGCATCGGTTCATAATGAATTCCATAATTTGCTGAAAGAGCATCTTGATGGCGTATTCAGCAACTACAAGGTTCCTGTTATTGTGGCACAGGTCAAAGGTGTTGGAAATCAATCTAGGGTTGTACCACATCAAGACCTTACCGTAGTAGATGAGTCCAAGTATAAAAGCTATGTATTTTGGATTCCACTTGAAGATTCTACCGAGGAAAACGGTGCACTTTGGTTCTTGGAATCAAGTCACAAGGCGTTCAGAGATTATCGTATTCATACTGCACATTATCTGTTTGACGAGCCAGAAGAATACATTCTCAGCCATGCAAAACGCTATCCGATAAAAACGGGTCAAGCACTACTATTCGACCCCGCCACATTGCATTTTTCGCAACCCAACGTTTCTGGAAAGCCTCGAATATCATTAGGGGTTGAAGTGGTAGATGCGGATGCCGAACTGAAAATTCTTCACGATGACCCCGGCAGCGAACATGGGACACTTGATGTTTACGAGGTACCGGAAAACTTCTGGCTTTACTACAAGAATTTTGTAGCAGAACGGCTGGAAGCCCCCTCTTTCGGGACAAGAATCGGTCATGTTCAAGGTTTCCGAACAGAGCCTTACTCAAGGCAAGAATTTGTTGAACGCTATGAAGCCGCATTGGTATGAGAATTCCCGTGCCAGTGCTCAAAGACAAAGAGCTTCAGTCTCGGTTAGATGAAGAAGGTTATGTGCTGATTAATCTTTTACCGAAATCGGCCGTGGAAGAATTGAGCAGTTTGTTCCATCAATTACATGATAATCGAACAGACACTCCATACGACCGACTTTATACATGCATGCACAATCCTGATCTGGAGTATCGGAAACGGATGGATAAGGAAATGGCACGCATCATAGACCCTTTTTTGAACGCTGTGTTTGAGGATGCGAAAAACACCATCTACACATTTCAGATTAAAGGAATCGGTTCTAATTCGGCATTAAGAGTACATCAGGATTGGAATTTTGCCAGAGCCGATGAAGGTTTTAGAACCTATACCGTTTGGATTCCGCTAGTGGATTGTACAGAGGACAACGGTACGCTTTCCATACTAAGCGGTTCACACAAAACGTTTGACTGTATTAGAGGTGGATCAATCGTAACTACGTTGACCGGTCATGATTCGGACGTTCGCCATTTGCTGAACCCCATGAAAATCAAAGCAGGACAGCTGATGCTATTTGACAGTGCTTTGGTTCACTATTCGGCAAATAATAACAGTGAGAACATCCGAGTGTCAGCTATGACCAATATTGTTTCCCAAAAAGCCGATATGTACCTTTATTTTCCAGATGGAAATAACGCTGAACATGCCGCTGAATATTCGGTTCCGGATGACTTTTTCTTGCATTACAGTGACTACAGAAAAGAGTTTGAATCGCCTCCATCGTTTGGAACGCTGACGCGAGTCATTCCAAACCCCATGAAAGAGTTTGATATTGAAGTGCTTTCTGCGAATGCGAAGGAGAATAAAACTGGCTCCAAGTTCAGTCAATTTTTAAGCAACCTGTTTCAATGAAAACTTTTGAGTTCTCAAACTTTGATTACAGCGGCTGGGTCAAACATGGTCATGATATTGTCAATGACCCTGACATAAAAAGAAACCTTTTCGATAGAGGTTATGACGTGGTTGAGAATTTCCTGAACCAAGACCTATTGGATGAGTTCATGGCGTTTTATAACCAAAATCATTCTGTAGAAACGAATGATGGAGGTTTTTTCGTGAGTATCTATTCGAAAGATCTGGACTACAGGCGAAAGGTACACGATTTTATGCTTGAGCGGCTTAAGTACAAGTTTGACAGCATTTTCTCGGATTATAAACACACCTGCCTTAACTATGCTGTAAAATATCCTGGTAAAAGAGGACAGATCTTCATTCATCAGGACATGGGGCAGGTGGATGAAACAAAACATGCACAAGTTGGGATTTGGATTCCGTTGGTTGATGTGAGTATCGAAAATGGTACGATGGGAATTTTACCATACACCCACTTTACCATACCTCCACACCGATCGTTGTACCACGATCTTCCTTACAGTAAGCTTTACAGTGAGGTGTTTGATTACATGCAGCCTCTCGAACTCAAAGCCGGAGACCTGTTCCTATTTGACATACGATTGTTGCACAACTCTTTTGTGAATCAAACTGAGAATCCACGTGTGGCTATTGCGTCAAGTGTTGTACCACAGTCGGCATCTTTCTGTATGGCTTACAGAGAAAAGGAAGCCCCAGAAGAGGATTATGAGCTACTAGAACTCGATGATGACTTTTACCTGACCTTTGCAGATTTTAAAAGTGAGAAAGTATCCAAACCTGGAAAAAGTACTGGTAACTTCGTGAAAATCAGAGAAGCTTTTGTAGGCAAAGAGGAGTTCGCTCAATTCTGTCAGCATTATGGGCTTGAAAAGACAGGAGTGGAACGGTTCAAATCGGAAGCAATGGTAAACCCAATACAGGAACCGAACCATTTTGAGGACAAAAAAGAACCGGAATTGGTAGAGCAACCGCCAAAATTGAACTTGTTTCAACGAATAAAACAATCTTTACTAAACTGAATCAGATGAACAACAGCGAGTGGAATTTTGCGCCCGTAATGAAAGACCCTGAGTTGGAGGAGCAACTTAAGCGGGATGGTGTTGTAGTAATTCCAGAATTTCTTGATAAGGCAGCAGTTAAAGAGCTTGTGGACTATCACACGGCCAATCAGCCTGAGTTTGTAAATTATGATACCATCATCAACTCTGTATGGCATTCCAACGATCAGGATTACAAGATCAAGACCATCAAGAGAATCATTGATATCTACACGCCTCCATGTGATAAGTACTTTCAGAATTACAATATTTTCGGAGGCTCATTTGTGATCAAAATGCCGTTTGGAGAGGGCGAAAGCTGCCCACATATTGACTTCGGAATTGTAAACGAGGAGGTACATCGATCTTTCAATCTTTGGATTCCTCTGGTTCCTACTACTCACGAAAATGGTGCACTGAAGGTGCTTAAAGGCAGCCACAGAATCAAGCACACGTTCAGAGGCCCTAATATTCCAGACCAGACCATCGAGGCCAGAGAGTGGTTGTATGAGAACATGGAAACCTATGAATTGCAGCCTGGCGATGCCATTTTGTACGACCACAAGGCCATTCATGGGTCAAAGCCGAACAATTCAACAGAGCCTAGAATTGCAGTCTCTTGCGCGTTGACCAATGCTGATGCAGACATGGTTCTTTACTTCTGGGATGAGAAAAAGCAAAAGGTGGTTGGATACGTGACCGATCCAGAGTACCTGCTTACCAACAATCACGACAAGCTACCTACCGACCTTAAAATCGTTGGCGAGTGGGATTACAGCTTCGAGCAATTATCCTTGGAAGATCTTGGAGCTAAACCAGAGCCAGAACCTGGCTTTTTCGACCGCGTTCTGGCCATGTTTAAGAATTAAGGAGATTGAAAGTAAACTCCATAAAACCAGAACAATCAATAGACGACTTACCGGCCGGGGTCTGCCCGTTTCAAAAATCTGACTGGAAACCTGCGGAATACCGGCAACTAAAAAGTGAAGAGCATAAAAGGGCACTTCGAGAGAAAGGTTATTTCGTAGTAGAGAATTTTTTTGATTCAGGTACAATAACTGGACTTAAGGATTTATACCACAGTCTTGAACACGTTGGCGTCAACGAACTCGGCATGTTTGTAAGTGCATATTCGCCAGATATTGAATACCGCAAAACGGTCCACAAGAAAATCGGTGATCTGGTTGAGTCTGAGCTGAATTCGATTTTCGAGTCGTTCAAGCCAATTCTATACAACTTTGTGCTAAAGGAGTCACGACCAGGAAAAACTTTACCACTGCACCAAGATCACGCAATGCTTGATGAAGACACCACATCCAGCATTAACATTTGGATACCGTTGATGAATGTTCATCCAGACAGTGGTACGCTCTGCATAGTTCCTAAAACACAATATTTTTTTCCTCCATTCCGATCCAGATTCAACGAACTCGATATTTCAGATGTTGAAGAAGACCTTGGTCAATACAGGAAGGAAATGCATTTGAACTTGGGAGATCTGTTGGTTTTCGACTCTCGATTGATTCATGGCTCATTGCCAAATACATCTGGGAAAGACCGAGTGGCTGCAATGTGTCACATCTGTCCGGCAGATGCGCAGTTCCAAATGCTCAGCAGATCTAATGATCAACCTGAAGATGAGTTCGTTGTGATTGAGTTTGAGCGAGAGGATCTTTTTCAGGCAAAGGGTTACGAATCGGCCAACAAATCGGAGTTTCCTGGTACGGTGACAGGAAAGGTCACTCTTGGAAGGACTGAGATTGATTCCGCCCAGCTACATGACTATTTCAAATCTGTAGGCATGACGCGCAGCGTGCCTGTCACTGCCACACCAACTCCAGAAAGGGAAAAGACCACCAGCAATAATGGACTCATGCAATGGGTTCGCAAGGTCATTGGCTGGAGCTAATTGACTTTTTAAAGTTTTTCGGTTACTGGTCCGTATGATCAATTGAGCTCCTACTCCATTTGAAAGGGCGCAGAATTGGTGCCGGAATGTTAGACCAACTTTCGTTTGTCATCCACTCGTCTTGTTCCACTTCAAAGCTTATCAGAGAGTGATATGTATCAATTGCCACACCCCCGCTTGTACATACCAGCGACCAATAGTAGCGGCCAGTGTTAAAGAAATGGGCTGGAATAACCGTGGACTCTAAGTAACTCCCCTTACTCAAGCTACTTTCATCTCTCTCTTTTCTGAAAAGAGGTGAAGATGCAAGCAGCATGTTGTCATTCATATCAAACAGCTTCCAAACAAAAGACAAGGCTACTCCATCATTAAACTGTTCGTATGCCATTTGCACGGTTATTTCGTCCTGGTAGGCAAAATGCCTGCAAGGTTCATTACCGTTCTTCAACAGTTCAACTTTGGTCAGTCTGAAATAATCATTATCCGGTAGCAAAAGCGTACCCTCGGTTAACGGAATGTCGTCATCTTTTTGATTCGAGTTCACTACAATCCACTCCGGATCCAGCACCTTTGGTGTTAACGGATGATCCTTCATATAACCTAAAATGACCTTACGAATGTTGGAGCTATCCATCTTCAGACTTCTGTCAAGATATATGGCTCGATCGCAGAAGTTTTCTATATCGTTGAGGCTATGGCTAACCAATATCACCGACCTATTTTCCTCATTCCGGTAATTCACCATTCGCTCAAACGACTTTCGTCTGAATGAGGCATCGCCCACACTTAGCACCTCGTCCAGCAGCAGAATATCAGTATCTAGAAGCGTATAAATTGAGAACGCCAATCGGAGAAACATGCCTGAGCTGTAGAACTTAACTGCTTTGTCCATGTGCCCATCCAACTCACTGAAAGCAATAATCTCTTCCAATTTAGATTGAACATGTTGCTTGCTACAGCCCATCATTCGCCCAGCAAAGAACACGTTCTCTCTCCCTGATAATTCTGGATGAAGACCCATTCCAATTTCGAGAATTGAAGAGACTGAACCGTTAAGTACAGCACGGCCCTTATCAGGTCTTAGTACGTCTGAAAGTATTTTGAGCAGCGTACTTTTTCCTGCTCCGTTGGGTCCAATTATCCCTACGTTTTCGCCCTTTTTGATTGAAAACGAAACAGAATCGAGTACGGTAACGCCATTATACGTTTTGCTCAGATCCGTAACCTCTATGGCAATATCCTGACTCAACTCAAATTAGTTCTAAAGGCTGATAATCTGCATCGTGCTTCAAGACTAAAGGTCTTCTTCCTTTCTTCCATGCACCTTCATGTACATTAAGTTTTGAAGGAAGTACCTGTCCAACCCGTTGCTAAGGTCGAATTCTGGCTTAACGCAGAACATTTCGAAAAAGTCAACCGGGAACACATAATCGTCCCAACTTTCAATCGTTGCCATTCCGGTCAACTCCTGAAATTCATTCGAAATCGTTAGGTTCTCGAAATCACCCAACGGCAGGTCAATAGTTTTGAACTTGGTAAGAATCCAACCACTTTTACGAAGCTGATGAAGGACTTCGTACAAATCGGCAATATTATATCTGTACGCTTCATTGATCTTCTTGATCTCACGCTCTATTTTCGGAGCATGTTCTGGAAGTAAAGGCTCCCGTCTAAAAAGATCTTTGATGTAAAGCAGTCCACCATTCTTGAGAACCTTCCAAGCCGATTCCATGGCTTTTGAGTGATAAGGTGAGTGCCCAAACGATTCCAGAAAATAAACCACGTCAAAACTGTCTTGACCTAGTACATTTTTCAAATCATGATAATCTCCCTGATAAACAAAAACCTTGTCCTCAACACCTGCCTCTCTAATTCTCTTCGTAGCGGCTTCGTATTGCTCTTTACTGATGGTAACCGCATGCACCTCTACTCCTGCATTCTTAGCAAAATGAATGGCAGGTCCACATACACCACATCCGGCATCAACCACTTTCATACCGGGCTTTAAGCCCATGGCTTCTATCTGATAACCTAGAAGCTTTGATACATCATGGGTTCTAAACGCCTGAATGACCTCACCATAGACCTGAAGAAACTTGTCGTTGTAAGAGTTGTAAAATTCACCAACATCTGCAGGAGAGTGGTTCGGCCTATGGCGCTCCACAATGGTTTCTTCTTCCTCCTTCTTTTTAAAAAACTTCTTGAACATGATCAACTTACCAATCGCTTAAACCAACCTTTCAGACCACCTTCAGACTTTTGTTCTTCGGTTTCACTCGGAACCGGAACTTCAACTTTGGGTGGTTCAATTCCGGCCAAAGTATAAAACTCTTGCTCAGTAAGTTGATGCATTTGAAATTCCAGATCACGAATCTTCTTCAACCGTCCAGGACCTTTTTGGGCTTCTTCGGTATTGTAAAAATCCTTTTCGCCAATGTACTCTTCCACTACCCCATTGTTGTTCCAGTAAAACCGGAGTTCAGGATTCTCTGAGATCAAACTATGGGTTGCGGCAATTCGAGGTTTATCTGTAAGATTTGGTTTGGATGCATGACCCAAAGCATGGTCAAAAACAACCGCCTCTCCTGCTTTCAAATGAACAGGGGTCATATGTTTCCAGATTACTTCATATATCTGACCAAAAACGCTAGACACGGTCAGGTGTCGGTAGCCGCGAACGTACTCATGGCTTTTTGGCAACACGTACATGCAGCCGTTGTCGTCTGTTGTATCTTCCAGCGGCACCCATATAGTGTAAGACCGAAATCTCGATTCATCAACAATGCTCCAATCCTGATGCGGTTCTAGGCACTCCGTCTGATTTGCAGCTTTTGTGATGAAAGTTCCGCCAACGGTCATACCATTTTCTATATGCTCATCAATCGCTCGCTTAAAAACTGCTTGAATACCATCGCTAATGCTCTGAACCGAATCATTATCCTTGAGATGCGCTGAGACATGCAGCCCTTCAATTTCTGAATCTTGGTGAAACTCCCAGAAAAGTTCTTTCAGTTGCTCCACCTCACTTTTATCTAAAAACGGTAGCGTAACATACCCTTCCTCAAACAAAGCTTTGTTCAGAGTTTTGTCTTTAAAAAAAGGCTTGTGATCGATCATCCGTTCTTAGATGTAAGCCGAAAATGAATCTCACGCAGAATATTCATTGGCGTGTAAACTTTCCAAAATGAACGGGTCTCAGTCTGAGTCGCGAAATGATTCTCCGTTTCAGGAATTGGCTCTATTTGCTCAGGCATTTCTTTACCTATAAATTGGTAAAACTCTTTGCGGCCGACAACTGGAAAATCGTATTCCAGATCATCAACCTTGGTCAAACCAACGGGCTTCTGGAAAATATTCTGAGTCATAAAATAATCGGCATTACTCTCGTACTTCTCAACCACTCCATTCTCATTCCAATAGAAATACATCTGCGCTTCCGCTGGAATAATGCCACTGGCACAAGCCGTTCGCCACTCGTTTGTTCGGTTTGCCTTTGAGGCATGAAGCAAAGCATGGTCATAGATCAAAGCTTCGCCTGCTTTGAGATAAAGAGGCTTCATGTTTTTCCAAACCAAATCGTGAACCTGACTGTAAGCGCATTCAATGCTAGAATGCCGATAACCGCGCACCCAATTGTGGCTTTTCGGCAATACCTCTATAGCACCGTTTTCCTCTGTTAGATCAACTAGCGGCACCCAAATGTTGAAGGACCGATACTGATTCTCATCCACAATATTCCAATCCTGGTGCGGCTGAAGCTTACCAGAATCGTCCTTTGTTTTTGTAATGAAGGACGCTCCAAGCAAATCGCAACCTTGAAAAGTTGCATCTGCATGCGGTTTTAGAACATCAGTAATAGCCTGACTCATCAACTTTCTGAAATCAGTATCCTGATGGTGGGAGGTAGCATAGAAAGATGGCATTTCCACATCATGGGCGTTCTCAAACTTCAGCTTTAGCGAATTTACTTCCTCTTTGCTGAGCCAAGGAATTACCACAAACCCTTGTTCGGCCAATTGCCGATTGAGTTCAGCATCTTGCAGATATTGACGCGCTAACCTCAATTACTTGATAGTCGACTGACGATTTCACGATAAACATTTGCCGGAGTGTAGGTTTCCCAAAACGACCGGGTATCTACGTTCTCCTGAGCGACTTCCTGAGCTACCGGTTTTTCTTCCACCAACTCTTCTCCAGCAAACTTCGCCAGCAGTCGGTTCATCTCATCGCGGCTGGGTTGTGGTAATTTATACTCAATTGTTTTCACTTTTTTACCATGCTTTGGCGGAAGGAAGATATCTGTTCCGAAATCATCGAACATTATGAGAAAATTCTCATCCATTTCGTAAACATCCAACTCTGGTTTGGCGGCTGCTCTATCGTAATAATAGAACATCATGGGTGCGCCTTTGGTCTTAACGCCAGCGGTTATGGCCTTTCTGATCTTACCAGACTGGTTGGCTGGTGAGTAATGCACCAAGCTTTGATTCAGGATAACCGCCTCTCCGGCCTTGGCGTTCATAGGCACCAATCGTTCTCTAATAAGATCATCGTTGCCATTGAAGAAAAAGTCCAACGTTGGCGCGCGATGCACAGGGAAGTTCGGGTAATGCGAACCGGGCAAGACCATTAATGTGCCGTTATCCATGTTGGTATCACACAACGGAACCCAGCAATTCAAGGCTACATACTTTTCCTCATCCACAATGGTCCAATCCTGATGTTGAACTAAATCAGAATTCTCGGATGGCATTTTAAAGAGAAATGACCCGCCAAAAGCCGTGTAGTTCTTAAAAACACGCTCGTAACTCTTCGAAAAAACACGCTTTATATGATCTGAAGCTTTCTGTTTATATGCCAAGTCTGGTGAATAGCTTCCAGAGATAAAACCCTCGGTTGGCAATTCTGGATGCAGCTCATCAAATAACTGTTCCAACTCATTGATCTGGTCTTCGTCCAAGAACTGAACCTTCACAAATCCTTTTTCATCAAAGTGTTTCTGAAGTTCGGCATCTTGAAATATCTCAGGGACTTTCCGCGATTCAGTTGAAGTTGGTTTAGCAACTCGCTCATACTGTTTCTCCAACTCAGGAACCGAAAGTCTTTTGAAATGATAATCGAACAAACCTAGACTCTTACCAATTTTTGGGCGATCATAAATATTGCTTCCAAACTGCTCGAAGTCGGTCATAAACGTGCTGTCCTGCTCAAAAACCTCTACTTGATCAGGATGCTTTTCTCCATCGTAAAAACAGGTTCTGAAACGAGCGTCCTTGTGAGTAAAATAAATGTTGGTAACCACCCGCCTCTCTTCTGACACATTGGGCGGAGAGCAATGAATGATGCTTTGATCGAAAATTACCGCTTCTCCAGCCTTTAGATACAAAGGCGTCATGAACTCGGTAATATCTTCCATCACATCCTGATAAATGTTTGGAATAGTTGCACCTCGATAAGTTGGGTATAGCCGATGACTTTTGGGAAGCACGTAAATGGCCCCATTCTCTGTATTAAGATCGATCAGTGGGCACCAAATATTAATCCCGGTGTACTCGGTCTCATCCACCAAGGTCATATCTTGGTGAACGCCCATCTTGCTTTCCAAACCAGGGTATTTGACAATGAAGCTGCCGCAAACCACCTGATAATCCTGTAGAATTGAAGAAATGGTTCTATCTCCTACCCTTCTGATTTCCTCGTCAGCACATTTGCGGTAGTTCTTATCCTGCGAAAACGTACTCGGATAAAACCCAGTTTCTTCCTTTGGGTGAAGATCCTGATAAAGCTTGTTCAACTCATTGATTTCATCCTCGTTGTAGAATGGAACAACCGCATAACCAAGCTCCTCAAAACTTCTCTGCGTTTCTGGGTCTTTAAAAACCCGTTTCATATTATCAGGAAAACTGAACATGACTAAGCTTTTCCAGTAAGACGGAATTTAACTTCCTTCACAATATTTGATGGTGTGTAGGTTTGCAGAAAGGTGCGATCATCGCCATTGGTATTCGAATCGCCTCCAGCGTTTCCAGTGAGCCTAAATCTAACCTCGCGAAGTATATTCAGTGGTGTGTAGGTTTCAAAGAATGTCCTGTCATCAACAGTGCTTGTCACAGGTTCCGTTTGAGTCTGGGCCACTGGTTCCTCTACGGTTTGCGGCTCTGCTTCTTCTTTCTTAGACTCTTGAACAAACAACTTGGTCATTGTCTGCACCAATGGGCCGTTGAACTTATTTCCCGCACTTTCAATCAACTCTCTCATCTCCGATTCTGACAAATCCTCCCACTCGTGCGGAATTTCCTCCATCAGCTCGTATCCCTCAATCAACTTACCCTCATCATACATTTTCGAGAGTCCTGCGTTATCGTACTTAAAGAAGAAATCGGGGTCTATCTTGTATTTGAGTAGCGTATCCGTTGTACCGGGTTTTAAGTAATAATGTCGGATTTCGGCTTCTTTCTGCGTAAAGCCAAGCCCTATTGCCACCCTTGGAGAATTGGTTGTATTTGGTGGAGACGCATGAAACGTTCTGTTGTCAAAAATTATGGCCTCGCCAGCCTTCATTTCCTGTAATTCCAAGTATGGGAAAATGGTGTACATGTGCTTTTTCAAAGGTGTATCTACCTGAGGCGATGGTGACGGCCTCTTACCTTGAAAAAACCGATTACTTCCTTTGATGACTCCTAAACAGCCATTTTCCAATTTGACATCCTGCAATGGAATCCAACATGTTACGGAACAGTGTTTTTTCTCGTCTTCAACAAAAGACCAGTCCTGATGCGGAGGAACCACACCTTGCGGATTGGGGTCTTTTACAACATACGATGCTGTAAACACCTGAACATCGGCAAGCGTTGGTTCCACCTTTGGCATGGCTACTTCCTTTATCTGGTTAACCATTTTTGTGACCAATTCCTTGTTCTCATTATCCATACCCACATGGAATCCGTAACCTTTCTCATCTTTCAGACCCAACTCTTTGTAAAGCGCAAGTAGGTTCTCTATTTCAGACGAATTAAGTGCCTGAATCTTCACAAAGCCATTTGTCTCAAATTCCTTTTGAAGGTCAGCATCCTTGAAGATCGGCACCATTTCCGATCTCGGTTTTCCTAATTCATTCTCAACTTCTGCCATGGTCATGTCTTTTACTTGGTAATCAAATTCTTCTGCTAACTCCCCGATCAACGGTTCGTTGCGGATTTCTGGATACTTGATGAACATATCATCAGGCATATTATACTTTTTCACTTTGCCCTCTCCAGAACCGTAATACATGCAAAGTGCGGCATCTTTTGGCACAAAACCATACGTAACGGCCACTCTTGGCGTTTGGGTAAGGTTGGCTGGAGAGGAATGCATTAAGGCATGATTGAAAAGAATGGCTTCTCCGGCTTTCATTTCAATTGTTTGCAGATATGAGCGCAAATCATGCTGAATTGGTTCAAATGCTACCCTCAAAGACGGGCTGCGTAATTGGGAATTCAACTTATGACTGCCTGGAATTACTTGCAACGCCCCGTTTCGGGTATTTGTATCCTCAAGCGGAATCCAAATGGTATAAGAACCGTGTTGGGGTTCGTCAACCACCGTCCAATCCTGATGAATTGGCATTTCCGAATATTGGCCTGGAAACTTGGTCAAAAAACTGGAACCGAGCTGTTTGTGCTCAGCCAACACGTCAGTGACACTTTGACTCAGTGCGGTTGCTACCGAATCACTTAAATCTTTCTTAAAGGGAGTGTCCGTTAAAAATGATGATGACCAGAAAGGGCTACTATCATTAACAGGAACCGAATCATAGATCTTCCTTAACTCGGCCATCTGAGCCTCCGAACAGAATGGAAAAACCACGTACCCATCTTTTTCAAGCTTGGCAGCCCATTCAGATTCTTTCAAAAAGTCTATCATGAAAACACCGCTTTCATGCGTTGAATAAATGACAACTTCTCATCGAATCGCGGTCCATTAACCCGCTTCTTGAACTCATCATAGCTTATGTCGCGGTGCTGGTAATTTAATTCTCGAAGCTTTTTATTGCCTTCTGGCTGCTTCCAGGGATTGAATTCCATGAAGAAGTCATGATCAACCTCCAACACATTCACAATTTCTTGACTCACTCCGGGATTCATGTGATAATGGATTGCCGGTTCCTCTTCGGGGATTAGAATAAGCTGAATGGCAATACGAAGATCGTTGGTGGTGTTAGGATGCGAATAATGAACAATACTATCATCCAGAATGATGGCTTCTCCAGCTTTGATATCACAGGTTACCAGATCATTCTCAATAATTTCTTGTTTGATTCCTTCCAACTCCCAAGGAATCATCGGGCCACGAAGTTCTCCGAATCTCTTGTGCGAACCTGGCACAACTTCCAGCGCTCCGTTGCCGCGGTGACTATCTACCAGCGGACACCAAATAGAAACCGTTCCGCATTTCTTCTCATCTGCAAAGGCCCAATTCTGGTGCATTGGCACTTCTCCGGTCTGTGCTTCCTTCCGTATGTAGTTGGCAATTATCGGTTTATAATCCTTCAACAACTTTTCATAATGCGGTCGAAAAACCTCATCAATTAGTTTGAAAACTTCACGCTTATGATCAGGATTTCTGTCGATAAATGTGAAATCGTACGTGATTTGATAGTCTGTATCAATCCCAGCATCTTTTGGCGACAAATGTCCTTGACTGGATTTGACAACTTCGAAGAATTTGTCCCACAGATACTTTACCTCTTCGCCACTCAAAAATGGAACATGTACGTATCCATTTTTTTGGAACTCACTTTCGAGTTTCTCGTCTCTTAATACTGGTCTCATTTACACAAGTTCTGATATGCTGTCCTCGACACGCTTAAAGTAGATTACTCCCAATACCAACACAATGACCGAGGTCAGTAATCCAGTTACCGCCCAAGGGCTAACGGGGTCATTGAAGAGGCTCCACCTGGTCAACTCTATGAGCGAAGCCATTGGGTTTAGGTAAACCAGATCGGAGTACTGCTCTGGAATTAAAGATACCGGATAAAAAACGGGGGTAAACCAAATGCCGAAATTGACCAAAAACGGTACTATATGGTGTAGGTCGCGATAGCGCAGTGTGGCCGCAGCTAATACCAGACCAATACCTAATGAGAATAACGCCACGAATATTAGAATAACCGGCAACGCAATAATGTTCAAAGAAATAGGCGTTTGAGCCCATATTATCATTGGAACCATAAGCAAAAGCGTAAGCACTGTTTCTACAAATGCTACTAACACTTTTGATATTGGTAGTACGATTCTCGGAAACGAGAGTTTTCTAATCAACTCCTGATTATCAATCAGGCTATTACTTCCGTGGGTAAAGATGTAGATGAACAGATTCCAACAAATGACCCCACTCAAAACAAAGAGAGCATAAGGATAACCAACCTCCACATCTAGGAGCACTCCAAAAAAAATGGTAAAAACCACCAAGGCCGTCAACGGCTGAACCACAGACCAGCTAATACCCAATGCGGTTTGCGCGTATTTGATCCTTAAATCGCGCTTAGCCAATGTTAGAACCATACCACGAAAACGCCACATTTTCATGAGGTATTCCCCGAACTTGGGGTCATCGGCACTAATGATGGTCTGTTGAACTCCTACTTGCATCTCTATTTATGCGAAGATAAGGTTAAGCAAATGCATTGAAAAGACGTTCTTTGATTCTTGATAATGCACCGAATAGCTCACATCATCAATCTCTTTCAGCCTGCTGAAACCTCCGACCTGAAATTGGCGCAAGCGGTAACGATTGAAACTATGATTCGTGCGAAAGAGGAAGTCAAAGACGTTGCCAAAGTAGAACTACTTTCTGCTCAAACTGCAGAGGACCGTTCCGAGGTTCCGGCTACGTTCACAGCAACATCAGACCTAACAAGAAGTGTGGCTAACCTTCGGAATTTTGAAAAGCCAATGGAGCTTCCAATCCTGAAGGACATTCTCGATAGATTATACAATGAATCGGATGCAGAATACCTGATTTTTACAAATGTTGACATCGGGCTGCAACCGAATTTCTACAAGAAAGTGGTCGAGTTCATTGAAGCAGGTCATGACGCTTTCATGATCAACAGAAGACGTATTCCGGCCAAGTTCAATTCGATTGAAGAACTGAATGAGATCTACGAGGAAAAAGGATTGAAACACCCAGGCTTTGATTGCTTTGTCTTTCATCGAGACCTGTATCCCAAGTTTTCATTGGCTGAGGTTTGCACGGGTGTGCCGTTCATTGAGATCACACTGTCTCAAAACCTGTTTTGTTTTGCCAGGAATCCGAAGGTGTTTACAGATGAGTTTCTGACATTCCATATTGGATTGGAGATTTTCAATAAACGTGCTCCAAAACCATATTTGAGTTACAACCGCGAACAGTTTTGGAAGGCGATGAAGAATATTTGGCCTGAACTAGACTCTCGGAAATGGTCGCATGGTAAAGAGCCTTTTCCTGTAAGGATGATCAAATGGGGATTGCACCCTTGCTTCCCTATTAGGTTGGCGCTAAAGCTCGAAAGCAGAAGGTGGTTTTCTAGCGAAAAGAAGGGTTGAAGTAATCCTCCGAATCTTGGATTCCAGCCACCAATCTCGTTGCAAGTTTGGTTCTTACAGTGCTTTGCTCAATCAAAGTCTTGTCTCCGTACATGTGCTTCGACTGTGACCTTAATTTCGAAGTTGCGATTTCAAACTCATCTTTGGAAACATCATAATACTGAAACCCTTGTGGCTGATCAGGAACCAATCGATAACCAAGCTTCTCATTAAAGTTTATTGCTCTAGTGTTCCCACTTTTAATCTTGGCTTTCAACTTCCTGAACGACAAGGCATTAAAAGCCAGTTCCATCATAAAAATGATGGCCAACATAGGCTGAGGCATTTCTAGATACGAAGGCTCACCTACAAACACGCCTGCCTCACCCTCCATTTCATCAAGGTTAATGTTCTTAATATGAATCAAACCAACAGGATAGTCATGGGTTCGGATGATCCAATACAGATTTTTCTCAAAATCTAAGCCGCGATACCATTGCTCCTGCGCATCTCTGGAAATGAGCTCTTTGAACTCCATGTTGCTCCGCACAAATTCCTGATTCCGCCAGAGCCTCACCATTTCCACATGATCCAAATTCAAGGAATCTAGCACGATTCCGTACCTGCTCAGACGCATTACAGAATTGTCTTTACGGAGTAAACCGGACGCTTTATCCGGTCAACATAAATTCGGCTGATATAGGCTCCAAGTATGCTCATGCAAACCATAATAATGCCTGTGGCAAAGAAGATGGCCGTGATTATGGACGCAAAACCCGCTTCTGCCCCAACAACAATCTTTTCATAGATGAAATAACTGCCAAAACCGAAACAAACGGCCGCAATGAGCAATCCGGCAACGCTCATCAATCTAAGCGGAAAGTCGGTGTAAAAGAATATGAGTTTAAAAGCCAAAATGATCAATCCAAGGAAAGAATAACCGGAACTTCCCTCGCTTCTCGATTCATGAACAACATCAACTTGCTCAACCTCGTCCGTGTACCAATGAATTACTTGATTGAGGAACAACTGGTCGTGAGTTTGCTTGTCCAGCTTTTCCTTTAGCGAAGGTGAAATGTATCGGAACGAGGACCCAACTTCGGCACCATCAACCCAATTGAATATCATTTTGATGAGCTTGGACCCAGCACGTTTAACCAGCGGATTCTGTTGCTTTGGAGTAACTCCAAAAACCACCGAAGCATTTTTTTCCTCGGCTACGCGAATCAACTTCTCCATTTCTTCGGGTGGCGTTTGAAGGTCATCGTCAATTGTAATGACCGAATTACCACGAGCATGAAAAATACCGCAAACGGTAGCTGAATTCTGACCGTAATTCCTGCTCAACCTGATTATAGTAACTGTGGTTGGGTAAGCTTCTTTCAATGCTTTTAGTGCATTCCAACTTTCCAATGGGCCGCCATCTTCCACAAACAGCACCTCGAATGATTTGCAAAGCTGCTCGAGTGTTTTGGAGGTTCGTTCATAAAGAGGTTTCAGGGTTTCCACCGAATTGAAAACCGGAACAACAACCGTTATGTCAACCTTCTCACTCAAACGTAGATCATATCTGGACAGACCAATTTGTCAGTGGTTAAAATTACATTTCCCCATGACAAACCGACACCGAACCCACTCAAGAGCAGATTCACTTTACCTGCTTTCAGCGAATCTGAAATTTGGCTGACCAAGGTTACCGGAATAGTAGCGCAACTGGTATTTCCGAATTCGAAAAGAGAACTTGGCGTCTTTTCTTTCGAAAATCCAACCTTTCGGGCAATGGCGTCATTTAAAAACTGGTTGGCTTGATGCAGCACCAGAAAATCAAAGTCTCCCGAAGAACTGCCTTGCTCGGCCAGCAGTTTATTGATCTCTCCAGCAACGGTAGAAAGTCCGAATGTGAACACCGCTTGACCGTTCATTGATAGTTGGCACATGTTTCGAACGATGCCTTCCGAAATCTCTTTTTCCTTCAGAGAATCATCGGTGGTTGGGAAACGAAAACCTCCGTGCGGTACATGAATCGATTCAAAATCTGCTCCTTTTGAACCAAGTTTGAATTGCATTTCACCCGCAGCATCATCTAATTCAAACGCAGTTGCAGAACCCGCATCCGCAAAAATCGGCCTGATGGAATTATCGGTCTGGCTTATCATTTTAGTGATGGTGTCGCCCACAAGCAATAAGGACTTTTTGATCCCGAAAGACTTCATCATTCCACTTACCACAGACATGCCATAAACGTATCCAGCACAGCCTTGATTGATATCCAACGCAATGGCATTTTGCGGCAAACCCAGCTTATGTTGCAGCTGCGTTGCAGAACCAGGAACTATGTGATCTGGAGTTTGAGTAACAAAAATCAACAGACCAACATCAGCTGAATCCCAACTAAGCTCATTCAGAAGCTTTTCTCCGGAAGCAAGGCAAAGGTCTGAAGCAGTGGTTTCAGTATCAGCAACGTGTCGGTATCGAATACCTACCCGTTCAATAATTTCTTTCTTCGATTTTTCAGACAAGGAATCAAGTTCGGCATTGTCTTCTTTACCAGAAGGAACCGCGGCTGCGATACCACGTAACGCCACGCCCGAAATCGAAAGATCAGGCATCTTTCAACGAAATTGTCAATTGATAAAGGTCCTCAAACGTCTCTGCTTTTCTGAATTCCTTTTCAGGAAGCGTAACCCCGAAATGCTCATCTACAGCAGCAATGACAATCAATGCTTGCATGGAAGACCACTCCTCCATTTCTCTGAACTTAACCCCAGCTTCTACTTGGGCGCTGGTTGAAAAAGTCTCGGCTATTGCCTCAATAAAATCGTTCAATGTCGGCTCCATACAGCGTTTTTGACTCATCGCTAAGGTAGCGATAACATAGATTTCAGCTTACTGAAATATTGAACCGCTTGATGTAGTCTTCGTAGTGCTTTCGGATGGCATCGGCATCCAAACCGTAATAATCATCAGAATACTTGTGTTTACCGCGGTTATCGGGGCGGTCTCGGTCCAAGTAGGCTTGCATTTTCGATTCTTCAATCGGTGTGAGATTGAAATAATCCGTTATTCGATTCACGGCCTCAATCGGATTTTCTAAAAGCGATTTGAAGTTGACATCTAAAAAGCGCTCTTCGCCAACTTTTTCTCGAACCGCCAATCCTCGTTCAATTCCTTGAATAAAACGTTCCTCGATGTAAGGCCCCAATTCTTTCGGGTCGATATCTCCGTAAAGCAAACGCCAGTTCAACGATGCCAAACTGCAATAACTCGGAATGCTTCTTCCCGGATCGCGATGCGTCCATACGATACACGCGTCTGGAAAAACATCAAGCAATGCATCTAAATGCCACATGTGATCCGGGCATTTCAGAATCAATTTCTTGTCCGGAACCCGATGCACCATTACCTGCAAGAATTTCTTGTATTCCTCGTACGCAGGCCGCAAATCGTGCTGTAAGATCCATTTTCCGTAATCTGGCCAGCGGCTGGTCATTTCCCAATTCGGCACCACGAATTGCGGTATGAAAAGCGACCAGCATTCTTCCAACGAATCGAAACGAACCTCATGGATGAACTTCATTTCAGGAACAACAAAATTGGCAACCGCCAATCGGCCTTTCGTGTGGCGTTGGCGCTTTTTAACGTCCGTTTCCGGATCGGAATGAATTGGAACTGGATTTGTCAGTTCCCAGAACTGCAATGCTCTTCTATCTGGACTCAAATGCATAAGATTTTGCAGAAGAGTTGTTCCGGTACGCGGAAACCCAACGATAAAAACCGGCCGTTCTATCTTGACATCCTTCACTTCCGGATGTTGCTTGAAATACTCAACCATCCGCAGTCGATTCGATAAGGCATCGACACCAAAACCTGTAGATGAGAACTTGCCAAAATCTGTTACTGGAGAATTATTGACGGAGCTTGCAAGCTGATGCATTCCATCAAGGAACATGTCGCCTCCTGTGTCTTGCAGCCCCGTTCTCGTTTTAGCTTTCCGAACAATCGCCTCCACATCCAACTCCTTGGGAGTGATGCCCAACGGCTGCATCCATCCGATCAACGTATTCAGGATACGCATCGCAGGTCCGTACGAATTCTCTCTTACTCTTTTAGCCAAAAAGTCGGTTCTGATTTGGATGCGCAAGGTATTGAATCTACCGTTCGCCACTTCCACCCTGTTTAAGGTATTTTCGCTGCCTAAAATGCAGCACCAGCAAGCCATATCAGCCGGACATGAAAAGACGCTGGAAGTAGCGAAAGAGATTTTGCTAGCTGGCGGAAATGCATTCGATGCAAGTATTGCCGCTGGCTTGGCGATGTTCATTACAGAACCTTGTATGGCATCGGCCGGAGCGGGTGGCTTTGCGATGTGCCACAAGGTTGGAGAAGCTCCACTGATGCTCGATTTTTTCGCGCAGACCCCGATGGAGAAACCCGAGTTGGAGAACCGCGACTTCTACCCTATTCATGTCAATTTTGGCGTTGAGGTTGAGACCTTCCATGTGGGCTTGGCGTCAGCTGCTGTTCCTGGAACTATTGCTGGGTTATATGCCATGCATCGCAAATTCGGATCGCTGCCGATGAAAGAGCTGATCGCTCCCGCGATGGATCTGGCAAAATCGGGTGTTGTGCTCAACACTTTCCAGAGTATCGACCTTGAATTACTGGAAGTCATTTTCAGAGTTGACCCAAGTGTTCGTGACATTTTTTTCACGGATGACAAACTCAAAAAGGAAGGCGATCTATTGTTTTTGCCTCACTTCTCCAACTTCCTTCAGTTTTTGATTGACGATGGTGAAACGGGCTTTTACAAGGGAGAAATTGGCGAAACGGTAAGTAATCATTGTAAAGAGCGTGGCGGCTATTTACGCAGACATGATTTTGAGAATTATCGCGCCAGATGGAGAAAACCGCTGAATATTCCGTGGCACAATCAGGAACTGTATCTGCCTAATGGTCCGAGTTTAGGTGGCGCCATCATGGCGTTGATTTTCGGTTATCTCGAAATCCATGATGGAGATTGGGTAAAAACCATTGCTCAGGTTAAAAGCCGCTACCAGCATCCACGCGAAATCTCAAAACGCTTGGAAACGCTTCATCCTGAATTGGATTTTCATCTCGAAGGTGCAGAAGTTTCCACCAAGGGAACATCGCATTTTAATGTGGTTGACAAATGGGGAAATGCGGTGAGCTACACCACCAGCATGGGCGAAGGCAGCGGCTATTTCATTCCAGGCACCGACATGCAATTGAATAACATGATGGGCGAATCATTCCTATTGCCTGATGGATTCCATTCTTGGACTCCGAATGTGCGATTGAATTCCATGATGACACCAACTTTAGTGCTGGATGGCGAAGGCGTATTCAGTTATGCTGGCGGATCGGGCGGTGCCGGTCGCATTCCGTTCATGATCTCGCAAGTTGTAAAAGCGCTGTTTGATGAGAAGCTAAGTTTGGAAGAAGCCACACAGAAAGCACGACTTCACGTTCAAGAAGGGGTTTTGCATTTTGAGAAAGGCGCTTCGGTGAATGCCCAAGGGTTTGAGCACATCAAAGAATGGGATTATGAATCGCTGTTCTTTGGTGGTGTTCACTCCATTTTTAGAGGTAAAGACGGCCATTTGGAAGCTACAGGAGACTCGCGCAGGTATGGCGTTGCCGAGGTTTTCTGATCAATTGAGTCTGACAACTCTACCCTCAAACGGCTTCAACTCATCTTCAATAAAATCTGAATAGGTGGAGATCTGGACTTCTCCAGAAACCGTTTCAATCTTCTGACTGTGCTTGGTGAAGTTCATTAACACTAGAAACTTCCGTCCATTCAATTCACGATGAAAAGCAAACAGCTTACCTGAACTCAACTCCTCATCAATAATCAAGTCGCCTGTTTTCAAAACTTCATTTCCATCTCTGAATTCGATAATCCGTTGGTAAAAGTTCATCAGCGACTCCTGGTCCTTTTCTTGAGCAGAAACTGCCTTTTCTTTGTAATTATCCGCAACTGGCAACCATGGCGTTCCTGAAGTAAAACCAGCGCTTGAAGTGGTATCCCAAAGCATGGGTGTTCGACATTCATCACGGTTTAACGATTGCCCAGTCCAATCGACCATAAATTGTGGAATGGCTTTGTAGCGTTGAGCCAGCGGGTCTTTTCCGGTTTTCAACGGCAACTTTGGCTTCTCTATTCCAAGTTCCTCTCCGTAAAACATGAATGGAATTCCTCTCACCGTAAACTGAAATAGTGCCAGCAATTTTGCTTTGCGAACATCATTGCCAAGTGGAGTTATACTTCTTCTTCTATCATGATTGCTGAAGACATAAGTCGGCACAAACGGCTTTGGAAAATTCTCCTCGAAATGCTCCACCATTTTCCGCCATTTCTTGGCTTTGAATGGCGTAGAAAGCGTTTGAAAGAGAAAAATGGTATGAAGACCGTTCTTATTCTCAAATGATGTGAATTTCTTGATGGTTTCCACATCTCCAAACACCTCACCGACCATGAATCGTACGGGGTTCTTAAATGAATCCACAACTGATCTCAACTCGGTTGCAAAGCGGAAACTCTCTTCCTGATTCACGTTGTACTTCATTTTCTGAAAGAAACCGTCTGGCGATTCTTCTGATGGAACAATTTTCAGACTAGCAGGATTATTCTGAAATGAAGTATCCTCATAAATGGAATTGAAAATGTCGAGCCGGAAACCATCAACACCTTCAGAAAGCCAATAACGCGCCACATCGAGCATGGCGTTTTTCACTTCTGGATTACTGTAATTCAGATCAGGTTGAAACGGCAGGAAAGACGCCCAATAGTACTGCTGCCGCTCGTCATGCCAGTGCCATCCGCTACCGCCAATAGTTGCTTTCCAATTATTAGGAGGCTTTCTTCCATCCTTACCGCGACCATTTTTCCACACGTACCAATCCGCTTTCGGGTTATCTTGACTCGATGCCGACTCTTTGAACCAAGCATGTTCATCTGATGTGTGATTCATTACCAGGTCAAACACGATTTTCATGTCTCTCTGATGAATCTCATCAATGAGCTTCAGGCAGATTTGCATATCACCGTATTCGGGTGCAATGCTTTGGTAATCGCTTATATCATACCCAAAATCACGCTGCGGACTTTTGAAAAATGGCGATATCCAGATTGTCTCAAAACCAAGTTTCTTGATGTGATCCAGCTTTTGAATGATACCGTGCAGATCGCCCAATCCGTCTCCATCAGTATCGTAGAATGAGCGCGGATATATCTGATAAACCGTGGTGGACTTCCACCATTCTGCTTGACCGAAAGCCAAAATTGGCATCAATACCAACAAAAATGCGAGCTTCTTCACCATTGCAAGAAACGAGATCGGCAAGAACTAACTGCAAGTTGTAATTTTCCGTCATGAGCAAAACTGCAATCATTACAGGAGCTACTGCTGGAATTGGTGAAGCAACGGCCATCGAAATGTCTAACCTTGGTTACAACCTGATTCTTACAGGAAGAAGAAAAGAACGTTTGGAAAACCTGAAGCAGCAGCTTCAATCAAACCACACCGTTGATGTCTCGATTCATTCGTTTGACATCAGAGATAGAAATCAAGTTGAAAATTTCTGTCGGAATGAAATTGCGGACCAACAAATTGACGTGCTGGTGAACAACGCTGGATTGGCTTCTGGTCTTTCCCCCATTCACGAAGGTGATATTGAAGACTGGGAGAAAATGATTGACACGAACGTGAAAGGCTTGCTCTACATCACGCGTGAAATCACTCCGCGAATGGTTGAGCAGCAATCCGGTCATATTATTAATGTTGGTTCGATAGCTGGCATTGAAGTATATCCCAACGGAAATGTCTATTGCGCCACAAAACATGCGGTAAAAGCCATTTCTGAAGGATTGCGAAAGGAGTTGTTCGACAAGAACATTCGTGTTACGAACATCGCTCCTGGATTGGTGGAAACGGAATTTTCAATTGTCCGGTTCCATGGCGACAAAGACCGAGCTGATGGCGTTTATGCAAACATGCAGCCGTTAACAGCAAAGGATATAGCAGACTGTATTGCTTTTGCGGTTTCGCGCCCTGCGCATGTGAATATTGCGGATATGTTGATTCTCCCTTCCGACCAGGGAAGTGCAACTCAGGTAAAGCGAAGATAACTAGTTGTCACCCTGAACTTGTTTCAGGGTCTTTAGACAAGATGCTGAAACAAGTTCAGCATGACGGAAACTGAAAACTATTCCGACCCGAACATCGACTTATCGATATCAACATAAAACGGGAATTTCATAAGGTATTCCAGACCTTCTTCTACGGTTTTGTCTCCGTAAATTACTTCGTAGATGGTTTCCGTTAACGGTGCACGGATTCCCAAATAGTTGGCCATACTTCTGGAAATACGAAGCGTGTTCAGACCTTCAGCAACTTCTTCCATATCCGCCAAAATAGCGGTAAGTGTTTCGCCTTTGGCCAAACGATAACCAACCGTATAGTTACGACTTTTCTCACTTGAACATGTAGCGATCAGGTCGCCAACACCTGCTAATCCAAGGAAGGCAACTGCATCCCCGCCCAAGTATTTACCCACATGAATCATCTCAACCAACCCACGGCTGATCAGCAGGGCTTTTGCATTCTCGCCAAACCCAAGACCATTGAGCGCTCCAGATGCCAATGCAATCACGTTCTTCAAAACGCCAGCTATCTCAACTCCTGCAAGGTCATGGCTTCCGTAAACCTGAAAACGTGAAGTTCGTAACGTTCGCTGCCCGAGTTTTATCACCTCATTAAAATGACTGGCAATTACCGTTGCAGCAGGCTGACCGTTGAGGATTTCAGAGGCGAGATTTGGCCCTGCTAAACATCCAACACGTCTTACAATCGTTTCTTGCAGAATCACTTCTGACATAGTATTCACCAACTTCGGATTGAGCTTGTATTCAACGGTTAGCTCATCACCTTCTGGCAATTGAATGTCCACACCTTTGGTTCCATGAATCAAGATGTGTTCTGGAGTGAGATAAGGCGCAATCTTCCGAATGGAATCACGAAACGCGGCCGAAGGAAGAATCGGATAAATGAGCGAACACTGATTGGCAACCTCCTGCACATCAGATGTTGCGGTGACATTCTCATGCATCTTTCGCCCGCGGTTAATGCGCTTTTCATTAATCTCGTTCGCAACATCCGTGCTTCGAGTAAACAGAATTACTGGCTGGTTCTCTGCCAACAGATTAGCCACGGCAGAACCAAAACTTCCACCGCCAAGAACGCCAACCGGCATTGTTTCAGATGACTTTGTGGAGCTCATAACCTTCTAATCTATTGTGATAGAAATACAATAATTTGATGTCTTGCGACTGAAAATCGCCATCAACATTTTTCATCAATGGCAACTTGGCGTGGTAAACACCAAGGTTGGCAATTCCCTTTTTGATGATATTGGAAAGGCTTCCTTCCGCCACTTCCTTTTCAAGATGAACCTCCCCGTTTTCTGCCAGAATACGAAGCTGATCAACGATCTTGTCCACGGCATCCATCAACTCTTTCGGTTTAATAATAAGGTCTTCTGATGGTAATCTCATCAGACCATAAAG
This sequence comes from uncultured Chryseobacterium sp., assembly GCA_964457245.1. Lineage (GTDB taxonomy): Bacteria > Bacteroidota > Bacteroidia > UBA10329 > UBA10329 > UBA10329. Next base: position 41,947 of record CAYWET010000004.1, on the reverse strand, counting down.
ATCCATCTTGTTGTACCGTGCTTTAATTATTCTGAATGCGGCAAACGCCAAAACCTGACTACTGAAAACAAGCGCCTCGCAATGGTAACGTTTCACAATTCGTTCTCCGAGCATTCCTGTGTACTCCGCATCGCGCTGCAGGTCTTTGGTTATCTCTCCATTGGAGTAGAAATACTTTTTGATATCCACTTCATTTCCTTGCGGATCAAAGCTTCTACCCTCTTCATCCAATCGGTTTCCGAACAGGTCCATTGGTGTTCCGAAACGCACCGCTATCTCGGAACTGGCCGTGAAGAATTTATAGATGAACTTCAACATTTTGGTGGATGTCGAGAAATCATCATTCTCAACGTAGTATAATTCCTGCCCGCTGATTTTCAGGTGTTGATCGATCAGGCTTTGCGCCTCAAGAACAAAGTTGTAGTTGATGGTAACAGGAACCACGAAAAGTTTCTTGGCCTCATCGCCATCATCCACATAATTCATGCGCTGCGCTTGTAGCGCTGTTCCGAGCAATCCAAGCTTCAAACGCTTCTCAATCATTCCGCTACGTGAACGCGTTCCACCAGGAAAGAACAAACCATTACAGCCTCTTCTCAAACTCAGTTCAGAATACATTTTCAGCGTTTCGAGATAGAGAAGATTCTTCTTCCTTCTGTCCACTTTATACGCTCCCAGCCGATTCATGAACCAAGCAAGAATCTTGATTCCGAACAGATTCAAACCGGCACCATAAAGCACGGGCGGCAAACCAATACTCTGGATGGCCCAACCAATCAGCATAGAATCCAAGTTGCTGGAATGGGTTGGTACGACAACCACAGTACCGCGTTTGGCCAATTCTCGGATATGATCGATCTCACCGACCAAATGAATTTTATCGTGAAGATTATGGCGTGTTTCGAAGAATCGCGCCAGACCTTTTCCTTGCGATGCATTCAGCAATCGCGAAAACATACTTGTCGTAAACCGCTTCGCGAAGTTATAAGCGTTTACATCGAAAACGCCAGCAATCTCTTCGGCATAGCGCTTCACGATACGATGAATCAGATCTTCGTGTCCAAACGCATGTGGATTCTCGTGTCCGGCATTGATGCGGACCATGTCCTTCTTCACATTCGACCAGAAATCCTTTTCATCTGGCGCATCAGCCTTCCAAGGTGTTTGCGTTAAGCGCATTCGCTCAGAATAGAGCGTTCTAGCTAATTCATCCTTTAAATTGCTAGGATTATTGCCCGTTGCCTCTTTGATATTCTGAATGGAAAGCTCAACGAGTTCTTTCAGAAATTCCTCGCGGTTTTCAGCTAGTTTGACAATCGGCCAAGTGCTCGTATCAGGAAATACCGGATCGTAGAGCCAGCCCTCCTCGTTATGCACTTTGGTTGCCATGACCGAATATAGGAATTAACGCTTGCGCGCGAACAGCTACTTGCGGCTGCGCTTTTTCACTGACCAAGTGAATGTCCAATTGGAGACTTCAGTTCCATCGTCCATCACGCCAACAGTTTTCATCGGCACAAGAACTGGTTCTCCAGTTCGGCAGGTCTCTTCGATGGCATCGAACATTTTTTGGCCATCACTGCAAGTGAAGGTGACACTAGCATTGGCCTTCTTCGTGAAACCACCCTCCACATTCGACACCAACATGGCTATACTTTCATTTGAGTTTTCAATGGCAAGAACTGCCAACATTCCTGTGCTCATTTCAGCAGACATACTTTGCGCTGCGAAATAAATTGACTTGAACGGATTCTGGTTCCGCCAGCCGAAAGGCATGCGAATCTGACACTGCTCTGGAGATACACTTTTGAGGCTGCAACCCGCCATCCATGCCAGTGGAAGCTCCTTCAACAGAAACAGATTGAAAAGAAACGAGTTCTGAATTCTGTCGATATACTTTTTACCCTTCGGTGATAATTCCATAGTTAAATTGTTTCTCCAACGCGCATTTTCTCAGCGTTCTCGGCCATTTGCAGCGCATCGATCATTTCCTGAATATTTCCGTTCATGAAATCAGAAAGCGAATACAAAGTGAGATTGATTCGGTGATCGGTGATTCTTCCTTGCGGATAGTTGTACGTACGAATCTTGGCGGAGCGGTCGCCAGACGAAACCATGGTTTTTCTTCGTGTAGCAATATCATCTAAATGCTTATTCAACTCTTGTTCGTATAGCTTCGTCCGAAGCATTTCCATGGCCAATTCTCGGTTAGCCAATTGAGAACGTTCAACTTGGCAAACAACCACAATTCCCGATGGTTTATGCGTCAATTGAACCTTGGTTTCAACCTTATTTACGTTCTGACCGCCCGCTCCACCAGAACGCGAGGTCTGCATTTCGATATCAGCCGGATTGATTTCTACATCCACCTCTTCAGCCTCTGGCATCACCGCAACCGTGGCTGCAGAGGTATGAACTCTTCCTTGTGATTCAGTCTGTGGCACACGTTGCACACGATGAACTCCAGACTCGTACTTCAGCACTCCATAAACGCCTTCTCCTTCAACCTTTACATTGATTTCCTTGTAACCGCCTGCCGTTCCTTCACTATCACTCACAACAGTGGCTTTCCAGCCTTTGCCTTCTATAAACTTCGAATACATTCTGTAGAGGTCGCCTGCAAAAATGCTGGCTTCATCTCCTCCAGTTCCAGCACGGATTTCGAGAACCACGTTCTTGTCATCTTCTGGATCTCGCGGCAACATCAGAACACGAAGTTCCTCTTCCAATTCCTCTTTTCGTGATTCGAGTTCGGTCAATTCTGCACGCGCCATTTCTAAGAAATCCGGGTCTTTCTCAGACTCCAACATTTCTTTACTGTTGTCAATATTGGCAACTACATTTTCGTACTCCTTTGCCGCCTTGACAACCGGCTCAAGATTCCGATAATCACGATTGATCTTGACAAATCGATCCATATCAGCCACCACGTCTGGGTCGCCAAGCTGACCTTCCAAGTCACTGAATCTTCTTTGTATGTCGCGAAGCTTATCTAAGAGTTCCATGATTGCGTGTACCGAAGATGAATTCGTTACGAATATGAGAATTCACCGAATTCTGAACGAATGGTCAGTTTCTTATCCCCTTCCTCTACTCTACCAATTACCTGAGCATCGACATTGAATGATTTGGAAATCGAGATAATGTCATCGGCAATTTCCGCAGGCACATAAAGTTCCATTCTATGCCCCATGTTAAAGACCTTATACATCTCATCCCAAGGTGTGTTCGATTCCTCTTGGATAATTCTGAACAGTGGAGGAACAGGCAAAAAGTTATCCTTGATAACATGCCCTGAATCAATGAAATGCAACACTTTGGTCTGGGCTCCGCCTGAGCAGTGAACCATTCCATGAATTTGAGAACGGTGGTTGTCCAAGATCTTCTTGATAATTGGCGCATATGTTCTAGTTGGTGACAACACAAGTTTGCCCGCATCCAAAGGAACACCATCAATCTTGTCGGTGAGATGGTATTTACCCGAGTAAACCAGATCATCATCCATGGCAGCATCAAAGCTTTCTGGATACTTTTCCTTCAAAACCTCACCAAAAACATCGTGACGAGCAGCAGTAAGGCCATTGCTTCCCATGCCACCATTATACTCAGTCTCGTAAGTAGCTTTACCATAAGAAGCCAATCCAACAATGACATCGCCTGGTTGGATGTTAGCATTATCAATCACATCCGAACGTTTCATTCTACATGTTACTGTAGAATCAACAATCATGGTTCTTACAAGATCACCAACATCTGCAGTTTCTCCTCCTGTTGAACGGATATCTACTCCGTTATCACGAAGCATTGCCAAAACCTCTTCTGTACCATTAATGATCGCAGAAATCACCTCTCCAGGAATAAGAAACTTGTTTCGGCCAATGGTTGATGACAGAAGGATATTATGAACCGCACCAATACAAAGAAGGTCATCGGTATTCATCACAATAGCATCCTGTGCGATGCCTTTCCAAACCGATAAATCGCCTGTTTCTTTCCAATACATGTAGGCCAACGAACTCTTGGTTCCAGCACCATCCGCGTGCATAATGACGCAGTGATCATCCGAATTCGAAAGCGTGTCTGGAACTATCTTACAAAAAGCCTTCGGAAACAATCCCTTGTCCACATTCTTGATTGCCTTGTGAACATCCTCCTTGTCGGCCGAAACACCTCGTTGTTTATATCGCTCTCCTGCGCTCATGAATTGGTTTTAACAAAAAAGCATCCCGCAGGGCGGAATGCTTTTCGTTTTAAATATGAACAATTCTTAGTTTCCTTTAGGAACGTAATCGTTACGAAGTACTTTAAACTCAGTTCTACGATTCAACTGGTGAGCCTCTTCTTTCAACTCTTCAGTTGACAACTTAGCGATGAACGCATCATTAATAACTGAACCTTTAGGGAATTCTCCAATTGCATTGTCAAGAACTTTAGGAGTAGTCTCTCCATAACCCTTTGCAACCAGTCTCTCCTTAGCAATATCGTTCTCAATCAAGTAGTCAACAACTGACTGAGCACGTTTCTGAGAAAGCGAAAGGTTGTAGCTATCAGAAGCTCGCGTATCTGTATGAGAACCAAGCTCTACAACAATAGTTGGGTTGTCATTCAACGTCTCTACAAGACCGTCAAGTGCAACCTTAGACTCTGGACGAAGATCCCATTTTCCTAAATCGTAGAAAATGTTTGGAAGGTCGATAACCCGGTTAATCGGATCCAATTCGAAATCGTGAACCAAATCTTTATCCTCTTCAAATCCAACAGTCGTTGTCTTTCCAGTTTTGTTCAAGTAGAAATCTTTCTTACCTGCTGTAATCACGTAAGATGTTGCCGGAGCAAGGTCGAAGCAATACTTACCTGAAGCATCAGTTGTCGTCTCCAAAGAAGAACCATCAGTTCCTACGATTGATACCGCAGCATCAGCAATTGGCTTCTTCGTCTTGTAGTCAGACACAGTACCGCAAAGGGAGAACTTCAATGCTGGAAGTAGGAACGAATAAATGTCGTCACTTCCTTTTCCATCCTCACGATTTGAAGTGAAGAATCCTTTCTCTTGCTCTTTCTCGAAGATGATAGCAAAATCATCACCTGAAGAATTGATCGGGTATCTCATGTTTGTAACGTTACCCCAAACATCTCCTTGCGCTTCGGCCATAAAGATGTCCAAACCACCCATTCCAATATGACCATCTGAAGCGAAGTAAAGTGTTCCATCGTTGTGAATAAACGGATACATTTCATTTCCCGGTGTGTTAACATCTCCGAGGTTAACAGGCTTTTTCCAACGTTTTTTCTCTTCGTCAAACGTTGACTTCCACAAATCTCTTCCGCCTTTTCCTCCTTCAGCATCAGAAGCAAAAACTAGTGTTTTGCCGTCAGCAGAAAGCGCTGGGTGACCAATAGTAACCTGAGTACTGTCATCGCCCTCCTCTTTAACAAAGAATGGAACCAGTTGTGGCTCTGACCAATTACTCCCTTCTTTCGTGGTGCTGTAGAGTTCACATCCCATCTTAACCTTTTTCTTCACCCCACATCGAGTAAAGATCATCTGGTTAAAATCGTTGTTCATTACGGCAGCGCCCTCATTATAAATACTGTTGATCGTTGCTGGCAATGGTTTCGGCTTACTCCATTTTCCTTTGTTATCGATTGTTGCTTCGAAAACATCCGTGAACCCTTGTCCGGTCCATCCGTCAATATCGTTCCCACTTGCTCCGTTTCTAGAAGAAGTGAAGTAGATTGTTTTGTGGTCTCTAGCGGCATAGGAAGGCGTAAAGTCCATGAACTTACCATTCAACTGAACTTCATTCTCCACTACATAACGTGATGGATTATCAATCCACTTTTGAGCAAGCGCACAAGCTTCAGCACCATTCTTCCCACGTGGATCATCTGGCACCAACTCAGCGTATTTCTCATACTCAGGAATTGCATCCTCGAACTTACCATTGGCTTTCAATGCATTCGCATAATGCAACTGAATGCTGTTGTCAGGATACTTCAACTTTATCGCCTTACGATACCAAGTCTCAGACTGCTTTGAATCGTTGACGAAACGGTAACACTCCGCTGTTTTGAAGATGATATCTGCCTTGTTCGCCTTATCCTTCTCCTTCGAATATGCTTTCTTCAAAAGCGTAATTGCCTTGTAGTACTCCTGTGCTTCGTACGCTAGGTTCGCCTCCGCTAAATGGTCTTTCTGCGCATTTGCATTGATTGAGAACAATCCTGCAACGATGGCTACTACTAAGAACTTGGTAAGTTTCATGGTCATATTGCTTGTTTTACACGGCCGCTAAAATAAAGAAATATTTGATTGCGCAACTTGAAGACAAATAGCCCAAAACGTTCGCTGAAAGTCTTGATTTTAAATACAAAAGTAGGACCAACAGGGTGTCGAATCAGCGATTGAAAAGCAACTCACGGTACTTTGGCAACGGCCACAGCTCGTCCGAGATGATGAGTTCAAGTTTGTCCACTTCATATCTGATCTGCTCAAAGAACGGCTGAACCTTATCGCAATACGCACCTGCTTTCTCTCTCGCAGATGAGACCGCATTAGCCTTTTTCCGAACCTCTATCATTGAACCAACCTGTGTTCTAACGTTCGTGATGCGTTGCGAGATTTCCTTGATGACTAGAAGTTGTTCCGCAACCATTGAATCGAACTCAGACTTTGACAGAAGTTCCTTTAATCCATTTACGTTTTCGATGAGCAGGTTTTGATAGGCAATAGCCGATGGAAGAACGTGATTGATGGCAACATCACCCATTACTCGCGATTCAATCTGAATCTTCTTGGTGTAGCGTTCGAGGTCAATCTCGTATCGGGCTTCAAGTTCGCGCGTGTTTAGAATTTCATTCTTCTCAAAAAGCTCTCGCGAACCCTTTGCAAGAAGTTTATCCAACGCTTCAGGCGTAGTTCGGATATTTGAAAGTCCGCGTTTCTTGGCCTCTTTTATCCACTCTTCTCCGTAGCCGTTTCCTTCAAAACGGATTTTCTTCGATTCGATGATGTATTGTCGAAGGACCTGGAAAATGGCATCGTCCTTCTTCATGTCTTTCGCCACAAGTTTCTGAACTTCCGCATGAAACTTGACCAACTGATCTGCAACAATCGTATTCAGAACCATCATTGCGCTTGAACAGTTTGCCGAAGAGCCTACTGCTCGGAACTCAAACTTGTTTCCTGTAAACGCGAATGGGGAAGTGCGGTTTCTATCCGTGTTATCGCGAAGTATCTCCGGAATCTTGATGACGTTGAGTTTCAGTTCCGTTTTCTCATCAGGGGAAAGCTTCTCCCCTTTCTTTACCCATTGCTCGATATCCTCCAGAATCTGCGTGAGGAATGAACCAATGAACACTGACATGATGGCTGGCGGAGCCTCGTTCGCTCCTAAGCGATGGTCATTCCCAGCACTTGCAATGCTTGCCCTCAGCAAGTCAGCGTGTTCGTAAACCGCTCTAATTGTTGTGATGAAGAACGTGAGGAATTGAATGTTCTTCTTTGGTGTTCTTCCTGGGCTGAGCAGATTCTTTCCTGTATCGGTAGCCAAAGCCCAGTTGTTGTGTTTGCCTGAACCGTTGATTCCCGCAAATGGCTTTTCGTGAAAAAGAACTCTGAAATCGTGTCGCAACGCAACCTTCTCCATCACATCCATTAACAATTGATTGTGATCTATGGCTAGGCTTACTTCCTCATAAACGGGTGCACACTCAAACTGACCAGGGCCAACTTCGTTGTGTCTGGTTTTAACAGGAATTCCAAGTTTTAATGCTTCCGTCTCAAAATCGCGCATGTAGGCGGTAACACGGTCGTTGATGGATCCGAAATAGTGATCCTCCAACTGCTGATTCTTAGCTGATGAATGTCCGAATAGACTTCGTCCTGTCAGCGCAATATCTGGTCGAGCGTTGTACAACGCACGGTCAATCAGGAAATACTCCTGCTCGCAACCGAGTGTACAGATAACGCGGTTCACGTTTCTATCGAAATACTCCTGAACAACGGTCGTAGCTGCTTTATCTAAAAAGTGAATGGAGCGCAGTAACGGTGCCTTGTGATCTAACGACTCGCCTGTGTACGCCACAAAAACCGTTGGAATACAAAGCGTTTTTCCAATCACAAACGCTGGAGAACTTGGATCCCAAGCGGTGTAGCCTCTCGCTTCGAACGTGTTTCTGATTCCTCCGCTTGGAAAGCTCGAAGCATCCGGTTCTTGCTGCACGAGTTTATCGCCTCCAAAAGATTCCATCGAAAATCCATCAGCCAACGGCTCAAAAAACGCATCATGCTTTTCAGCCGTAGAACCTGTAAGCGGCTGAAACCAATGCGTGTAATGCGTGGCTCCCAATTGCAACGACCACGACTTCATGGCCGATGCCACCTGATCCGCGGTAGCGCGACTGATATTCTCGCCTTTGTCAACACAAGCCTTCAATGCTTGGTAAACATCGGCTGGCAGGTATTCCCGCATTTCCTTCCACGTAAAAACATTCGAAGCGAAATAATCGGAGACCTTTGTTCCAGGAGTTTTGAACTCAACTGGCTTGCGCTTTTCCACTTGCGCCAGAGCTTGAAATCGTTGGTATGCCATTTCTATCGGAGATAAAAAAGGCCCGGACAAGCCGAGCCTTTTACATTCAACAATCGTTAATTAAGCAGTAACCTGCTCCTCAACGCCTTTAACTGTTTTGATGATTCGCGCGGCAACCTTGTATGGGTTCGCGTTCGAAGCTGGTCTTCTGTCTTCCAAGTAGCCTTTCCAACCTTTCTGAACGGTCATCAAAGGAATGCGGATTGAAGCGCCACGGTCAGAGATTCCGTAAGAGAAATCGTGGATTGAGGCCGTCTCGTGAAGTCCTGTCAAACGCTGATCGTTATGCGCTCCGTAAACATCGATGTGATCTTGGCGTACTGGACGGAAAGCCTCACAAACAGCCTTGTAAGTTTCTTCCGAACCACAAGTTCTAAGCAAAGTATTTGAGAAGTTGGCGTGCATTCCAGAACCGTTCCAATCTCCTTTAATTGGTTTCGGATGGTACTCGATGTAGTAGCCGTAGCTCTCGGTCAATCTGTCAAGCAGGTAACGAGCAATCCAAATCTCGTCCCCAGCTTTTTTAGCGCCTTTTGCAAACAATTGGAACTCCCATTGTCCTGAAGCAACTTCTTGGTTGATTCCTTCGAAATTCAAGCCAGCAGCAATACAAAGATCAGCATGCTCTTCTACGAGATCTCTTCCTTTCGTGAAACGACCACCAACCGAGCAGTAGTACTGTCCTTGCGGGCCAGGAAAACCTCCTCTTGGGAAACCAAGTGGCAATTCAGTTTCGGTATCCATAATGAAGTATTCTTGCTCGAAACCGAACCAGAAATCATCGTTCTCATCATCAATGGTAGCACGCGCATTTGATGGGTGCGGTGTGCCATCAGCATTCATAACCTCGGTCATTACCAACCAGCCGTTATCTCTTGCTGGATCTGGATAAATGGCAACTGGAACCAACAGACAATCAGAAGAATCGCCAGTTGCTTGCTTAGTTGATGAACCATCGAAAGACCAGTTTCCGATCTCTTCCAGCGTTCCTTGGAAGTTTTCGTGTTCCTCAACTTTGGTCTTAGACCTCATGTTCTGAGTTGGCTCATAGCCATCAAGCCAGATGTATTCGAGTTTTACTTTCATTTTAGATGAAATAGATGTGTTTTGTGATTTTGCGCAGCAAAGGTATTAGATCAACTGAAGCTAAAAAGAATATTTTTCAACTTTTTCCTAACAAACCCCTAATTTTTAAAGGGGTTCTGAAAATTATTTTTGAGTTACCTGATTAACTAGCACAAAAAAGGCTCCTCGCGGAGCCTTATCTATTCAATTTCGAAACGTTTTACTGAGAAACCGACTTATCCTCTGGCTTTTTAGCTGCGGGGCGCGATGGTCTTTCAACCTCCTTCATACTATCCTCTATCTCGCGCTGCACACCGCTGGTGGCATCCTTGAATTCACGCATTCCTCTGCCCAAACCTCTGGCCAGCTCTGGAATTTTCTTTGAGCCGAAAAACAACAACACAACCAAGAGAACAATAATGATCTCTCCTCCACCGAAATTCAGAAACAACAACATTTGATTCATGACGTAAAATTAAAAAGGCCTCACAATGGAGGCCTTTCAATCATTTCTTTTTCTTCTTTTCGACCACTCGTTGATCTTTCAAAAACTCGAGCATTATCGGTGTCGCGATAAACGCAGACGAATAGGTTCCGATAACTACACCCGCCAACAGCGCGAAAGAGAAGCCTTTGATTGTTTCACCTCCTGCCAAGAACAACACCAACAATACGATAAAGGTTGTAACCGAAGTAATGACAGTTCTACTCAAGGCACTGTTCAAAGCGTTGTTCACGATGCTTGCCAACGAATGCTTAGTGGCCTTGTGCTCATTTTCGTATTCACGAATACGGTCAAACACAACCACAGTATCGTTGATCGAATAACCAACCACCGTAAGAATGGCCGCGATAAACGCTTGATCGATCTCCATGCTGAATGGGAAAATTCCGTAGAAGAGCGAGAAGAGTGACAACACGAACAATACATCGTGGAACAAGGCTGCAACCGCTCCTAACGAGTATTGCCACTTCTTGAATCGCACCAATATGTACAGGAAGATGACAATCAATGAGAAAACAATAGAAAGTACGGCAGAACGCTTGATGTCATCTGCAATGGTCGGCCCAACTTTCTGTGAGCTCAAAACCTCCGCTGTACCTCCAGCAACGTCAGCCAAACCGCTGATCAACAATGCCTGAACTTCATCATCAGCAGTTTCACTTTCATCATCAATTCTGAAAGCTGTGATCACCTTAACTCGGTTGTCTGCACCGAAAGTTTTCACAGTTGGTGCATCGCCACCGAAATCATCGGCCAAAGCATTGCTAACTTCTTCGGTATTTACGGCATCCGTAAACTCAACTGTGTAAGAACGTCCTCCAAGGAAATCTACACCGTAGTTGAATCCTCTTGTAGCCATCGAACCGATTCCAGCCACAATTACAATTCCACTGAAAACGTAAGCCATTTTACGGCTCTTCACGAAATCGAAGCTGACATTTGTAAAAGCGTTTTCAGTCATTTTGGTAGCAACCGAAACTGCCTTCTTGCTGGCCAGTCTTCCTTCAAAGATCAATCTAGTGATGAAGATGGATGCAAACAGCGAACAGAAAATACCGATGATCAATGTGGTTGCGAAACCTTGAATCGGGCCGCTACCGAAAACGTACAGGATAACACCTGTAAGCAATGAAGTAACGTTAGCATCGATAATAGCTGAGTATGCTGCACTATAACCTTGCGAAACTGCCAATCGAATACCTGTTCCGCGTCTTAATTCCTCACGGATACGCTCGAAGATCAAAACGTTCGAGTCAATAGAAATACCGATTGTAAGCACGATACCGGCAATACCTGGAAGCGTAAGTACAGCACCAAGCGAAGCAAGCACCCCAAACACGAAGAACACGTTAGCGATCAGCGCCAAGTTGGCTGCAAGACCAGCGTTTCCGTAATAGAATATCATGAATACCAACACCAGAGCTATTGCCCCGATGAAAGACATTGCACCGCTATTAATCGATTCCTGTCCCAATGTTGGACCTACAACAGCTTCTTCAACAATATGAGCTGGTGCTGGAAGCTTACCAGCTTTAAGAACTGTAGCAAGGTCTTCTGCTTCGTTGATGGTGAAGTTTCCAGTAATAGAAGAACGTCCTCCTGAAATCTCACCTTGTACAGTTGGGAATGAGTAAACATAACCGTCAAGTACAATTGCAATTGAACGCCCAACGTTCTCTCCCGTCAAACGTTTCCATGCGTTAGCACCGTCTGGTGTCATCATCATAGAAACTTCTGGCGAAGCACCGAATTGACCGAAATCCTTGTTCGCATCCGAAATAGCCGAACCATCAAGCGGAGGCTCGCCATCACGACTAGTTACTTTAATTGCAACCAATTGGTGAACCTGTGCTGGGTCTTTTGGGTCAATCGGTTTCACCGTCCAGTAGAATTTCAGGTCACGTGGAAGAATAGACCGGATTCTATCCATTGAAAGGTACTTGTTGACCTTGGCCGTATCCTTAACAGATGCGTAACCAACCACTGGCCCGTTGTAAAGTCCGTCTTGCGAAGCAGCTGGAGACATTACAGCAAATAGCGGATTATCTTTCTGAAGATCTTCGATAGACTCTTGTCCTAGCGCATTATCAGCATCTGCGCTGTCTCCATCAGCAGTACCAAAAAGGTCTGTCAGAGACTGCTCTGCGCTATCTTCCTCTACTTCCTCAAGAACTTCTTCTGCTTCCTCAGTTTCTTCAGTTGCGGTGGTATCCGTTTCTTCAACCCCAGCCTCCATGTCGCGAAGAATCTTGTTGGCTTCGGCCAAGTATCCGTAAACCTCTTGGTTCTCGTAAGTCTCCCAGAACTCCAATTGAGCTGTTCCCTGAAGAAGCTTTCTTACCCGGTCTGGTTCCTTAACGCCTGGAAGTTCAACCAGAATACGGTCGCTACCTTCCAATCTTTGGATGTTTGGTTGCGTTACACCAAACTTGTCAATACGTGTTCTAAGAACTTCAAATGCTTGCTCAATAGCTGCTTCTTTTTCAGCTTTGATCACTTCCAAAACCTCTGCGTTGGTCGCATCGCCACTGATCTTGTCCTTTAAAGTATAGCCGAAAATGGCTGGAGAAGCCAACCTTGCGTTCGGATCGATCTTATCGAATTCCTCCCCGAAAAGGGTAACGAAATCTTCTTGCGCATCGGTCATTCTATCAGTTGCCTGACGAATTGCCTGATTGAAAGTCGAATCTGGGCTATTGTTAGCCAGCGAACGAATCATTTCCTGAAGTGAAATCTCCAAGGTCACGTTCATACCCCCTTTGAGGTCAAGACCTAGGTTCAGCTCACGTTCCTTACATTCCAAGTAAGAATATTGCTTGACGAAAATGTCGTACTCGAACTCCTCCAAATACTTATCTGCCGCATCCGGGTCTTCCACCCGCATTTCCTCGTAAGTGCTTTCAGCCATGCGTGTAGCAACCGTGAATGACAGTTGGTAAAGGCATACAAGCCCAAGCAGAATGGCGAAAATCCTTATGGCACCTTTATTCTCCATTATATTTCTATCTGATTATACCCTTGGTTTTAAGAGCGTGCAAATATAGAAGAACACCCACGTAATAACAATACAGGTTTTTTACGATTAAAATACCACCGAAACAGGGTGATGAATGACACTTTTCAGCAACCTTTTGACGTTACATTTGTCTCAGTAGAAAGCATATCATGAGACTTCTCGCAACATTCATATTCATTACCATTTCTCAATTGAGTTTTGGACAGTTCTTCACGCGGTTTGACTCCATTCCTGTTTCCGAGGAGAATGGAGCTTTACAGTTTCCTTGGGCCGGGGGGGTAAATCACGCCCAATTCTCCAATATTGACTTTGACATGGACGGCACGAATGACCTTCTGGTTTTCGACAAGAGTGGAAATAAGCTGATCTGTCTGAGAATGAACGAAAGCAATGAGTTGGAGATCGTTCCGCAGTATCGTGAAATGTTTATTTGTGATGACAACACTGGAAATGAGCGGTTGCATGACTGGGTTCTGCTTCGCGATTTCAATGATGACGGCAAAGCCGATGTTTTCAGCTATTCGAACGGTGGTTTGGCAGTCTATAGAAATGACGGAAACACCGACACCCTCATTTTCACATTAATGACTCCGAAACTACTTTCTGATTATGGAAACGGCCCGATCAATATCTATGTAAGCCCAACCGATCTGCCTGCAATTATGGATGTGGATGGCGATAAGGATATGGACATCGTGACCTTCAGCCTATTTGGAACTGCGGCAGAATACCATCAAAATCAGTCAATGGAACTTTACGGAACGCCAGATAGCCTGGTAATGGAACTTGCAACACCATGTTGGGGAAATTTTGAGGAAGACCCATCTAGCGTGGCCGTAGATCTTGACGTAACCTGCAAAGGCGGTGGCTACGCACCAACACTTGAAGAACTTGAAGCCGTCAGCTCTGGTTCGGGACCGCATTCCGGTTTCACCATGCTTGGATTGGATATTGAGGGAGATGGAGACCAGGATCTGGTTGTGAGCAACGTAAGCTTCAATACCATGAACATCCTTACCAACGATGGAAGTCCAACAACAGCCCACATGGGCGAACAGGACCTCACTTTTCCTGCAAACTTTTCGAACACTGATGCAATAGATATTTACACTTTTCCAGCAGCGTTTTTAGCTGATGTAAACAACGATGGGAAAGAAGACCTGATAGCCAGTCCGTATCAAGAAAACAATGGACACAATTACGAGGGTTGCTATCTCTATACAAACTCTGAATCAACAGGATATGACCTTTCATTTGTGAAGAACAATTTTCTTCAGGACGAAATGATCGAACTCGGAACAAGTGCTTACCCTGTGTTATTCGACTACGATCAAGATGGACTGAAAGATCTTATAATCGGTAACCGAGGCTATTTTGTCAGCACGGGAGTTTACTCTTCGCAAATAGCTTACTACCGTAACACTGGCACTTCCACCACCCCTGAGTTCACTCTACAGACGCGCGACCTAGCGAATATTTCATCGTTAGGACTTGGCAATGTCGCTCCGACCTTCGGTGATATTGATGATGATGGAGATGACGACATGATAGTTGGAGATGTAGATGGATTGGTACATTATTTTGAGAACAGTGCCGGTGCCGGAAACGAGTGCTCCTTCTCGCTAACTACGGTTGGATTTCAAGGCATTGACATTGGTGGTCAGTACGCCACCCCGTTTTTGTATGACGTGGATGATGACCAACTTCTTGACCTAGTAATCGGTGAACGAAATGGAAACCTCAACTATTATCACAACACAGGAACGGCAAATAACCCAGTTTTCACACTAGAGGACACTGATTGGGGAGGCGTGAACATGAAGCGCAACGGACTATCATTCGGTTACAGCGCACCGTTTCTTTACCATTATGATGGCGCTCTGGAAATGATGGTGGGATCAGAAACTGGAGACATTGATGTCTACAATGAGATTACAGAGGTGATAAATGGACCAGCGGAATTGGTAGCGCAAATCGGTACAGGAACTGATTTCAGCAACTCGAACGAAACAACACCTTTCGGTTTTTCAACTAAAAGCGGACGCAACCAATACTTAATTCGTGCAAACGAACTAAACTCTGCAGGTTTAAGCCAAGGTGTTATTGAAAAACTATCATTGGAAACAGATGCAGAAAGTGTAGTCCACGCCCAGTTTTACATCAAGATAGGCATGACCGAACTCAACGAACTGAATGAATTTGTTGAAGGTTTCTCAACTGTCTTTTTCCTTTCCACCGGCACTGTTCCGATGGGCACTGCTGAATTCATTGCTCAAACCCCCGTGGTTTGGGATGGCGAATCCAACCTGATAGTAGAATTCTGTTGGTATCAGACAGTTCCAGGGCAAACACCTGATGTAAATGTGAAGTACTCTACCCTACCGTTCAATTGCAACGCATACGCATCCGCTGGTAACTTTAATAATTGTGGTATCGGATACATCGGCTCCAACAACGAACGGCCAAATCTTACGTTCAGCATTAAGCCTTCGTTCCGTCTCAAAGGCCAGTTTCCTGTTTACGAAGGGGAAAGAACCGCTGCAACAATGGCCGATCTTAACGCTGATGGATTATCAGAATTAGTGATAGGCAATCTGGCTGGCGGCTTAGCATATTACAAGGGCGACACAGTGGGAATTAACATAAGTGACATTGAAGAAATTGATAGAGTTGAACGTTCTGAATTGAATCTCTATCCAAACCCGAACAATGGAACATTTACCATTGAGCCGCATGCAGCCATGGAAGGAAATGTTGCATTGCGCGTGTTCAACACGCTTGGCGAAGTGGTTTGGCAAGGACAGACCAGTAACCTGATTCGTGAAACCATCGACCTTTCTGAACTTAAAAACGGCATCTATTTACTTGATGCAAGGTCCGAAAACAAGGTTGCCGTGAGGCGATTTATTGTGCAGCGTTAATGACTGAAAACGGCCCCATATTGCTCTTTGATGGGGTTTGCAACCTATGCAGTGGGTCGGTTCAATTTATTCTGAAGAGAAATAATAAGGGAAATATCCGGTTTGCCTCGTTGCAATCTGAGTTCGCGGCAAAAGCGCTGAAAAGCTCAAACCTGCCACCCAACTACCTGAACAGTTTGGTGCTTCTTGAAAACGGCAATACCTATGTAAAAAGCGATGCCGCGCTTAGACTTTCCAAAAATCTGAATGGTTTCTGGCGGTTTGGTTCAATTTTCCTGATTGTTCCGAAATTCATACGAAACGCGATTTATGACCTCATTGCCAAAAATCGCTATCAATGGTTTGGAAAAAAGGACATTTGCTGGATTCCTGAGCAAAAATGGAATAATCGATTCCTCGGCTAAAGAATCAACCGAAGCTCAGCTTTGTCGTAATCAATCTCTGCGGCATACTTTTTCAGAAAATCCCCACCCAAGACCATATCAATCGGTGCGAGCTCCAACTCTTGATACGATGCATTGATGTGCGATAGATCGAGCGCAACCAGCGCATAATCTTCAATCAGTAGCTCGCCCAAGATGAACTGCGTTATCTGAAACCGATAACTTTCCATACTATCCGTTCCTAATCCTTTGGAGAGCTTTTCGGCCTTTTCAAAATCTGTTTGATCGGAGAAAAGATGAATCCGATTCTTATCAAACACTGTCTGCGAAGCGCCTGTATCAATAAGTATGTTGGCCAGATTTCCGTTTACAAAACCAGAAACAGCCAAATGAAAACCAGAGTCCTGGATTTCAATAATTCGGATGGGAATGGAAAATTTCAAATTAAAAAAGGGTGTTCCGAACAGACGAAACACCCTTCAAATTTAAGGTAGATTCAATTACGCTGTAGCTCCCTCAAGCAAGCCGTTGGTCTTTCTAACACCTTCAGCACTTTCGGCAAGTTTTGCTTTTTCAGCATCGTTCAGATCGATCTCAACGATTTTCTCGATTCCGTTCTTTCCAAGAAGAACAGGAACACCGATGCAGATATCGTTCAATCCGTATTCCCCTTCAAGCAATGCTGAGCATGGGAACATTTTCTTCTGGTCGCAAGCAATGGCTTGAACCAATGCAGAAACTGCTGCACCAGGAGCATACCAAGCACTTGTACCAAGAAGTTTGGTCAATGTAGCACCGCCAACCTTGGTTGCTTCAGCAACTTCAGAAAGCCTTTCTTCAGAAAGGAACTCAGAAACAGGAACACCGTTTCTCACTGCCAATCTTGTCAAAGGAAGCATTCCAGTATCGCTGTGTCCACCGATAACCATTCCTGCCACATCAGAAGCTGGGCACTCCAACGCTTCGCTCAATCTGTACTTGAAACGCGCGCTATCCAAGGCACCACCCATTCCAATGATTCTATTCTTTGGCAAACCAAGCGCTTTGTGCGTCAGGTAGGTCATTGTATCCATTGGGTTACTTACCACAATAATGATGATGTTCGGAGAGTGCTCAATCAAGCTTGTTGCCACACTCTTCACAATACCAGCGTTTATACCAATCAACTCTTCGCGGGTCATTCCCGGTTTACGAGGAATTCCACTTGTAATTACAGCTACATCGCTACCCGCAGTTTTAGAATAATCGTTCGTTACTCCAGTGATTTTGGTATCG
The DNA here is from genome assembly GCA_964457245.1 of uncultured Chryseobacterium sp. Classification (GTDB taxonomy): domain Bacteria; phylum Bacteroidota; class Bacteroidia; order UBA10329; family UBA10329; genus UBA10329. The sequence continues at coordinate 24,188 of CAYWET010000004.1, read as the reverse complement.
AAACCGTTAAGCGTTGCGGTTTGCATCAGGTCCATCGCTTTTCCTTCAGCAAAACCTTCTTTAATATCAACCAGAACAACTTCTGATGCGAAATCTTTGATAGCGATATACTCTGCGCAACTTGCACCAACAGCACCCGCTCCTACTACTGTAACTTTCATGGTATTTTTTAATTTCTTGTGATTTTTCAAGTCCAAAAGGACGGCCGCAAATGTAGAAAAGATGCTGTTCCACCAAAAGCAGATAGAAGTCAGTTTTTCAGCCTTGTTTGCACTGTAGAGCTTTCAGTAAGCTTAACTTTGTGGTATTCATTTAGTGAACTTGCCTTAAATTCAATTTGAAGTAGGCAACCAAAAAAACACACCACCGTTATCTAAGCACGTGCAACCAACCGACCGAGAACTACACGATCTAATTGCCGGTTGTCTGAACAACGACCGCAGATGCCAGCAGCAGATCTACGAGATGTTTTATGGTAAAATGTTGGGTGTTTGCATGAGGTACACCAGAGACCTTGACCACGGCAAAGAGCTTGTGCAAGAGGGATTTATCAAACTCTACGGAAACCTCGACAAATACAAGCACGATGGTTCTTTTGAAGGCTGGGTGAGGCGAATCTTTACGAACAACGCCATCGACTCATTCAGACGGAAAAAGCACCAGGATTTTGTGCCAGATGATGATTATCAGGTACTGAATTTGGCTGATGACAAGGACGAACATGAATTTTTAGACCCAGAAGAGGAAACCATTCAACCAAAACACGTCATAGAAGCGATGCAACAGCTTTCTCCGGCATATCAAATGGTGTTTAACCTGTATGTGATGGAGAACTATTCGCATCAAGAAATTGCTGACGAATTGGGTATTAGTGTGGGAACTTCAAAATCAAATTTGGCGAAAGCCAGAATGAACATGAGGAAGCTCCTCAGTAAACAATTTGCCGACCGACTTTAACGAGACATGAACAACTCATTTGACGATAAGATAAAGGAAGCCCTCGAGAATTTCGAGATGCCTTACGATGCCAATGCTTGGGCAGCGTTTGAGCAACAACTTCCTAGCACTCCAACTGCTGGAACTAGCAGTAGCGGAGGGTTTTCCACTTGGAAAACAGCTGCACTTGTAGCGGTTGCTGCCATTGCTACTTCCGTTTGGTATTTCAGTAAAGATGATGTGGAAAGCATTCCAGAAACCAAACAAGTTGCTTCTGAGACTTCACATGCTGTGGAAAATGAAGATCACTCGACAGAAATTACCATCGAAAACAAGGTTGGAGTTGCTGAGAAAACAGATAACGAAATAGCCGAAGCAAACTCAACTGAAGGTGAGAAAACAGTTACCCAGACTGAGAAAATAACCGATGTTGACGAAGAGATTTCACACTCAGCTGAAAATGAAGAAACTTCAGACTTGGCTGATACAGAAGAATCATCCAAGGTTGAAGTTCCCTCACCAATTAAGGTAACGCCAACAGCTTCTAACGAAAGTCCGATCATGGTAAACTTCATTGCCAGCACGGTTACTGCATGTGTTGACCAAGATGTGAGTTTCATTAACGAGTCCGTGGCCAGATCAGCTCAAATGGTGTGGGATTTCGGTGATGGTAACACTAGCACAGAAAAAGACCCGATTCACAGCTTTATAGCCCCTGGAAACTATACCGTTACACTCAAAGCAGTAGGCAAAACTGATGTTGTCGAGAAAACGGTTGACATCAGGGTAAATCCGGTTCCAACTCCTGCATTTTCTGCTGAAAGAAAACTGAACGGTTATCAGGCCATTCCGCTGTATGTTTTCAGCACGGCAACCCAACCAAACGAACAGGCAATCTGGAGTTTCTCAGATGGCTCCAAGGTTGCCGGAACAGAAGCTTTACATTTATTCAGAGAATCAGGCAAGAACACGGTTAAACTCACGGTTACCAACAAATTCGGTTGCTCAACTACCATGGACCAAGAATTTACGGTAGAGGAATTCAATCTTTTGGCTCCAAGTGCGTTTACACCAAATGGAGATGGAAACAACGAGGCATTTATTCCGGAGGCATTACCAGAAATGGGTGTGGCGTTTGAAATGACCATTCAAAACCCAAGAACTGGAGACATCGTTTACCGAACTGAGAATGCCTCAGCACCTTGGAATGGCAAAATGAACAATAATGGACAAAAGCTTGAAACGGGAGCCTATGTCTGGACTGTAGTAATTAAGGATCCGATTTTGAAAAACCGTGTTTTTAACGACAAAGTTCAACTTCAGCGCTAGGCACAACTTTGTACTTTTGTAGATTAAGAGAAGTTTAACTAATGATTAACGGTGCGGCCGTACGTAGTTTCCTATTAGGAGTCTTGATTACATCGTTTGTGATTAAAACTTCCGTTGCACAGGTTTCCATCGACATTGGACCAGACGACACAACAGCTTGTGACGGGGCGAATCTTGAGCTATTTGCACAATACGTTTACGAAGATTATTCGAACGCCTTGGATATATCGAATTATATTCCAACCAGTGTTCCTCTTGGAGATGACGCTTACTCTGGAATCATTAACCTTGGTTTCACCTTCGAATTCTTTGGAAACAACTACACTCAGTGTATCGCATCTTCAAATAACTATATATCCTTTGACATTTCGAACGCAGGAGGATATTCTCCTTGGGCCATTGGCGGACCTTTGCCTGACCCTGGCGCTCCGCTAAACAGTATCATGTCACCATGGCAAGATACACATCCGGGAGTTGCCGGAACTATTTCTTACGTAACTGTTGGCTCAGCACCAAACAGGGCTTTTATATATTCATTCTTGGAAGTTAGTATGTTCTCTTGTACCGACCTATGCTTTGTAAATCAGGTAATCCTTTACGAAACTACCAACGTAATTGAAATATATCTAGGAAGCAAACCTGCTTGTCCTACATGGAACAGCGGAGCAGCAATTATGGGACTTCATAATTCTAATGGCACGGCAGCCGTTGTTCCATCCAATTATAACTATCCGAATGTTTGGAGCGCAACTGAGGAATGCTGGAGGTTTGAACCTGACGGCCTTGGGTCTTACTCTACGACTCAAGTGCCATTCGGCCCTGCAGGACTTCCGGTGGAAGCAACTTGGTATGAAGTTGGGAATCCCAATCCAATAGGGACTGGCACCTCGATAGCGGTAAACTATTCTAGTTCTACTGATGTTTACGCCACATTCAGTTCGACTTGCAGTGGCAATACCTATACTGACACCATTTCGGTTGTCCTCGGTCAGGTTGAGTTGGAAAATACACCAACAGACGCAAGCTGTTTTGGTTTTTCGGACGGAAGCGTAATAGTAGACCCTGATGGCAGTCTTCTTCCTGTATCCATTCTACTATCAGATGAGAATGCCAATCCGGTACAACAACTCAATGGAGTATTCACACCGGATGTTCTAACCGGGCTTAGTGCTGGCAACTATACGATTTTGGGCACAGATCAAGTTGGATGTACAACGGAATACAATGTAATAATCGATGAACCCAGCGAACTACTTGTCAGTGCTGACCACAGAGATATCCTCTGTAGTGGAGACAATAACGGTGTAGCTTGGGCATCGGCAAGCGGAAGTGTACCACCGTACCAGTTCAAATGGAACGACCCCCTACAGCAGACTATTGATTCCATTCAAAACCTTTCTGCTGGCGCCTACACTATAACCGTAGTAGACGCAAATGGATGTACGAAGGATACCACCCTTAGCGTAGTAGAGCCCTTACCCTTGATTCTTGACCTAAGTTCAGGCGCTGATACATGTTTGTATAGAAATGGAGCCGTTCGGGCTGAAGTTCAAGGTGGCACTGTTCCATATTACTACCAATGGACATCTCTAGGTGGGGATTCGGCCAACTTTGATATGGACAGTATAAATTATTCTTGGAGTCTAATTTCAAATCTTCCGTATGGCGAATATGGCGTTTTGGTAACCGACACCAGTGGCTGTACTGTAGATGGCTCAATTGAGGTCGATCTCATTAACCCACCCCATTCTCAGTTTTCAAGCCGATCAAAACCAACTGAATTTACTGATCCGGATGTTCAATTCGTGAATGAAAGCTCTGCTGCTTTGACATACGAGTGGCATTTTGGCGATGGTGAGATCTCCTACGAAGAAGACCCCGAGCACAGATATGACACTTCAGGCGTATTTCTGGTAATGCTAATCGCCTACAATGAATCCAGATATGGCTGTGGTGACACATCATTCCAGTATATGCAGGTTGACCCACTCTTTACGTTTTATGTACCTAGCGCTTTTACTCCGGATGGTGACGGATTGAATGACACTTGGGGCCCGATAGGACAAAATTTTGAGTACGAGAGCTACAACGTTAAAATCTACGACCGTTGGGGTAAGCTCATTTGGCAAACAGATAACCCAGCCTATCAGTGGGACGGAATGTTTAAGAATGAAGAAGAGGTAAAGCAAGGAATGTACGTGTATGTCTTCAGCCTCAAGGAGTTTAACACCTTCGAACCAAAGGTAATTACCGGTTCGGTTACACTTTACAGACACAACTGATAAGGGCAATCAGATACGCGCGTTCCTTGCCAGTCTGTTGTGTTTCGAAAACGTTTAAATTCCGTCTCTTACTGGAAGTTCGTCTGGTGCATATTTTTTTAACTCTGATGCGGCAACCATACTTAGGTTTCAGTAGTCTTTCAGTTGACCAATGAATCAAGTTTTAAACCCGCCAAAGTTTTTGTCTGGAATCAGGTGTGTATTTGGGTGCATTTGCTTCATGTTTTTTTACAGTTCGCAATCCCTTGCACAACCAGGATGTCCCAATATATCCTGTGGTCCAAACACTACGGTTGACTGCAATATAACTTGTGTTGACCTGACCGCAACTATTTTAGAAACAGGAGCTACCACTGACTATGCGGTCTCATCCGTTCCGTACGCTCCACCCTTGCCTTTTACAGGAGGCACCGCTCAGTTCATTAACACGGATGACATTTGGGGAGACGTAATCAACCTACCGTTCAATTTCTGCTTTTACGGCAACACCTATAACCAAGTTGTAATTGGAGCCAACGGTCTTTTAACATTTGACATTTCCTTGGCCGGAACTTATTGTGACTGGGCTTTTACTGACGCTATTCCATCTGCGAATTTACCTACCAACAGTATTATGGGGGCATATCATGATATTGACCCATCGGTTTGCACCGGGCTTTTCACTCCTGTTTGTCCTGCCGACATTAACTACAGTATTTCCGGTTCTGCTCCGTGCAGAATATTCTCGGTGAGTTTTACAACTGTTCCTCAGTATAGTTGCAACAATTTGGAAACCACTCAGCAAATTGTTCTCTATGAGACAACCAATGTAATAGAGGTATATATCCAAGATAAGCCCACCTGTAACGGCTGGAACAGCGGCAATGCGATTATCGGTATTCAAGATGCAGCTGGAACCACAGGGCTAACAGCTCCTGGCAGAAACACAGGTGCTTGGACCGCCAGTAATGAGGGATGGCGGTTTACGCCAGATGGTGCACCAAACTACGTGGTAAATTGGTACGATGGAGGAACTCTGATCGGGAATGGCCTAACGGTTAATGTTTGTCCAAGTGCAACAACTACTTACGATGCTGAGGCAGTTTACACAAACTGTGACGGAAACGAGGTTACGGTAACCGATCAAGTAACGGTAACTCAGAACAGTACCGTCTCGGTAACTGTTACCCCAAACACGGTAGACGTCTGTAACGGACAAACGACTACGCTAACGGCAAGCAGTGCGAATTCAGGCATGAGCTACATCTGGTCACCTGCAACTGGACTTTCTGCCACTACCGGAATTTCTGTAGATGCTACCCCATCAACCACAACCACTTATACAGTAACTGGAAATGACGGGACATGCTCGGCAAGTGCCAATGCAACCATAAATGTGGTTGAGATAACCGTAACCCCCTCTTCTACTGATGCTTCTTGCGCTGGTAATGATGGAACTGCCACCGCAACTCCGAATGGCGGAGTTGCACCGTATGCTTACTCTTGGAATACAGTTCCAGCACAAAACGCCCAAACAGCTACAGGTCTTGGAGTTGGAGATTACGATGTAAGTGTAACGGATGCAACCGGATGTTCCGTAACTGAGACAATCACAGTCAGTTTGTCTGCTGGTTCGTTATCGCCTCCGCAAATGTCAAGTACGGATGCAGTCTGTACTTCAGATAACGGAACCGCAGCTGCCACCCCTGTTGATGGAAACGCTCCATTTACTTATCTGTGGGATGACCCAAATGCACAAAACACACAAACGGCAACCGCGCTTGCGGCCGGAACTTATAATGTGATTATGACGGACGCAGGGGGTTGCCAATCAACAAATTCAATTACCGTTGGGCTAGATCAGGGCTCCATGATTACCACAATAAATGTCTTCAATGATGTTACTTGTAATGGGTTATGTGACGGAGACGCCACGGTTGATGTCCAGAATGGATTAGCCCCGATTCAGTATTTATGGGATGACCCGAATAATCAGACCACACAAACGGCTTCAAACCTTTGTCCTGGACTTTACAACGTTGGGGTTTTGGACGCAAACGGTTGTGTTGCTACCGCGCAGATCAGCATCTCAGAACCTACGGTCTTATCGGTTAGTGCGATAATGGATCAACCGTCAACTTGTGGACAACCTGATGGTGTTGCCTCGGCAACGGCCAATGGAGGAACGGTTGCAGTTGATTACAGCTACGGTTGGAACTCTACTCCAACTCAAAACGCTGCTTCGGCCATGAATCTTGTTCCCAACACCTACACGGTAACCGCAACAGACGATAATGGTTGTACTGCCACGGCAAATGTTGACGTTACTGCTACTCAAGGATTCTCAGCCAGCATTTCATCGTACACAGACGCCACATGCTTTCAAGGCTGTGATGGCGATGCTACGGTTCAAACAGATGCGGGGGCGGTATTACCGGTTAGTTTCTCGTGGAGCACCACACCTGCCCAATCAACCCAAACTGCAATAAACCTTTGTGCAGGCAATTATAACGTTACCCTCACTGATGATGCAGGGTGTATAGCTACAACCAATGTAACCATCCAAGAACCAATTGCCGTTAACGCAATTCTAGATGCAAGCGCATCTCCGATATGCATTGGAGAATCTTCTGACCTATCAGCAATTCTTTCTGGTGGCACCCCGACATACACAGGGTACAGCTGGGTGGCCGATCCACCTGATGCAACACTCAACTCTACTGAACAAAATCCCGCAGTTCTACCTGAGGTTACAACCACTTACACATTCGTGGGAACAGATGCTAATGGCTGTCAATCGCCCGCCAAATTTGTCACTGTGGAGGTTTTGCCACCACTTTCGCTTGAAGTTGTGCGTCCGTTAGTGAGCCCAGATACTGGCATTTGTCCGTATGATTTTGCAGTTATTGATCTAGTTGCAACAGGTGGAAATGGGAATTACACATATTATCTCGAACCAGATATCCAAAACCCGATTCAACTTCCAATGCAAGTTCAGCCAAATACTACTACCACCTACAACCTTACAGTTTTGGATGGTTGTACAACTCCAGCCGCTAATGCAAATAGTACCATAACGGTTTTCGAATTACCCACGGTAGATTTCTCAGGTGATGAATTATCCGGTTGCCACATTCACACAGTAAACTTCACTGATGAAACATCTCCGGAACCAGCATCTTGGAACTGGAATTTTGGTGACCCGAATTCAAGTGGAAACACTTCTCCTTTTCAAAACCCAACTCATGAGTTTTCTGCCGCTGGGCTTTACAGCATTTCCTTAGAAGTAGAATCCGCTGAAGGCTGCGTGAACGATACTACCCTGTCAAACTACATTGAGGTTTTCCCGCTTCCCAACGCAAGTTTTGAGCTGAATCCTGAGCGAACAAACGTGCTTGCTGGAACCATCGAATTTACTGACCTCTCAACACCAGATATTGCAACTTGGAACTGGAGCTTTGGAAACGGAGATATGGCTACCGACCAAAACCCCGTTTACACTTATATCGACACTGGGATGTACATGGTGGAATTGCAGATAACCACGATTCACGGTTGCGAGGATGATGTGAGTCGAACGGTTCAAATTGACCCGGATGTGATGTTCTATATTCCCAACAGCTTCACCCCGAATGGAGACGGCCGAAATGATTTTTTCAGACCGTATGGCGAAGGCGTAAAATGGGAAACATTTGAGATGTTCATTTATGATCGGTGGGGAGAAAACATCTATTACACTGCGGACATCAACGATCCTTGGGATGGTTGGTATAAAGACCGAGAAGTTGAAATGGGAGTATATGTCTACAAGATTCTGATACGTGACCAAAATGGAGAGGAACACGTCTATCATGATGGTGTAACTCTGTTCCGATAACCTCACTAAACAATTGCCGCTCGTTAAGCTTGAAATTAATCCGAAAATCGACTTAGAATTCATCGGTAAACCTTGTAACTTAGAGAGATTATTTCTCCGTTTAAAAGCCCTATCAAATACAGCACTCTACACTTGACAATATGATTCCCAGCCTGAAAAGGTCATTTTTCCTCTTGGTACTCTTGGCTTTTATGTCCAGTGAGGTGCATTCTCAGTGTGGCCCATTGTCTACCATATACGCTGGAAACAATGGTCAGGATGGTGTTATGTTTGACATTACCGCTTTGCAAAGTGTGACGGTAACCGGGTTTGACATTGACGCTTATGGAAATACTCACACCTACGAAATCTATTACAAAGCCGGAACTCATGTTGGTTTCGAGAACACCGCTGGAGCCTGGACGCTAGTTGGTACAGCCGCCAATGTTGCCGGCAATCCAAGAAACTCTCCAACATCCGTTCCTATAACCCTTAACGTGGCCATGTGTGGAGGGGAAACACATGCATTCTACATCACAAGTACTGGTGCAAGCGGAAGTATCAGCTACACAAATGGTACTGGAGTAGGCAATATTGCTACCGCAGACGCTAACATACAGGTAAGAGAAGGTACAGGAAAGGATTATGCCTTTGGTCAGAGTTTCTTACCTCGATTACCAAACCTTACGGTTTATTATGACTGTACGCAAAGTTGCTGCACCCCACCTACCATGAGTTCTACCCAAACATCTTGCTCTGGGGCATGTGATGGTACCGCAACAGCAACAGTTGGAACTGGTGGAGTTCCACCATACACCTATTTATGGGATTCCTCCGCTGGTAATCAGACCACCCAAACAGCCACCAATCTTTGTGCTGGAACTTATACGGTTATGGTTACAGATGCAACTGGTTGCGAGGCTTCAGAAACGGTTACAGTCACCGATGGTGCCCAATCGGCTGATGCTACCATTAACCCTGCCGGGCCATTCTGCGAAACAGACGGAGCAGTGACGCTTTCTGCTACAGACCCTGGTGGAACTTGGAGCGGAACGGGGATTACAAATCCATCGACCGGTGTATTCGACCCCGCAACAGCTGGACCCGGAACCCATACTATCACCTACTCTATTTCCGGTCCCTGTGGCGACTCCCAAACAACTACCATCACAGTTAACGGCCAAGCTAACTCTACAATAAATCCGGCCGGACCTTTCTGTTTGACAGATCCACCATACGTTTTAACTGCCGCTACTCCTGGTGGCACATGGACAGGAACAGGAATTATCAGCCCGACCGGAGTGTTCGACCCTGGGGTTGCAGGAGCGGGTACATGGACCATACTTTATCAAATAACCGGTTCTTGCGGAAGTTTTAGTTCCTCCTCAATCACCGTAAACAGCGCTGCTGATGCAACTATAACCACCGCTGGTCCCTACTGTGCCAACGACCCTGCTGTTACATTGACCGCAAATCAAGCTGGAGGAACTTGGTCTGGAACTGGTATTACCGACCCAGTAGCTGGAACTTTTGATCCTGCCACTGCTGGACAAGGCTCTTGGAATATCACTTACACCATCACTGGTGCATGCGGGGATACAGATGATCAGGTTATTACGGTCAACCCAGCCAGCGATGCGACTATTAATCCTGCAGGACCTTTCTGTTTGAGCGACCCACCAGTTACCCTAACAGCTGCGGACCCGGGTGGAATTTGGATAGGTGCTGGAATCACAAATTCATCTACAGGAGCCTTTGACCCATCAGTTGCTGGATTAGGAACCTGGACCATTGTTTACAACATTCCAGGCGTTTGCGGTGATGTCCAGACTACTCAGATCGCGGTGACCAATGCGGCTGACGCAACCATATCTCCGGTCGCTCCAACATGTTCAGGTTTAGGTCCAATTACATTAAATGCTGCAACCCCAGGAGGAACATGGAGTGGAACAGGAATCACTGATCCTGTAGCAGGTATATTCGACCCAAGTGTTTCTGGAGCTGGGAGTTTTGTCGTCACTTACACCCTTGGCGGAAACTGCGGAGATGTGGACACAGAAACCGTAACAATCCTGCAGAGTAGCGATGCTACAATTGACCCGATTCCTACAATTTGCACTACCGATCCACCTTTCAACTTCACGGCAGCAGACCCAGGTGGAACTTGGGGCGGAATGGGTATTACCGACCCATTTCAAGGAACATTTGACCCGAGTTTAGTAAGTCCTGGAACTTGGATTGTGAACTATTCGATTAACGGGTTCTGTTCTGATAATGACACTTATGCTTTCACTGTTTCTGATGGTGGCGACCCAACCATTGACCCTGTAAATCCGCTTTGCCCGTCTGACCCTGCTTTTAACATGACCGCGGCCGACCCAGGTGGTACATGGAGCGGTACGGGAATCACAGATGCAACTGCAGGAACATTTGACCCTTCCGTTGCTGGACCCGGCAATCATACCATAACTTATGCTGTTGGTGGAGCTTGTGGAGGAACAGACACTGAAGTTGTTCAAGTTTCTTCCACTATTTCATTGACAACCAGTTTAGACCAACAGTCGAATTGTGGACAGGCAGATGGTATTGTATCCGTTTCCGCTTCAGGCGGAACGGTTGCTAACGATTATTCTTACTCATGGAATTCCACACCCATTCAAACTACCGCTTCGGCAAATGGACTACTTCCGGCAACCTACATGGTTACCGTTACGGATGACCTGAATTGCTCCGCCACAGCAACAGTTGACGTTACAGCAACAAGTGGATTTACAGCAAGTATTGCCTCGTACACTGATGCATCTTGCTATCAGGCGTGCGATGGAACAGCAACCTCTGCAGCCAATGCCGGAAGCGTACCACCACTCACTTACTCTTGGAATACATCGCCAGCTCAGACCAGTGCGATAGCAACAAACCTATGTGCTGGAAGCTATGATGTGACCATAACCGACAACGTGGGATGTTCTGCTACGGCTTCAGTAACCATTTCGGAACCAACGGCATTTACGGTAACTGCTACCGCATCTGTTTCCCCGATATGCTCGTCAGGAACTTCCGACCTCTCAGCCGCACCTACTGGTGGAACTCCAAACTACACCTATGCATGGAGCGCAACTCCTGCAGACCCTTCGCTGAATGCATCTTCGCAAAATCCGACTGTCTCTCCTACCGTATCAACCACCTATACGGTTGTAGTTACCGATGCCAACGGTTGTACAGCGACAGACCAAGTTACTGTTGATGTGTCATCAGCATTAACGCTGAGCATTTCGCTTGACCAGCCATCCAATTGCGGGCAATCTGATGGAATCGTATCGGTAACAGCTTCGGGAGGAATTGTAACTACCGACTACACCTATTCTTGGGACTCTACTCCTACGCAAACCACCGCCACGGCCACAGGACTTGGGCCAGGAACCTACACAGTTACCGTGACGGATGACGTAGGCTGTTCTGAAACCTCAACCGTGGATGTAACTACCAGCGCTGGCTTCACGGCAAGTATCTCAACATCAACAGACGCTTCTTGTAACCAGGCCTGCGATGGAATAGCAACCGTTACCGTTACAACCGGAAGTACGGCTCCGCTTTCCTATTCTTGGAATACAACTCCTACCCAAACGGGCGCTACAGCCAACAACCTTTGTGCTGGAACTTATGACATGACCGTAACTGATGCTGTTGGATGTTCTGCCAGCACATCTATCACCATCAGCGAACCCGCGGCCATTTCCGTTTCAGCTTCAAGTTCTGTTACTTCTATTTGCGATGGAGAAACTGCCGACCTCACTGCATCCCCAACGGGTGGTACTCAACCGCTTACGTATGCTTGGTCATCGTCTCCGAACGATCCAACTTTAATTACGACAAGCCAAAATCCATCGGTATCTCCAACCGCAAGCACCACATATACTATTACGGTTTCCGATGCAAATGGATGTACAGCAACAGATCAGGTAACTGTTGATGCATCGCCAGCTATTGTATTGACCACCTCGCTTGACCAAGAGTCAAATTGCGGTCAACCTGATGGAATTGTTTCCGTTTCGGCCACTGGTGGAACGGTGGCCAATGATTATTCGTACTCTTGGGATTCAAGTCCAGCTCAGAACACGGCTACTGCAAGTAACCTAACAGCTGGCACGTACAACGTTACGGTTACAGACGATCTTGGGTGTACCGAAACCGCAAGCATTTTATTGACATCAACTGCCGGATTCACCGCTGATATTACAACTTCAACCGATGCCTCTTGTTTTCAAGGTTGTGATGGAACGGCCACCGTGGCTGCTGGAACGGGAAGCGTGACACCAGTGACCTACTCTTGGAATACGACTCCACCGCAAACCACAGATGTTGTTACCGGTCTTTGCGCTGGAACTTATGATGTGACCGTAACCGATAACACAGGATGTTCGGCCACAACGGCTGTTACAATTGGAGAAGCTTCAGAATTGACCATTACCGCAACGGCATCTTCTCCGTTGATATGTGTTGGGCAATCCTCAGACCTTACTGCTACTGCCAGCGGAGGAACTCCCGCTTATGCATCATACAACTGGACAGCCGTACCAGCCGACCCTTCTTTGAACGCGACTGCCCAGAACCCAACGGTTTTCCCAACGGTGAATACGGTTTACACGGTTGAAGTAACGGATGCCAACGGTTGTACCGCCTCTGCCAGTGTCTCGGTTGATATTTCACCAGCTATTTCAGTTAGTACAACTTTGGATCAAGAATCGGTTTGCGCCCAACCTGATGGCGTAGCATCTGTCACCGCTTCAGGCGGAACTGTTGCCAACGACTACACTTATGCCTGGAATACCTCACCCATACAAACTGGGTCTACGGCAAATGGCCTAGCTCCGGGAACTTACACCGTAGTTGTAACTGATGATCTCGGCTGCTCAGATTCTGCAATGGTTGATGTGACCTCAGTCGGTGGTTTTACAGCCAACATTGATTCGTACACTGATGTTTCTTGTTTCCAATCTTGTGATGGAACAGCGACTGCCTCGGCCGGAGTCGGAAGCATTACTCCAGTCACATACCAATGGAACACGAATCCTGTTCAAACAACGGCAACAGCAACGGGTCTTTGTACTGGAACCTATGAAGTTGTGATTACCGATGATGGTGGTTGTAGCGACACTGCCGAAGTGATTATTTCTGAATCCTCGCTGCTAGAAGTAATGGCTGGTGCAGGCCAAACCGTTATTTGCAACGGAGCCTCAACACTCTTGGGAGCTGTACCATCGGGAGGAACTCAACCTTATGTTTCGTACAACTGGACTTCATTACCAACTGACCCATCGCTGAATGCAACCGACCAAAATCCTTCGGTTTCACCAGCCGTTAGTACTACGTATTTGGTTACGGTTACCGATGCAAACGGATGTACGGCCTTGGACACGGTTTCGGTAGGTATTGCTCCTGATATTGTCATTACCACGATACTCGATCAAGAATCGCATTGCGAACAAGCAGACGGCAGTGCAACAGCTTCAGCAGCTGGAGGTATTGTCGCCAATGATTATTCATACTCTTGGGATTCATCTCCTGCACAAAATACAGCAACCGCTACCGGTCTTGCACCTGGTTCTTACAATGTAACCGTAACGGACGACCTCGGTTGTTCTGCCACTGAAACCATAGTTGTAACTGCAACCACCGGATTCACTGCCAGTATTAGTTCTTCTTCAGATGTATCGTGCTATCAGCTTTGCGATGGAGAAGCAATGGCAGCGGCCGGTTCTGGAAGCACTGGTGCTCTAACCTATTCGTGGAACACAACCCCTGCCCAGACCACACAAACGGCCACTGGCCTTTGTGCGGGTTCATACGATGTCGTTATTACAGATGCTGTAGGATGCCAAGGCACAACTTCCGTGACCATTTCCGAACCTACCGAGCTCACCGCAACTGCTTTGGCATCGCTATCGCCAATATGCATTGGAGACAGCTCGGAACTATCGGTTACTACCAATGGCGGAACCTTACCAATTGCAAGCTATTCATGGTCAGCAGCGCCTGCAGACGGCTCATTGAGCCCATCAGCATCAAACCCAATTGTTTGGCCTGTGGTGAGCACCAATTATGATGTTACGATTACAGACTCGAACGGATGTAGCACTACAGCCAGCACTTCAGTCGATGTTTCACCTACAATGACCCTGACCACGTCCATGGATCAGCCTTCAAACTGCGGACTTCCAGATGGAGTGGCTTCGGTTTCAGCTTCTGGTGGAATTGTTGCCAATGATTACGCTTATTCATGGAGCACCAGTCCAGCGCAGAATACTGCCACCGCTACTGGGCTTGCACCAAATATCTACACAGTGACGGTTACAGATGATGCTGGATGCTCAGAAACAGCTGACATTGAAGTGACTGAAACTGCTGGATTTACCGCAAGCATTTCTGTTTCCTCAGACGCCTCCTGTTACCAGCAATGTGATGGAGAAGCAACTGTTGTTGCAAGTGCAGGAAACACACCGCCTTTGACCTACTTATGGAATTCGAATCCAGCACAATATGGAGCTACCGCAACAAGTCTGTGTGCTGGAACATTTGACGTAACGGTAACCGATGCTGTTGGCTGCATCGCTACAGCCTCAGTCACGGTAGCCGAACCAACCGAGTTAGTGGTTACGTCTACCTCATCTGTTTCTCCGATATGCATTGGACAAAGCAGCGACCTGACCGCAATGGCGACTGGTGGAACTGCTCCTTACCAATCATACAATTGGACTGCCTCGCCAACGGATTCTTCATTGAACGTTACCACTCAACACCCAACTGTTTCACCAGAAAGCACCACCAACTATGAAGTAACCGTTACAGATGCCAACGGGTGTGAAGCAACTGGTCAAGTTTCTGTTGAGGTCTTACCAGCGTTGACATTGGATATAGTTCGACCACTATTCAATTCCGACACGGCAATTTGTCCATACGATGAAGCCATTTTGGATGTACAGGCTTCCGGAGGCGATGGTAATTACGCCTATTATTTACAACCAGCATCAACACCGGCAACCCTTCCAATTCAGGTTCAACCCAATGAAACCACCACTTACGTTTTTGTGGTGGAAGATGGCTGCACAACACCTTCTGACACGGCTCAAAGCACGGTTACAGTTCATACACTACCAGAGATTGTTTTTGAAGGCGATGAGCTGTCTGGATGTCATGTTCACGCGGTTCAGTTTACCGACAACACTATCCCTGAGCCCGTTGCCTACAGTTGGAATTTTGGTGATTCTCAGTCCAACAGCAACACTTCTCTATTGTCTGACCCAAATCACACATTCTCGAATCCTGGGATTTTCGACATTTCATTGAGTATTGAGACTGCGGAGGGCTGCGTGGCCGACACTACTTATTCTGATTATGTTGAGGTGTTCCCTCTGCCGAAGGCCAACTTTTCTTACGACCCAAGCGTTGCTAATATTCTTGACCCGAAGATCACTTATACCGACCAATCTACTGGCGACATAGAATCATGGTATTGGGATTTCGGCACCGGTGATACCTCATGGATTCAAAATCCTCAATACACTTATCTCGATACAGGCGTTTTTATCACTTGGCTTACTGTTACCACTGTTGATGGTTGTATCAGTAGTACGCGAGGCGAAATCCGAATCGAGCCAAGCTTTACCTTTTACGTTCCAAACGCTTTCACCCCGAACGGTGACGAACGAAATGACTACTTCAGAGGGTACGGAGAAGGAGTGGATTGGGACAGCTATCAAATGTCCATTTACAACCGATGGGGTGAGGAAATCTATTATACCAATAATGTCAACCAACCTTGGGATGGCACATTCAAAGGACAACCTGTAGAAATGGCCACCTACGTGTACGTCATTCACCTGAATGATGTGAACGGAAACGACTACGTTTTCCGTGATGGGGTTTCACTTATACGTTAGTGTTTCCCATTCACTTTATACAAAAGCTGGGCTGGGGAGTGAAAGAATCACCTAATCAAGCTTGCAAAGTTCTTGAAAGCCACAGTTTTCAATGACAAATCTCTCTTACCAGATACCGATAAAACAGACATCATTTGACACGTAAATTCGGCACGAAGGATTTTGTAGTAATTATGTACATTTGGCGTTTATTAACCCCAAGACTAATGAATAACAGATATACGCTCGGTAAACTTGCTTTCAGCGTTCTTTTTACAGTGCTGTTTGCTGCAAACGGTTTCTCTCAAGGCTCCAACAATGTTGGAATCGGAACTGCTAATCCTAACCCAAATGCCATGCTAGAGATTACCAAAGGTGATGGTGGATTGAAGAAAGGCTTGTTGATACCTAAGTTAAACACAATTGAGCGAATGCTGTTGGAAAATGACGAACTGACCGTCAACCCGGATCCCGCCAATAACGGCCTTCTGGTGTACGATATTGACCTAGATGAATTCTGTTATTGGGATGAAGACGACTCACAATGGAGATGCTTCGGTATTGGAGGAGGTTCCGGAGGTGGTACTGGCCCAACCGGACCGACTGGTCCAACTGGAGCAGGTATAACCGGACCAACGGGCCCTACGGGCATAGGATTACTAGGGCCGACTGGACCGACTGGACCGACTGGACCGAGTGGTGGCCCAATTGGCCCAACTGGTGTCACCGGAGCAATGGGTGCAACTGGAGTTACAGGTGCGACCGGAGTCACTGGAGTTACCGGTGCAACAGGGGTGACAGGTGTTACTGGCACAACAGGAGCAACAGGAGTGACAGGTGTTACTGGCACAACAGGGGTAACAGGAGCAACAGGGGTGACGGGTCCAACTGGAGTTACTGGCCCAACTGGAGCTACTGGTTCAACAGGGGTTACTGGAGCAACTGGTTCAACAGGTGTTACAGGTCCAACAGGCCCCACGGGTGCGACTGGCCCAACTGGAGCAAATGGTCTAAACGGTCCTACAGGACCAACAGGCCCTGTAGGCTGTGGAACGGTAAATCTTCTGTTAAAATCTGATGGTACTTCAGCGGTGTGCAGCCAAGTGTTTGATAATGGTACTAACGTGGGTATTTTCACTACAACACCTGCGTATCGTTTGCAAGTTGCTTCGAGCTTTGCTAACGACTACCTAATGCAAGTGAACAATTCAAACGCAACTGGTTCAGCCTTGCTAGGACAAACGAACAACACATTCAACGCTTTAGGTGGTGCGAATGGGAATCTGGATGGAATTGGTAGTTATGGTGTTGTGACGGCAGCTAATGGTGCTGGAGGAGGATTCGGTCTATATGGAATTGTCGGTCAGTCCAATGGCGGAGGTGTGTTTGGGGCAAACATCAATGCTGATGGTACTGGAGGACGTTTCGTTGGAAACAACGATGGTGGCTTTAATTACTTGACAACAGGTAGTGGATTAGGAGCAGTTGGAACCATCACTGGCATCTTTGCTAATTCAACAACGGCTAATTCAGGTGAGGCTATTTACACCGAACAGTTTGGCACACCCGTTCGTGTGAATTATTTTGATATCAACACATTTACTCAGTATAAGATTCTAGGTACAGGTACGGTGTCAACAGTCGTAAAGGATAAGGATGAGAAATCGGTTGTGATGTTTGCTCCTGAATCACCAGAGGTATTGCTACAAGATTTTGGTTCTGGACAACTAGTGAATGGAAAAGTCCATATTGAACTTGACCCAAGTTTTGCCAAGAATATATCGGTGAATGAAAATCATCCATTACGAGTCTTCGTGCAACTTGAAGGAGACTGCAAAGGTGTTTACATCACTAATAAGACAACCAATGGTTTTGACGTGGTAGAACTTGAAGGTGGATCATCCAATGCTTCCTTCCAATGGTTTGTTTCGGGTAATCGTGCTGATGAAATTATGGAGAATGGCCGTACATCTAAGTACGCTGATATTAGATTCCCTACAGCTCCGGGCAAGAGGACCTCGGGAAAATCAAATGCTTTGGACAGCAATGTGATTCCCAAAATAAGATAAAGAGCCTGGCCTCGTTTTGAAAGGTACTTTACGAAAAAACCCTCTCTCGACAATTGTTGAGAGAGGGTTTTATTTTGAACTCAGGATAACCTATAAATCGCTAGCGATTTATTCAACCGTCAAGTCAACCTCCACTAAGCATCAATCTTCGCGTATTTGGCGTTCTTTTCAATGAACTCTCTACGAGGTGGTACATCATCACCCATTAGCATTGAGAAGATTCTGTCGGCCTCTGCAGCGTTATCAATGGTAACTTGACGTAGCGTTCTGAACTCAGGATCCATAGTGGTTTCCCAAAGCTGCTCAGCATTCATCTCACCAAGACCTTTATATCGCTGAATACCTACTGAGCTTTCCTTGCCTTCACCTTTAAGCTTTACCACAGCAGCATCGCGTTGGTCATCATTCCAGCAGTATTCTGACTTTGCACCTTTCTTAACCAAGTAAAGCGGTGGTGCCGCGATATAGAGATAACCAGACTCGACCAACTCACGCATGTAACGGAAGAAGAAAGTTAGAATTAGCGTTGCAATGTGAGAACCGTCAACATCGGCATCACACATGATAATAATCTTGTGGTAGCGTAACTTCTCCATGTTCAAGGCACGCTCATCTTCTTCGGTACCGATGGTTACACCCAGCGCGGTGTACATGTTCTTGATTTCCTCATTCTCAAAAGCCTTATGTTGCATGGCTTTCTCCACGTTCAAAATCTTACCACGAAGTGGTAGAATAGCTTGGAAATTTCGATCACGACCTTGTTTAGCCGTACCACCCGCAGAATCTCCCTCAACGAGGAATAATTCGCACTTTTCAGGGTCTTTGTCTGAGCAGTCAGACAGTTTTCCTGGTAATCCGGTACCAGACATCACGTTCTTACGCTGAACCATCTCACGCGCCTTACGGGCAGCATGACGGGCAGTAGCCGCAAGAATAACTTTCTGAACAATTGTCCGCGCATCATTTGGATGTTCTTCCAAATAATTCTCCAGCATTTCGCTAACCGCTTGACTTACAGGTGCAGTAACTTCACGGTTACCCAATTTGGTTTTGGTCTGTCCTTCAAATTGAGGTTCACCGACTTTAACCGAAACAATTGCAGTCAAGCCCTCACGGAAGTCATCTCCAGAAATCTCAAACTTGAGTTTGTCCAACATGCCTGAAGTTTCTGCGTATTTCTTCAAGGTGTTGGTCAAACCTCTTCTGAACCCCGAAAGGTGCGTACCACCTTCGTGAGTGTTGATGTTGTTCACATAAGAGTGAATATTCTCTGAGTAGCTTGTATTGTACACCATAGCCACCTCAACTGGAATACCACTTTTCTCACCTTCAATACTAATCACATCCTGAATCAACTTCTCGCGATTACCATCCAAGAAAGTCACGAACTCAGGAAGCCCTAATTCCGAGAAAAATGTCTCCTCTGGATGATTCCCATCTTCATCAGTGATTCGCTCATCCGTCATGGTGATGGTCAGCCCTTTATTAAGGTATGCCAACTCACGCATTCGCGAAGCAAGCGTATCGTAGTTGTATTCGAGCGAATCGAAAATGGCCGGATCTGGATAGAACTCAACCTCAGTACCTCGGTAATCAGTAGTGCCGATCTCTGCAACCTCCGCCTTTCGCTTTCCTTGGCTGTACTCTTGCTGATAAATGGTTCCGTTGCGGTAAACAGTGGCTTTCAAATCAATGGAAAGCGCGTTTACACACGAAACACCAACTCCGTGAAGTCCACCTGAAACCTTGTAAGAATCCTTGTCGAACTTACCTCCAGCACCGATCTTGGTCATTACAACCTCAAGGGCCGAAACGCCTTCTTTCTTATGAATATCAACTGGAATACCACGACCGTTATCCTTTACTCGGATTCCGTTGCCTTCTGTGATGGCTACCGTGATGGTATCGCAATGCCCCGCAAGGGCCTCATCAATCGAGTTATCTACTACTTCATATACCAAGTGATGGAGTCCGCGAACCCCTACATCTCCAATATACATGGACGGGCGCATGCGCACATGCTCCATCCCTTCGAGGGCCTGAATACTATCGGCCGAATATGCCTTTGGCTGCTTCTTTTCTTCTTCCACTTTTTCGGACAGTTTTTAGTTCTGAAAAATCAACTATCAAAGATACCCAAAATAGCCCCGAAGGCCGCACGGATAAAGGGATTGCGCCTCGACTTTATCAACAAAAATCAGGCAGTTTTACACAGTCTGTTTTAGAAGCTGAAATGGAGGCCCGCAATGAAACTGAAACGCTGCGATGGATACTGTTTCCAGATGTCGTAACGGAGCGCAGCAATGTTGCGGAAATCAACGAATGCCCCTAGCCATTTTCGGTAGCGATATTCCACACCAAGACTGGCATCTGCATAGCCTTTCAGCGTAACTGGTGTCATGGTGGTTACACCGAGCGAATCGGTTGTGAAATCTCGTGCAACTCGTGGGCCGTACGCGCTGATTGCGGCTTTAAAAATAAACTTGTCTTTCAGGTTATAGTTTCCTGAGAATGTGAATCGGAATGGTGCTTCGTGCCACGGTTTGATGCTGTCTGTTGGCATCACAAACCAGCGGTATTCGGCTTGGGCTACAACTTCCAGTTTATTTTTCCATTGATAGCTCATTGCGCCTTTGAGCCATGTAATTCGTGTATCGTGATATTCCGTGATGAATCGATGGCCGAGACCGCGACTTGTGTCATCCACAAAGAACATTTGCTGGCCGTTGATAACCTCAGCAACGGAAACATCGAAACCGAGACCTTTGATGATGCTTCCTTTGAATCCTGCATAGACATTCAGTCGTTCCCAAGTATTGCTCAGTTCTTGATCCGTATGGAAATAGGGGTTAACCTGCGAGATGCTTCTCAAGCCGTTTCTGGTCACGCCACCTTTTGCACCGATATAGAATCGAAGCATGTCTTTGACCAAGAAATAGTGGAAATCGAGAATTGGGAATAGCAGAACTTTTGGTGTGGTATCGTTCACATCCAACGAGAAATCAACTCCGAGATCGATTGCCCAACGCTCGCGCTCAGCACGGAATTTTGGTTGAATTCCCCAAACCAAATTGTTGGTCTGCCGGCTTGATTGCTCCAAGTTCCAGTAATCAAAAGCGGTTCGGATAAACATCTTTTCCTTCTTGATGCGGAAGGCCACACCCGCTGAAAGCGCTGCGTAATGCTCTTGACCTTGAAACTCATCTCGCGTGTAGCTGTAAGCCAAACCAGCTTCATTCAATAGGTGCGGTTTCTTGCCTTTGTCCAAAGCTGTCAGATCAACATCTAACCCAACGTGATGGAACACTTGATGCAAACTGTCTTTCGACACGGCCGAAGCATTGTCAAAATTCACATCATTCAAATCCCAGCCGTAGTAGTAATTCTCATCTACGTCATATTCCAACGCACCTTTCAGCACGTGGTCTTTCATGAAATACTTACCAAATCCGCGAATTCCAGCATCGGTAAATCCGAAGTTTCTGACCTTATTCAGCTTCGCGAAAGAAGCATGATAACGGGCGAAGAATCCTGCTTGGAACTTCTTACTTCGGAGACTTCCGTAACTCGCTTCGAAAAACGGCATGGTGTAGTTTCCGAATCCTGCTTTTATAAAACCATTATACAACTTTGGTAATGGCTCATTGGAAAGCTTGGCAGCTTGCAAAGGTTCTGCTTTGTAGGTGACTTCCTTGGTCTTTGGAATCACGGTGTAATCAACTTCTTTGAGTGATGCCGTGTCGTGTTTCACCTCCGGTTGAGGCAGAATTTTCCTAGCATCTCGCGCAACAGGACGGTAATCTTTGGTAATCGTAAATCGCAGGCTGTCAGGCAGATTTTCCTCTTCCTGCGCGAAAGTGATTGCTGGCAGCAACGTCAACAGAACCAAGTATAGCCACAGGTTTTTCATTCCTCCTCCAAGTTTGGTTCGTACTCTTCGTATTCCTCGTCCTCGTCAACCTCAAAAATGTCATCGCGGACTTTGCCTTCCTGCTCAAACTCCACTTCCCAGTCTTCTCCGTCCTTGCGTTCTTCCAATTCAGGCTCGGCAGCTTCCAGCTCAGCTAATTTCTGCTTTGCTTCTGCTTGCAGTTCGCCATCATAATTGTCAATGAGGTTTTGCAATGTGAGCTTGGCTTGGAAGTCTTCTCCTTGCTTCACGTAAGTATCAGATAACAACAGGAACGAACGCGTAATCCACTCGCCATAATTCGGGAACAGATTGACCATTTCGAAAATGAGGTTCTGCGCCTGGTCAAGTGAATCGTTGAGGTAATGGATCTTGGCCAAGTTGTAGAGTGCCTCTGCTCCTATTTCATTGTTTGCCTCAAGCAATGCCACCTTGAATCGCTCCTCCGCCATTCTCAAATTGCCTTGCGCCATGGCGCATTTGGCCGAAATCAAACTTGCTTCTTGCAACGTGCGTTCTGGAACTTTATCCGAACGTTTGAGCTTCATGGCATACTTGTGCGCTTCCTCAAAATTGTTGAGCAGGTAGTTGCATTTCATCAGACCGACACGCGCCTGCATGAGATTTTCCGCTTCCTCAGCAACTTCTTCAAGCATCGTGAATCTGAGCAACGCGTCCTGATATTTTTCTTGAAAGAAATAGATGCTCGAAGCCGCCATCAAGGAACGCTCTGTAAACGCATTTTTCTTGAATTCAAGAATGTGGTCGTAACCTACAATGGCTTCATCATAAAGCTTCAATTCCAGCGCAGCTTCCGAGCGGTAGAAATGCGCATTCAAAGCGAAGAAACCGTGAGGAAACTTATCCAAGTAGGTTTTGAATTCTGCCATGGCGCCATCCAGGTTTCCACGCGTAAACATGAATTCAGCCGCCTCATAATAAGAGGTGTCAAGTGCGCCCGTTGTGATGTCTGGGAAGTTCTTCTCAGCCACGTAAGCCTCAAACCCAGGCACATCACCCTTCTCCACATAAATCTTCTGAATCTTCATCAAGGCTTCCTTCGCCTCTTCCGTGGCTGGGTAATTCTCAGCCACATCTTCGAACAATGGCAAAGCAGCCATGTCCTCGCTTTGGTTGTAAAACAACAGTCCCTTGTTCAGCTTAGCTTTGCGCACATAATGTGAATTCGGATGCTCATTGATGACCTTATCGAAATACAAAATGGCCATCTGCGAATTGTCGGTAAAGAAGTACGTCTCGGCAATCTCAAACTTAGCATCAGCCGCAAAATCCGTCTCTGGATAATTCTCCAGCATCGCTTTCATCGTCTCGATCTTGGAGGCATTCTGTCCATCCAAACCATAGCAGACCGCAATCTGGAAAATGGCGTAATCGGTATCGAACTTGTTGTACTTGATAGCCTTATCGTAGTACTCAATTGCCAACTTGTTCTGCTTCTGCAAGTAGTAGGCGTCAGCAATCCGGAGCAGACCGTCATTCACGCGTAGCGAATCCTTCTTTTCATAATCCACAAACTTGCGGAACCAGTTGATAGCAGGCTCGTACTGTTCATTCTCAAACTGAACATAAGCCAAACCATAGTGCGCAAGTCCGAATTCACGGGAACCAATTGCCGCTGGTGCATCCAAGAACAACTTGTAATGTTCTTCAGCAGCTTTCCATTTACGCATTCTTGCGTACGCTTCGGCTTGCCAGAAAATGGCTTGCGAAGTAATTTTCGAATCAATCGAAAACTTATCTGAACGCTTCAGATAATGCACCGCTCGCTTGAAACGCAGATCATGAAACAACTCTGTTGCGCGTGTGTAACAGATGCGCTGATACGTGGCTTTCTGGTCTTCCGTCTTTTGCTTGATCTTATCAATGGCATCAATAGCCGCTTCGTAATTC
>CAYWET010000003.1:53268-142717 GCA_964457245.1 uncultured Chryseobacterium sp. | reverse complement strand
TGATGGTTTGGTAGAAGACGGCCGCATTTTGAATGATGAAACGCTCGACATTCTTGGAAGAATGGCTGTAGCTCAAGCAGAAGCAGGCATCGATATCATCGGCCCATCGGATATGATGGATGGCCGCGTGCAGCACATCAGAGAAGAGTTGGATGATGCCGATTTCGAGAACGTGGGCATTATGAGTTACTCGGCAAAATATGCGAGTGCGTATTACGGACCGTTTCGTGATGCGTTGGAAAGTGCCCCAAAAGCTGGCGACAAGAAAACCTATCAGATGGACCCTGCGAATAAATGGGAGGCCCTTCGCGAAGCAGAATTGGATGCTTCGGAAGGTGCAGATTTCCTGATGGTGAAGCCAGCCTTGCTGTATCTCGACATCATTCATCTACTGAAAGAAAAGTTTGAATTGCCGATTGCAGCTTACAACGTGAGCGGGGAATACGCCATGCTGAAAGCGGCCGCACAGAAAGGGTGGTTGGATTACGATAAGGCCATGCCCGAAATGTTGTTGAGTATCAGGCGGGCGGGCGCAACGGCCATTCTCACCTATTTTGCGAAGGAATACGCACAAATGCTGAAAGACGGGAAGCTTGCTTAAGATCGATATGCATACGCACATCATGCCGCGCGAAATGCCCGATTTCGCGCGCAAATTTGGCTATGGTGATTTCATCATGCTTGATCACGTAGCACCTGGCGAGGCTAACATGATGCAAGGCAAACGCTTTTTCAGAAAGATCAAGGAGAATTGCTGGAATCCTGAAATACGCATTTCGGAGTATGAGGAATACAATACGCAGGTTCAGGTTGTATGCACCATTCCTGTTCTTTTCTCTTATTGGGCACGCCCGAAAGATGGTGCGGAGGTGGCCCGCTTTCTGAATGATGATCTGGCGGAATCCATCGCACCATACAAGAAGAATTACATCGGCTTAGGGACGCTGCCGATGCAAGACACCGAACTTTCCATCAAGGAGTTGGAGCGATGCAAAGAGTTGGGTTTTCCTGGCGTGCAGATCGGTTCCAACATCAACGATAAGAACCTGAGTGAGCCTGAATTCTATCCGATTTTTGAAGCGTGTCAAGACCTCGGAATGGCGGTTTTCGTGCATCCTTGGAACATGATGGGAATGGATCAGATGCGTAAGTATTGGTTGCCTTGGTTGGTCGGAATGCCAGCGGAAACCTCACGCGCAATCACATCCATGATTTTTGCAGGAATCTTTGAAAAGCTGCCTGAACTGCGGGTCTGCTTTGCTCATGCTGGTGGCTCGTTCATTCCTACTATTGGCAGAATTGAACACGGCTTCAATTGCCGCCCCGATCTTGTGGCCATTGACAATGATGTGAATCCGAAGGAATACCTCGGAAAATTCTGGATCGATTGCATTACGCACGATGCAGACACGTTGGAATTCATCCTCAAGAAAATGGGATCAAATCGAGTTTGTTTGGGAAGCGATTACCCGTTCCCTCTTGGTGACCTCGAGATTGGTAAATTCATCGAAGAAATGAACCTGCCACAAGAAACCGTTGATGATATTTTCTGTAATTCGAGTTTGGGGTGGTTAGGCTTGGATGCAAATAACTTTGTTTGATTCCGCATGGAGATTCCGTTCAATCGCCCATTGATCCTCGGCACTGAGCAAGCCCGAATTGCCGAAGTATTCAGATCTGGTCGATTTGCCGGAAATGGTGAGTTCGGAAAGCGCTGCCAAACGGAATTAGAAAGGAAACTTGGCTACAAAAAGTGCTTACTAACGACCTCTTGCACATCAGCTCTTGAGTTCGCAGCACTCATTTTGAATATTGGAGAGGGAGACGAGGTAATCATTCCTTCGTATGCGTTTGTTACCACAGCAAACGCGTTTGCCAACCGAGGTGCAAAGATTGTTTTTGCTGATAGTAGGTCCAATCATCCATCGATAGATGAGACCAAGATTGAAGAACTGATTACACCAAAAACCAAGGCGATAGTCGCTCTTCATTATGGTGGGGTTGCTTGTGAAATGGACGCTTTGAAAGCCATTGCCAACAAACATTCCATTCACCTGATAGAAGATAACGCCCAGGGAATCGGAAGTTTTTACAAAGGCCAACCGCTGGGTGGAATTGGAACAATTGGTGCGTTATCATTTCACGATACGAAGAACATTCATTGCGGAGAAGGAGGAGCCATTTTGGTAAACGATGATTCGTTACTGAAACGTTCCGAGGTGGTGTGGGACATGGGAACGAATAAGAAGGAATTCAAAGACGGAAAGGTCAATAGTTATGGCTGGGTTGACCTTGGAAGTTCGTTTTATCCGTCAGAATTGAACAGCGCGTTTCTTTTGGCTCAATTGGAGCGGTTGGAAGAGGTGAATGCGAAACGCCTTGGTTTCTGGAACAACTATTACGAGGCTTTTGCGGAAATAGAAGAAAGAGGGATTGTTGAGCGACCAAACATTCCTTCGTACGCGAAACATAACGGGCATACGTTTTACTTGATTAATTCTTCCAAAGACGAACGAGATAAACTGATTTCGTTTCTGTCGGAACATGGAATACAAGCCACATTTCATTTCCAATCGCTTCATCGTTCTAAGTATTTTACCAATAAATACAAAGGAGAAGCGCTTTTGAATTCCGACCGATTTAGCGACACTCTGGTTAGGCTTCCTTTGTATTATGGCCTAGATTCCGATCAAAAACGGGTAATTGAGGCCGTTTTAGACTTCTACAAAAGATGAACCTGAAAACCATATTGGCCATTGGCTCAGCCTTGGGTTTTGTGGTGTTTCATGTTTTGGTCGATTCGCACTACCGCCCAAATGCAGACGACTTTGCGGGAATGTATTACGCTTCGCAAGGCTTACCAGGAATTGGGTACGCCTCACGCTTTTACATGGAGTGGGAAGGCCCGTTTCTGAGTATGATTGTGCAAGGACTTTGGATGCGGGCACTCTACATTGGTGTTCTAGGAGGTCTGATTATTTCCTGTATAAAAGTCATGTTGCTGCTTTCCTCCGTTTATATGTTTGGTGGAATAACTCAGGCGCTTTCTGGCAAGAAAAACATGACCGATTCGGTCTTGCTCGGCTCAACATTCGTGACGGTGCTTTACCTGATTAGCAGCGCCCAAGATGAGATATGGCATTGGGTTATGGGAACCGTTGTTTACACACATCCAATAATTGCGCTACAAATTGGAATGGGATTACTCTGCCGAAAAAAATTCATTTGGGCGATTTTACCATTCGCTTATATCATGCAAAGCAGGGCAACGTATGCCGTTCTGTTTTATGGTTTAACTACGTTGCTTGTTGTTTATGCGTGGAGCCAGAACACATCGTGGAAAAAGCAGATTACCATGGCAAACGTGTTTCTGCTTCTGTGCTTTCTCATTTACCTCTTTGCCCCGGGAAATGCCAATAGAATGAGCCCGGAAGGGTTTGATATGGCTCATTACATTCACGAATATCAGCGTGAAATCAAGAACATTCTGATTTCATTTAACCTTGCCAAGCTAGACCGTGTTTTCATAGGGTTGTTGGTCATGATTCCTGTTCTTCCTGTTGCAGCATTCGTTCGCGAAAAGCCACTTAAAGCGTGGTACCTGCTACCTGGCGTGGCGTATCTTTTGTTTGTCCTTGCTCATGGTGTTTTGTTTGTTTATGCCACGGGCTATGCCGCGTGGCACAGGGTGTTTGCCATGCACACGTTCCTATTTTTTGTTGTGTGTCTTTTCTATGCTTATATCGCTTACAACAAGTGGGTTTCGGCTTCGATAAAAGAAATGACCGCAAGGTTTGTTATGCCATTGGCTCTAGCTTTTCTGGTGTTCAAACTTTACAACCCGCTCTCACAACAACTAAAACTCGGGAAGGAATTTTCTGAAGCTTATGATATCAGGTCAGAAAAAATTTTCGCTTTTGAAGGAGCAACTGCTGACACGCTTTTCATTCAAAAGCTTCCAGATTCTGGTGTGCTGCATTACTGGGAGTTTTCCGTAGACGCGAGTGGGTGGATTAATGATGATTTCCGGATGCGATATGACATTCCGTTTCAGGTTGCGCTCAAGCCCGAAGAATAAGTTCAGTTTCTGGTGATCCTAACGTGAACCAATAATCTTAGATTTGTTTCGATGGCTGAACAGGTCGAGCTTTCGGTAGTTATTCTGTGTTTCCGTTCTGGGGCAAGCGTTGTCGATTTTATCAAAAAAGCTGAAGACCTCACGAGGTCGCTAACTGATAGCTATGAGTTAGTGCTGGTTGCCAATTACATTGAAGGTTCGGGAGATAGAACCAGAGATTACGTTCTGAAAATAGCCGAAGAAAACTCCCGTTGCATTGCCCTTTGCAAACCAAAAGAAGGCATGATGGGCTGGGACATGCGCTCAGGAATGGATGCGGCAACAGGCAAATACATCTGCGTGATTGATGGAGATGGCCAGTTTCCGATTGAGAGTATCTCCGCCTGTTTCCACGAAGTTCGCGGAGGCGAATACGATTTGGTAAAAACCTATCGTACGAAGAGAGGCGATGGCGCTTACCGCAGATTTATCAGCAAGGTTTACAACGTTCTATTTGGCCTCATGTTCCCAGGGATTAACTCCAAAGACGCCAACTCTAAACCTAAGATTTTGAAGGCTTCGGCCTATCAGCAAATGAAACTTCGTTCGGACGATTGGTTCATAGATGCTGAAATAATGCTCAATGTCAGAGACAAGCAGATGAGTTTTAAGGAGCTTCCAATCGAGTTTTATGAACTGGAGGGCCGATCGTCTTTTGTAAAACCAGCGGCAATCTGGGAATTCATCAAAAACCTATTCAATTACCGTTTCGGTAAGTAAATAACTTGCATTTCATGCAGCGCGTTTTCGTAACAGGTGCTTCTTCCGAGTTAATGCGCTCGGTGCTAGCGGATTTTTCACAGAATGAATATCAAATTATCGCGCTGTCGAGAACAAAGAACGATGATGAAGGAAACATCAGCTGGGTTAAAGGAGATCTGAATGACCCCAGAAGTTATTCCGATTATTTGGAGAAAGTTGATGTTATCATTCACGCAGCTGCAATCACTCACTCGCGTGATGGGGAAGAGTATTTCAGAATCAACGTGGAGGGCACGAAACATCTGATAGAGGAAGCTCAAAAACACGGCAATCCAAGATTTGTGTTTATCAGTTCCAGAACAGCAACCAAGGAGAGCGGAGCATACGGAGAATCGAAGGTGGAGGCAGAGCGGTTGGTTAAAGCAATGACTGAAAGCTGGTTGATTTTGCGACCTGCCGAAGTTTATGGTGGAAGCAAAGGAGAGGGAATTGATGGTGCGATTGCGTCAGCCATTCAAGGAGGAATACAACCCTGTCCAGTCGGTTTGGCCAGTAAGATGTATCCTATTCATGCGGAAGATGCGGCAAAGGCAATTTCGGCTTTGATCAAGAACCAATCGAGCGTCAACGCAACTGAGTACATCAATGGCCCCGAAGCGTTATCGTTCAAGGAACTTCTTAAACTGGTAGAATCGGAAACCAATCGGAAGGTAATTGTCCTCCCTGTTCCGAAGTTCCTGATGAAAATGGCCGCATGGTTTAGCAAGCAATTCAATCTTGATCTTGGTTTCGCTCCAGATCAAGTTGACCGCCTGTATAGCAAAAAGCAGCAGGGGGCGGCCTCAGCCACAACCATAAGCGTGCGTCAATACGTTTGTCAGTTGATAGAAAAAGGGAATCAGTAGGAAGAGGCTTACTTCACGGCTCTCACATAGTACTGCGCACCTATCGGAAGCCATTGAATCAGACGTTCTGTAAATAACGCCCAACGGAAAACCCAATGACGAGGCAGGAATAGCGTAAACCAGATGTTTCTGCTTGCGAAACCGCCTTTGTCAAGCATCTGATTGGTGTACTTGTGCGGCAGTAGAATGGCATCATGGTCAAACTCGCACTCACGCACAATTTTCCGTGTTACTGGATTCAGCGGATTGTGCTCAAAAATGTAAAACCGACCGCTAGGTTTAAGCACTCGCTTTATTTCGCCCAGCAGCGCATCATGTCTGTCAAAGCTGATATGATGAAACACCATGGAGGTAAACACCACATCCATCGACTCGTTATCGAAGGGTAATGTCTCGCCATCGTAAGGCTTGAACTGCGATTCAGGAATGTTCTTGGCCTTAGCTTCTTCCACGCTCTTTTCAGATACATCTGTTCCGAACAGGTCTGCATTTGGAAAATACTCCCGCATGTACTTAACCGAGTTGCCGTCTCCGCAACCAAAGTCTAACATGCTGAGTTTGGACGAAACGTCTTCATGTCGCGCCACCTCTTCAATCTTATACTCACTGAAATAGTCACGGTCGGCACCGCTCATGTCCAGCGTTTTCGCGTGAACCTCATTGTAGTCCTTTGCGAATTGATCGAAGTTATCGTGCTTCCTTTCAGCCATAGATTGTCTCAGATTCCAGCGCAAATTTATCCGAATACATTAACACATTGCGATTTTCGTCTTTGGTATGAGCGGTTAACTTTGCCAACACTCAAATTCGATTCATGATTTTCCACATCAAGTCGTTGCAGCGGCTTTCTCTTCTATTTGCTGTTCTTGTTTCCTCTTCCGCCATTGCCCAACGCGGCTATTGGCAGCAACACGCATCTTATCAAATGGAGATTGATATGGACGTGGAGAAGCATCAGTTTTCGGGCAAGCAAAAGCTGGTTTACACCAACAACTCTCACGACACACTTACAAAGGTTTTCTATCATTTGTATTTCAACGCCTTTCAGCCAGGAAGTATGATGGACATTCGGTCTAGAACAATACCCGATCCAGACCCAAGGGTTGGAGACAGGATATCTAAGTTAAAACCTGAAGAAATCGGTTATCATACCATTCAGTCCTTGGCGCAGAATGGAAAATACGCTGAGTTCAAAGTTCAGGGAACCGTGTTGGAGGTAAATCTGCCAGAGCCGATTCTACCTGGCGCCAAGTCGGAATTCCTGATGGATTTCTACTCACAAGTGCCTTTGCAAGTCAGAAGAAGCGGTCGAGACAGTCAGCAGGGAATTGATTTCTCTATGACGCAATGGTACCCGAAAATGGCTGAGTACGATTATGAAGGCTGGCATGCCGATCCGTACGTTGGCCGCGAGTTCCATGGTGTTTTCGGAGAGTTTGATGTTAAGATCACGATAGACAAAAACTATGTTTTGGGCGGAACGGGCTACTTGCAGAATCCGAACGAAGTAGGTCACGGCTATCAGGAGCAAGGAAAAGAAGTAAAGGAAACGCTGGGCGACAAGCTTACTTGGCATTTCGTTGCGCCACAGGTGCATGATTTTGCTTGGGCTGCCGACCCAGATTACATCCATGATGTTCAGTATGTGCCAAACGGCCCAACCCTTCATTTTCTTTATCAAGAAGACACAACGGGCTACTGGCTGAAACTTCAGCAGGACATGGTAAAAGCTTGGCAAATCATGGACGATAAATTTGGCAAGTATCCGTACAAGCAATTCAGTACCATTCAGGGTGGCGATGGAGGCATGGAATACCCTATGGCAACGCTTATCCAAACTGCCGGAAGAAGCTACGGCAGCCTACTTAGCGTTACGGTTCATGAGGCGTTTCACAACTGGTACTATGGGGTTTTGGCCACCAATGAAAGCAAGTACCCTTGGATGGATGAAGGCTTTACATCCTACGCGCAGGATTATGTGTTGAATGCGCTAAAGGATAATCCAGTCGCAAACCCGTTTGTATCGGATATTCAGCGTTTGGCAGACCTTCATGCAAACGGTCTTCAAGAGCCGCTCACAACGCATGCAGATCACTTCCAGACCAATTACTGTTACGGAATATCGTCTTACGTAAAAGGCTCGCTGTTTCTCATGCAACTACAATATATTATTGGAGAAGACGCTTTTTGGAAAGGCATGAAACGCTACTTCAACATGTGGAAGATGAAGCACCCAAACCCGAATGATTTTATCCGTGTGATGGAAAAAACCTCGGGGCTGGAACTGAATTGGTTCATGGATCTTTGGGTTGGAACAACCCAGCACATCGATTACAGCATAAAGGAGTTGGACAAGGGGAAGAAAGGCCGTTCCGCAATTGTTTTGGAACGCGTTGGAGCGATGCCAATGCCGCTAGATATTAAGGTGGTTGACAAGGATGGAAACACATCTTGGTACTACATACCCGTTGGGCTGATGCGGGGCGAAAAACCGGTAGAAAGAGAGCAGGAGGGAAGAACCATTCTGCCAGATTGGGAATGGACCAACCCGACCTATACGTTTGAACTCGACATCAAGAAGAAGAAAGTCGCCAGCATCGAGATTGACCCGTCAAACCGATTGGCCGACCTCAACAACATCAACGGGATTTACCCATTTCCGAAGGAGAGAAAATGAATAAACTGAAGTACATCTTTTTAATGTTTATCGCAATGTCTTTTGCAGCTTGCGAAAGCGATGCGCCTTCAAGTTCAACATCTGGAAATAAGGATGCGGGACGTTCTGAGGTCAGGGCTACGGGTCCACAATTCAAGAAAGAAGGAGAGCTCTATTTGGTAAAAGCCGCTGGCGATACGATTCGCAAAATCGACATAGAAATTGCGGACATCGAAAGTGAAAGAACTATCGGTCTCATGCACCGCAGAAGCATGCCCGATACGCAAGGCATGCTGTTCATTTTCGAGCGGGAAGAACCGCGTTCTTTTTGGATGAGAAACACGCTTATCGGCCTTGACATTCTTTACATCAAGCAAGACGGAACCATCGAAAGCATTGCAAAATATTGCGTTCCGAAATCGGAGAAATCAATTCCATCTAGAGGCCCTGCGCTTTATGTGTTGGAGTTGATTGAAGGCTTCTGCGACATCCATGGTGTGGAGGTTGGAGACAAGGTTGACTTCAAAAGAACGGACGGAAAATGACAAGCGTAGTTTGTCAATCTGAGCGAAGCGAAGTACCTAATTCCACCAACCGATGACAAAAACAACTCCACTTTTTCTTTTCTCGTTTCTCCTTTTTCTCCAATCCTTCGGGCAAACGCAACTTACTGTATCAACGTTTGAACCCACCCCCGAATATTGGCTGCTACTGACCAAAGACCGAAAATTCATTTCCGATAATGACAGCCTGAACGAACACTTGGTCGATTTGGTAAAGGCATTTTCGGTTGATTCGGTTTTGCCATCGAAAACACAGCGGCATAGAGTAGCCGAAGCAGGTTGGGTCATCAGTATGTTCGGTTATAAATGGAAGGCATTGAGTAAGACCAAGATCAAGTTCGTTGGCACCGAACGAGACGGTATTCGTGTGCCAAGCTGGCCGCCACATTTTACTGAGTACGATGTCAACTTCAACCTCATTCCACATACCAGAAAATACATTGATGTGGTTTGGCCTGCGTACGAGCAGAAATGCGCAAAGAATCGCTTCAAACGCATTAAGAACTTGGAAGAAGCTCCATGCATTTATCCTGAAACGTTGGAGAACATTGACCGCTATCGCTTGCATTGCGAGATAACACCTCCCATTGACCACATTTACCTACTGAACGAGAAGTTCTACCCGTGTTATCGGCCCAACTCTTCCAAGGAACACCACAATATTGGTTCTGATCACACCACATTCGGAATGTATGGAGTTTTTGTGGCAGATTACAACCACACAGGAGGCGCAGAACTGCATCCATACGAATGGGTCTGGTGGTACGATACGCACCCCGAAAGGCTTAATGAGAAGAGCCAAACATGGTTCATCGGTTACATGAAAGAAAGCAGCAACCGTTTCCGTGGTTGGTACAAGAAAAAAGAGCCAAGAGTCGGGCAGGTTTCTGTGCCGTTTGTGTTTGATTTAAAAAACGACACTCTAAAAATCACACTTGAGCATTTGCTTCATGATGAGTTTAGACCAGAGGTACTTTCGCGATTGGAAGGAGTGCCGGAAACCGCATCGAGCCTCTATTTTTCTGATAAGAATTATGTGTTTTCGGAGACGGGTTTAGCTGGAAAAGTAATTCAATACACCACCTCCAACCCCATCAAACAAGAAGGTATGAAAACATGGTTTTCTGATTTGAATATGGATAAGGAGACCAACATTCTTACGGGATACCTCAATCTCGGAGTTGCTGTTGAGCAGCTTTATAATGCTAAGATTACGATTCGATAGTGTTCCCAACCTATTTCCAACTCGGCTTCGAGCACATAACCGATCTGAACGGCTACGACCACATGCTGTTCTTGTTGGCTTTATGCTCGGCCTACGTTTATAGCGACTGGAAGAAGATTCTGGTGCTGGTTACGGCTTTTACGCTCGGGCATTCCATCACGCTGGCGCTTGCCGTTTTGAATATCATTCCCGTCAATAGCGCGTGGATTGAGTTTCTGATTCCTGTAACAATCGTGGCAACAGCGGCTAAAAACCTTCTCGCGAAGCAAGAAAAAGCCGCCATAGCAACCTATTTGATGGCGCTCGTTTTTGGTCTTATTCACGGAATGGGATTTTCCAATTACCTCCGTTCGCTTTTAGGAGATGAACTACTGATGCCGTTGTTCGCTTTCAATATCGGTCTGGAAATCGGCCAATTGATTGTGGTTAGCATCATTTTCGGACTGCAATATGTCGTGGTAAACACAATAAGTGTTAAACCGAAGCTCTGGAATGTTACCGTTTCCTTAATAGCAGGTGCCATTTCGTTACTTTTGGCCGCCCAAAGAATCCCGTTCTGAGTTCATTCAGAACCACTTAAGTCACCAGAATGAAGAATTTCCCGCTTTTCCTTTTTCTCCTTTCTCCGTTTTTCCTTTTCTCACAAGAGAACATCAACACCAACAAATTCCGCCAGTTGGGGCAGGAGTTGCCAACCCCGAACGTATACCGAACCGCAAGTGGAGCGCCAGGGCACGAGTACTACCAGCAGCAAGTGGATTACGATATGAAGGTGGAATTGGATGACGAAACGCAGCGCATTTACGGCTCCAGCACCATTACTTACGTGAATAATTCTCCAGATGAGTTGACCTATCTGTGGTTGCAGTTGGATCAGAATGTCCGCGCCAAGGACAGCGATACCAAGAAGATCTCGACCGGGAAAATCGATGATAAAATGAGTTTTGGTGAGTTGGCCAGAATGCACAACGATTTCGATGGCGGTTTCAAGATAGAGTACGTGAAAGACAACGCAGGGAACGAGTTGCCATACACGATTGTGAACACCATGATGCGCGTTGATCTGCCGAAACCGCTTAAAGCGAAAGGTAAAGCCAGCATCAAACTGAAGTGGTGGTACAACATCAACGACCGAATGGAAATCGGTGGTCGTTCGGGTTATGAGTTCTTCCCAGAAGATGGAAATTACCTCTATACCATTGCGCAGTGGTTCCCGAGATTGTGCGTTTACAACGAGGTTGAAGGCTGGCAGCACAAGCAATTCTTGGGCAGTGGCGAGTTTGCGCTTCCGTTCGGAGATTACAAGGTTGACATTACCGTTCCTGCAGACCACATCGTTGGCGCAACTGGTTTTTGCCAGAATTACAGCCAAGTTCTTACTGCGGAGCAGAAAAGTCGTTTCGATGAAGCGAAAAATGCCGATGACCCTGTTATTATAGTAACGCAGTCAGAGGCTGAAGACAACGAGAAAGAAGGTACGAAAGAGAAGAAAACATGGACATTCAAAGCCACCAACGTTCGTGATTTCGCGTTTGCATCGTCACGTAAGTTCATTTGGGATGCAATGGGTGTAGAGATTGCCGGTAAGAAGGTGATGGCCATGAGTTACTATCCGAAAGAAGGAAATCCGCTTTGGGAACAGTACTCAACTCGCGTTGTAGCGCACACGCTCAAAACCTACAGCAAATTCACCATCGATTATCCATATCCCGTTGCGATTTCAGTTCACGCGAAGTCTATCGGTATGGAATATCCGATGATCTGTTTCAACTTCGGAAGACCAGAAAAAGACGGGACGTATTCCGATTACATCAAGCACAGAATGATCGGTGTTATCGTTCACGAAGTCGGCCACAACTTCTTCCCGATGATTATCAATTCAGACGAGCGCCAGTGGACGTGGATGGACGAAGGGTTGAATTCGTTTGTGGAATACCTCACCGAGATAGAATGGGACAAGGAATTCCCAGCCCGTAGAGGTCCAGCACCGAATATTGTCGATTACATGAAAGGCGACAAGAATGGAATGGTGCCGATCATGACCAACAGTGAGAGCATCAAGCAGTTTGGAAACAACGCTTACGGAAAGCCAGCAACGGCATTGAATATTCTTCGTGAGACGGTTTTAGGTCGGGAATTGTTCGATTATGCTTTTAAGGAATATGCAAGACGTTGGGCTTTCAAACACCCAACACCAGCCGATTTCTTCCGCACCATGGAAGATGCATCAGGCGTTGATCTTGATTGGTTCTGGAGAGGCTGGTTCTACACCACCGACCACTGCGACCAAAGTTTGGACGCGGTAAAATGGTTCCAGATCGATACTCAAGATCCATCTGTAGAGAAGCCATTGGCCAAGAAACAGGATGAGCAAAAGGAGCAATACATCAGTAACATCCGCAATAAAGATGCTTACCAAAGCATGGTAGAAAAAGATGCCAAAACGCGCGATTTCTACAATAACGAATACGACCCTTTCAAGTGGACGATTCTAGACAGCGAAGAATACGATAAGTACTTGGCCCGCTTGGACGATGAAGAGAAGGAACTGCTGAATTCAGGAATGAACTACTACCAGATAGACATCTCTTCTCCGGGTGGTTTGGTCATGCCTGTGATTCTTGAATTCGAATATTCGGATGGCACGAAAGAAACGCACCGCATTCCTGCCGAGATCTGGAAGCAGAATGATAAGAATGTGAGCAAAATCTTCTATTCGAAGAAGGAATTGGTGCGAGTAGTACTAGACCCAACGTTGGAAACTGCCGACATCGACCGAAGCAACAACTACTGGCCGCCAAAGCAAGAGCCGACACGTTTCGAGTTGTTCAAGCGTGGCGGTTACGACCATGAAAACCCAATGCAGCGCGCTAAGCGAGCAAAGGAAAGAGGGAAGTAAGACTTACTTTCTAGAGTGAATACCAATGCGGTTTCCCTCGCTGTCGAGGATAAGACCCATGTAGCCGTACTCTTCGGACATCTGTGTTTTCGGCACAAGGACTTGTCCACCAGCCGCCTGTACCTTTTCCAGTTCCTTGGCCACATCGCCAGCGGCTGAAGTGAAGTAAATCAGCACGCCATTGTCCAGTGGTTTGTAGAATTCCGCATTGTGAACCAAAGCGCCACCGCTACCCATTCCTTCATCTACAGAGGGAAACATGGCCATATCCAATTGCGGCATTTTCATCCGATGGAATTCAAACCCGAAAACATCTTTGTAAAACTGAATGGCGCGTTCCATATCTCCTGTTGGAATCTCAAACCATCCGACAACATTCTTATTCATAGTCCTTTGTGTTTGTTGGAAACGAAAGGTAAGAAACAAGCTAACTTCGGAGCGTGAAGACCGCGCTCTACAATCATTGTTTGGAATTGGCCTCCGATAAGGTGAATGCCTTGGAAGTCGAACTCGCTTCCATGCGCGATGCGGTACAGACAGAAAGCAAAAGCACGGCTGGCGACAAGCACGAAACAGGTCGCGCCATGATTCATCTGGAACAGGAAAAACTCCAAAAGCAGTTGGCCGAAGCAAAAGCGGTTGTCACAGAATTGGAACAAATTAAACCCGACCAGACGTTCGAAACCGTTCAGAAAGGCGCGTTGGTGCAGACCAACCGAGCCACGTTTTATATTGCCGTTGGATTGGGCAAGATCAACCAGAACGGAACAGATGTTTTTGTGGTTTCTTCGCAATCGCCCATTGCCAAACAGATGCTGGGAAAACGCTCTGGGGAAAGCTTCAACATGAATGGAACGGAATATGCAATCAC
This sequence comes from uncultured Chryseobacterium sp., assembly GCA_964457245.1. Classification (GTDB taxonomy): domain Bacteria; phylum Bacteroidota; class Bacteroidia; order UBA10329; family UBA10329; genus UBA10329. Next base: position 128,779 of record CAYWET010000003.1, on the reverse strand, counting down.
GTCAATTCAATAGATGAAAACAGCATTGCTTTCCATACTTCTTGTTCTATTCTCGGCACACGAATTCCACTTGTCGCTTATGGAGATCAGCCACAATACCGAGAACAAAACCCTCGAAACCTCCATCAAGTTGTTTACCGATGACCTTATAACGGCATTGCAACAAGCGGGCGCACCCAAAATGGAACTCGGTACCGAGAACGAACCACCCGAAGCCAACGAATACATCGAAAGCTACCTGAAACGCCATTTCAAACTCACCGTCAACGGCAAACCGACAGATTTCATCTACCTCGGAAAGGAAGCCGAACTCGATGCCACATGGTGCTACGTGGAGGTCAAGGATGTGAAGAAAGTGCAATCTCTGGAAGTCGATAACAGCTTTCTGCTCGAAGCATTTGACGACCAGACCAATATGGTTAACGTCAACATCAATGGCCGCAAAAAGAGCGGCCTCGCCAGAAAAGGCAATACCAAACTCAAATTCGAGTTCTAAGTACTTTCCAACCCACCAATGCTTACCCGCGAACAGGAGGCCGAACTCATCCGCAAAGCGCAGAAGGACATCAACGCCTTCGGCCCGCTTTACGATGCGCACTTCAGCACCGTTTTCGGGTTCATTTACAAACGGGTACGCGATCAGGCACTCACGGGCGAACTCACCTCGCTCACATTCATGAAAGCCATCAACGCGCTGCCCAAATACCAGGTTTCGGGCGCACCATTCTCTTCGTGGCTCATACAGATTGCCCTCAACGAAGTGCGGCAATATCAGCGCAGAACCAACAAGAACACGTCCGTTCCGCTGAGCCATGCTGACCTGCATGCCGTGTTCGAAGGGCTGGACGAAAAACACGAGCACGAACGCAACCTCGACCTGCTGCTTCGCGGCCTCAATGAACTGGACGAGGAAGCCACCGTTTATATAGAGATGCGTTACTTTGAAGGGCGGTCGTTCAAAGAAATGGCAGAGATCTTGAGCCTATCCGCCGACAACGCCAAGGTGCGCACCTACCGCGCCCTCGACCGACTAAGAACAATAATGACCAACTTCGGCCATACCAAATGACGCGCTACCACGCAAATACCGAAACGGACAAGAAGAGCTCCTTCAACGAGGTTCCTTCCGAAGAGGAAATGAGCCGCTACAAGGATTTCGGCAAGCTCACGCACAACTACCAGCGCATGACCGAACCGCTCTACAAGCGCCCCATTTACCGCTACCGAAAAGGATTTCTCATCATCCTGCTCGTGCTCCTCGTGCTCTGGCTCATCCTCGAATTCGGCTAAACGTTTTTGCACGCAAAGGCGCTAAGACGCAAAGAACAAATTGTAAATCGTCTATTGCCAATCGCAAATTCTCATTAGGGCGTTACCCCAAGCTGCGCAAGGGGTCGGGCTTTTCGCTATATCTTTTTTCAGAACGGACACTGAGGTTCTCGAAGTGTAAGTGAATGAAAAAAGGATGCCGCTTCAATCCCTAACGCGCGCCATCTGCCACCGTCATTGCGAAGGCATAGCCTGAAGCAATCTCCATCGGTTTACAATGAGATTGCCTCGCTCGTTCCTCGCTCGCAATGACGGCCGCAAAAAAATTCTGTTCCCTTTTTCATTTCCTGCATTCTATTAGCAAGGACACCCAGATTTCCGGCCGGTTATCAGTCCAAAAACCACCACACACTCCCGGTAACTATCGGGAGGTGCTGGACAAGGATTGTATTAATCAAAACTCAACATCATGGCTGGACAGCAAGAAACACCAAGACAGAAAATGATCGGGATGATGTATCTCGTTCTTACCGCCCTGCTGGCGCTCAACATTTCCAAAGACATACTCGATGCGTTTGTCATTGTAAACGAGAGCCTGGCGGCTAGCTCCGAAACCACGGGCAAAAAGATGAATGCGCTCTACACCGATTTCGATCTGGCCATGGCCATCGATTCGGAAAAAGTGGGTCAATACTGGGACCGTTCGCAACAAGCCCGCGAAAAGGCACAGGAACTCAACTCGTTCATCGATAGCGTTAAAACCACGCTTATTTCCAAAACCGAAAAGGTCGACCGAACCGTTGCCGATACCATGAGCATCGGCAGTCTTTCCAAAAAGGACCATTACGACATCCCAACCAACATTCTTGTTGGAGAGAAGGAAGATGGCTCCGATGGATTGGCAAACGTGCTCAAAACCAAAATTGCAGAGTACCAAAGTTCAATGCGCGAGCTTCTGAGCGAAGGCGACAAACAGTTTTTCAATGAGCGCATCGACCTCTCTGACCGCAAACTGGCTGACGCAACTTCAACATGGGAAACCAACAACTTTTACCACACACCGCTCGTGGCCTCGTTGGTCATTCTCTCCAAACTGCAAATGGATGTGGCCGATGTGGAATATGATGTGGTGAGCAAACTCTACCGCTCGTTCAACAAGAAGGATTTCTTCTTCGATACCATTGCCGCCACCGTTCTGCCGCAGAGCAATTACGTGCTGCTTGGCGAGGAGTACCAGTCCGACATTATCGTGGCGGCATACAGCACCACGCGTTCGCCTAAAGTCCGCATCGGGAAATTGAATGAAGAGGCCAATGAGCTTATTTCCATGGAAGACACTTGCTTGACAGAAAACGGCAAAGGCATCTTCCGCAAACGCACCACTTCAGAAGGCATTTTCACCTACGAAGGAATGGTTGATCTGGTGAACAGTGAAGGCGAAACGCAGAGCTACCCTTTCCGTTCGGAATACATCGTGGCAAGGCCATCCTTAGTGGTTTCGCCAACCAAAATGAATGTGCTGTACAGGGGGATTGAAAATCCAGTCGATATTTCCGTGCCAGGTGTTCCGTCAGAAAACATCGTTGCTACGATTTCTGGAGGTCACCAACTGATTAAAAAATCCAACGGAAAGTATGTGGCGAAGATGCAGGCCCAGCCTGGAAATGAAGCAAGCATTTCTGTATCAGCTAGAATGGCTGACGGAACAATCAGACCAATGGGGAAAATGGAATTTCGAGTGAAACGGTTACCACGACCATTTGCTTACTGGGGATTTGTAGACCCGGAGAAAAGAATATCTGCACAGGCGGCTCGCGTATCCGAAGGCCTAGTTGTTAGGTATGACGACAGTTTTGTTTTTGACCTGACCTGCACCGCCAAGAAATATCGGGTGCTTGTAGTGGACAATCGTGGAGAAATCGTAGGGAAAACTGTGAATTATGGAGCGCGATTCACCACAGAAACACAACAATTGTTAGATAAAGTGAAAAATCATTACAAGGTGTACTTCCTCGGAATAAAAGCCGTTGGAGATGATGGTGTTGAGCATGATTTGGGAGACATTGTAGAGGAGATCATTTGAGAGGAGATTGTGATGAAGAAGGGAAGAGAGTGGATGTTGGGAGCGTTGTCCTTAGTGGTTGTGATTTCGCAATCAGGCTGTTCACAGACCAAATTGGATTACGATAAGGTCAAGACTGAAATCAATACGAGAAAATCAGAGTTAAGTCGCGCTTACCGCGACCCAAAGTGTGATAAGGATTCTGTTGTGCGCTGTGCACAGCAGTTCCTTTTCACCACCATGACGGCAAAGGTTTTTCCTTGCTGGTATGGCACCAAATGGGATTACAATGGCACCACCGAAAAACCACGAACGGGTCATATCGCTTGCGGTTATTTCGTTACCACGACTATGCGTGATCTAGGGTTTCGTATTCCGCGCGTTCGGTGGGCGGAGTTGCCTTCAGAAAGCATGATCAAGGAAATGACTACTTCGAGTAACATCAAGCGTTATCGCTTTGCTGATATCAACCATATAGAAAGCGAAATATGTGCTTGGGGCGATGGCCTTTACGTGGTAGGCATGGACAACCATACAGGCTACATCATGAACCACGGTGGCAAGTGCCAATTCGTACATTCCGACTATTTCAATTGGTCTCGTGGAGTGGTTTCCGAAAACCTGAGTTCAGACCATCCACTCCGCTCGAGCAAGTACCGCGTTATCGGTAAGGTTTTAACCGATGAGATGGTGGTGAAGTGGCTTACTGACAGCTCTTTTCCGTAGCAAAATCAATTACTTCGCAGCATGGTAGAAAAGATTGCTGCGCAGATCGGTTGCAAGCCGAATAAGGTTGCGAAAACGCTGGAACTTTTAGAAGGCGGAGCCACGGTTCCATTCATTTCCCGATACAGGAAAGAGGCCACGGGCGGTCTAGACGAGGTGCAAATAGGCAACATCAAAGATCTGCATGAACGACTGCTTGAACTCGAAAAGCGCAGGGAAGCCATTCTTGCATCGCTGAAAGAGCAGGATGTGCTTTCGAGGGAGCTTCGCGAGAAAGTGGAAGCAGCAGCAACGCTTCAGGAGTTGGAGGACCTTTATCTACCTTATCGCCCAAAGCGGAAAACCCGTGCAACCAAAGCCAAAGAATTGGGATTGGAGCCATTGGCAAAGATCCTAATGGCGCAGAACGAACGATTCCCAGAAACGGCCGCAGAGCGTTTTGTGAAAGGCGAAGTCGCTTCGGTGGAGCAAGCGCTACAAGGTGCGCGAGACATCATTGCCGAATGGATGAATGAGAATGCTGCATTGCGGTCGCGGCTTCGTCAGTTGTTCTTGAAGGATGCGACCATCACATCAAAAGGCGTAAAAGGAAAAGAAGAGGAAGGCGAGAAATTCCGTGATTATTTCAAGCACGAAGAATTTTTGAAGCGTGTGCCATCACACCGGTTTTTGGCGATGATGCGTGGCGAGAAAGAAGGGTTTCTGCGTGTTTCCATCGCGCCTGCAAAAGAAAGTGCGCTTCAGATTCTCGAACGCTTTTTTGTGAAAGGTCACACAGCCAGTTCGGACGAGGTTCGGACGGCTGCAAAAGATGCATATAAACGTTTGCTGCAACCATCGCTCGAAACGGAAATGCGAACCACGTTCAAAGAACAGTCTGATGAACAGGCTATCAAGGTTTTTGCGGAAAACCTGCGACAATTATTGATGCTTCCGCCATTGGGTGAAAAGCGCGTTTTAGCCATCGACCCCGGTTACAGGACGGGATGCAAAGTCGTTTGTCTTTCAGCGCAAGGTGATCTACTGCACAACGAGAACATCTATCCGCATCCGCCAAGGAACGAGCGTTCGCAAGCCATGAAGAAGCTTTCAACGTTGGTGGAGCAGCATAAAGTTGAAGCAATCGCCATCGGAAACGGAACCGCAGGCCGTGAAACGGAAGCGCTGGTCAAGAACATCCATTTTGATAGAAAAGTGCAGCTTTTTGTGGTGAATGAAGCGGGGGCATCCGTTTATTCGGCTAGTAAGGTGGCGCGCGATGAGTTTCCACAATTTGATGTAACGGTGCGTGGAGCCGTGAGCATTGGGCGTAGGTTAATTGATCCGTTGGCGGAGTTGGTGAAGATCGATCCTTCGGCAATTGGCGTTGGGCAATATCAGCACGATGTAGATCAGAAGATGCTGAAAACCTCCCTCGACCGTGTGACCGAGAGTTGCGTAAATCAAGTTGGCGTGAACCTTAATACCGCTAGTCAATATTTGCTCAATCAAGTATCTGGATTGGGGCCGCAGTTGGCAGAAAACATTCTGGAATTCAGAAAGCAGAATGGCCCTTTTTCATCACGAGATCAATTGAAAGAAGTTCCGCGGTTGGGAGCCAAGGCCTTTGAACAGGCCGCAGGTTTTTTGCGAATTTCTGATGGTAAAAATCCATTGGATAATTCAGCTGTTCATCCAGAAAGCTATTCCATCGTAAAACGCATGGCGAAAGACCTGATGGTTTCTGTTGAGGAGTTGCTTGGCAACGAAGAATTGGTCAACGAGATCAACCTCTCCAATTACGTTACTGCCGAGGTCGGTTTGCCAACCTTGGAAGACATTAAGGAAGAGCTTTTAAAACCCGGTCGCGACCCAAGACGCATCATCAAATTGTTTGAGTTTGACGAGAACATCAAATCCATCAGCGACCTCATTCCGGGAATGGAATTGCCAGGAATTGTCACCAACATCACGGCTTTCGGAGCGTTTGTGGACGTAGGCGCCAAGCAAGATGGGTTGGTTCATATTTCGCAATTAGCAGACGGTTTTGTGAAGAACCCAACTGATGTGGTTTCAGTGCATCAGCATGTTAAGGTTCGCGTAATGGAAGTGGATGTTCCGCGTAAGCGAATTTCGCTTTCGATGAAAGGGCTTAACGGATAAGCGAAACCCGCCCAAGCTTCTTGTACTGCCGCCCGCGATAATCCTCGTAAAGAATCTGATAAACGTAAAGTCCTGCCTTTACTTCTCGGCCTGTTTTACTGTCGGTACCGTCCCAACCCGTCAGGATATCATCAGTAAAAAAGAGCTCTTTTCCCCACCTATCGAAAACACGGAAATCGAACCAAAAAATATCCTTTCCATACGCAAGGAAACGGTCATTGACTCGGTCTCTATCTGGCGTAAAGGCCGAAGGAACATAAAGTGTGGTGACAGGAGAAACGTAGATGGAATCAGTTATTGTATCCTTGCATTCGAACATGTTCGCAGTCACCAAGGTGATGACCATTACCCCAGTGTCAGCATAGAGGTGACTTGGGTTTTGTTCATCCGAGAAGGGAGTAAAATCGCCAAAGTCCCAATTCCATGAAACAGCGTTAGGACTTAGGTCTTCGAAATTGACCAAAGGTTCAATGGCAGTAACCGAACGCGGCATGGCAAGGAAAGAGGAAGTTGGCGTTGGGTTGACCGTAACCTGCTGGATTGTTTGGGCGGAACAATTTCCCCATGTGACTTGAAGCGTAACGTCATAGGTTCCGGCAGCCTGGTAAAGAATTACGGGAGTCGTATCCCGTGAGCTTTGACCATCTCCAAAGTCCCACAAATACGTAACTGTTGAGGGATTTGAGAGGTTCTCGAAAGCCATAAAATCTCCAACACAGACATCAGGCGCAGAAAAGGCCACGGTTGGAACGGGTTCTATTATCAAAGTGGTCTGGTCGGAGTTTACACAGCCGAATTGATTGGTACCTGTGACCGTGTATGTTGTGGTTGTTGTTGGAGAAGCGGTGGGGTCTCCAACTGTTGTGCTGGACAATCCGGTTGGTGGGTCCCAAGAATAACTTACGGCTCCAGAAGCGTTGAACGAAACACTTTCTCCATCGCAAATTGGACCATAAGTTCCAGCTACCACCGTTGGAAGGTCGTGGACGATTGCTGTGATTGTCTCGGTGGTCGTACAATTCGAGTTGGAAGCGGAATAGGATAATGTAAAGGAGCCAACTCCAGAAGAGGCTGGCGAGAACACACCTGTTGGGTTTGTGATTCCTGGCCCCGCCCAAGTTCCTCCGGTTGGCGTGAACCCGGTCAATGTTTCATCGGGAGCATCTATACAAAGTTCGATGTCGCTTCCAGGATCAACGGTTGGAGAAGTAATTACCGTTATGGAAACAGGAGTGCTTGCGGCACTTGTACATCCGTACTGAGTTCCCTCAACGGTAATGCTGTTCCCGCTGACCAGTCCTGTGGTTGACCAAATTTCGGAAGCAGAATTCTGTACTGTGGTTGCTCCATCAAAGAACTCATAGGTGTCCAGCCCAGACGGAGAGGCAGTAAACGTGATCGGTTCTCCTTCACAGATTTCAGTGACCGGAGCGCTGAGGGTAACACTCGGATAAGGGCTGACGATGGTATTAATGATGTTGCTTGGCGCACCAACACATCCATCCGTACTTGTTCCGATAACCGAAACATCCGTTCCGGAAACCAAAGAACTGGTCTGATAAATATTGGAAGCACTAGATTGAACCGATGCAAGCCCCTCAAAAAACTCATAATTGGCCAATCCAATTGGTAAAGCGGTGAAGACCAACTGGTCGCCATCGCAAATACTGTCATTCAGGTCAGAACTTGTCAATGTAATGACGGGTAGAGGATTAACCTGAGTAACAATAGGCTGGCTGGCGGTACTTGGGCAGCCGTTATCGGTGGCAATTACAGTAATGCTGTTGTTCACAGGAACTGTACCGAACAGAATTTCGCTGGTTCCGCTTTGAAGAGAGTTGCCGCCATTGAAGAATTCGTAGTTGTCGTATCCAGCAGGAGCAGCCGTAAACGTTATGGTTTCTCCTTCGCAGATTTCATTATCGGGGTCATCAGAAGTAAGCGTTACGGCAGGAATTGGGTTCACCGTTGGTACAATCGTGTCACTCGGATTCGCGAAGCAACTACCAATAAAAGCCTCCACGTAAATGCTGTCTCCTTGATGAATGGTGGCGCTGGTGAATACGTTAGAGGCACCGTTCTGAACCGAAACTCCGTCAATGAAGAACTCATAGTTATCGTAAGTAGCCGGGTCGGCTGTAAAGGTTATCGGGTCACCTTCGCAGATGGATGTGGTACTTGCTGTAAGCGTCACATCGTAAGCGTTTGATTGAACCGTAACCTGTGTCGAATCTGTTACAGGACCACAGCAGTCGGTCAATACGGTTACTTTGATCCAATACGTTCCAGGAGTACTGAAAATCACATCTGAAGTTGTAGTCACCGCAGGGCCGGATTCAGTTGGAGGTGAGGCTACAGGGCCAAAGTCCCAGTCATATTGGCTGCCGATGAGTGTTGTACTAAATTGATTTGGACAACCAGCATCTACGGTAGGGTTTGCTGGGGTAATTGTAGGAAGTGTTGGGCCATTGTTGTAAATGCCAATGAAATCGGTAAATGCAGTACCACTGAAAGTGATGGTTCGTCTTCCGGTTGTGGGATAGGTTACCGCAATTGGCCCAGAACCAGAACCTGTTTGAGGGTTGGCGCCTGAACCAAAATCCCAAGAACCAGAACCGTTGGCCGTAAAAATGATGTCAGCGTTTGTACATCCGTAATTGTCAACTGAAATCACAGGCGGATTACCAGGAACACTGGCGATTCCATTTGCTGAAACGGGAGTTCCACCGCCTTGCTCTTCAAGGTCAGAACTTGGCCCCGTGGCCCCTGCACCGCCAGAACCACCATCGCCTCCCGCACCACCATTACCACCCGGGGCACCATTGCTTATTCCACAACCAAATCCCGGTCCACCAGCACCTCCTGCTCCACCCGCACCACCGGCCCCGCCAGTTCCACCGGTACCGCCAGCCCCTCCTGCACCAGCGTTCAAATCACAATCCACTATGTTCGCGTTAGCTCCGTTATTCCATAAGAATACGGCAAAAGATCCGCCACCACCGGTCCCACCCGTGCCACCAGACCCACCAGATCCTCCGGCACCACCACCGCCACCAGACCCACCGACCTCGTCATTTCCATTCTGTTGTCTGCCCGCACCGCCACCGCCACCACCGCCACCGCAGCCATCTCCACCATCGGTGCCGTTGCCACCTGCTCCACCAGGAAGGAAGTAACCACTCGCGTAAGTACCTTGCCCACCAACTGTACCAGCTGATCCGGCAGCCCCGACACCCCCTGTTTGTCCCGCTGTAGGAGCTGAACCTCCGCAGTCCGAATTATTGCTTGTACCGAAGATTCCGCAACCGCAGGGTGGTCCGTCACCTGTGTTTCCTCCAGCTCCGCCACAACCACCTTGTCCGTTTGAACCATTGGACGAGGCATTAGGGCTGTGTCTTGCTCCAGACCCACCATTACCGCCATTGAATGTTCCCACGCCACCTGCACCACCGGGAGGAGGCGCGTTTTCGTATCCCCAAGGAAGTCCTGCCGCACCGGCCGTTCCAGCAGTGCCAGCGGTGCCTGCAGTACCCGCAAGACCCGGACCTGCTTGTCCTGTCGTCACTTCGCAACGAACAATATTGTAATTGGAACAGGCAGCCAAATAAATACCGTACAATGAAACTTCTGGAGCTGCGGCACCAGCAACATTAATGGTAAGGTCTTGAAGGATAAAGCCACTTGCGTTAAGCCCTGCTAACCCAACAAGGGCATTTGCAGGAGCTGGAAGCGGATTTACGGCAGTGCGGTTTAAAATGGTAGGAGTAGCATTGCTTTTTATCCAAGTTGTCGGGTCAAACCCTCCTTCAATGGTAACATCATTTGGAATGGAGACCTCGCTATTCAGGGTATAAACCCCTGCGGCCAGCCAAAGCACATTATTTGTTGCACTTGACAAACTCAGGCCATGAGTCAGCTCAGCTGGGTTCGAACGCGTTCCGGTTGTTCCGCTTGAAGCACCACTTGGCGAGATGTAAATAATACCACATTCCTGTGCTTTACCAGCAAGAGTGCACAGTGCGAAAATTGCCAAAAGAAACCGCTTCAAGCGTATCATGTTAAGGGGTGCAAGCAAACGTATGACGAACGTTTAAATGTGGGGTTGTTCAATGCAAAGTACGAAATAGACCCTCACGGGATTTGATAATTGTTGTCCAGAATTAATGAAACATATATGGTGAATAACATTTCAATGATGTCAATTTCGAAGCAAGGGTATGAGATAGTTTTGAATCGTTAAACATGAAAATATGAAATCTAATACGGCTCAAAGTGTACTGTTGTGGCTGGCGGGGGCCTTGCTCATTTCGTCTTGTGCTTCGGTTAAACCATGTGGTGAAGCATACACGCCCACGCAGGAATTCTTCCAATCGAAAAAGTTCAAAGAAGCGTTCCATGAGCGTGATTCGCTTTGCGAAAGAACGTCTGAGCTAGAAGGTGTTCTGGAGCAAACGGAAAAAGACCTAGCAGCTACAAAGGATGACCTAAAAGCGGCAAGAACTCAAGCTGAAAATCTTTCTGAAGACCTAAAAGATTCTCAAGTGAAGTTCGATGACTTAAGAAAGTCTTCGGGAGCGCAAGTGGCCGGTCTTAGCAGCGACCTTGCCGCTAAGCAGAAAGAGCTGGACGAAAAAGAAGAACTACTTAAGAACAGGGAAGAGCGCTTGAAGATGCTGGAAGAGATCATTAAGAAGCAAGACGAGTTGATGACCGCGCTTTCGGACCGTGTGAAAAAGGCCTTGATGGGTTTTGATGCCGATGAGTTGAGTGTTGAGATGCGCGATGGAAAGGTTTATGTTTCGATGAGTGATAAACTGCTCTTCAAATCAGGTAGTGATGCGGTGGAGCCAAAGGGGCAAGAAGCGCTGACAAAAATTGCGGAGGTAATGAAGAAGAACCTCGACATTGGAATGGCCATTGAAGGCCACACAGACAGCATTCCTATCAATACCAATCGATTTAAAGACAACTGGGACCTGAGCGTGGCGCGTGCAACTTCGGTAGTTCGCATACTGACCACTAACGGAGTAGAACCAGATAGACTGACTGCTTCTGGAAAAGGAGAGTTCACGCCCAAGGCAACTAACGCTACGAAAGAGGGAAGAGCAACAAACCGTAGAACGGAACTTGTGCTTTCTCCTAAACTGAATGAGTTGATGCAGCTTTTGGGTCAGTACGACCGCTAAAGCCTGTAGCTAAAGTAAAGTCCAGCACCACCCTCAAGTCCAACTGGACTTAAGGACATGCCTTTGGTAAGCGGCTTCTTCTTGTGTAACCAAGGGATCAGGTACCCAACAGCGCCACCGATCAAATACCCGCCAATAACATCGGAAGGAAAGTGTTTTCCAGCCTCAACGCGCAAGAACGCAGTAGCAAGTGGAAGTACCGCTGCGGCCGTCCAAACCAGTGCTTCGTGGGTTGAATTATCAGAGTAATCTGAGAAAAGCTTGGCGGTAGTAAAGCAAAGCGCAGCGGTTATAGACGTGTGCCCCGAGAAAAACGAAAGTCGGGCATCTCTATCGGTCTTGTAATGCATTTCCACATCAGGGTTGTAAGCGTATGGCCTGGCGCGTTTAGAAAGACCTTTGGTCAGTTCCGTTAGTCCTAGTGTTAGCAATGCTGTTTCCGCATAGATGAATCCCACCACGAGGAAATCTTTCCGAGCCCGCTTGTTTAGCATCATAAACGCAGGAAGCGTAAACGAACCATAAAGGAAAATGTCACTGGCCAATGCCGCGTCCGGATTCCATTTTTTGATAATCGGACGATCGAAGCCAGGAATCTCATAAGAATCCAGCGAATTGACCTGAGAAGGCGTCAAACCAGTGGTTTGCAACCGGGCCACAATTCCACCAGCGGCAACTAAGCCGGTTGCGGAAGCATTAACGAGCTCACGCTTCCAGTTGAAGTTGTAAGGACTTTCATTCTGCGGCCAAACCGAGGTCACAGACGCGATTAGCAGAAGAAAGACGCTTACAGGCCTTTTCATTGTCGGTAAAGCTTAACGGATTGACTTTACCTTCTTTTCAAGGTCGATTACAGCGGCTTTTAACCCTTCGATCTCCGTCTTTTTGTTCGCTTGGGCAGCAACATTCTTCTCAATATCTGCTTTGGCCTCTTCAATTTTCTTCTTGTAGTCCTCTATGTCCTTCTCCAATTTGGACTTGTCCTTTTCCAAACCGCTTAGTTCCTTTTCAAAATCCTTCAGGACCTTGCCCGTTGCTGCAATCTCTACATTAACGGCCTCTTTTGCCTGCTCTACTGCAAACCCCTTCACAATGGCTTCTGCAGCCGGATATTTATCTGGGTGATCAGAGGTGCTCAGATATGCGCCTCCAAGATCGAATGCCACCACCAACTTCACGCCTTCATCGGTTGCCTCTTCCACTACAGAGTAAACATCGAATGTATTGTCTCCCATAGATTTAGCCTGGCAATCATCACCAAAAATGATGGTCTTATCGGATACCTTTCCTTTCAGGTCCTTCAGCTTTTTCTTCCACGCTTTCTTCACGTCATCGGTGTTAGCGTCTTTGATCACAACCGTTAGGCTGTTTCGGCTCTTGCCATCAATTGCCTCCATTTTTTCGGTTACCGTTATTGGTGTTTGGCCAAAGGAGAAAAAAGGAGAGAGAAAAAAGACAACGACTAGCTTTTTCATGTTTTTGATTTGTGAGTTCATTGTAAAGGAAATAAAAAACCCCGCAGATGCTGGGTTTTCTGTGGGCTTACCTTATCTGCGTCAGGAGCACAAAACCACTTGGTATCTATGTTGTAATCAAAAGCGAACCATCAATGCGAAGAGGTGAATGGTCAAAGGGAAAGCCGTGGTTTACTAATGTTAGTAGAAAAAATTATTTCAAATACTTTTCTTTTATCTGCAAGATCATCGGCCTACCAACGGCAACGCTTTCCGCCCAAACGACAAAATCAAAAACCCCAGGCATTCTTGTTCTGATCTCCTCTTGTAATGGAATTAGGTCTTGATGTAGCCTGGACATAACACTCTGTTGCTCTGCCTTAGGCTTACCGTAAGCCTTTTTTAGAGCTTTCAGAATCAGCTCTTCCCAATCATAACCTGACTCAACCTTTTTGAGATGGCGATTCAAAGAGCGCCATTTGGCTTCAAACAGGGTTGAATCATCTCCATAGAAAACGCACAGCAATTCCAACCATCGAATATGGTCGTTCAGGTAAGTGCTCTCATGCGTAAGGAACGTGGTATTGATGTACTGGAGTGCTTTCTGATAGTCACCTCTTAAAAACTGAACCAGTACAATACCCAGCATGGCGGTCTTTATGTCAACAGGTGCCGAAAGAGCTTTGGTTCCTTCTATTATCTGCATACCGATGTCAACCGAACGCTCTAAGGTTCCTGATGAAATGGCATGAGCCTGATCTGCGGCCCGAATTCCCGTACATACTTTTGCCAGATTCCTTTCTGGAAGTTCTGAAAGGAACGGTTCTGCTTCGTCAATTAGTTTTCGAGTTTCAATGAACGCTGGGCCGTTGTAGGTTGCCCAATGCATATGGGCTGTGTTCAACAGTAGCGAGATGCGGGTCATGTTTATCGAATGTTCGCCACTTTGAAATTCTGGAACCCGTTTCAGCAGTTCCTTGCAATTGCTCAACGCATCTTCCCATCTTCCGACATAGAAGTTGGCAACCGCGCAGATTCTGTTTTTGGTTAAAAAGTTTTGTGGCGAATCTTCTACAGAACGCTGCATGGCAGAATGCTCAAGTATTTCACTGATGGTTTTTAACCTGTTTGCTTTAGATGTGTCTGAAGTTTGCGTAAGACCAATTAGTCTTCTGTACAGGTGCTCATAATGTATCTGTTGTTCCAAATGACCAATGGCCTCCAAAGCCTGCTGATAATTTTCGTCATCATCATTTGTGGACGGTGAGTACTTTGAGGTATTGGCAGTCTGTTTCAAGTTAATGAGCTTCACCAACGCAGGCAGATGTTGCTCTTCTTTGGCCAGAGAAATACCCTTCTCCATTTGATTTAAGGCGAGACTTGCCAAGTTCTTGTCCAAAAGAATCCGAGAAGTGATGACCATTTCCTGCGCCTGTATTTCTGAAGTGCTACCAGAATGGTATTGGTTGAGCGACTTCAGAAGAACGGGTAGCAACCGTTTGTAAATAACCCTTGGTTCATGTCCTTTGGTACGAAGTTTCTCGGCAGTGGCGTTTTCATCAAAATCATCAAAGCTGTTGATGATGTCAAAAGCATCCGACAATTGACTTGACGACCTTGTAAGGGTTGACTTCTTCAGATAAGCCTTCTCTGTTTTAGAAAGACTTTGAATCAGTTTAAACACTTCCTCCGAGAGCTTTATGCGCATAACCCAAAGGTATAATGCATGGTGATATCAGATGCATTACGAATTCGTCTATCGATTGATTGAATGTTACCAGTTTTCATATCTATTTAAGTTCAAAACATTAAGAAATTCACGAGTAACGCTCCCGTTAAAGATTCCCATTCTACCGAAAGTTGTCGCATAATGCAGGCATTTAGCCAAGACCTTTGTTCTAAGTTCAAAAACAGCTGTTCATCCTCCCCGATTTCAGAATAGTGTAAAACCACATTCTAAAAGTGTAAACGTTGAGGGTGCACGTGCCTAGAACTTTGAAACATCAAAATCTCAAAGGCATGAAAAAGTCAACGTTCATTCAGGGTCTCGTTATCGGTCTCATTCTATTCTTGGTCTCTGCTCTACAAGTGGTTCATGCTCAGAGCGGAATGGGTATTGACGAGCCAAATCCTTTGGAAATGTTGGATGTGAATGGAGCCATCAAGATAGGCACCGATTTCAACAACAACACCACAGCACCACAAGGAGGTGCTGGAACCATTAGATGGAACGGAACCAACTTCGAGGGTTGGGACGGAACGCAGTGGGTTGATTTTGGTAGTACTGGCACATCAAACCTATTGGAAGACGCAGATGCTGACACCAAAGTACAAGTAGAAGAAAGCCCCGATGAAGACATCATCCGGTTTGACGTTGCTGGCAATCAGGTACTCCAGCTGGAAAGGATAGGGAACTTTCCATATCTGCACACCACAAGCAACTCCGTTTATCTGGGCAATAATTTGAGTTCAACAGTTACCGGAGGATATAACACGGTGGTCGGTTTTCAGGCTGGAGGCGGTTTAGCGAGTGGTGAGGTGAACACATTTATTGGGGCCAACGCAGGTGGAAACATGCAAGGTGGAAGCTGGAACGTAATGATGGGTAATACTGCAGGACAGTTCATGACCGGAGGAGGCGGTAACACAGTCATTGGAGGTTCTGCAGGTAGGAATAAAACCGGTGGCGGTTCAAACGTTCTACTTGGGCTTGCCGCAGGACAGGATAACGGCACAGGTGGCGAAAACGTTATGGTTGGTCCTTATGCTGGAGAAGACAACACGGGGGATAGGAATGTCTTCCTTGGAAGGGCGGCAGGCCAGTGGTCTTCCGGTTCTTCCAATGTATTTATCGGAAACGGTGCTGGTAGAAGTGAGGGTAACTCAAACCGTTTATACATCGCAAACTCAAGTACTACGAGCCCGCTCATTTATGGAGAGTTTGATAACGAAATAATCGGTATCAACGGAAACTTGGGTGTCGGGACACAATCGCCTCACGATGAACTACACGTGGATGGTTCCATTCGGATGGTGGATGGCAATCAGGCCTCTGGATACATCCCAGTTTCGGATGCAAACGGAACAATGATCTGGACGGATCCAGCCACCATTACTACTGCGGATGATGGTGATTGGACAATCAATGGAAATAACCAGTATTCCACTGTTTCTGGAAATGTTGGTGTTGGTACCACTAACCCTTCTCAAAAGCTGCATGTACAGGTAGCAAACAATGGTTATAACTTGCCATTGCTTCTACGAAACCGCAATGACACCCAGTCTGGTGGAAACTCGGTCGGCATCGGTTTTACCAACGAGACGACCGGCAACTGGGCCAAAGCCGCCATAGTGAACGAGCGTACAGGTGTTTGGGCGTTAGGTAGTCTTCATTTTCTGACAAACAATGCAACCAACAACACCTCGGCCACTCTAGCCGATGCCAGAATGACAATTACCAGTAACGGCAATGTGGGCGTAGGAACAACAACTCCAACAACCTTATTTGAGGTTGCAGGAACAGCTTCGGTTACTGGAAACCTGGGTGTAGGAACGAATACTCCTCAGCAGAAGCTTCATATTCAAGTGGCCAACAATGGTTACAACTTGCCCTTGTTCTTGCGTAATAGTAATGACACGCAGTCGGGAGGTAATTCTGTTGGGTTGGGTTTTAGCAACGAAACCAATGGCAATTGGGCCAAAGCTGCCATTGTGAATGAACGCACAGCAGCTTGGGCACGCGGCAGTCTGCACTTTCTGCTGAACGATGTAGCTGATAACTCATCAGCTACTCTTGCCGATGCGCGGATGACCATTACGCGAGATGGAAATGTTGGAATCGGTACAACTTCGCCTAATGATGAACTTCATGTGCAAGGTGCCATCCGTATGGTTGATGGCAACCAACAGGTGGGTTACATTCCTGTATCTGATGCCAACGGAACAATGATTTGGACTGATCCTACCACCGTTGTTTCAAACCAAAGTTGGAGCTTGGCAGGGAATACGGGAACCGATCCCACAACTAATTTCATTGGTACAACGGATGCGCAGCCGCTCACAATCCGAGTAAATGGCGAGAAGGCCGGCTACTTGGATTATGGAACCCCTTCAAGTGCTGCATTCGGATTTCAGGCGCTTAACGTGAACTCCGGCTCGAACAACTCGGCATTTGGGTATCAAGCATTGACTTCGAATACGACAGGAAACCGTAACACAGCTGTTGGCAATGCACTAACCAGCAATACAACGGGTGGTGATAATACAGCGGTAGGAGATGGCGCATTGGAGTCGAACACAACGGCAAATTCAAACTCTGCTTTCGGAAAAGATGCTTTGACCGGCAATACCACGGGCAGACTGAACACCGCGGTAGGTAGAAGCACTCTTGCAAGCAACACAACGGGGCTCGGTAATACGGCCTTGGGCTACAATAGCATGGAAGATAATACAACTGGTCAGTACAACGTGGCAATTGGAAGCTGGTCTGGCCACAACAATAACATGGGTTCAAACAACACCTATTTGGGTTATTCAGCAGGTTACGGTAGCACCGGAAGCAACAACGTTTTTCTAGGATATTCTGCTGGATGGCCAGAAACCGGAGATAATAAATTATACATAGAAAATACCAACACAACCTCTCCACTTATTTATGGTGAGTTTGATAATGATATTGTTGGTATTAATGGAGACCTGGCCGTTGGGCATCAATCTCCTGAAGCCAACTTGGATGTAGCGGGAGACGGTTCTGGTACCACATCCTTATTAGTTAGAAATGGAAATGATGGAAGTTCTTTCGCTTCTAATCAGATTGCCCTCGGATATAATGGTGGGGCGACTTTTCAGCATGCGATAAAAACAAGGCATAATTCTGGTCAGGATGCCACCAACGCTATCGACTTCTTTTTGTGGGACGCTGGCACGGATGCCAATGCAGATGTAGGAACCAAACATGTAATGACCATTGATGGAAATGGAGATGGTATGGTGGGTGTTAATACTACTGCACCAGCTGAAGAACTGCACGTGGTAGGATCAATAAGGATGGTAGATGGAAACCAGCAGACAGGTTACATCCCTATTTCAAATTCCAATGGTACTATGGTATGGACAGACCCGACAATGATTACTACTGCAGCAGATGGAGACGGCAGTTCTACTAATGAGATTCAAACGCTTAGCATTACAGGCAATGACATCTCGCTTAGTAATGGTGGCGGAACCGTTTCGATTCCCGTTCAAGATGAACTTTCTGATGCTGATTCGGATACCAAGGTTCAGGTTGAAGAAAGCACAGATGAAGACATTATCAGATTTGACATCCGTGGCACGGAAAAATGGCGCATGGCGGGTTCTCGATTGGAGGCTGTCAATAACGGGAATTCTGTTTTCATCGGAGAAAATGCCGGAACAGATGATGACCTAAGTAATAACAAGAATACCTATGTGGGTAAAAATGCTGGGAGAGATAACATAACAGGGTATGATAATGTGGCTATTGGATACAATGCACTTGCTCAGAATAATAGCATCGCCAACATTGCTATCGGTAGTGAGGCATTGGCCTCAAGCACAAATTCATTCGCGAATATTGCCATTGGCTACAGCTCGTTGAAGGGCAATAATACTGGAGGAAATATTGCCATCGGGCCGCAATCTGGAGAACAGAATACAGCGGGAGAAGACAATGTAATGATTGGTCTTTTATCTGGCGAGGAGAGCACCGGATCGGAGAATGTTTTCCTCGGTTTTCTAACTGGACAGAACAATGATGGAAACGGAAGTGTGATGCTCGGTTATCGTGCTGGTCAGAACGAGGTCAACGGAAACCGTCTTTACATTGAGAATTCAAACTCGAATACACCGCTTATTTATGGAGAATTCGACAATAATCTTCTCCGCGTCAACGGAACGCTGAATATCAATAACGCATACAGCCTTCCAGCGGCCGATGGAACCAATGGATACCTGATGGTTACAGACGGTTCTGGGAATGTTGCGTGGACGAACCCAACTAGTTTAACAACGGCTTCTGGTGATGAGATAGTTGACGCTGATAGTGATACCAAGATTCAGGTAGAAGAAAGCTCTGATGACGACAAGATTCGCTTTGATACCAACGGATCCGAGAGGATGATCATTGATAATGCAGGTCGCGTAGGTATCGCCACATCATCACCAACTTACGACCTTACTCTGGGAGGTAATGCAGATAGAACCATTGGTGTTGAAGAAACCACTGCTGGAGATGGTCATGACCTGATAATTCAAGCCGGAAACGCACAATCTGGAACGCCCAACAATGATGGTGGTACACTCATTCTTTCCAGTGGAGCCGCAACAGGTAATGGAGGTATCAACCCCTTGTCGGAAATCGTTTTCAAAACGGCAACTCCTCTTGGCAGCAGTAGTTCGGTCACGCAAATTCCAACAGAGAAGATGCGGATAGACGCTTTCGGCAATGTGGGCATAGGTACTACAAACGCTGACGATAATTTGGAAGTGTTTGGCACGGTGGCCTCACGTGGTATAACAATTGCCAACCCGCGCCCGGTATTCACAATGGAGGACACCGATGCTAACACTTGGCTAATGGAAATGAACGCGCGTAACCTGCAATTTACTGAGGTTGGTATTGGAACTCATCTGTTTATTCAAGATATGACAGGTCGCGTTGGTGTGGGTACAACAGCTCCTTCAAGCCAGTTTCAAGTCGGTGAAAACGGAGATGGAACATTTGCCCGCGCCAATGCTTGGAACACCTTCAGCGACCGCAGATGGAAGAAGGATTTTGAGGTCATACCAGATGCGCTGACCAAGCTTGATCAGGTCAATGGTTACTTCTACAACTGGAAAGAAGGGGCAGATAGCACGCAACAGTTAGGCGTGGTCGCTCAGGAAATTGAAGCCATTCTGCCGCAGGCTGTTGACACGGATGAGAACGGCTACAAATCGGTCGATTACGGCAAGTTGAGCGCATGGCTTATTCAGGTCAATAAAGAGCAGCAGGAAATCATTGAAAAGCTGAACTCAGAGAATGCAAGCCTTACCACCAACTATGCTTCCCTATCGGAAGATATAGAGATGCTGAAAGCATTGTTGAATTCAACTACCCAAACCTCCAAATAATTCCAAATCCATCCAAAAACACATATTATGAAAAAGCTCTTATTTCTATCCATTCTAATTCTCAGTTCTTTTAATTATGCTGTTGCCCAGCAAGCACCTCAGAAGTTCAACTATCAGGCCGTTGCACGCGATGCAGATGGTAAGCCATTGACAGATACAGAAGTTTCCTTGCGAATGGCCATCATAAGCGATACCGACCTCGACCGTCCAGTGTACGCGGAAGAACATGTTGTGCTGACCAACAAGCTCGGACTTTTTAACCTGCATATTGGTGCTGGGGAAGTATTGGAAGGCGATTTCGAGAATATTGATTGGGGCTCTGCATCCCACTACCTGCGTGTTTGGTTGGATGCGGACAATAGTGGCCAGTTTGAGGAGGTGGGAACCTCCCAACTACTGAGTGTGCCCTACGCACTCTACGCTGCAAGGAGCGGGACAGCTGACGTGGATGGAGGCACCCGCTCCGATCCCAACGATTGGACCATAAACGGTAACAGCGGCACGGATGATGCCACCAACTTCATTGGAACTACTGATGGACAGGACCTAGCCATCAGAACAAACGACACCGAAGTAGCGCGTTTCACTACCGAAGGAGACCTTGATCTGGCCGTAGATTCACGTATTCTGAGCAATTCGGAAATGCTACTGGCGGTGGATAACACTTCAACCTATGTTGGAACCGCAACAGATCATGATTCCAATACAGGTGTAGATAACACGTTCATCGGCAACAAATCGGGTAAGGAGAATACCACGGGCTCGAACAACCTGTTTATCGGAAACAAGGCAGGAAGAGAGAATACAACTGGTTCGACCAACATCTATCTGGGTACTTCAGCTGGAATGCTTAGTACCACGGCCTCCAACAATATTGTTATCGGTTACAAGGCGGGTCAGAACAACACCGATGGTAATTTCAACACGTTCATCGGTCGTCTTTCAGGTTTCAACAACACAACAGGACGTTACAATCTGGCCATCGGTTCGGAAGCGGGTCTGGCCAATGTGAGTTCAGATGCCAACTCGTTCATCGGATTTAAGGCAGGGTCTAACACTACGGGGCCATATAACACGGCCATCGGCTACTTATCGGGTAATGGCAATACCACGGGCCAGAAGAACACTTACATCGGTTATGGGGCAGATGGCAGTGCAACCATCAACAACGCCACGGCAATTGGGGCAGACGCTACCGTTACACAAAGTAACTCGGTGGTGTTGGGCAATGATGCCAATGTAGGTATCGGCAGCAGCGCACCAGAAGCTAAACTGCATGTGGTAGGAAGCATGAAATTGGTTGATGGCAACCAAGCTGACGGATACGTGCTTACTTCTGATGCCAATGGAAACGCCAGTTGGCAACAAGAAGGTTCCGGTCTTTTTGGAGCGACTGGCCCTACAGGTCCAACAGGTGCAGATGGCGCGATAGGTCCGACAGGTACAGACGGTGCCACCGGGCCAACAGGTGCTCAGGGGCCAACAGGTGCCACGGGAAGCTACATTGCTGGAGACAACATCAGCATCAGCAACGATACCATTTCGGCAACTTCATCAACCATGGTCTTCGACACCCTTGGCGGAGTGGTATTGCCGGGCAGTGCCGTAGATGAGACCTCAGACGACTTCGTGTTCGGATCTACGCAGTTGGATGATGATGGGAACGCAGATCATGATAGTCGCTTCTTTTTTGATAAAGGAAAAGGTGCCTTTCGAGCAGGGACAGTTACCAATACGCATTGGAATTCCGATAACGTTGGGCTGAGTTCATTTGCAAGTGGATACAATACTCGAGCAACTGGAGACTACGCAACCGCGATGGGTTTTGGAACTACTGCAAGTGGCCTTAAATCCGCGGTCATCGGAACTGGTTCAACCGCAAGCGGTAATGGGTCTGTGGCACTTGGTGCTGTAGCCACCTCCAGCAACACTTACTCTATGGCTTTCGGTTTTTATTCTACCGCTAGCGGGGCCAATTCTACTGCCATAGGCTCCTATTCCGAAGCCACTGGCGACTATTCAATGGCCTTGGGCACCTATTCAACTACCAGCGGACCAGGAGCAATAGGAATTGGTAATTACGTCTCAGCCCCATCCGGATATGAGATTACCATAGGACGGTACAATACCAGTTACACTCCAGATAATGTTAATGATTGGGATGAGGACGACCGTCTTTTTACTATCGGCAATGGAACGGGTTCAACAGCAACATCAGATGCCATGGTCATTCTCAAGAATGGAAACACAGGCCTTGGCACCAGCACGCCAGATGCAACCCTGCATATTGACGGCAGCATCAAGTACGAAGATGGCAACCAAGCAGATGGCTATGTGCTTACCTCAGATGCTGATGGAAACGCAACTTGGCAGGCCGCATCAGCTGACACCATGCCCATCATCTCCGATGCCGATGGCGATACCAAGATACTGGTAGAGGAAAGCACCGATGAGGACATCATTCGTTTTGACATTGCAGGTAATGAGAAAATGGTACTCAATAGTGATGGACTCGGAATAGGGTTGTCACCGATAACGACTTTTCATGTGAAGACCAGCGGTATAGATAGTTCGGCCATAGACCAATCCGTTGAGACCGCCAATGGTAATTCATTTGATAATGTTGCTGAATGGCAGTCGTTAACAGCAGGCGTTTCGGGATACCTCACACAAATAGATCTCAGGTTTTCAGGAAGTGGCGATGATATGACGATTTCCTTTTACGAGGGAGAGGGAACCGATGGAGAGCTACTGTATATCTCATCCATAGTTTCAGCACCAAGTTCAGGGTGGCACAGCTTTCCAACCGACAGCGTACAGGTAGAGGCAGGCCAACAGTACACAATAGTGCTGAGTTCGGGTTACAGATGGCGGTTTGATAATTCTGGCGTTTATGAAGATGGTAGAGGAGGAAATTATGACTTACGCGATTACGGTTTCAGAACCTATGTTGCTGCGCAGGAGAAGGGGTTCCGCGTTTCCTCCAGTGGCGTCTCAATAAACGACTATCAATTTCCCTATTCAGATGGTAGCTCAGGTCAAGTACTGAGCACAGACGGTAGCGGAACCATCAGCTGGGCAGATGCAGCCGTAGATACTGATGATCAGCAACTGAGCCTTTCAGGCACTGAACTGAGTATTGAAGATGGCAATTCGGTCGATATTACGCTACCCATAGTGGCTGATGCTGATGGAGACACCAAAATTCAAGTAGAGGAAAGTTCGGACGAGGATTTCATCCGTTTTGACGTTGGCGGCACAGAGGCCATGGTAATCGATACGGCCGGAAATGTGGGTATCGGTACGGATAGCCCAACGAGCCGACTTACGGTTTATAGCACGATCGGAGGTGACTATCAAGGCATCAGGATAGCCAATCCACGTCCAGTTCTGATACTGGAAGATACAGATGCCAACACGTGGAAAATTGAGATGAACGCGAAAGACCTTCAGTTCACCGAAGATGGGATAGGTACGGCCATGACCATCCAAGAAGTATCGGGCAATGTGGGCATCGGAACAATCAGCCCCAGTTACAAACTACAAGTAGGCGAAAGCGGAGACGGCACCGTGGCTCGCGCGAATGCTTGGAACACCTTCAGCGACCTTAGATGGAAGAAGGATTTTGAGATCATTCCTGATGCTTTGAGCAAACTGCAGCAAGTAAACGGCTACTTCTACAACTGGAAAGAAGGCGTTGACAGCACACAGCAAGTTGGTGTGGTTGCGCAGGAAATTGAAGAGATTCTACCGCAATGCGTGAGTACCGATGAGAACGGATATAAGTCGGTCGATTACAGCAAACTCACCGCATGGCTTATTCAGGTTAATAAGGAGCAGGAGGAAGAAATTCAGTCTCTAAAAACTGAACTCAAAACCGAAAAAGAAACCAATGAAGCACGGCTTCAGCTTATTGAGGAGCAATTGGGAATTGGCCTGAAGACTGAGAGGTAGTTCAATCGACTTTTTAACGGAGGTCAAGCGGAAACATTATTTTCTTTCTCGGCAGAGAAAAAGAGAGTAGGGCTGAAAATGAGAAAACCGCTTCAAACGAGGCGGTTTTCTGTGGGCCCACCTGGGCTCGAACCAGGGACCAACGGATTATGAGTCCGGTACTCTAACCAACTGAGCTATAGGCCCGTGCTTTTCAGCATTCCGTTCAAATCGAGCGGACGGCAAAAGTATATATTTGGCCGCTGCTGACCAACAGAGAAAATATGAGACCGAAAGATTACCCGAACATCATTTTCGACTTTGGGGGCGTAATTCTAAACCTTGATTACAATAGAACGATAGACGCGTTTCAGCGTCTTGGAATTGAGGATTTTGAGAAAAGCTATTCACAGCTTAGTCAAACAGACCTTTTTGACAAGTTTGAAAGAGGAAAGATTTCACCCATCGAATTCAGAGATGGGTTGAGGACTGTGTTCAGTAATTCGGTTTCGGATGAGACACTGGATGAAGCGTGGAACGCAATGCTTTTAGACCTTCCAGCAGAAAGGTTGAGTTTGTTGGATGCGCTTCGCAAAGAAAAACGTATTTGCTTGCTGAGCAATACCAACGAGATTCATGTAACGTCTTTTGAAGATGAATTGAAAAAAGCGCACGGCCACGAAGACCTCAGCGGGTTCTTTGATAAAGTTTATTATTCGTGTAGAACAGGAATGCGGAAACCCGAACCGAGGATTTTCGAAATGGTGGTAAAAGAACAGGGATATAAGCCTTCAGAAACGCTTTTTATTGACGATTCTCCGCAACACATCGAAGGCGCAAAAAGCATAGGTCTTCACACATGTCATCTCCGTGCAGATGAAGGCGAAACAATCTTTGACCTATTCTGAAATTTCCTGACAGAGCTCCATCAGAACCCCTGAAGTGTCTTTTGGGTGAACGAAGCAGATAAGCTTGTTGTCGGCCCCTTGTTTGGGGTGTTCATTCAATATTCGAAACCCTTCAGAACGCAATCGTTCCATTTCAAAATAGATGTCGGAAACAGCATACGCCACATGATGTATGCCTTCTCCTCGTTTTTCAATGAACTTGGCAATGGCACTTTCCGAAGAAGTCGCCTGAAGCAGTTCGATTTTATTGTTTGATGTTTGGAAGAAAGCAGTTATCACATGCTCCGTTTCAACCGCTTCTTGCTTGTAGCATTTTGTGTTCAGCAACGCCTCGTAAATGGGAATTGAGGTATCCAAACTTCGTACGGCTATTCCAAGATGTTCAATGTGTTCCATGGTTGCTAAGCGATTCTAAAACAGGTTGAAGGGCTTTACTATTGACTTTCAGAAGGGGCCAACCTCAAAACGGGCCGGTTTCATTGAGTATAAAAATAGAAGTTTGCATTTTCAGCACGAGTTAGGTCAAAAATAAAGCCCCACTCGTTTGAGCGGGGCTTTTCATTTTAAAAAGACTCAAAATATTAGATAACCTTAACGTCAACTGCGTTCAGGCCTTTTCTTCCTTCTTTCAATTCGAATTCTACGTTATCGTCTTCTTTGATCTCATCGATCAAACCAGAAACGTGAACGAAATACTCTGCTTTTGACTCTTCGTCAATAATGAATCCGTAACCTTTGGAATCATTAAAGAACTTAACTGTACCTTTTTTCATTGCTTGGTTAAAAATTAATAAGCGCCAAAAGTACCGTAAATTCTGATGCGTTTTCGAAAATGCAAATGAGCCTAACAAAAAAGCCCCGAAATTTTTCGGGGCTTTTCCATTAATCCATCAGCAGCGCGAAGGTCTGGTGGAAATCGGGGGATGTCAAGTCTAGGAAATACAGACCTTCTACACCACTTGATAGATCAATTCTAGTACTGATGCTTCTTGTTTCTTCGTCTGGTTGACTTCGGTAAACAATGGCACCGGTTGCGTCTTTAATTTCAATTTCAAGTGCTGGACTAATGTTCTTCAAGTTCATGGCCAACGTTCTGTCAGATGGCGAGCCAACCTGCATGGATAGGCCATTCTTGGCATTAAGCTGAACGTTGTCTCTTGAGCTATTAAGACTTACAAACTGCTTGGTGGCCATTGCTCCGTTGAATAAGATTCCTTTGGAATGGAATGGGAATACTCCGGTCAGTCCATCTTCTAAAATGGGCGTGCCGTTCATCAACGTGCGCGGGATAAGCGCGGTCTCTTTGCGGGTTACGTGGTAGTAGTTCACGCTTCCATCGGCAGTAATGAGTGTAACCATTACAAAGTCGTCAGAATTGTTTGACATGAAAACCTTGTCGAAGCCGTACTCGGTCTGAAAGAATATGGAGCAAGTTTGCTCATCAGAACCCAATAACATGATCTGCTGTTGCTTTACCTCTTCGATAGCCCAGAATTCAGATCTATCGGTGATTTTTCCAGTTTTTGGGTCGAATGTGCTGAACGCCATTTGGACAGGAACCGAACTGGAAACAGAGCCAGTTGAAAGGTCTGCGCCAAGGAACTGCACGCCAGCATCGGCAAACTTTTGGCATACCTGAACAAACAATGGGTTGCTCAACTCTTCGGTACCAACGTTCATCTCAATCACCAACGGCTTGCCCACCGTTTTGGCGTAATCTTCCATATATAAAAGCGCTTGGATTAAGTTGCTTTCACCACCGTTGATGTTACGCATGATCACTGTAGAACTAGGGTTGTCGGAAACGTAAGAGATAAATCCCACGTTAGCTGCCTTCTCAACCTTTTTGAGTTTGGCAACGGCATCTGAACCCAACACACCATTGTTGTCCAAGATTCCCACAACCACTCCAACTCCTGCGTACTTGTTCTTCGCTGCTTCCGCGTCCAGATCCTGAGCGTTGTTTCGGGTGTGGTCAAGTTGTGTGTTGCAAACACCTTTAACATTGGAAACGCTGGCCAAGGAAGCTTTTGGCAAGTCAATGGCCATAACGTTACCGGTGGTGGATTTAACCTTTGCATCCAATTTTGCAAAAGCGTTGCCATCCAATTGGTTGTTCACCTTGATCAATGCACCAAGACTACTGGATTCCGCTAACGCGAGGTTGGCAAGAAGCACAAGCATAGTTGAGTAAAGAATAACTGCGGCTACTAATGGTACGCGCGAGGAGTTTTCATTTCCTGCCGCTTGCATAGCACTCCTCTGTCCGTGTTTTGATGCCTGATTTTTCATGACCATTTCCTTTAGGTGAATGACTGAGTCAAATTTCAGGAGGAATGGATCATCAGGCTTCCAGATCGGTGCCGAGAGTTAAGACGGGTGTCTCAACTTATGTTGTTACAAAAGTGAAAGTTGCGTGAGATACGTAGAGAATATGTAAAAATGTTGCAACGCGAGTGCAAATTCGTTGCAAATCCAAGATGAGACAAAAATGGTAGGGGTCTAAGTGTCCTTCTTAACCTGACTCGGAGAGATGCCGAAATCTTCGGTAAAACACTTGGTAAAATACGCTGGGCTACTGTAGCCAACGCGGTATGCAATTTCAGAAACCGTGCCAACTCTGTTTTCCAGCAATTGGTAAGCGTGCTCCAAGCGATAATTTCGCACAAAACGGCTTGCACTTTTGCCTGTAAGGGCAATCAGTTTTCTGTGAAGCTGCGCACGACTCATGCCTACTTTCTTGCTGAGTTCTTCAACGCTGAAGTTTTCATCATCCAGATGTTCTTCCACTACTTTCTTTACCCGCAGCAAGAATTTCTCTTCCATTGACGGCTCGGCCACAACCTCTGGCTTAACCAAAAGTGAGCGCGAGTATTTCTCTTTCAGTTTCTTTCTTCCGTCAATCAGGTTTTTAATGCGAGCATGTAATTCATCTGAGCTGAACGGCTTTGGAACGTAAGCATCAGCACCAGTTTCCAAACCAGTAATTCTGTTCTCGACACCAGCTTTCGCTGTGAGAAGAATAATAGGAACGTGGCTGGTCTTTTCTTGCTTCTTCAAGATTTTCGTGACCTCGAAACCATCTTTCCCTGGCATCATTACATCGCAAACAATTACATCTGGAATAATCTCGGTTGCCTTTTCAATTCCTGTTTCGCCATCAATGGTATCGAAAACGCGGAAAGTCGGTTCGAGCGTTAATCGAAGGAAGTTTCTGATGTCGTCATTATCCTCAATAACCAAGACAATGTTCTGTGCGTTAACCTCTTCTTCCGTCAGTTTCTGTTCAGAAGAATCAAATTCAACTGCCACTTCCAAGTCTGGGTCGATTGGTTCCAAGGCAGGAATTTCCATTTCGGAATCCTGATTCAGTAGTTGGTGCTCAACGGGAAGCATGATAGTAATCTCGGTTCCAACGCCAGAAATACTCTTAAGGTCAATGGTTCCTTCGTGGAGTTCAACCAGATCTTTTACCAAAGCCAGACCAATCCCTGTTCCCTTATTTTTTCTCCAACGGGAGTTTTCAGATTGATAGAACCTGTCGAATACCTTCGGAATCTGTTCTTCTACAATTCCGATACCTGTATCCTGCACAACAAGTTTGCAGAACTGTTTCCCGTCCTTTTCAGCGGTATCTACTGTAAGACTGACCTTTCCTTTATCCGTGAATTTGAATGCGTTTGAAAGCAGGTTGTAGAAAATCAACTCAACCTTGTCTGGGTCGAATTCCATGTTGATTGTCTCCTGCTTCACTTCAAAATCCAGCCCAACACCTTTTCTGTCGGCAAGAGAAGCAAACGAACGCTGAATCTCATTCAGAAGCGGAACAATATTTCCCTTGCGGAGATCAATATCCATTCTGTCCGCCTCGATCTTTGCAATATCAAGCAGTTGATTGATCAGTTTTTCGAGAAGCTTGGCATTTCGTTTTACAACAATCAGTTCCTTCTTCGCCCTATCGTCTGTAATGTTGGGAATTACCTGATCCAAGTGACCAAGAATCAGCGTCAATGGCGTGCGGAATTCGTGGGTAACGTTCGAGAAGAAATCAGATTTTACGAGGTCGAGTTGCTTCAAGCGCTCTGCTTCCATTTTCCCTAGTTCCAGCTGGTCGTTGAGACGCAGTCGATTCAGACGGCTGTTCAAGAACCACCACACCAACAGTAGAATGATGACGGAAAAAAGGGGCAGCCCCCAACTCAAAAACGAAACACTTTCTCCCATAGACAGATTAAATGTAAAACATATCGATGATTATCGGTAGAAATTCATCTCATCCAAATATTGCCAAGCTTCCAATGGCATCAGGTACTTCACGCTATGTCCTTTTGCAATTTGGTCTCTGATATGACTCGATGATATCTGCATCAAAGGTGCGTCAAGGATGGTAATGTTTCCTTCGAGATTCAAATTCTGAACATCTGTGTTGGGCCTGGAGTAGCAGATAATCGGATGATTTTCCAGAATCGCCTCGTAATTCTTCCATTTATGAAGAGACGCAAGATTGTCTCCTCCCATGAAGAGCGAAAACTCAACTTCAGGATATTTTTCCTTCAGATGAACGAGCGTGTTGATGGTATAAGAAGGTTGGCCGAGATGAAACTCAATGTCCGAAGCGCGGAATCGCATATCGTTTTCTGTTGCTCGAACAACCATTGCCAAACGATGGTGGTCCGCTAAAAGTGTCTTCTTTTCCTTGTGCGGATTGTGTGGCGAAACCACGAACCAAACTTCCTTGCAATCCGTGTGGTTGGCAACGTGGTCGGCAATAATCATGTGCCCAATATGAATTGGGTTGAACGAACCGAAGAACAGTGCAACTTTTTTCATCTGTTCAGCTATATACAAATCCCCCGTTTCGAAATGTTCCGCAAGCTACACATTCAAAACACCCCCTTTGAAAGGGGGAAAGAGCCCCTTCCTCCTTGAAAAGGAGGTGCCGAAGTGAGGCGGAGGATTTTTTCTGAAGGAATCACAATCAACTATTTGTAAAATCAGAAACCAGCTTTTCTGCCTCCGCTTTTGCCGTCTCGAGGTCATCGTTTACTAGAATCACATCAAACGGACTGGCGTATTGCATTTCCTCGGCAGCTTTTCCAACACGCTTTCTGAGGCTTTCCTCACTTTCGGTAGAACGGTTTCTCAGCCGATTTTCCAATTCTTCGATTGAAGGAGGTTTCACAAAAACCGCCAATGCATCATCTCCGAATTGCTTCTTGATGTTCAATCCACCGACAACATCAACATCGAACATTACGTGCTTTCCTTCTGCGTGAATGCGGTCAATTTCTGAACGAAGCGTTCCATAGAACTGGTCTGTGTAAACCTCTTCCCATTCGAGAAAATCGCCAGCGTCAATTCGCTTTCTGAATTCATCGGCAGAAAGGAAATAGTAGTCCTTTCCATCTGTTTCGTTGGGTCGTTTAGCACGGCTAGTGGCCGAAACCGAAAACGCCAGTTTCAATTCAGGTTTAGAAAGCAGGTGATGAACCAAGGTGGTTTTGCCCGATCCGCTCGGGGCGGAGAAAATGATGAGTTTGCCAGCGCTCATGCGGCAAAGATGCGGATTAAATCAGTCTTCAGAAGGAGGAATTTCCTCTAAAACCGACCATGCAAACCACACGAGAAACGCAACAAATGCCACTAGTAACAACCATGACCCGGCCGCAATTCCGAATGATTTAAGAATGATTGCTGCTGAAAGTGCAATAAGAACAATGTGGCGGGCGTAATTCGAACGCCTGTTGCTGAATCTGCTAAAAACGAAGTAGAAACCGATTGAAATGGTGGAACCGAGGATGGCAAACATCTCAGCTGCGGGCCACCCGCTTATTGAGAAAAGCACGCTGATCAGAAGCATTCCGAAACCACCTATAAACAGGCCTTTTGTGATGGGAGTCGGTTTCACTTGTCGTTGATAGAATTTTGCACAAACATAAGCCAAACTTAACCGTACCTTTGCGCGCTGATTTTCAAGGGCATGACATCAATACGGAACATTGCAATTATTGCGCACGTTGACCACGGCAAAACATCGTTGGTTGACCGAATGCTAGAAGCCGCCAAGGTTTTTGCAGAACACGAAACCATGGGAGAGTTGGTAATGGACAGCAACGACCTCGAGCGGGAACGTGGAATTACCATTCTATCAAAGAACGTTTCGGTTACTTGGGGCGACACCAAGATCAACATCATCGACACCCCAGGACACAGCGACTTCGGAGGCGAAGTAGAGCGTGTGCTGAACATGGCAGATGGTGTTTTGCTGTTGGTTGATGCTTTTGAAGGGCCGATGCCACAGACGCGTTTCGTGCTTCAAAAGGCCATCGAATTAGGTTTGAAACCGATTGTTGTGGTGAACAAGGTTGACAAGCCGAACTGTACGCCAGACGAGGCGCAAGAAGCTGTTTTCGACCTGATGTTCAAC
Source organism: uncultured Chryseobacterium sp. (assembly GCA_964457245.1). Taxonomy (GTDB): domain Bacteria; phylum Bacteroidota; class Bacteroidia; order UBA10329; family UBA10329; genus UBA10329. The sequence continues at coordinate 97,541 of CAYWET010000003.1, read as the reverse complement.
CTTGGAGCAACGGAGGAGCAGTTGGATTTTCCAACGGTTTTCGGTTCGGCCAAAATGGGTTGGATGGGCGAAGATGCCACTAAGCCAACAGGCAACATCGATTATTTGATGGAGCAGGTTATCGAGCACATTCCAGCACCGAAAGTAGCGGAAGGAACCACGCAAATGCAAATCACTTCGTTGGATCACTCGCCATACATTGGCCGAATCGCCATCGGAAGATTGTATCGCGGAACGTTGAAAGCCGGCCAGCAAGTGGCCATGATCAAGCGCGATGGAACAACAACCAAAGGCAAGCTCAAAGAGCTTTATGTGTTCGAAGGAATGGGCAAAGCCAAGGTGGAAGAGGTTCAAGCTGGCGAGATCTGTGCATTGGTCGGGTTGGAAGGATTTGAGATCGGTGATACGATTGCAGATGTGGAGAATCCAGAGGCAATGGCACCGATCAACATCGATGAGCCTACAATGAGTATGCTTTTCACCATTAACGATTCTCCGTTCTTCGGTAAAGAAGGAAAGTTCGTTACCTCGCGTCATTTGCGTGAGCGTCTGGAAAAGGAATTGGAGAAGAACCTTGCGCTGCGCGTAGAGCCAACGGATTCTGCAGATAGCTTCCAAGTTTACGGTCGAGGTGTATTGCATCTTTCAGTATTGATTGAAACGATGCGAAGAGAAGGGTACGAGCTACAGATCGGTCAGCCGCAGGTAATCATCAAAGAAATTGATGGTGTGAAATGCGAACCTGTGGAGGACCTTACCATTGACCTGCCGGAAGAAGTACACGGGAAAGCTGTGGAAATGGTAACTAACCGTAAGGGCGAAATCGTGAACATGGGGCCGAAAGGAGACCGTATGTTGCTTGAGTTCACCATTCCATCTCGCGGAATCATCGGTCTCAGAAATCAATTGCTTACGGCAACGGCTGGTGAGGCCATCATGAGTCACCGATTCAAGGAATATCAACCATACAAAGGAGAAATTCCAGGTCGTTTGAATGGTTCATTGATCTCGATGGAGGCTGGAACCGCCATTCCATATACGCTCAGCAACTTGCAGGATCGCGGCCGTTTCTTTGTTGATCCGGGCGAAGCTATCTACGAAGGACAAGTTGTGGGGGAAAACACCCGTGCAGACGATATGGTTGTGAACCTCACCAAGACCAAGAAGATGAGCAACATGCGTTCTGCAGGAGCGGACGATAAAGTGAAGATCGCGCCAGCAAGAAAATTCTCGTTGGAAGAAGCGTTGGAATACATCCAAGCGGATGAATACGTGGAAGCCACACCTTCATCACTCCGATTGAGAAAAACATTATTGAAAGAACACGAACGCAAGCGCGCTAAGAATGCTGCGCTAAGCGATGTGAAGTTTTAAAGGACGAAGAGCCGCGATTTATCGCGGCTCTTTTGTTTAGACTATTTTCCATTTACGACCTTTGCCGCATGTTTGAAAACAACGAAAGAACCGAATTGAGCGAACTCGGAGAGTTCGGACTGATTGACAAGATCAAATCAGGGGTTGAACTACGCCAAAAGAGTTCCGTGAAAGGAATTGGTGATGACGCAGCCGTTATCGGAAGCGATAAGAAGAAAACGCTGGTAACAACCGATATGCTGCTGGAAGGCATTCACTTTGATCTGAGCTACGCACCGCTGAAGCATTTGGGCTACAAAGCCGTGGTGGTTAACCTCTCCGACATCTACGCCATGAATGGAAAACCAACCCAGATCACGGTTTCCATCGGACTTTCAAGTCGGTTTTCGTTGGAGGCAGTAGATGAACTCTACACCGGAATTCTACTGGCCTGCGAGAAATACAATGTGGATCTGGTAGGTGGCGATACCACCAGTTCGCTAAGCGGATTGACCATTAGCGTTACCGCAATCGGAGAAGCGGAAGAAGACAATATCGTTTATAGAAATGGCGCAAAGGAAACCGACCTGATCTGTGTTTCGGGCGATCTTGGTGCTGCATTCCTTGGCTTGCAATTACTCGAAAGAGAGAAGAAGATCTTCAAAGAAAACCCAGACATACAACCCGATCTTTCTGGACACGATTACGTGTTGGAGCGCCAACTGAAACCAGAGGCCAGAGCAGAGATCATCGATATTCTTGAACTCGAAAAAGTGAAGCCGACCGCCATGCTGGATATTTCAGATGGTTTGAGTTCTGACCTGATGCACATCTGCACGCAGAGCGAAGTGGGTTGTCGTGTTTATATCGATAAGATTCCAGTTGATCACACCACAGGAATTGCAGCCGAAGAACTGAACTTAGATCCGACCACGGCCGCGCTGAATGGAGGCGAAGATTACGAGTTGCTGTTCACGGTTGATATCAAAGATTATAAGCGGATAGAAACCAATCCGGCTATTCGGGTTATTGGTCACATTACCGAGAAATCAGATGGTTACAACCTGGTTGCTGCCGACCAATTGATCGATCTGCAAGCGCAGGGTTGGAATCATTTGGATAAGAAGCCGTAGGCTGAGCGAAGTCGAAGCCTCAGGCCTTCTTCACAAACTCAGACTTGAGTCCCATCGCACCAAATCCATCGATTTTACAATCGATGTTGTGGTCGCTATTCACCAAACGGATGTTCTTCACTTTGGTGCCAGCTTTTACGGGCCCTTTGGCGCCTTTCACTGGCAGGTCTTTGATTACAGTTACTGAATCACCGTCCTGCAGAACATTGCCGTTCACATCCTTTACAACAAATGCTTCTTCCTGAGGTTCTTCGTTGTCTTCCTCCTGCACATTCCATTCGTGGCCGCACTCTGGGCATGCGTAAATGGCGTGGTTCATTGCGTAGCCGTAAGGCGATTTACAAACTGGACAAGGCTTTAATTCTTCAGACATCTGCGGTTCAATTGAGTTGGTCGCAATGTAGTATTCCCATTGCAGTTAACTTCGTGATATGATGAAAATCAATTGGTCGAAATTCAAGGACGAGCGCGGCACAACGCTGTTTATCGTAGATCTACTGATGGTCAATCTCGTGGTCATCAACCTGCTTTACATCCTCTTCGAATGGAATTTCACCATTAACGTCAGCAACGAGTTTATTCATCAGTATTTCCCTGCGTTTTACGATTGGTACAACACGCATTTGCACCGCAACTTCTATCGCTACGATCTGTATTTCGTTGCCATTTTTATTGCAGAGTTCTGTACGCGATGGTTCTTTGCGGTTTACCATCAGAAGCATCACAAATGGTTCTTCTATCCATTTCTGCATTGGTATGATGTGCTCGGTTGCATCCCGTTAGGGCAGTTTCGATTCCTGCGGATTTTCCGAGTGGGAAGTATGGTTTTACGCCTTCACAAAATGAGCGTTATTGATTTGCGCCAATCGTATTTCTTCCGCATCTATCAGCGCTACAGCGCGGTCATTGTAGAGGAGGTTTCCGACCGTGTTGTGGTGAATGTCTTGAGCGGAGTCCAAGACGAGTTGAAGCACGGAACTCCTGTTGCCAGTCGCATTATTGTGGAGGTTATCCGTCCGCAGAAAGAAGTCTTGGTCGAATGGCTTTCGAGCCGAATAACTGCTGCCAGCGAACAACATTATGAGCGCTATCAAGAACAACTTCAGGCTTACGTTAACAGAAAAGTTGCCGAGGCGGTCCGCAACAACTCGGAAGTAAAAGACATTGCGGCCATCCCATTGGTGGGAAGCACCATTACCGGAAAGCTGGAAACAGCTGTAGCGCAGATAACCTATGCCGTCATCGAGGGCATGATGAAAGATATGAGCAGCGAAGAGAATACCAAGGTTATCAGCGAACTGGCCGATGTGACCATGGATATGATGCTGTTGGAAGAGGAAGATGAGGAACTCAATAAAATGAGTGTGGAGATGATCAACAAAAGCATCGACATCATTAAAGAGCAAGTGGAGGTAAAACGCTGGAAGCAGGCTGAGTAACCCCTGGGTTTTCAACAGGCCAATTGTAAAAAACCAGAAAAAATCACAAGAGACCCCTAAATAATTAGGGGTTAAGTACAGATTTTTGTTGAAACCAAAACACTTGCATCATGATAATAGGGGTTCCAAAGGAAATCAAGAACAATGAAAGCAGAGTTGCACTGACTCCTTCAGGAGCGCATGAGTTCATTAAAAGAGGTCATTCCGTATTGATTGAAACCTTGGCTGGAGACGGTAGCGGTTTCCCTGATGAGGATTACAAGGCGGTTGGCGCTGAGATTTTGGCAACAGCCGATCAGGTTTGGGCATCTGCCGAAATGATCATGAAAGTGAAAGAGCCGATTGCCGAAGAATATGCGCGGTGCAGAAAAGACCAACTCATTTTCACCTATTTCCATTTTGCATCAAGCGAACCCCTTACGCTTGCTATGATCGATAGTGGAGCAGTTTGCTTGGCTTACGAAACCGTGGAAAAAGAAGACCGATCGCTTCCTCTTTTGGTACCCATGTCTGAAGTGGCTGGAAGAATGGCCATTCAGGAAGGTGCCCGCTATCTGCAAAAGCCAGTTAAAGGACGTGGTGTACTGTTGGGCGGAGTTCCAGGTGTGGCACCAGGAAAAGTGTTGATCCTCGGTGGTGGAATTGTTGGGGTTCAAGCAGCGAAAATGGCAGCGGGTCTTGGAGCGCATGTTACCATTCTGGACATTGATTTGCCTCGACTAAGACGCATCAACGACATCATGCCGCATCATGTGGTTACCGAATTCAGCAGCGAGTACAACATCAGAAAGCTTATCCAAACCCATGACCTGATTGTGGGCGCGGTTCTTATTCCAGGTGCAAAAGCTCCGAAATTGATCACGAAGGACATGCTTAAATCTATGCGTCCGGGTACGGTGATCGTAGATGTTGCGGTAGACCAAGGAGGCTGCGTGGAAACCTGCACGCCAACGACCCATCAAGACCCAGCTTTTATTGTGGATGATGTGGTGCATTATTGCGTTGCGAACATGCCAGGAGCGGTTCCATGCACGTCAACCATTGCCCTTACAAACTCAACACTTCCTTATGCACTGCAATTGGCCGATAAAGGTTGGAGAAAAGCTTGCGCTGAGAACGAAGAGTTGAAAAAAGGTCTCAACGTGGTGAACGGTGATGTGGTTTACGAAGGCGTTTCGGAAGCGTTCGATCTGCCTTACGTTAGCGTTGAAAACGTGTTGAACGAAACGGCTCCGGTACTCGATTACTGACCTTTCAACCTCATTAGGTTTAAGTACCTTTGTGCCTTAGAATCCACCATGAGTGACGCTATAAAGCACGAGTGCGGAATTGCAATGGTCCGCTTGCTGAAACCTCTCAGCTATTACAAGGAAAAATACGGCTCAAGTTTTTATGCCCTGAACAAGATGTATCTCCTTATGGAGAAGCAGCACAACCGTGGGCAAGATGGCGCTGGTTTGGCCAATATCAAGTTCGATATGAAGCCTGGCAAGCGATACATTAGCCGTCATCGTGAGAACACTTCCACGCCTATCAAAGACCTGTTTGCGCACATCAACAAGCGGTTTGAGGAGGAGTTTGAAAAACACCCGGAGCATGTTCAAGACCCTGAATGGTTGAAGCAGAATTTGCCCTATACGGGCGAGTTGTTTCTTGGGCATTTGCGTTATGGAACTTTCGGTGGAAATAGCATTGAGCATTGCCATCCGTTCTTGCGTCAGAACAACTGGATGACACGGAACTTGGTGTTGGCCGGCAACTTCAACATGACCAATGTTGATGAGTTGTTCGAACAACTGATAGAGATCGGTCAGCACCCGAAGGAAAAGGCAGATACGATAACCGTATTGGAGAAGATCGGGCACTTCATTGATGAGGAGAACGATAGACTCTATTACGATTATAAAGAGAAGGGCTACTCAAAATTGGAGGCGACACCGCTCATTGCCAAAAACATGGACATCCCAAAGATCTTGACAGAGTCTGCCAAGAAATGGGATGGCGGTTATGCCATTGCTGGAATGATCGGTCATGGCGATGCATTTGTGATGCGCGACCCTGCAGGAATCCGCCCCGCGCATTGGTATATGGATGATGAAGTGATTGTTGTGGCCAGCGAACGTCCGGCCATTCAAACCGCTTTCAATGTGCAATGGGAAGAGGTGAAAGAAATCAAGCCCGGTTACGCACTGATTATGAAGAAAGACGGAACCGTTTCTGAGGAGCAGTTCCGTGAGCCGTTGGAAAGAAAATCGTGCTCGTTTGAGCGTATTTACTTCTCTCGCGGTAGCGACAAGGACATTTACCAAGAGCGTAAAGAGCTTGGGAGATTGGTGGTTGCGCCAGTACTCAAGGAATTGGATTATGATGTGAAGAACACCGTTTTCTCGTTCATCCCGAATACGGCTGAAACCTCTTTCTATGGAATGGTAAAAGGCGTTGAGGATTACATCAATATCCTTAAAACAGACAAGATTCTATCGGGCAAACGTTCGTTGGATGCGCAGCAGGTTCGCGATATTCTGAACATGCGAGCAAGGGTTGAGAAACTCACCATCAAGGATGCAAAGCTTAGAACATTCATTACCGATGATGTGCATCGCGATGACCTCGTTTCGCACGTGTACGACATTACTTATGGTGCGGTAAAACGGGGCGAGGATAATGTGGTGCTGATTGACGATTCCATCGTTCGGGGAACCACTTTGAAGCAGTCCATACTCAGAATTGTTGACCGTTTGGGCCCGAAGAAGATCATCATCGTTTCCAGTGCGCCACAGATTCGTTACCCAGATTGCTATGGCATTGACATGGCCAAGTTGGGCGACTTCATGGTGTTCCGTGCAGCGGTTGAACTCCTGAAAGAAACCAAGCAGGAAAACATCTTGGATGATGTTTACGAGAAAGCCAAAGCGCAGATGGAATTGCCAATTGAGCAGAACGTGAATGTGGTAAAAGATGTTTACCGACCCTTCACCGCGGAGCAACTTTCTGATAAAGCTGCTGAGATCATCTCTCCGAAGACCATCAATGCCGAAGTGAAGCTCATTTTCCAATCCATTGAAGGCTTGCACTCAGCCTGTCCAGACCATTTGGGAGATTGGTACTTTACTGGAAACTACCCAACACCAGGCGGAAACCGCGTGGTAAACAGAGCCTTCATCAACTTTATGGAAGGGAAGAATGTGAGGGCTTACTAAAAGCGATTAGCTTTTAGGTATTAGCAAGCAAGCTAGTTTGACGTCATTCATTTCTAACCTGCATTAGAGGGTGAGAGGGCTTTAGGATAGCCTACTTCGCCTTCGTACCTGAGCCAAATACTTCTTCATGTCGTCTACTTTGGTCAGATGCCCCTTGGCAATTCGGACCATATCGGAAACTTCGTGGAGTAGGCTATTTACATGGTGTAGGTGAGCCGAAACGTTTTTGATGTGCCATTGAGTAATGTTCGGGTCTAAGGTTGGGCCTTTCAGTAGTCTAAGAGATCGATCACAGGATTTTACCTCGTGTTCTCTAAAGCGCTTCAGTTTTTTGTTTACAAGAGTGAATTTGTTCTCCGCGTATCGGAGGTAGTTCAAACTGCTTAGCTCAAGGTATCTTTTTGTCTCCTGGTCCGCGTTTACCAAATACTTTTCTATCCGTTTTGCTTTATTCTTTACTGAGGTGTACTTCTTTTTGAAGTTGGCCATTTTGGTAAGCGCTTCTTCATGGCGTAATAATGCAGATTCCAACTGCGGAATCATTTTGGGCCAAACATGCGGGTAGTCGTGCAAATTCATGTGATTGGGGTTGGTTTCAAGACTAATGGTTTGCACTAAGTTATAATCTTACGTGAACCCTGACCATCAAGGCTCCGCAACAGGCACCATCTCAATATTATAGACAGCACTCTCACCTGCTGTTATAGTGCCTGAGTTGCTTACGGGTTCGTAACCCACCTTTTCGGCCAAGAAATCAAAGTCACCAGGCGGTATATTCTCGATCAAGTAATTGCCATTGGCATCGGTAAGTACAGTAATCGGTGGCTCGCTTGATGAAGAAGGCGTCATGGTAACGGAAACCTCAAACAATGGCGTTAGCGTACTACTGTCTGTAATTTGCCCCGATAACTTGGCCTCTTCTGGCGGGGTAGGGGTGCCACCACCTTGCCCTGTTCGGTCGATAATGATTCTTGCTTTTTCATAACCACTGTACAGAGCGGGGTCGGAGGTTTTGAAGTTGAGCATTACGGGGTCGATGTTCTCTTTCAGGAGTTTCATGGTATCATCAAAGACGGTCTTTAGATTATCTGTGTGCGTGCTTCTTGTGTTAATGGCTTCACGGGGACTAGCCACGGCATTCCCGTAATCGGTAATTGCATCTTGCCATGTGGTCATTGTGGCCAATACAATTCCGTAATCTGCCATAGAAGCCAAGTTATCGTTGACCAATGTGTAGCGATGCGTACAGTAGGCGGCCATGGTGTCGTCTTTTATTTTCTCGAGGCCAGATTCTGTAACCCTGAACTCTTCAGCCAGCGCTGCATTGTCTTCTGCAACGGCCCATGCACGGGCAATTCCAAGAATGTTGAATGTGAGTTCGTTGAGGTTTGTGCGGAGGTTGGTCTTGTTTTGCGTTACCCCTTTAATATTAGCGGACTGCCCTGCCACATTGCTGTTGATGACGGCAATGTTTGTGGCGATTGTTGGGAAGTTCAATGCAAGCACAGGAATGGCATCGATGGCTGCTTGATTGTCTGTATAGAAGTCTCTAAGGACAAGAAGCATATCGAGTTGATTTGATTGTTCGTCTGTCATGATTTCCAGGTTTTAAGTGTTTGTCTTTTTGCTTTTGGGCGGGCTGCTTTATCTAAAGTGAAGCATTGCGCCATTTGCATCTAAAACGGGTTGGAAACCCACGGCATTGTTATGGCTGTGATATTCTGTGTTCTGAATAACCACCGATCTGTTGTTGAACGTGGGTGGTTTGCTATTGCAAACGCGGAATTGGCGGAGGAAAGTTGCCATGTTGCGGTTGCAAAACTGATGTTGGTGAAGGAAAAGTTGGGGTTTGCTGTTGCAAACTCCTGATCTGCTATTGCAAAACTTTTGTTGGCGGTTACAAAGCCAATGTTTGCGGTTGAACGTCACTTTTTAGTGAAGGAACAACCAATTTGCCCTTGTTTTTAACAAAAAACATGCATTAGCTGATACTAATTTGAACCTAAAGAACGTTGTGATAAGCATGAATTCAAATGATACGATACATGTAGACATACACCGCTTGTTAGCGCTGAACGGCATCCGTTCTGGGCGTTCTTTTCTAATGAACCATGGCTATACGGCCAGTGAGGCCCGTGGACTCTTGAATGGCGAGCCCAAGGAGATACGCCTGAGTATGATGACACGATTGTGCGAAACGTTCAACTGCCTGCCGAATGACCTTTTTACTTGGAAGGGGGACCCAAAGCACCACCTGCGTGTACTGAAAAAGCCGACCGTGCCAGAGGTGGCGAAATTGCTTGTGGGTAAATCTCCTCAGGAGATTGAGGAGGTGCTTAGGCGGATTGAGAGGGGTGGGTGAGGCTTAGTTAGTCACAACTTAATTGGATGGCATCCGTTTGACTTCAATGATTATTTCTTTAAGCCAGTTGCTTGCTATAGCGAAACGTCTAAACGCAAGAAAGGCCATTTCGTTGTCACAAGAATCTCGAATAAATTTTGTGATTATTGAACCAACTAGAAGTTCTTGTTTGTTGGTGTCCGAAGCTTCAAGTAGAGCTGACCTTACATCGCGGGCAAACACTTCAAGTAGTTTTTTTCGTTGATCATTGAGAGTAGCTCTATCTATCTTGCATACCTCAATTGTGTAGGCGAGTCTGCTGTCAGCAGAATCTACATTGCCTGATTGATTAAAAACGATTTGTCCACTTACATCTGTAACCTCAGGGTTTACTAACCGAGGTAGCTCGGTGTCATCATAGCTTGTCCTCAAGGCATGAATATTCGACAACGCTTCCTTTGCATTCAACAAACTTGCCTCTGGGCCGTCCAGTTGAAAATTAACATCCTTATGCTTATTACAAGTAGGGCACGATAATAGAAGATTGTCCCATGAGTAAGCGAGCCAATAGTATGTGCTCTTTGGTCGATAGTGTTCAACATGTGTTTGTTCCACCACCTGTTCACAGTAAGCACATTTATTATGGTACAGAAGCTTTAAGGCCTCTTTGGTGTCAGACTGTTTGTAACGGGAGTTGTATTGGGCGGTATCAATGTATTTACCTTGGTCAATTAACTCTCTTCGTCTTTGATGAGTTGTTTTGGGCGGTCTCGGAATTGTTCCAGAGAAGTACTGACGTTCTGGAAGTTGAAGAGAGGGAGGAACACCATTTAAATCCTTATCAATTTTGATCATTTTTTCCAAGTTCTTGGTCAATGGCCTTCTTGATTAATTCATCTATCGTATCGTCACTGATAAACTCCTTGCCATCCCTTTTCTCCTGCTCCAGTTTTTCAGAAATAATCTCGTTGATTCGGTATAGCAAATAGGTTTCGCTTGTATCTGAATTTTGATTCTCATTATCCAATCGGGAATTGTCCAAACCAAACAAAGAGGAGGTAAGTAGTGTGTTTACCATCATGTAGTTTAGCTCATTTCGGTAATAGGGTTCGGAAGCTTTCGTTTTTCCGTCCACAGTGTTTCGGTAAATGCGATAAATTACAGCGTCATTTGATGCGCCCTGAATCATAGTTGGGCTGTGGGTGGAAAGAATAAACTGGACTTCCGGCAACAGCTTCCTAAGTTTTTTAACGATGTTTTTCTGCCATTTAGGGTGCAGATGAAGATCAATTTCATCTACAATTACGATTCCCTTAAACTTCTTAACATCATTAACGGTTGGCTGATTTTCCTGAAGCCGTTTCAGAAGGTCGGAAACGAAGATTAATATACTCTTGTAGCCCTCAGATAATTGATCAAAAGTTAGTTGAGCACCCTTTTCATTAAAAATGACGTCTGGACCTTTAAATGTTATTTCAATATTCCTTTCCAGCAAATCATGAAACATGGCTAACAAGGGTTCAGTCGGGAAAGATTTTGGCAGTGATTTGTTTTCACCAACCATGTTATTTTGGCCCAGTGCTTTTTCCAATTCTAGATGCCGTTGGTTTCGTAGCCATGAGTTAGGATTTGTAAGTTCCTCTTCGCTACTGAACAGAGACATGAAACCATACTCCTCAGCATTATCGGTTGAATAGCGGCCTCTGTGAGTTCCATATCCAAAAAGGTTGCTCAGATATCCAGTATTCTTAGCACCATAGGTTTTGCCATTACTGTCGACAGCTTCTAAGAAGACACCTTTGTTCGCCCTTATAATATCAACCGCTTTCCCAGTACTTTCTTGATCGGTTTGTTCCGAAACGAAATGTCGGTTGAAAGCAAGATAAATTGCCATCAAGACTAAGGATTTGCCATCTCCATTTTCCCCAAGTAGGTATATCTCTTTGGTATCCTTCAACCCTGAGAGAATAATTTCGCCAATCGAGTAGAACCCAGAAATTCGAATCTCATCGAGATAATTTGCTGAAGTTTCACTGTAATTTATATCAGTTTCACCCTCAAGCCAGTTTCGGAACTGAGTTTTTGTCAGACTAAGTGCCTTGTGGAATTGATTTTCCTCACAAACCGCATAAAACTCACCTTCAGTAGGGTTTTTCGCGATGCGCGATACTCTTTCTTTCAAGACCTCTTTAAACAATCGTCCCACTTTCGGATTTTGAAATATGGGGGAGAAGTCATAAGGTACCGAATCAGACTTTCTATAAATCAACGCTGCAGCACCTGATTCTATTAAGGCACTCCTGAGGTTGGTCTCTTGCTTTGAATGGGGTGAGCCAAGCTTCATTACACCCTTCATTTCTCCTTTGGAATATTTTTCCGCAAACAGCCGTATCACCTTGCCATTTCGGAATAAGCTGGCAAAAAGTGCGAAAAGCCTTTTTTCCTGAGGGTAGTCTTGAATCTCCAACCAATATTTTGGTAATGGATCTTTAAGCGACTTAATGCCTAAAAATGAACGAAGTATTGGTTCATCAATTTGAATCTGTTTTGCTTTGAACCTCTCCAGGGTCTCTATGCTGTACACCACAGCTAAAACTTTTACAGAATCAAACTTGGTCCAAGAACCCCTAACTTTTGAAAAATCGTTTTTGGCAGACATGCTTACTCAGGTACTGCAATAACCAAATATTCTTTCACATCTCTTGATTTATCTTTCAATCGACCCATTGTGCTGTGCAGGTAATCCATCTCTTTGGTATATACTCGATACTCATCACTCAATTTGTCAGCAGCAATGTCCAGAATGTTATTCAAAGTAATCATTCCCGTATTACAATAGCTTAAAACAAGTTTCGAATTTTTGGAAGCCACCTTTTCAAACAAATCTTCAAAAGCTCCCACTACCTCGGTTCTTTTGCAAAAAGGTGATTGGTGACGGTCGGTTCGATATCTCCCTTTGTACTTAACCTCAGGGTAGTCATACAATACTAAAGTTTCCAAAGCATGATAGAATCTTGAATAGTGAACGAATACGTAAGGAGGATCTGCATAGACCAGAGTTCCTTCAGGAATTTGGTCTAAACATTCCCGGTAGTCTATGGATGAATAAACATGGTTCAATTTATTTGATTCCGTAAACGCCATCAGCTCTTCCATCTTTCGTCTGAAATACGGGACAATTTCCTTGTTACGATGGGTAATTATATCCTTCATTGAAACCTCATCATATGCATCTCTATACTGGGCATAATGCCCAGTACTTTGGGCATTGTACGCCATGGCAAACATGAGGCTTGATAGAATTACATTGTAAACGGGAGTATCAGAGTAGCTATTAGCAGCGGTTCGAATAGCATCAATCCAAAGACACTGGTCAAATGACCAATATGTTCCAGAGTAATTCTTAATGAATAGGTGATGCTCTAGGTCATTGAAATCAAAATAGATGAGTTCTTGCTGTTCTTGTTCTAACGCGTTAAAGGAATTGAAGTCTAAATCTACCGTGTAATCGAATACGAGATCAGGGTATAGTCTGCGAACTTGACTAACGTGAGATTGAGCTATTTCTATGACGCTCTCAAGAACGTTTTCATAGATAGACCAGTCATAATCTCCAAGGTATGTTTTTGCTAGTACAGCTGAATACTCTTGTATGTCATTGGAATAGATCTGGGCTCCACCGCCAAACGCTCCCCCAACAACTGCGGTTCCAGCAAACAGGTCACAGATTGGCTCTCCATCATAAATTTCGTTGAAAGACTCTGCTAGAAAATCAATTAGGCTTCGTTTTGACCCCATGTACTTAATGATATGGGGTATCGATTTTTTGGGAGTAAGCTGATGTGCAACTGATTGTTTCCTTTCTTCTTTTAGCGAAATCTCCATCAATCGTTGAATTAGATTTGGTTTAGTCCCTTTGCGGTTTAAAACTTGGATGCAAGTTAGTAACCTATTTACGGACGTATTCTGATTTTCTTGCTAGTTACTCACTGATACCTACTTCATAACTTCATCACCCGTTAACTCCGCCCCTTCCAATATCCCTACCTTTGCATCCATAATTTGAATACAACTACTTGAAAAAGAAGAAGAAAGCTAAGGGTAAGAAGAAAGGCCGTTCCCAATCGGTTTTCCAAGAACCCATTCTGGAAACCATGCGAAAAAGCCCAAACAGGGCACTCAATTATAAACAGATAGCCAAGCGGCTAGAGATCACCGATAAAGACGGAAGAGCCAAACTGGCGCAAACCCTCAACCAAATGAAAGGGGATGGCTTGGTGCGCGAAGTCGAAAGAGGCAAGTACCAACTCAAGCATAAGCCCGCACCGAAACTGGTGGGCAAAGTTGATATTACCAGTACCGGCACCGCGTACGTCACCGTGGCCGAGTTCGATACAGATATCCGCATCTCACCGCGTAAGGTGCGTCAAGCACTGCCGGGCGATACCGTCAAGGTGCATGTGTACGCCAACCATAAAGGCAGTAGAATAGAAGGAGAAGTGGTGGAGGTGCTCGAGCGTGCGCGCGAAACCTTTGTCGGAAAACTCACCATTAACCGCAAGAGCAAGGTCGCCTTCATGGTGCCCGATAACCGCAATATGCCGGTCGATTTCTTCATCCCGTTAGGAGAATTGAAAGGCGCGCAAGATGGCGACAAGGTCATTGTAAAAATGATGGATTGGCCAGAGCGTGCGCACAACCCCATTGGCCATGTGGTTACCGTGCTGGGCGAACCAGGCGACATGGAAACCGAGATGCATTCCATCTTGGCCGAGTTCGATTTCCCGCTGTACTTCCCAGAAGATGTAGAGCAGGAAGCGGACGAAATTCCTGAAGTGATATCGGCAGATGAGATTGCCATGAGGCGCGACTTCCGTCAGATAACCACCTTCACCATCGATCCAGATGATGCCAAGGATTTTGATGACGCCCTCTCCATCCAAAAACTCGAAAACGGAAACTGGGAGATCGGGGTCCACATTGCCGATGTTTCGCACTATGTGCAACCCGGCACCGCGTTGGATGAAGAAGCCATTAGCCGTGCAACATCGGTCTATCTCGTGGATAGGGTCATTCCCATGCTTCCCGAAAAACTCAGCAACAAGGTCTGTTCGTTACGTCCCAACGAAGAGAAACTCGTGTTCTCTGCCGTGTTCGAAATGGACGACAAGGCCAAGGTCATCAACGAATGGTTCGGGCGTTGCATCATCAATTCAGACCAACGTTTTACGTACGATGATGCCCAGAAAATCATAGAAGGAGGAGATGGCCCGCTGAAAGAGGAGGTGCTCACCATGCACAGCCTTGCACAGCAACTTCGCGAAAAGCGTTTCGACAACGGGGCTATTGCGTTCGAGAAGGAAGAAGTGAAGTTCCGTCTGGATGATGAAGGCAACCCGATTGAGGTTTACCTGAAGGAATACAAGGATAGCAACAAACTCATTGAGGAATTTATGTTGCTTGCCAACAAGCAAGTGGCCGCTTTTATCGGAAACCCGAAGCAAGGGCAGCCAAAAACGTTTGTCTATCGTATTCATGACGATCCACAGCAGGAACGCTTGGAAATGCTGGTGGAAATTGCTGGTCAGCTAGGTTATAAAGTGCAGCTGGGGCCACGTAGGATCCTCACCGAATCGTTGAATAAACTCCTAGCCGATATCAAAGGAAAAGGCGAGGAGAATATGCTCAGCACACTGGCAATCCGTTGCATGGCTAAAGCCGAATACAGCACCGACAACATCGGTCATTTCGGTCTCGGGTTCGATTATTACACGCACTTCACATCACCTATCAGAAGGTACCCTGATGTAATGGTGCATCGGCTACTACAGCGTTACCTCGATGGCGGAAAATCGGCCTACAATAAAGATTACGAAGACCTCTGTCTGCATAGTTCCGATATGGAGAAGAAGGCCACCGAGGCCGAGCGGGCAAGTACCAAATACATGCAGGCCAAGTTCCTCAAAGACCATATTGGAGATGAGTTCGAAGGGCTTATTTCTGGCGTAACCGAATGGGGAATCTTTGTAGAGATCAAGGAGAACAAATGCGAAGGCATGATCCGCTTGCGCGACCTTCCAGACGACTTCTACGATTTTGATGAAGACACCATGAGCGTAGTTGGTTCCACCACCGGAAACTCTTACACCCTTGGCGATGCCGTAGTGGTGAAGGTGCTGGCTGTCTCTCTCGAAAAGCGGCAGATAGACTTGGCCGTGGTCGGCTGGGCGAATGAGGAAAACTGATTGCCAAAAACTACCTTAGCCACATGGCAGAGGAAAGTGTGCTGATATCGGTTGTTGTACCATGCTTCAACGAGGCTGCGAATATCGCTGAGCTTTACACGCAACTGCAACCGGTTTTATCCACGTTCGAGAAATATGAGCTCATCTTTGTGGATGATGGCAGCTCTGACAACACGCCAGAGAGAATCCTAGACCTACAGAAATCGGATGAGAACATACGGCTGCTCCAACTTTCCCGAAACTTCGGACATCAGGCTGCGCTGAAGGCAGGCTTGGATAATGCCATTGGCAATTGCGTGATCAGCATGGATGCAGATCTGCAACATCCGCCAGAGATTATTCCAGACCTTATAAAGAAGTGGAAAGAAGGTTTTGAGGTGGTTTACACGCAGCGCGAAGACGGAGATGACCTTCCTTGGTTAAAAAGAACAACCTCGAAGTTGTTTTACCGAATTGCCCAGAGACTCACTTCGGTTCGCATTCATCCTGGAACGGCAGACTATCGTTTGCTGGACCGAAAGGTGGTTGATGTGATCAAAGACCTGGACGAATCGTATCTGTTCTTCAGAGGGTTAGTAAGCTGGGCAGGCTTCAGGCAGACTTCGGTCAAGTTCAAAGCGAAAGACCGATACGCGGGAAAATCCAATTACACGTATGGGAAAATGTTCTCGTTGGCCATGTCTGGAATTACCTCTTTCAGCGTACGACCGTTGCAGTTGGCCATGGTTCTGGGTTTGGTCATTGCCGCTTTGGCCGGGATTTATGGCGTCTATGTCATTTACATTTTTGCCTTCACGGATAACGCCATACCAGGTTGGGCAAGTACCACGGCCAGTGTTCTATTCATTGGTGGGGTTCAACTTATCATGCTGGGTATTCTAGGTGAATATGTGGGTAAAGCCTTCATGGAAGGCAAGCGCAGACCAACATACATTATCAGAGAGCGGCATTGACTAATCGGTCGAAGAGGCCGTCAGCCACATGTCGTCAATCCTCAGCTCTCCTTTGCTGCCACCCCAAACAAACGCTTTAACCACATCATCAGGCAAAAGGTCAACATCTGGCTGAGCCAACATCATTGTTTCAAACCATTCTCCGCTTTCAATACTGCAGTCGTTTATCCTTTTAACGCCACTCCACAATTCCTTTCCATTTCGAGAAACATTGACCCACATGTTGGCCTCGCCAGGGTTCTCAATTGGTATTCGAGCCCACAATCCAAAAAGCATTTTAACTCGTTTTTCCGATGTCACATCTCCAACCCGAAATGCAATTGGTGGACTGCCGTTCTGTTGGGTAGAGATCACATGATCGAACAGCCCAGAATGAGCTTTTGCAAGGGTATCTAGATCAAAATTGTTGTCAGCTTTTTCAAAGTTGATTGAGGAGCGGAACAAGGTTTTGTCTTCAGCAGTTCTTTCGAACACATGAATGAATGCTCTGCCAAAATGTTTTGATTCCACGAGCTTCAGTTCGCTTTCCATGAGTTGCTGAACAACTTGGTCTTCTGGAAGGATGCTTCCAGCGTAAACAAACGTTTTTGAGTTTGCATCACCTCGGAACTCTCGCGAGAAACGCGACATACCAACGCAGGCTCTAAGATCAGAAAGAACAACTTCAGCTTCAAGTTTTTCTAGATTGAGTAGGCTGTCCATTAGGCTTGGTTTGTCTACTTGCAGAAAAACCTTGGAATTCGTGAGGTTCAACTTTTGAAGCTCGCTTACGAGGTTGGCGTATTCAATATTTCGAAGCGTTTCCATGGAGGAGGTTTTGGACCATTGGAAACCCATCAGAGCCAACAGTAACGTAATTGTAAGCCCTGAACCAAGCACAGAATTTCGGACCCCAAGCCGTTGCTTGAAGTTGTGAAACAGAACTGCCAGCAAAATCAGCATAAAGGCAATAGCCGAGATAATGAATCCGATTATTACATGACGATTCTGGTAGCGGAATTCCACGAGGTGATGACCTGAATCCAGACTTGTAGCAGGAAAGGTTTCGTACTGAAGTTCAGTTGGCACTGAATGACCATCCACAGTCGTTTCCCAACCGGGATAGTACACTTGCTGCAGCACCAGTCGATTTTGATGGTCTGAAGAAACCGTACAGACAATGCTGTTCGATTCATATTCTTCGATCCGGATGGATGCAGTCGGGTCGGATGAATACACCAGAGGTCGTTCTAACGATTCCGATAGATTCTCACTCTGCTCAAATTGACTGAATCGCGCTAGCTGAAAGCTATTAAAACCCTCAACAGTTGTGGTTTTAGTGAACGTGTTGAGGTTATGATAAAGCGGGGATAGCTTTGGTTTGTTCTGAGCATTGCTGCGTAAGGATTGCTCCAAACTCGGAATCGGGAATCCCTTTGGTTGTTGGTCAATCCGTTGTTGTCCTATTACAGGCGATTCTTGGCCAATAACCGTGGCGTCTATATTCAGTCGTACTGAAATGCCCATTTCCAGAATGATGAACAACACTATCGTTGGGCCTATTATTCTAGGGTTCTTTCGAACTAGGAAGATGAAAACAAGAAATACGGCTAATACACAAAACTGAATAGCCGAATGCATCAATAGGCGTTGGTGGTAACTCAGTTCGGAATAGGAGAAAGTTGGGTTTTGAAGCAAACTACCGAGTAAGTCTGGCCCTGAAGCTTTATCCAATATTGTTGCAACAGCAACACCCAATGCAACGATTAGCATAAGCAGACTACCGTATGTCAATCGTTTCGTTGCACCAAAAGAACGTGAGGTCAGTTGATCAAGGCCATGAGCAGCAACCAGAATAATAGCAAGTTGTGAGAAATAGGAGAAAAAGCTTGACATCCTGAACAGGTTCATTCCAGGAACGTATCGATAGAGAAACTCTCTTACAGGTAATTCTGGGCCAAGAGCGGCTAATAGGCATGCGGCCCCAAAGAGTAATATTAACGTTAGCCGTTTATCCTTCGGAAAGAACAATCCTGTAAGGAAAAGTGCAAGTATGATCATACCTACATAAACGTTGGCCATGGAAACATCTGTACCCAAAAAAGAGGCGTTGGTGGCCACTGAAAATGGCGCAATGAATGAAAGCAACGCCTGAGAGGTAAGAGCGCCAAAATGCACCTCTTCTAAACTTAAGCTGGTAAGCCTTGAAACATGAGGCGTTACCTGAATATACACAGCGGCCAACACCGTCAGAGACAGAACAAGTCCACCCAGGAGTACAAGGTTTTTCCTGATCAGCGGCATCAAACCGCTAATACCACCTGACCGGTACCTCGAGATGACTACAAGTAGACCCAAAAGCACCAATAAATAAGCAAGAATCAGGCTCAGAGCTTGGTATCCTCCAGTCAGTTGAAGGAATAGGAAGAACAGCAGTTTCAAGAAATGATTCCACGAAAGCGATTGCTGAAACTGCATGAAATAATACAGCACCCAAGGAATCCAGGTGGCGGCAATTATGCCAAACATTTCTTGGCCATGTCCCACGAAATATCCCGATAAAATGTAAGCTATTGCTGCCGCTAACTTGGCCCATTGGTTCTTAACGAACAGCTCGCTCAGACGGTACATTCCGAGCCCGGCAAGGGCTATGTAAAAGACAAATAGAAAGTGTAGCGTTTTGAGCGAATATCCACCGAATAACAGCGCAACAAAGAAGGTTTCGGGGTAAAAGACCGATCGCATATCTGCATGAATAGGATAACCCAGATGCTGATATGGATTCCAAAACGGGAACGCACCGTGTATGATGCTTTCGCTTGCAGCGTAACGCCAGGGGAAATAGCAATCGAGCATATCCCATTTAAGCGAATGACTGAAAGAGGCAACCTCCCAATAACAGCAACCTACAATGGTTAACAAAAACAAAAAGATTCCGATGTATCGAAGGTTGTTCATCCGGATGTTGCGGGCGTGTCTGACAAATCTATGTAAATGACTTATGCTGACCCCATGCAATATATTCAGCAGATTGCAGTTAATTCCGCACACAACAGTTATACTTGTCACGTATGTCTCAAACCATTACCACTAGGATGTCACGCTGCTTGTTTCTACTTCCAGTAGTTCTATTCAGCCTCCCCTTATTCGGTCAAGTTGCAATTGGGCAATGGCGTGATCATTTACCTTACAACAAAGGTGTTCAGGTGGCTGATGCTGGCGAATGGATTTATGCAGCGACTGAGAGCGGTCTCTTCAAGCACCATAAGACCGAGGGTGATGTCGTTCGGATTTCTAAGGTTAGTGGGCTGTCAGACATTGGCTTTTCCTCCATTGTATGGAGTCAAGAGCACAATACGTTGATTGTAGCATACGACAATACCAATATTGACCTTATTCAGGATGGTCAGATCATCAATGTTCCGGACATTAAGAACAAACAGATACTGGGTCTGAAAACAATAAACAACATCCATGTTAACGGTGATTATGCTTACTTGGCTTGTGGATTCGGTATAGTGGTAATGGATATCATAAAGCACGAAATCAAGGATAGTTATTCGATCGGCTCCGCTGGAACCGCGCTGAAAGTGAATGATGCTGTTGTATCGGGAGATCGATTGTACGCTGCAACAGAATCGGGTGTATTGTACGGTCTGTTGAACGGAATTAACTTAGCCGACTTCGCCAATTGGAACTCCCTAAGTGATATTCCTAACGGAGAGTATGTTGCTTGTACATGGTTCAACAATCGACTATATGTAGGCCTATCTGTTGAAAACGAAATTGACACTGTGTACTGGATGGAGAATGGGCAATGGAAGCGATTTACTTTTGAGGTGGAACCTCAAGAGATACGAGCCCTTGAAAGCACCGAAGATCGGCTGATTGTTGTTGTTGATGGTGCAAGTAAAGAGTTTAAGAGTAATCACGATAGATATCGAGTTGCGCATTTGTATGGAGAGAATCAATATGCTAACCCCAATCATGCTACCATTGACAATGACAACGTCATGTGGATAGCCGACCGTGATCGCGGATTGATAAGGTATAATGAGGATTTTAGCTACGACTTCATCTCGATAAATGGCCCTTCGGGACCAACTAGCACTGACATCGACATCTGGGACGGAAACTGCTATGTGGCATCAGGTAGCATAACGCCAACTTGGGGAAATGGCTATAATAGTCAGGGGATATTCGTGTTCAAAGATAATCAGTGGTTTGCTATTGGTCCTGGTAGTTTTGAACAGACCAACGGCACATTTGATTACTTGCGAGTTTCTGTTGACCCGTTTGACAGTAAAAGGGTATATGTTGGATCATACGGTAGTGGTGTGATTGAATATTATGACAATCAGTTTTCAGGAATTTACAATACCTCTAATAGTACACTTCAGGATCTGACCAATTACCCGGGGAACATAAGGTGTATTGACGTTGAGATAGACCGAGCTACTGGCAATCTCTGGGTCTCGAATGGTGAGGCGGAAAACACAATTCACTTAAAAGAACCAAATGGAACTTGGCATGGCTTCAAAATGCAAGGTGCTGATCTTCTAACCTTGGCAGATATAGCTATTGATGGAGCGGGACAAGCATGGGTAATGGCGCCAAGAGGAAAAGGACTCTTTGTCTTCAATCATGGTGGAACTTTGGACAATCCAAATGATGATCAATCGATTAGACTTACACAAAGTACTGGAAACGGTAATCTGGTAAGTAACGAAGTGTTTTGTTTAGCCGCGGATCTTGATGGAGAAATCTGGGTTGGTACCAATAGCGGGATTTCAGTTTTTTATTCTCCAGAAAGCGTTTTCAGTGGAGGAGACTTTGATGCGCAGCAGATTTTGATTGAGCAGGATGGCTACACACAGTATCTGCTGGAAAACGAAAGCATTACGGTAATAGAGATAGATGGGGCCAACAGAAAGTGGATTGGCACCTCTAATGCGGGGGTTTATCTATTGTCTGATGATGGTACGGAGCAGATTCATCATTTTACCAGCGATAACAGCCCACTGTTCAGCAACCAGATCACGGCAATTGGAGTGGATCATTTGTCTGGAGAGGTTTTTATCGGTACCGATAAGGGAATCATCTCTTATAAAAGCACTGCTACTTGGGGAACTCAAGAATTTGAGAAAGCGGATGTTTATGCCTACCCGAACCCTGTTGAGCCGGACTATGATGGCTTGATTGCCATTAAGGGCTTGGTAAGAGATGCAGATGTTAAGATTGCCGATGCTGCTGGAAACGTGGTGTTTGCCACAACCGCAGAAGGCGGTCAGGCCGTCTGGGATGGCAATAATCTAACTGGAGGTCGCGCCCAAAGTGGTGTTTATCTGGTTTTTGCCTCAAACGAAGATGGAAAGGAAACCTTCGTTACCAAGATTCTCTTTATTAATTGATCATGTTGGTAAGCAGTAGCGGAATAGTGCTAAGCACATTACGCTACTCAGATAGTTCTGTAATTGCGCGCATTTACACGCAGCAAAACGGGCTTCGTTCTTTTATGGTGAGAACTGGTAAAGGCAAGAATGCTTTGGGAAAGCTTGGTCTACTTCAACCGTTGAGTCTGATTCAGGTATCATATTCAATGGATGAACGAAAGAATCTGCTCCAAGCAAGAACAATTGAGCGCGAAACCCCCATCAAGACCATTCCTTTCAACCCCATCAAAAGTTGCATTGCCATGTTTGTGGCGGAGGTAGTTGGGCGCTCCATTAAAGAGGAAGAAGCCAATCAAAGCTTGTTCAACTACCTGCGAAATTCGATTCTACTGCTGGATGACAATGATGTTTCCCCAGCAAATTTCCATTTGAAGTTCATGCTTGAATTCACGCGATTTCTTGGGTTTTATCCTGAGTCTAATGATTCAGACAGGTTTTTCTTTGACCTATCAGAAGGTGAGTTTGTAGCCACTGAACCCGTACATCCTTATTTCATTGAAAGACCATTGAGCGAAATCTTCGACCAATTGCATAAAGCAGGAATGAGCGCTTACGAGCAAGTAAAAATGACCAATGAACAACGAAGGCTGTTGCTTCAAAAACTAATAGACTATTACCGATTGCACCTGGATGGTATGAAGGAAATCAAGTCTCATAGAGTACTGGAGGAGGTGCTCAGTTGACTGTTTGTGATTTCAGGTATAAATCAATTTCCTGAGTGACCTGCAAATAGTAGCGGTGGTTTGGATGAGCCTCTGTCCAATGCAACTTGTACCGTTTTTCCTCCTTATCAAGCAAACTGCTTAGGTCAAGACATTCAATGTTCTGTTCTTTCAGAGCTGTTTGAATTCGAGGAGAAAGCTTAGAGTTTGGTGCAATAACCACCAAGAATCTTCCTTCCGGGAATTGATTCAGAAACTCTTTTTTCGACTCTTTCAAAACGGCCCCAAATAGTTCAAGGTGAGAATCGCTCACATACCAAGGAAAATCAATATCAAACAGGTCAATGAACGCGCTTTGGCTTATTTCACGGTATAACTGTGTTTGAAGTTTTCGACCTGTCGAAAACTCCCATTGCGCTTTAATTCGCCCCCATCCAAATAATAATACGGGTAATCTCTTGCCCATAGTTTCATCATTCTTCTAGAACCGATCAATCTCGGGATGTGGTCATCAATAAAAAGGTGCACTAGTATTCCGTTTGCCTCGTTTATTTCATCGTTCAGGTTCCTTGATTCGAGCAAAGTCAAGGTCTGTTGGGTACCGTACCCAGGAGCTGAATAATTGTATGCCCGATAGCCAGTTAAGCGGTCTAAATAGAATCCTAAAGTTTCAGTCTCGGAAAGCCCGTATCCGAATGCAAATGAGCATCCGGTAACCATAATGAATTCCGAGTAAGTTGAGTCCGGCCTTGTGGTAGGAGTGATTCTTCTTCCATGCTTATCAATTCCGTAAAGCTGTTTGTAGATCAGCGAATCGTTAATGATGTAGGTGTGCTGGATTGTTGTGTCTTTCGGTAAAACCGAGCCCATGATAGAATCAGGTACCACCGGACTGGGATTCCAAATGGTTTCCTCAGAATATGGTGCTTTATAAAAATGTTTGAAATAGTACCTGCAACCGAACTCCAAACAAACAATCAGACCAAAACTCAGGAGCAGGCCAAAGAATATGGCAGTCGATTTTGGCGCCTTTTGGAGAATGAAGCGAATTCGTTCGGAAATAGTTTCATTTCTGTGGCAGAGTATTAAGATGATTATCAGCAGAAAACTGTCGGACACCAAAATCAGCAGTCGCAAAAAACCATCAATCGGTTCTGATGGTGAAATGAACTTAAATGCCCATTCGTTAAGTAATAACCCAAGAACGAGAATAACGATAGAGAGAACGTGGGCCGATTTCACACTTCAAAGATGAACGAAAAAGCCCATCGGATGGATGGGCTTGATACGAATCTGATATTGCTTGAATGCTATTTCACCAACCAAACGGTCATGTCACCATCATCGGTTGGCATTTTGTAGACCATTTCATCCTCATCTACCGATTGAACGGTAAGAGGAATACAATCTTCTGGGTCTTCCTCGGTCATAATATTGATGGAATTATTCATCCCGTTGAAATACCAATCACCTTCTTGAACAACCGATTTCTCTTGGCAAACAAAGGTTTTGTCTTCATTGAAGCGGATAAAATCTTCTCGCTGCTCCACGGTTGGCTGAGTTTTCACGCCATCCTGCTCGTATTGAACAGGACGCCACTCACCATAAACGTCTTTTTTGGTGATGTCATCATTGAAAGGAAACATGCCTTCGCAAGAAGTTAGAATCAGCGCAGAGAGCGTAAGTAGAAGTCCAATGTTTTTCATGGCAGTAGAATTTTACGGCTATCGAAGATAGTAATGATTGTTAGAAACGGTGCTGGGTCTGTTTCCAATCAGGCATCCTTCGGAGTCCAATTACACGGGTACGA
Source organism: uncultured Chryseobacterium sp. (assembly GCA_964457245.1). Lineage (GTDB taxonomy): Bacteria > Bacteroidota > Bacteroidia > UBA10329 > UBA10329 > UBA10329. The sequence continues at coordinate 72,973 of CAYWET010000003.1, read as the reverse complement.
ATTAAAAATTGAGTTCAGTTTTGCTCATCCGAACCACTTCACGGTGTAATTAACATAGAATTGCATTGTGGGAAAAATCATTTGTATTCCTTTGCGGAGTGAACGCTCACTCCGTTATGACAGAGACAGAAATTCCAGAGAAAAAACTGGCAGTAATGAATGCTACGCTGCTATTGGTTTCCGACCATGGGTTAGAAGGGGTTTCCACTGCGTTGATCTCTAAAGAGGCCAATGTTGGAATGGGAACGCTCTACCGCTACTTCGAAAGCAAAGAGCAACTGCTAAAGGCAGTATTTGAGCAGCTTCGAGAAAAGATGCTGAAAGTGGTTATGGAAGGCATTGGCCGATTAGACGCATCCATTTTTCAGCAGTTTGAAGGAATCATCAAAAGCCTGATCGCTTATTACTCCGAGCATCGATTGGAGTTCAAATTCTTGCAGAAATATTCTGACAGCTCTTACATGCAAGATGCTTACTTGGATGAAAGCGCCATTTTGTTGGCGCCCATTTCGCACATTCTTTCAAGCGGTGGAGAGGAATTCAAGTTCAAAGATCTTCCGGCCGAAATGCTTTTTGCCATGATATACGGGCCGCTGATCTCGATACTTCAGCTTTCACACCTCAACAAGATCGATCTCACAGAAGAACGACAAGACATTATCATCCGCTCCATTTGGAGTTCAATAACCGAAAACCGATAAATATGACCACAGCCACAGCATCTGCTAAGACGGAAACCAAGCTTCACGACCGCACGCTTGAGAACATCTCCAAAGGGTTTGACCGTAAGCGTAATTACACGCACATCACCAATGGAAGAGTTGAGGACGGCAAGTTCAAATTCGATATGGAGCATGCCGAAGTGGAGAGTGAAGACCATTTCGAAGATGACCTGGTTCTGCTATCGTTTCACATTACGTACATGCCGCACATTGATGTGATTCTTGATGAGTTTGGCCTGTACACCGACAAGGAATATTTTATTGAAGAGGCCAAGGATGTAATTGCGGTGAGCGAGAACCACCAGAACGACCAAGGCGGTGGTAAAATGAGCTTTCAGAGCTTCTTTCATAACGTGCCAGAGAGTCTGTTGTGCGTGAATGATAGAGCCGAGATCGTGCTGGCCATTCATCCTCATAAGGATGAGAAAACCGATCAAGGTCAGAAGTACACCATTGCAGGATATATCCACGCTAACAATTTCGATTTCCAACCTTACGGTGACGAAAGAACCGAGAAGGGCTACTACTACAACATTCTCCGCGTAAGCGAGAAAGTTGTTGATGGCGATAAGATCTACCGCAGAAAGAAGATCTTCTCGTTGATGTTCTCGATTCTTCACCATTTGGTGTATAAGAACGGTGTGAATTTCTGCTTTGCGTGCATGGGAAAGGAGAATCAGAGCATTAAAGATGCGTTGCATCGGAACACGCATTTCCATGGGGAATACTACGAGCGATTGCCATTTATCGTGTACTCAAAAGTGAACCGTTTTTACGGCAGCAAGAGCAAGTTCAAGGATTGCGTTGACATTACCGATGACGAACAGAAGCTCCGCGAGTTTTACAAGATGGTGAATGATAAGATGCACACCTATCTGTTCTATCATTTGCTGACGGAGGAGATATTCTTGGACTTCATCAAAAAACTGACCGCATACAGCAAAACCAGCAGAGTTTGGGCCATTCTTAATGCTGACGGAAGCATTGCCACGGCAACGTTAGCTATGAACTGGGGCGATTGGCTGAAGTTCGAAATAAAGAATCCGAAGGGCATTTTTAAGATCGTTCAGGCCAGTGGCGTGATGGAGAAATTCCTTCGCCCGATGTTGCCTGTAGGCGAAGCTGATACATTCAAGCGTATGCTAAAGGGCCTGAGCTACCACTATCATAAGGCGCATGGTGTTGGAGTAACGTTCCTCAGCACTTACGATGGCGACCCTTACAAGCAAGTTTACAAGAGCATTCTCGATGACCAGTACGCCTACTTCGTTATCTGCAACGACAAGGAAAAACTACAACAGTTTAAACATCGGTCTGCCACGGCAGAAGGACATCCGAGACTTTTCTTGGACCAACCGATCATCTAACGAATCTCGATTACAACAATATGAGCAAGCAACTAGAACCAATAGCAATTGTAGGAATCGGCTGCCGATTCCCTGGTGGAGCTGAAAACCCTCAGAAATTCTGGGAGGTGATTAATAATGGAGTGGATGGAATTGTGGATGTGCCCAAAGACCGTTGGGATAGCCGCAGGTTCTATTCCGAGGACAAGGAAAGGATGGGAACGAGCCATGCTAAACAGGCTGGCTTCCTTCAATCGCCTGTCGATGAATTCGACCCACTTTTCTTCGGGATTTCTCCGAGAGAAGCAGCCGTTCTCGATCCGCAGCAACGACTTCTTCTAGAGATCACTTGGGAAGCATTTGAAGATGCTGGAATCCGCGAGGATCAACTGAACAACAGCAACACTGGAGTTTTCATCGGTGGATTTACGCTCGATAATAAGTTGATTCAGTTGGGTCAATTGAACCGTGAGATTCTTTCGAACAATACCGCCACATCATCTACTATGGTGATGCTGTCAAACCGAATTTCGTACACGTTCAATCTGAAGGGGCCAAGTGTGTCAATGGATACTGCTTGTTCTTCCTCTTTGGTGGCTGCGCATTATGCTTGTCAGAGCATTTGGAGTGGTGAAACGGACATGGCGGTAACTGGTGGTGCCAACGTGATGCTTACGCCTGAGTACCCGATTACCATGAGCAAGGGTCAGTTCTTGAGCGACCACAGCCGTTGTAAAGCCTTTGATGCTGATGCAAGAGGTTACGTGCGTGGAGAAGGTGGCGGAATAGTTATTTTGAAACCGCTTTCAAAGGCAGAAGCCGATGGCGATTTCATTTACGGAACAATCCGAGCTTCGGGCGCTAATCAGGATGGAGCAACTCAGGGCATCACTGTACCGAACAAGGACAGCCAATCTGATCTTGTACAACGCGTTTATAACCGAGCTGGAGTTTCCTTCGATGAGGTCGGATATATCGAAGCACATGGCACAGGAACCAAGGCTGGAGATCCGGTTGAGATCGGTGCATTGAGCAAGGCTTTGAACGGTCGTGATCTTTCAGACAAATGCTACGTTGGGTCGGTAAAAACCAACATCGGCCACTTGGAAGCAGGTGCTGGAGTTGCTGGGTTGATCAAGGCAACTTTGTCAACTCATCATCGCCAGATCGCACCGAATCTGCACTTCAATAACCCGAACCCAGCAATCGATTTTGATAGTATTCCGTTAAAAGTACCAACGGAAGTTACAAAATGGCCAAGCGCCAAAAAACGTGCGTATGCTTCCATCAATTCTTTCGGATATGGCGGTACAAACGCACACGTTCTTGTTGAAGGATATGAGAACGCAGAATCTCAAACTCCGACCGCTCAGGAAAGGGCCAGACTTTTCCCGATTTCGGCTAGAAGCGAGAAAGCATTGAAGCAAACTGCGGTCAATTTGCTTGACCACATAAAAGGGTCGGACGTCAACTTGGACGATCTTCACTACTCCTTGGCGCACCGCAGATCTCACCATCACAACAGGTTGGCAATCAAGGCCAATTCTATGGAAGAGCTGCAAGAGCGACTTTCAGACTGGACGGAAGACCGTTTCGCACCAGGAATGATCACTGGAACGGTACAGGCCGATGTGGCTGGAAAGCTCGTTTTCGTTTACACAGGAATGGGGCCTCAATGGTGGGCCATGGGTCGCCAATTGCTAGAGAATGAACCTGTTTTCAGAAACAAGATCGAGGAGTGCGATGTGATCTTCAAAAAGATTGCGGGGTGGAGCATGATCGATGAACTGACACGCTCAGAAGATGAAAGCTTGATTGCTAGAACGGAGATCGCGCAGCCTACCAACTTTGCCATTCAGATCGGACTTACCGCCCTTTGGGAACATTGGGGAATTACTCCTGATGCTGTGGTCGGTCATTCGGTAGGAGAAGTGGCTGCGGCATACGTTTCTGGCGCGCTGTCTCTTGAAGATGGTTTGACCGTTAGCTATCACCGGAGTCGGATTCAGCAGAAAACTGCGGGCCAAGGAAAAATGCTTGCAATCGGTATTGGCGAAGAAGAAGCGCTGAAACGATTGAACGGAAACCCAAAAATATCTGTGGCTGCGATCAACAGTTTCCAAGCCATTACATTGGCTGGTGAAGAGGCCGCGTTGGAGGAGTTCGCTACTGAGCTGACCAACGATAACATCTTCAATAAAATGCTTCGGGTTGAGGTAGCTTACCACAGCTATCAGATGGATCCGCTGAAGGAAGAATTGTTCGAAAGCCTCGCCAACATTACTGCGCTTGAGCCGAAGCTCACGCTTTATTCTACCGTTACCGGAGAGCAGGTAAAAGGAGCCTATTTTGGCACCGATTATTGGTGGCAGAATGTGCGTCAGCCAGTGCGTTTCGCCAAGGCCATTACGCAGATCGTGGCCGATGGCTACAACAGTTTTGTGGAGGTCGGGCCGCATCCGGTTACACGCCAATCGATCAACGAATGTTTGAGCGCAGCCGATGTTTCAGGAAATGTTGTTTGCTCTCTCATCAGAAATGAGAATGAGGAGAACACCATGTTCGAATCGCTGTCTCAGCTTTACACCATTGGTTACGAGCCGAATTGGGATGTTCTCTCACCGAAAGCACATTATGTAAAACTGCCAACTTACGCTTGGCAGAAGGAAGTTTACCGACACGAAACGGACCGTTCGCGCGAGTATCGTTTAGGCACGGAAGGCCACATTTTCTTGAACGATAATCTGCGCCAGCCAGAGCCAGCTTGGGAGGTTGAGTTGAACAACAAATTGTTGCCTTGGCTTGAAGATCACCAAGTTGAGAAGGCCGTGGTTGTGCCGGGTGCTGCTTACGTGGAAGCCGGTTTGGCCATCCATCAGAAGGAATTCAATGATGAAGCCTGTGTGTTGATGGACCTGAAATTCAACCAGGTTCTGGTTGCCGATCCTGCCAAAACGCAGATGATGCAAACCCGTTATGATAGCGGTTCGCGTTCTTACGCGGTGTATAGTCGTGAGAAAGGCGATACGGCTGGCTGGCAGCTTCACGCCAAAGGCAGAATGCTGGAATCGAACTTCGGAGAAGAAGGCGGAAACGTCAATTTCAATGAGCTTCGTTCAGGTTTCAGCAACAGCATTGAGCCGACCGATATGTATGCCACGCTCACGAATATGGGCTTGTATTACGGGCCATATTTCCAAGGTTTGAAGCAGATATATACGCGTAAAGATGAGGTGCTTTGCCAAATCAAAGGCAAGGAAGAATTGGACGGGAATCCGGATCAATATCTGCTCCATCCGACCATTTTGGACAGTGCATTCCAGAGTATGGTTTCGCTGGTTGAGGAAGAAGGAAACACCACGCCTTACGTGCCGGTGAACATCGACAAGTTCATCCTTTACGCGGCTGTGGGCAACAGCACTTGGTGCCACGGAACTATTACCGAGCGCGGAAAAGACAGCATCACTGGAAACATCCTTTTCTTCAATGAAGATGGAAAAGTGCTTGCGAAACTGACTGGATTGAAGTGCCGTGCGCTTACCAACAAAAAAGGGCCGAAAGAAGCGGTTCAGCCAGAATGGTTCTATGGTTTGGAGTGGAAAAAAGCGGAGGAAACGCTTGAGCCGACCACGGAGAAGATGGCGGTTGTTGCGCACAATCTGTCTGACCAGACAATGGACTTGATCGGTGCTTTGACGGAAGCTGGTGTTGATGTTTCAGTTATTGAAAAAGCGGATTCGTTTGAGCAGACCGACCTCGGTTGGCAGCTCAATATGGGCGATGCCGCTCAGTGGAAGCAACTGACACAAAACCTGACAGAGGCAGGAATCTATCGTTATTCATTCCTGTTGGATGCGGCTACAAGCAGCAATTTGAATGGCACTGACCTGTACAACGTTTCGGTTGAAAACACGGTTCCGGTTGCACTTTTCGCCAACGCGATTTCTGAGGTGAATAAGGACGTTCCTTCCATCTTGAATCTGATTACACGAGGAGCGCAAGTAGTTGCCGATTCAGATTCAACAGTTGATCAATCTGCCACTTCGCTGTGGGGATTCGGACAACTGGTAACAAACGAGTATCCGTGGATCAACACCCGCATGTTTGACCTCGATCCGGCAAATGCAGAATTCGATACTACTTCAATCAACGCGCTTGTTTCTGACGAACGAGTGAGTGAGATGGCCATTCGAAATGGCGTGCGTTACACCAAAGAGCTTTGCAAGCAGGAAATGACCACGCTAAATGATGTTGCTGCCCGCGAAAAAGTGAGCACGAACGAGGCGGTAGAACTCAACTTTGGAGGTGAAGGTCGAGTGGATGATCTGTTGCACACCAAGACAGAAAGAAGAGAACCAGAGGCGAATGAGATTGAGGTGAAAGTTCATTCTGCATCCATCAACTTCAAGGACCTTTTGAAGGTGTTGGGCCAGATATCGCAAGATGTGCTTGATGGCACTTATTTCGGAAATGCCTTCGGAATGGAATGTAGCGGAACCATCACGCGAGTTGGTTCCGATGTGACCGATTTCAAAGTGGGCGAAGAGTTGGTTGTAGCAACGGTCGATGGTTGTTTCCGATCTTACGTTACACTCGTTCCGGAGTACACGATGCGTAAGCCATCGACACTCAAAATGGAGGAGTTGCCGATCACTATTCCGTACATGACCACCATTCATGGTTTGACCAACATTGCGGATGTTCAGCCAGGTGAGAAGGTGTTGATTCACAACGCTGCCGGGGCGGTTGGTCAGGCGGCTATTCAGGTTGCCAAATCACGCGGTGCGGAGATTTTCGCAACGGCTGGAACGGAAGACAAACGCGCTTTCATCAAATCGCTTGGAATTGAGCACGTGATGAACTCTCGCGATCTCAAATTCACGGAAGAGATTCTGAAAATCACCAACGGTTACGGAGTTGATGTTGTGCTGAATGCGATTGCTGGGGAAGGCCTTTACCAGAGTTTCAAATTGCTTGCGCCTTACGGTCGATTCATCGAGATCGGTAAGCGAGACATCGGTGAAAATGTTGGGCTTCCAATGGCGGTTTTCAACCGGAATATCACCTTCGCGCACATCGACATCGACAGAATCATGCGCGAGCGCAATGCGTTGGCTTGTAGCCTTCTGGATAAAGTTTACGCAGGGTTTGAGAATGGCGATTTCATGCCAATGCCAACAACAGTTTTTGGAGCTTCTGAAGCCATTGAGGCGTTTGATTTTGTGCGTAGATCCGAGCACACAGGTAAGGTGGCCATCCGCTACGAAAATGAGGAAGTGGAGGTTGAGACCGTGAAGGAACTCAACGCCATTGATCCTGAGGGAACGTACATCATTACCGGTGGAACTGGCGGTTTCGGTCTTGAGATCGCGAAGCACTTGGCGAAGAAGAACGTTTCCCGATTGGTGCTACTAAGCCGTTCTGGATTGAAGAACGATGACGCCAAGCAAGCTGTTGCTGAATTTGAGGCTGCTGGAATTGAGGTGCTTGCGCCACCAACCGACATCTCCAACCCAGAGCAGGTAACCGCTGTGGTTGAGAGTTTGAATGATGGAAAAGCTCCAGTGAAAGGCGTGTTCCACGGAGCAATGGTACTGGATGATGGCTTCTTGAATACCATGACCCGCGAGCGTTTTGAGCGTGTAATGACACCGAAGATCATGGGCGCGATCAACCTGCACAATGCGCTGGGCGATACGCCACTTGATTTCTTCATCAGTTTCTCATCCATCTCCGCGGTTATCGGAAATGCGGGCCAGGCCAACTATGTTGCGGCCAACGCATTCTTGGATGGATTTGCGCACTTCCTCAGAGCGAAAGGCTTGAAAGCGACTACCGTGAATCTAGGTGTGCTTGGTCAGGTTGGGGTTGTGGCTAGAGATGCTGACGTAGGTCGATTGCTAGAAGGAGCCGGAATCCGTTCGTTCAGCAATCAGATGGCGCTCGAATCTTTGGAGCACATTATCGCCAACGACCTAACACAAGTTGGATTGTTCGATATCAATTGGAAGAAATGGGCTGCTGGAAATCCAACGGGTGCGGCCACAACGTTGTTCGCTTCGCTGATAGATGCGAAGGCCAATGACGACACCGTTTCTGAACAGACCATCATGTTGATGACCAACATGGCCGGCATGGAGAAATCTGACCAGCAAAGTCACCTCGAAGGGCTGGTTTGCAACTCAATTGCTCAGGTGTTGCGCGTTCCTGTTGAGAACATCGACATGAATCGCGGTATCAATTTCCTAGGAATCGATTCGCTTATGGCGGTTGAATTGGAGCGCGGAATCAACGCTTCTACCGGAGTTGAAATCTCAACTATGGAGTTGTTGAGCGGGCCTACCGTTCCTCAATTGGCGTCACTTATCCTCGGAAAACTTCCTGATCCAGCCACGCTGAACATTGAAGTGAAGGAGACCGAGGAGGTGAACGTGGACGAGTTGAGCGAGGAGGAACTTGACAAACTATTGGAGACCGTTAGCTGAGTTAATGGAACACAGATTTAACGGATTGAACAGATAAAACTGATTTTAAATGAATGATAGGATTGATACGTTTTGAATAATGAATTTTCGCGAAGCGAAAAGATCCGTTCAAATCAGTTGAATCAGTCCCATCCGTGTTCTATTAAAACATGAGCGAGAATTTAAGTGTAGAAGAAAAGCGCGAGCTGCTGAAAAAGCTGATGGCCGAGAAAAAGGCCAAAGCTCAGGCAGTGCAAGCGGCAACTGCGGTTGCAGAGCCGCCAAAGAATGAAGTCGATGCGTCACTCTATGATGTGTCGAAGTTCCCCGAGATTGTTGGGCATCATGCTCAGTTTGAGCAGTTGGGCCAGCTGCAGATTGAGAACCCGTACTTCCGTGTAAACGAGACCATCGTTAATAATCGCACGCAGATTCTTGGTCGCGATATGATCAGCTTTTCCAGCTACAACTACCTCGGAATGAGCGGTGATAAGCGGGTTTCCGCGGCATCCAAAGCGGCCATCGATCAGTACGGAACATCGGTTTCAGCAAGCCGTGTAGCAACTGGAGAAAAGCCGATTCATCAGGAACTGGAAAATGAAATTGCTAAGATGTTGGATGTGGAGGCGGCCGTGGTGATGGTGGGCGGACACAGCACTAATGTCACCACCGTTGGTCACTTGATGCGCCCTCAGGACCTGATTGTTTTTGATGAGTTGAGTCACAATAGTATTCTGCAAGGAGCCGAGCTTTCGGGAGCTCGTAGAATGCCTTTTCCGCATGAGGATTTTAAAGCGCTTGACAAGATTCTAACCGAGCACAGAGATCAATATCAAAGAGTGCTGATCACCATTGAAGGCGTGTACAGCATGGATGGTGACATTGCCAATTTGCCAGAGTTCATCAAACTCAGGAATAAGCACAAATGTCTGCTGATGGTGGATGAAGCGCACAGCATGGGTGTACTCGGAAAAAACAGCGGAGGAATCCGTGATCATTTCGGGGTCAAAGGTTCGGATGTGGACATTTGGATGAGCACGTTCAGTAAATCTTTTGCGAGTTGTGGGGGATACATCGCTGGTAAGAAATCATTGATTGATTACTTGAAATACACGGCTCCAGGATTCCTGTATTCCGTTGGAATACCACCATCAAATGCGGGCGCTGCGTTGGAAGCAATGCGCATATTTCAGAAGGAAAATTGGAGGTCGGAAAAGCTTCGCAAGAATGCGGCATTCTTCGTTGAGAAAGCGAAGGAAAAAGGTCTTGACACTGGAATCAGCAATGGAACAGCCGTTGTTCCAATTATTGTTCGGAACTCGCAGCATGCGTTGGTTTTAGGCCACCGATTGTTTGAAGACAACATCAACGTTCAGCCAATTTTAGCGCCAGCCGTGCCAGATAGCGAAGCCCGATTGCGGTTCTTCATTACCTGCGATCACACCGAAGAAGAGATGGCGCATGCCATTGACCGAACGGCTTTTCATTTGAACAAGATCAGAGAAACGATAAAATAGAACACGGATGACACGGATCACGCAGAATATCGCTGATAAATTCTTGGTGCTGTGTGGCTTCATAATTCGTCATATTCGAATATCATTCGTAATTCGTAACCAACAAAAATGAGCAAGGGAAAAATTTTCGTCACGGGAGGAAACGGCTTCATCGGTTCCCGATTGGTAAATGCGCTTTTGGAGCAAGGTTATGAAGTGAGATGTTTGCTTCGTAAAACCTCAAAAACCGACAGAATTCAAGGGCTGAACTACGAGCCTTTCTATGGAGATATCACCGATTTGAATTCCTTGAAAGAAGGCATGCAGGGATGCGCTGGTGTGATGCACTTGGCAAGTCTTTCCAATTGGGACGACATCCATTCTCCGAAGATGGAAAGTGTAGTTGTTGGTGGTTCAGAGAATGCGCTGAAAGCTGCGAAAGATGCGGGTATCAAAATGGTTTACGTCAGTAGTTCAACGGCTATTGATGGCACCGAAACGCCTGATATTCTTGATGAGAATAGCCCATTCACGCTCAACAAGAAAACCTACTCTTACGCCTACGCGAAAAAGCGTGTGGAAGGCATGTGTATCGAAGCTGCCAAAAACGACCAAGACGTAGTGATGGTTAACCCAGCAGAGGTTTACGGACCGAATGATTACGACCAGATCACTTCGGGCAACCTGATTGATTTTGTAGAGAGCAAACCGACCATGGTCTGTCATGGAGGAACAGCCATTGTTCACGTGGATGATGTGGCGGATGGAATCATCAAGGCATTTGAAAAAGGACGCTCCGGAGAACGTTATTTCTTGGGTGGAGATAATCTGACCTTCGAAGAGATTGCAGCTTTGACGCTCAAGCTCGCGAAGCGAGATAATAAGATCAAAACACTTCCAAATGGGCTGATAAGTTTCATTGCCAAAGTTGGTGGTGCGTTGAAAATTCCGCTTCCATTTAACCCAGCAGTAATTCCCTACGCGGTAAAGTATTGGTTCGTTTCCAACGAAAAAGCGAAGAGGGAATTAGGCGCAACTTTCCGTTCTCCTGAAGAGATTCTTGCACCAACCGTTAAGTGGTTGGAAGAGGAGAAATTGATCTGATGCCCACAACGGTATTTTGCCTCCCTTTTGCTGGTGGAGGTGTCCTTTCATACCAGAAGTTCGTTCAGAACGCACCTGATGGAGTGGAGTTCATTACGCTTTCTGCTCCTGGTAAAGACCAGCGGTTGCAAGAACCGTTGCTGACAGACATGTCAGCGCTGGCAAAGCAATACGCAGAGCAGATCATCCATTCTGGTCAAACCGAGTATCTGCTTTATGGACACAGCATGGGTGCTTTAATGGCTCATTTGGTAATTCATGAACTGAAGAGTCAGAATTCCGATTTACCCAACCATGTTATCGTTTCAAGCTATCCGGCACCCAAACACCACCACGACCGCGGGCGCGGAACAATGGATGATATTGCTTTTATCAAGCATATGAAAAAACTGGGTGGGCTGCCACCAAGATTACTTGCTGAACCAAGTCTGATGAAGGTTTTTCTACCTATTCTTCGGGCAGACATTACGGCCATTGACAACTACCGTTATCAGGAGCAGGAAAAGCATGATGCGCCTATGACTGTGTTATTCGGTTCTAAAGAAGAACAGCTTCAAAGAGTCATTCTCGATTGGCAACAGGAAAGCACTCAAAAGGTCATTATTCAAAGAATGGATGGTGGTCATTTTTTCATTTTTGAACAGGTGGAAAAAATGATGGCGTTATTCAGCCAGCTATCGAACAATTAGATTTTACTTGGGTTTTTATTTTTGTACAAAGCCAGAATTTAAGCCATGCGAGCAGCAATTCTTTCATGCGTTCTCTGCCTTTTGTTCGGAACCACAAGTGTGGCACAGAACATCTACATCCACACTACGGATGGATTAACGCATACATATCCACTTATCGATGTAAAGAGCATCACGTTGCCTGATAATGTGATGAGCGTTAATCTCGTTACTGGTGATACGGTGAGTTGGAACTTTTCGACCATCAATTTCTATGAGTACGACCAATGGTATGTCTCTGTACCAGAAGGATTGGTGCTGGATGAGCTTGGAGTAAACGCTTATCCTAATCCGAGTTCAGGAAACTTGACCGTTGCTTATAACTTATTGGAAAGGGCAGAAGTGGCTGTTGATGTCATTAGCCTAAATGGATCATTGGTAGGTCGTATACATCAAGGTTTGCAATCGAAAGGAGAGCAAAAGTTGAATTGGAGTTTCGATGAGATAAGCGCCAATATTCCTAACGGAACATACATAGTACAACTGTCGATTGGTAAAACACGGTTTAATAAATTGATAATCTTAAGTCGTTAAAATGAGAACAGTTACCACAATTCTTGCAGTTTTCTGGTGCCTGAATGCATTTCCTCAGGCATTGATGAACATTCATCGCGCCAACGAACCTTTACTTCAGATATTGGTCAATGACATTGATAGTATTACCTACTCTGCGGTTGGTGATCCGGGAGCGCTTCCGTTGGTTACCACGCTTCCGTTAGGTGCGTTTACGGCCAACACAGCAGAGCTTGGCGGCATTATAGATGGCAATGGAGGAACTACCATAACCCATCGCGGGGTGGTTTGGAGTAAGGAGCCAATACCAACCACTGCAGACAGCATTACACACGATGGAATGGGTTCGGGAACCTTTGCAAGTATGCTTGAAGGGCTTTATCCGGACACGGTTTACTACGCTAGGGCATATGCCACCAACAATGCTGGTACAGCCTACGGAAACGAAGTTGTTTTCAGTGTGACGAATGACCCATATCTGCCTGGCAATGGCGTTACCGATATTGATGGAAATTTCTACGAAACCATTCATGCAGCATCTGGTCAGGAATGGATGGCCGAGAATCTACAAGTGTGCAGATATGCCAATGGCGATTCTATTTTACATGTAGTAGATAACGTAACATGGTCGGTTAGTGACAGCGGAGCTTGGTGCTATTACAATCATAATCCGCAGAATGGAGACGTATTTGGGAAATTGTATAACGGTTGGGCTGTTGAAGATTCGCGCAATGTTTGTCCAGATGGATGGCATGTTCCATCTACCGATGAGTGGGACGAACTACACGCCATCAATAACGGCTACAGTTTTGGTGGCGGTAACTTGAAAGCAACGGGAGTCAATATTTGGCTTGCGCCCAACACTGGTGCTACCAATTCCAGTGGTTTTACAGGACTCCCAGGAGGGAAGCGTCTTGGTGGTGGAGACTTTCAGGAGATCTACGGAACAGGTTATTGGTGGACATCCACAGGAAATAGCTCAACGCTAGAAGATCGCCATTTGTACTATTCATCAAACGGAGTTTGGATCGATGATTTCAGCAAGTTTGAAGGCCTTTCTATCCGATGCGTGAAAGATCAGTAACTCCATTGTAATCTCAGAAAAACACTATTGCTCAAGTTCTGATACTTGTTAACCAATTGTCCGTTTTCCAATTCCGGGAACTCAGAAAAGAAAAGCTGAGCTGCTAAGAGAATATCCCAATTCTCGAGAACGGAATACGTAAGCGAAGGATTTACCAGCAGTAAGTGCGGACCGTAACCATAGATCACCGCTAGGCTGGAATTGAGCAATGGCGTTATCGGATAACTCATGGTAACAAATCCGTTGTATTTGGTCGGCATTAGGTTTTTGGCATCCAAGGCTGCGCCAGAAAAGAAATTGGCAAGCTTCAATGGGTCAGAATCGTCAATTCCGTTGCTTGCAAATAATAGAGCTCCGTTGATGTAAAGCGAGTTCTGAAATGAATAATCTGCTGAGATTGCTGCTGAAACCGTGTGGGTAGTATCTACGAAATTCTTCCATGGCGCAAACCATTGTATCTCACCCTTCAGCCCAGCATTCTTAATGTTTCCAGCAAAGCCGAAACCAGCGGTTACCTCTTCTCGGAAATGCCCGCCTATGAACTGAAAATCGTAGTTTTTAGCATTGAATTTGTACATGAGCGCGCTGGTTGCTTCTGCCCAATTTTCCCTAGGAGCAACAACTACTTCAAAACCGCTCATGTTCTTCCCGAAATACTGGAAACGAACCGCATCTGTTCCTGGACGTTCCCCATAATCGAAGTCAACAAAATTGTACGCGTTGAAAATGTCGTTCGGATTCCAAGCTGTGTTGATGCCCCAATTCACACGCTGACGACCAATTCTCAGGTCGATCTTATCATTCCCGTATGCCACCCACAGACGATCTATTTGCGAGTTCAGATGAACAGGATTGATGTTGTTTCCAATGTTCCAACTCATGTCCACCAAACCGCCATCCATTCCCATTTGGTCTTTTACAGATGGAGTTTCCGCGGTGGTTCCTGAGTAGAAGAATCGATTGCGGAACTCTGCTCCAACACTCAGATTCTTCACAGGATAGATTCGAAGGTTGATTCGGTTATGGATGAAATGCTCATCCGAATTCCCGATTAATGGGTTAGCTGAGAATGAAACAATATTCAGGTTCTTCACATATCCGCTAACGCGAACAATATCCTCGAACTTTCGCTTGGGCTTGGTTTCGGTGGTGTCTTGCTGGGCAAAAGCGGAACCGCTCGCTAAAAGCAGAACAATAAGGCTGAGTTTGATGATTCTACTCACCGTTCGTGGCGTTCGTCCGATATGATTTTTCCGTCCTCGAGCGTAATGATTCTTCTTGCGCGATCGATTACGCGCTGATCATGAGTTGAGAACAGGAAAGTGACATGCTCCTTTTTGTTCAGGTCGGCCATGATGTCCAACAGGTCGGCTGTTGATTGGCTGTCCAAGTTGGCGGTTGGCTCATCTGCCAGAACAAATTGTGGTTTTGAAGCAAGAGCTCGCGCCACCGCAACACGTTGCTGCTGCCCACCACTCATTTCAGACGGGCGGTTGTTTACTTTATCTCCAAGCCCGACCGCATTCAGCAATTCCATTGCCCGTTGGTGACGTTCTTCCTTCGGCTTTTTCTGCAAAAGCATGATGAATTCCACATTTTCCTCAGCCGTCAAAACGGGTATGAGGTTATAGGCTTGAAAGACAAAACCAATGTTCTTCAATCGGAAATCGATGAGTTGGTTGTCATTCAGGGAAGTGATTTCGGTATCTCCGATAAATGCCTTTCCACCTGTCTGGTGATCCAACCCACCGACAATATTCAGCAGGGTGGTTTTCCCAGAACCTGAAGGTCCGACAATTGCTGTGAACTCGCCTTTTTCGATTTCGAGAGAAACTCCGTCCAATGCCCGCACCTCCAGCTCTTCGCCTGGGTTGTAGTACTTCTGCAGGTTTTCTGTTTTGATTATTGCGCTCATATCGTTGTACTTAATTCGTTCTTAATTAGATGGCCCGAACCGCTTCTGCGGGCTTCAGTTGCAATGCTTTTATGGCTGGATAAATGGATGAAAGAATGGCGGCCACAACCACCATGATGGTTACGTTGACGTAGAAATCGGGGGTGAGGCTTGGGTAGATCATGGTGGAAATTCCGAACTCCTCCAACCCTTTTCCGACAATGGAAAGATCAATTCCAGCCGAGCCGAAATGTGAAACCGTGAGAAAACCCAGAATAACCCCGATCGGACCTCCAACGAGTGAAATGAAAACTGTTTCGACCACTATCATGAAGAACACCTTGGTCTTGTTCATGCCAACCGACATCAACATTCCGAGCTCTCGTTTCCGTTCGAGAACGGCCATCAGCATGGTATTGATAATCCCGAAGGAAAGGGCGAGCAGAATGATACCGATGATGATGTACAGCATCTGTTGCATCATTTCGTCCGCATAACCCAATTCTGGGGCAACCTCTTTCCATGTCCTGACCGAAAGGTCTGGAAACTGAGACTGAATGAGCGATGCCGTGGTGTCAACTTCAGGCAGGTCATTCAAAAGCACGGCCACTTCATGGAAGCCAGCACTTTCTTCCAGCAATCGATTGGCATCCGAAGCTTTGACGAAAATGTTCATTTCATCTGCCTTGGAATTGGACGTTTTGTAAATGCCCGCCACGCGAAACGCGCCTGCTACGATGTCGCCATTATCCTTCTGAAACGTGATGACGATCTTCTTTCTGAGCCCAACATTCAGTTTCTCGGCCAGCTTTTTTCCGAGTACCACAGGATTTCGTTTTATGCCCGTCAGGTACTCGCCCTCAACCAATTTCTCGTGGAGATTGGTAACGAGCTTTTCCTGATCTGGGTCGATGCCTACAACGCGCGTTCCATAACCACCCGTGGATGATGAGATCATCCCATTGAGTATGATACGCGATGTGTATTCCTTCACCGCAGGGTTGTTTTTGAGGTCGGCCTCAACTTCATCAATGTTGTCGATTTTGAACTCAACGTTGTTGTCTTCAATGAACTTTGGGTTGTGTATCTGAATGTGCGAAAGCGAGGTTTGAAGCGCGTCCTGTGTCCGTTGTTGGTTCAGTCCAGACGATACGCTGATGACGAACAATCCAGCCCAAATTCCAAGGGCGATGGACGTGATGACAACGCCACTTCTGAGGGCGTTTCTCCACACATTTCTCCAAGCGATTTTTGTTAACATAGCTTTTAGGTATTAGCGATTAGCGTGTTAGTTATCATTCTATTTTTCTAATTAGCTAAGAGCTGATTACTAATTTCTTATTTGTGCATTGCTTTTACAGCGTTCATTTTCCAGATTTTGAAGGTCGGATACAACACGATCAGACAGGAAATGATGAACAGTAGCATTCCGTTTGTGATAAATATTCCAGGTTCTGTTGACGTGATCATGAGCGGTTCAAAACCCATTTCGAGCATGGCATCGCCAGTTGCCCCTGCAAGGCTTATTGGGTTCAATTTCATGTATAGCAGAAACGGATAGGAAACGGCTGTTCCCGCCAACACACCAAGCGTACTGATAAGCAGGGTTTCGACACCCATCATCAGCATTAACCGACCGCGGCTCATTCCCACCGAAAGCATCACTCCGAACTCAAAAGAGCGTTCGGCCATCATCATCAGCACCGTGGCGAAAATTCCGAAAACCGCTATGAGGTAGAGGATGCCGACATAGATGTAGGTTCCAGCAATTTTGGTGGTTTTCATCTGAACCATTTCGGGCATCAGTTCCAACCAATTCATTACCTCATGTTGCGAGGTGTCCACCGCAGCAAGCACTTCTTGCTGAGCTTTTTCCAAATCTGAAACGACCATGGTATAACCTGTTATCAGGCCGTCACCGCTGTATAGATATTGCGCCACACCCAACGGCATGACCACCAAATTTCCATTGAGCGATGGAGATGGCATCTGAAGAAATCCAACTACTTCGTACTTACCTGCCGCGCTTACTCCGTGGTAGCCTTGTCCGATCAGAACCAGCGTATCACCAAGTTGCATTCCGAGGTAATCAGCCAATTTGTTTCCGATGACAATTCCCTGCTCATCAGCCGTTATTGATCTCCCCGCCACAACCCTCGCATCCAGATCCATGAGGCGTTTTTCGCTTTCAGGATCAACACCAATGACCATGGTGCCACGCGTTTTGATGCCAAAAGATCCTAAAGCAAAACTTTGAAATCTAGGGCTGATACACTCAATATTGTTTGATGCCGTTAACTGAGCTTCCAACTCAGCATTCTGTGCCATGCAATTGTCAAGCGATGAATCATCCCAGTAACCATTCTGGTGAATTTGAATATGGCCAAGGAAGGAGCGCGTCATGTTGTCGAGCATATGATTGAACATACCCTCGTTGATACTGACCATGAAATCGGACAGAAACACCGCCATCATAATAGACGTGATGGTGATGAGGCTACGCCTCTTGTTTCTCCAGATATTTCTCCACGCAAGCTTTAGTAGCATTTTAGCTTCTTAGGAAGTTAGCTTTTTAGTTT
Organism: uncultured Chryseobacterium sp.; assembly: GCA_964457245.1. Classification (GTDB taxonomy): domain Bacteria; phylum Bacteroidota; class Bacteroidia; order UBA10329; family UBA10329; genus UBA10329. Next base: position 55,043 of record CAYWET010000003.1, on the reverse strand, counting down.
TGACATATACGAACCGAGCCTTCGCTTCTCCTCGTTTATCAATCCGCTTAGTTTTTCCATTAGGTCGGTCGAAATCTGAAACCTTTCTTGGATAATCATCACTTGAGTTTCCAATTCGTAGGTTGAGCCGAGGGCTGTTTCCAAGTATTGCATGAAATGAGCCACGCTTTTTCGGGCCGAGCCTTCGGCAATGTTTGAAGGAATGCTTACGGCAGCCCGTGAACATTGACTTCTTAGCCCGAACTTTTCGGTAGAAGGAAGTTTTTCCACCACGTCATAGGTTGCGGACACGATTTCCATTCCCTTTTGCCAAATTTTAAGCTCCTTGTAATCTCTCATTTCTAATTTCCTAACATCCTAATTCGCTTCTCAGGTTCTTCGTGCTTCAACGGGTTTCAGTTTGTAGATAACCCAAGCTGGATAAGCGGTAATGAGCAATGAGATGAGAATGACAATGAACATGTGCGTGATGGCGATGCTCGGGTCTAAAGATGCGGGAAGAACTGGGTCCCAACCTTCTTGTGCCATGGCCTGCGCTGCCTTTCCTGTGAGTTCGTATGGATGATTGAAAAGGTAGAGCACCACGGGATAGATGCCGATGACGCCCAAAACGGCACCCAAAAGTGTTGTGATCAACCCTTCGAAAAACACCACCGTCCAAAGTTTTAGACGGGTCATCCCCACAGAAAGAAGTACCCCGAATTCGTACATCCGTTCCTGCATCAACATTAGGATTGTTCCGAAAATCCCGAACGAAACCACCATGTAGAGGATCATTAGCATTATCTGTCCACCAGCACTATCAGCCTGAATGGCCTGCACCAATTCGGGCATCGCTTCCTCCCAATCAAGCACTTCATAACGACTTGTATCTATCGATGCTTCAATCTCTTTTTTAACGTGTTTCAACCCATTCGGGCCATCCATTATGACCGCGATGGAGGTGGCCATGTTTTCCGCTCCGAAGAAATACTGCGCTTCTTTTAGAGGAAGCAGTACGGCCTTTTCATTCAATATCATGGCGGTGAATTTGACGATACCCGCAACGGGATATTTGCCAGCAGCACTCACTCCGTGATAACCTTGTGAAATGAAAACAAGCGTATCTCCAACTTTCAGATTGTAGAATTCCGCGAGTTTCTCTCCAACCATCACCGACTTGTCGCCTTTATGAAAAAGTGTCCCTTCCGTGATTTTGGGTGAAAGTTCCATCAGACTGTCCTCAACCTCGGGTTGAACGCCAAGCAACAGCACGCCCTTGGTTGTTTCGTTGAACGATGAAAGCGCAAATCCTTCCAAGCGTTTGGCGGCAAGCTCAACACGCTTGTTCTCTCTGATTTTATTCAGTTCTGGGTCATCCAGCGAAAAGGCGTGGTCCATGGTCTGATCTTCCCAATACCCTTTTCCATGCACCTGAATGTGCCCCGCGTAAAAACGCACCACGCTGTCGATCATCTTGGCGTAAATACCTAGCTGCATGCTCCGCATAAATACCGCAAAGAACACGGCAAAGAACACCGATGCAACCGTAATCGCAGTCCTGCGCTTATTACGCCATATGTTTCGCCAAGCGAGTTTCAGCAGCATGGCCTATTTCACCCTTTTCATTTGATTGGTTGTGAAGAAGTCCTTGGTAACTCCCGTGTTGAATTTGAGGTTATTCTGAAGGATGACCGTTTTGTGGCCTTCTTTTTCAACAGGAACCATTTCCAGTCTGGTTGCAATGGTTCTACCGCCCATTTCTTTGATATCGTGTGCGGTGAAAATGTTGATCA
>CAYWET010000003.1:0-53168 GCA_964457245.1 uncultured Chryseobacterium sp. | reverse complement strand
GCAATGGTTCTACCGCCCATTTCTTTGATATCGTGTGCGGTGAAAATGTTGATCAGATAACCGTCCTCATCATAGAATTCGCTGCGCAATTGCACGTAGGTTTCTTTATCGATGTAGGAAATGATACTGCCCCAAACCACGGGCGCATCAGGTTTTGCTGTGAGCACCAGTTTCCATGAGTTTCGGCCGTCAAACGTGGTGTCTTTTTCTAATTCGTGGGTGTAATCCGTCACAATTGACGACTCTTTCACGAGGTCGTCATTGGTGAGGTCGGTTCCCATCCAACTCTGCATCATCATGCTTGGTGGAAGTTTTATGGTCCGCTCAATTGACGGAACCCAATTCCATATTTCCTTTTCGCGTTTAAGGAAAACTGTTCCCTTTTCTTTGGCGGGAGAAGTAATCAGTATGAGGCTGTATTCGGTGCCCAACGTCCAACTTTTCATAGTCATTTCACGGCTCCATTTTGGCCGCACGATTTGAATGGTCATTTCGCCTTGCGAAGAAAGTCCACGGGTTAGTTCGTCTGCTTTTTCTATAATCTCTTTAGCTGTTTGGGCATTTGAGAGAAGTCCAAACAGGAGAAATGGTATTACAAGTAGCTTTTTCATTTTCTATGCAAATTGGTCTATCATCATTTGTTTCACTTTCTCCACAGGGAAATTCTCTGGATCCATCAGAATGTGCATCTGCACTCCGTCCATTACCGCAGAATAGTAGCGCATCATGGTTATCGGGTCTTCATGGCCTCGTTCCATGAAATAGTTGTTCATCTGTATCATAAATGGTTGAATGCGTGGCAGCATTTTTTCCATCAACAAAGGCGTAACATCAGGTTGAAACGATAGGGACATATAGAGTTTCCAGCGTTGTGGATTTTCCACCGAAACATCCACACTTCGATTTATCACGTCAATGAATTTCTCTTTTGTTAGCGGTACTTCGGGGTCAACGTCCATTAACTTCATGGCTTCATCAAAGAGGTCCGTGATGAGGGTAAGCAGTATCTCCTCTTTGCTTTTGAAGTAGTTGTAGATAAGCCCTTTGCTGACTTTAGCACGCTTGGCAACCGCTGCTATTGATGAGCCGTGGTAACTATCCTCCGCAAACACATGTAGGGCGGCTTCCAAAATCTGATGCCTACGCTCTTCGCGTATTTCTGCAAACTGTTCTGGAGATCGTGGTGCCATTATATCAGGTTGCTGTGCATGTCGTTCAACGCTTCGGTAACCGTATTGCCAAAGCCTCTGACAAGTTCAAATCCCTCTTGGTCAGTTAAAGCAACAACAAAGCCAGTTTCGGTTTCGCTAACGCGAATGTTGCTCAATTCTTCAGCTTGGATGGTATCCGCAGTTTCAATCATTATTATTCGTTGACCGAATGGTCAGTCAAAGGAATGGTAAAATTTTTAATTGACCAAATGGTCAGTTAAAAGTGATAGAAAGTTTATCTGAATACTGGTCCGAATGGGACAGGTAATTCAGCAGAATAAAGTGGAACAAGCGTACGTACCGGTGGTCAATGTAAACTCAGGTTGTGCAAAATGTTAAATTTGCGCAAAACCTAATCGATGTTTTTCTTAATTGGCTTTTTCGTCTTGGCCTTGCCATTCACAGCATTTGCCTATCTAGACCCTGGCTCTGGAAGTTATATCGTTCAGATGATAATTGCAGCGGTACTAGGTGGAGTATATGCTATCCGACTGTATTGGGCCAAAATCTTAAACATTTTCAAAGGAGAGCCACAGGACATAGATCCTGATGATGAATTAAATGACTAGACTCGGTTCGTCTTTTCGTGACCCCGCGGGGTTTATGTTGTCTTCAGGCGGTGTTTTGTACAGGCAACTTAATGATGCAGCAAAAGACGATTATGAACATCTGATTTCTTCTGGTTTGTACGAGTATTTAGCCACTCGTAAGTTACTAATAGAACATAAGGAGGTTGACAACCTTAATAAAGAGGCTTTTAAAACGATTCAACCGCAGGTAATTCCGTTTGTATCCTATCCATACGAATGGAGTTTCGAGCAATTGCGCGATGCTGCGCTACTCACTCTTCGAATTCAGAAGGTGGCGATAAAACATGGCATGAGTTTAAAAGATGCCAGTGCTTATAATGTTCAATTTATCGGTTGTCAACCAGTATTCATTGATACCCTCTCGTTTGAGAAATTGGAAGAAGGAAAGCCATGGGATGCTTATCGGCAGTTTTGCCAACATTTTTTGGCGCCTCTATCTCTTGCGGTATATAAGGACATAAGGTTGTTAAAACTTTTGTCAGAATACATTGACGGTATTCCTCTTGATCTGGCATCTAGCCTACTTCCAGTACGTACTAGGTTTAAATTTTCCACGGCATCACACATACATTGGCACTCCAAAGTGCAAAGCAAACATGCAGGTAAAGCTCAAGATCAGCGTACTACCGCAAAAATGAGCAAGTCGGCATTATTGAATGTTATTGAAGGTCTTCGTTCTTCTATCAAGTCATTGAAGTGGAAAAAGGGTAATACGGAGTGGGGGGATTACTACAATAACACCAACTATTCAACGGAATCTTTTGAGGAGAAGAACACGATTGTTCGCTCAATGCTAATTGAAACTGACGCCAAAACTCTTTGGGACCTTGGCGCTAATGATGGTACGTTCAGTAAGCTCGGTTCCGACTTGGGAATGTATACGGTTGCTTTCGATATAGACCCAATAGCGGTAAACAACAACTATTTGAGGGGAAAAGAAGAAAAACAGATCAGTTTGTTACCCATTTTAATGGACATGACCAATCCAAGTAAAAACCTTGGCTGGGCTCACAAAGAGCGTTCAAGTCTATTAGAAAGGGGCAAAGCAGACTGTGTAATGGCACTGGCTTTGGTGCATCATTTGACCATTTCCAACAATCTTCCCCTAGTACTTATAGCGGATTACTTTTCCAAACTCGGCAAGTATTTGATAATCGAATTTGTGCCTAAAAGCGATTCGAAAGTTCAAACTCTATTAGCTACTCGAGAAGATATATTTCCAGATTACAACAGCGAGGGATTCGAAGCGGCATTTGAGCAGAGATTTCAGCTGATCCAAAAAAAGTCAATTTCTGGAAGTGAAAGAACGCTTTACCTATACCAAGGCAAGTGAAGAAACCGTTTCCAGTGCATACCGTAGTGTTTATGCTGCACTCGGTGCTTTTTCTTTACGCGCAGAATTTAGATTCTGTGTTATTGAAGGATGTTTGGTTACCGCTTGGGTATTTGACGGTGGCAACCGCACTGACCTTTTTACTGCACAAACTGGTACTGTCTTTGTACACTCGAGCGGGGCTGGCCACTAGTGCCTGCATTCTCTTGTTCTTTAGCTACGGTCATTATGTTGAGACGGTTTACGTTCCTTTCAGCGACAGTTTGCCAGCGGAGTTTAAGTACGATGTATATATATGGGCAAGTGTCATTATTTACCTGATACTGCTTGTATATCTATACCGCTCCAAGTCTAACTTTAGTAAGCCCACTCAACTTCTCAACTTGATTTCAGTTCTGCTTTTTGCCCCAACGGGTTACAAGTTGATCATGAATGAGATTGACTTCAAAACTGCAGCATCATCTCATAGGCCTGAAATTAGCTTGGTGGAGCGGGCTCAGTACGTTGATACAACTTCTCCCAACATCTATTACTTCATAATGGATGCTTATGGCCGAAACGATGTGTTGAGGAATTACTACGGCCATGATAACTCGGAATTTACACACAAGTTAGAGAACCTAGGCTTTTATGTTGCCGATAAAAGTGTTGCAAACTATAACAAGACGATTTTCTCTGTTCCGTCTGCTTTGAATATGGAATACTTAGATACCCTTGCTATGGAGTTAGGGGTTGATAGTGAGGAAAAGGAGCCGTTATTCAGGATGTTTAATATGAATCGCACTATGGAGCATCTTAAACAGATGGGTTATGAAATAGTAAGTTTCGATGCATCTGTTTGGAGTGCCCTTTATGTTGATTCTGCAGACGTTTTTTACCATACGCCTGATGTCCGAATTAACATGTTCCATTCAGAGCTTTACAACCTATCAATTTTAAGAGCACTTCAAAAAAGAAGCTTCGGTACACTACAGAAAAGGAACGCCAAGAAACAGGTACAAACCGAATTTGATGCTCACCGAAAAAAAATACTTCATGGATTCGATCGTCTCAGGGAAATAAGTAAGATGGACGGTCCGTTTTATGTTCATGCTCACTTCCTGTCCCCACATCAACCATTTGTTTTTGATGAAGAAGGGAATGCGGTTGATCCTGAACATGAGTATTCGATTTGGATTCCAATAGAAGAAGGAAGGAAACCAGAAGAGTACCGAAAACGGTATATATCTCAACTTAAGTTCATTAACCAGAAACTCATTGAAACCATTACGGTAATCCTCAAAAATTCGAAGACACCACCAATAATTATTATACAAGGAGATCATGGTCCGTGTTCAGAATTGAGAAGTGTAAATACTATTGAGGGAAACGATTTCAATGAGCGTATGCCAATTTTAAACGTATACTATTTCCCAGATGGGAACTACAATGAGTTATATCCAGGGATCACCCCTGTAAATTCTTTCCGGTTGATCTTCTCCAAATATTTTGGGTTGGACTACCCACTGCTTCCAGATAGTAGCTTCTATTCTACTTGGAAGCGACATTACGATTTTGTGAATGTTACCGATAGCATTGAAATGCATTAGCCTTTCAGGCTACCGTTACTTGATTGGTTGGCCGAGGAAATTGTTCACCCGCTTATGCTAAGCGCAGTGTTTTAAAATAAAAAGGGGCCGCTCATTGAGCGGCCCTTTAGGGTTCTTCAATTTTGGTTTAGCTAGTTCTTTATCAAGCGCTGAAATGCTCGTCCAACAGAAGTTTCTAGCTGCATGATATAAATTCCGTTACTGGCATTTTCCATATCAATGGTATAAATGGTTGAACCGTTGTAGTTTTTGGAAAAGACCTGCTTTCCGGTTAAGTCAAAGACCTCAACAGAAATCGGTTCCGTATCACTCAGTTGTAGTTTGAATTGTCCATTACTTGGGTTCGGAGAAACATTTGCGTTTAAACTTGCAAGATCATTAACCCCATTTGGCTGGATGTTTAAAATATCAAGGGCGTAAGTTCCAGTACACATTCCACCATTTCCCACCGTTACCTCGACATCACCAGTGGTTACACCACCATCCCAAAGAACTGAGATGAGGTTTGTTCCCTGGCCGCTTTGAATGGTTCCACCAGTTACCACCCAATCGTATGTTGAAAATCCGGTAGAGGTTATGTAGCTGTTGGTAGCGCCCGCTGTAACGGAGGTGGCGCCAGTCACAATTGGAACTAATGTGTCAGTTGGGTTGAAATCGATTGGAACTCTGAAAGTAACCGTGCTGAAGACAAAACCAGAGTTTGGTATCGGGTCAATCTGAGAGTACCATGTTCCTGGCTCAACATATATTTCCAAATCTGTTGGGTCGATTTTGCTTACCCTAAAATCGTATTCCACAAAAATGGTATCAATACCATTGGTGGCATTTGCTGCGGCTGCGCTCCAAGCTGCTGCATCTCCCTTGATATATACACATCCAACTGCTGGAATTACATCTCCACTCGCTGTAGTATCGTTTTCCCAAGCGCCAAAGGGAGAATTTGAATCGGTAATTCCATCCACATCAGTACCTAGGGTTAATCCAGCAGGAAGGTTGCTGACGCTCACAATTCGAGAAGAATCGTAGTCAACAGTAAAGGTTATCGGGAATGGTTGCGTAAGAGAAACAGTAGTGTCTCCTACGGCTATAACGGTTTTGTAGGCAATGGTATCGTTACAATTACGGATAGCATTAGAAAAAGGATAAACACCCGGCCCACTAGAGGCATAGTTCAGGTCGGGCGTACAGTTCTGCGAGAATCCGGTAGATGCCAATAGGCCTGACAGGACAAAAAGTAGAAGTTGTTTCATGTTATTTGAGTTAGTAGTGTAAGACCTGATAAAGGTAAGCGTTATGCGCAACACAGGTTCTTAGAAATGCGCACTCTTGAGAATGGCATCAACCTGACGTAAGTAATTGCGTTTGTCTTTTCCTGGTGCGAAAACGAAACCGTGGAGGTAAAAGACACGGTCGCCAGCGGGGTTCAGGAAAGCATATGTGTTGTACGGCCCACCCATCAAAGCGCCTTCTATGTTCCAAAGCCCAACCAGTTTTGATGCGTACTGGTCGGAAATGGCGTTGTCCTCAATTTTTGGTGGATACTCCAAGTAAGTTGTCATGAAAGTCCCCGGGTCTGGCCCAGGAATGTACTTCTTGGCATATTTATCCATTACCTCAACCATTCCAGAAACGGTGAAAGTACTGTCGCTTGTGTACGGTTCTGAATAGATCAGAATACTCTGGGTCACATCTTTGGTCTCGTAACGCACCCACATAAAATCATCCTCTTTACGCGCTATGTTGTATCCTTTTGGGATGCTCAATTCCAACCCCCACTTTTCTTTGATTGGAGTAACTACATCAGGATTGAGTTGTGCGCTATAGCTCCGCTGAATTCGCTCTCGTTCCTTCTTCAGTACATTATCTATGATCTGTTGGCGGTTGCTTTCAAAAAGCTCAATGAATTCCGCATCGTTGGGCGCCCATATCTCTACAACCACCTGTGGTGATGCCCAAACATCGTTTTTCAGTTCAATTTTTTTCTTGTGTTCCGTACCGATGTTGGCAACTACAATGTTTCTGTGTGTTTGAAAAATCTTCGTGAACGCTGCGCTTTTGATGTGAACAACGTTAAACAATGGTTCCGCTTGGGGAAGCCCGTAAATGTGTTCAGTAAGCGCATTGAAGACCGAGTCTCCAGCAGCCCCTTTCCAATTCTTTTCTGGCATGACAACAACCAATTCTCCGGCTTTCCCCGTAATTCCCGGTAAAGGCATTTCGGGTGCATCGCATGCAGAGAGAAATAGAATGACCGAAAGAGGTAGAATCCAGCGCATATTAACCGATTCGGAGTTTTGTGCCGATTTTTAAATGATAATGATTGTTGATGTTGTTCAACTCTTTCAACTTGTCAACTGATATGCCGTTTTTCTTAGCAATGTCCCAAAGAGTGTCACCAGATTGAACCACATGATACCGTCCACCAGAAGAGGCTGAAACCGTGCTCGTAGAAGTGGATTTTGCTGGGGCCGCACTTCTGGAGTAGATGACCAGGTTCTGTCCTTCTCGAATCAAGTTGCCGCGAATGCCATTCCAATAACGGATATCATCAACACGGACACGGTATCGGCCAGCAATTCCGCCCAAGGTTTCACCACGTTGCACTTTATGCACACGCCTCACATCCTTCATGATCTCGTCCTGATTGGCGTACGCATCATTCACCTTTTCTTCATCCAGATCGTATATCGATTCCTGGTTTGATAAGAAGATGCCAACCTTTTCGCGCGGAAGAATTACAGGGATTCCCTCTTTGGAGGAAGGAACAATATCTTGCCTGAAACGAGGATTCAAGAACTTCAACTTTGGGTATGGAAACTGAAGTACAGAAGCCAGCGTTATCAAACTCGTTTGCTTCTTAATGATAACCGTGTCCAGTTCATACTCAAAGAAGTCAGGTTTTACAGGATAAATGTTGTTCTCTGAAGCAAAGTTCATGATGTAATTAACTGCAAAGAAGGCAGGAACATAGCCTTGCGTCTCTCTTCGCAGATATGGGCGAACTTCCCAGTAATCACGCTTTCCGCCAGCACGCCTAATGGCTTTCAATAAGTTTCCCGGACCACCGTTGTAGGCTGCCAAAACCAGTTGCCAATCCCCGAACATATCGTACAGAAACCGGAAGTATTCGCAAGCGGCCTGAGTGGCCAAATACGGGTCGCGTCTATCATCTAAATATGAAGTTGAATTGAGGTTGTAGATCTTTCCTGTTCTGTACATGAATTGCCAAAGGCCCACAGCACCTGAGCGCGACCGAGCATTCGGATTCAGAGCAGATTCCACAATGGCCAAATACTTCAGTTCAAGAGGAAGATCGTATCGATCAAGCATTTCTTCGAACATTGGGAAGTACAGTTCCGCAAGCCCCAACATGCGAGAGACCTTTTCGCGATTTCGCTTCGCGTAAGCATCAATGTAAGCTTTGACGGGCTCGTTGTAAACGAATTTGAACGGACTTTGAGAATCCATTTGCGCGAAAGCATCTACATAATGCTGGTTGCTGAATTCTGGAATTTCTGCCTTATCCCACTTTTTGTGATTGAGAAATGTGGTGTCTGTGGTAAAATCGCTTGCTTCGAAAAACTTGGCCTTGTACATGCTATCTAAAGCGGCTAAGATCGGGTCGTCTTTAAGTACAACAACCTTGGCCGAATCTTGACTGAAGCCATGCAAATGCACGCTCAGCAACAACATAATAGACATTCCCCGCCACATGACTTTTCCCCTTTGTATGTCTTTATAACGCAACATTGTGATGCAAAATTATGCCGTAAGCAAAGCTGATTTAGGTTTACGCCAAGAAGCTTTCAACGATTCACTTTGAATTACTTGACGCAATTCTCGTGAATCAGCTTGGCAGCTGAGAACATTTCCTGTTCTTGAAAACGGTTGGCCATGACTTGCATCCCGAACGGAAGCCCATCCTTATCGCCCATCGGTACAGAAATGGCTGGAATTCCAACCAAATTGGCCATTACCGTGTAGATGTCTTCCAAGTACATCTTGATCGGGTCATCGGTGTTTTCTCCAAATTTGAAAGCCACATCTGGCGTTGTTGGAGAAAGAATGAAGTCGTACTCTTCGAAAAGCTTGTCGGTAGTGTCTTTAAGCAATCTGCGCACTTTCTGTGCCTTGGCGTAATACGCATCGTAATAGCCCGCAGAAAGCACGAATGTTCCAAGCATGATCCTGCGTTTCACCTCAGTTCCAAAACCTTCTGAACGCGAGAGCTTATAAGTGCTTTCAAGATCTGTGGCCTTCTCGCTTCGGTAACCGTAACGCATACCGTCATATCGAGAAAGGTTGGAAGATGCTTCGGCAGTTGTAAGTACGTAATAGCTTGGAATCAAGTAATCAAGCAACGGGAAATCTACCGCCTCAACCGTATGTCCTTCAGCTTTCAGCTTTTCAACTGTTTCTAGGAAAGTTGATTTGATTATCGGGTCGATGGCTTCACTTTCCAGACATTCTTTAAGGTAAGCGAATTTCTTCTTCCCTATCGGCTGAGGCTGATTGCTGGTTACAGGTTTTGAAGAAGCCGTGCTGTCAAACTCATCACTTCCAGAAATAACTTCCAAAACCAAGGCCGCATCTTCCACATTCTTGGCAAAAGGCCCAATTTGGTCGAAGCTGGAAGCAAACGCCAAAAGTCCGTGGCGGGAAACTCTTCCGTAAGTTGGCTTCACACCAACAATTCCACAGAACGATGCTGGTTGACGAACAGAGCCGCCTGTTTCAGAACCAAGCGAAACATGGCAAAGGTCAGCAGCAACCGCAACTGCAGAGCCACCGGATGAACCACCTGGAACACGCTCATTATCAATCGGATTCAGTGCATTGCCGAAATAGGAGTTCTCGTTCGAACTTCCCATTGCAAATTCATCACAATTCAAACGGCCGATGATCACCGCATCTTCTGCCAAAAGCTTCTCTACAGCGGTTGAACTGTAAAGCGACTCAAAACCTTCGAGAATCTTACTTGAAGCGTTGACCTGATGGCCTTCATAGCAAATGTTGTCTTTGATTCCGATAACAACACCAGCCAATCGGCCAGCAGTTCGGTCTGCCAATTTTTTGTCAATTGACTCAGCACGTGCAAGTGCTTCATCAGAAAAAACTTCTAGGTATGCGTTGAGGTGTTTTTGCTCGTCAATGCGTGCCAGAAACGCTTCCACAGTCTGTTTGACCGTAGTGGTTCCGTCTTTCAATGCTTGATGATAGGAGGCGATGTTGGCCATGTGCTCCAACCGTCAGAACTTAATCGTTCTTTTCTGAGATCTTATCGGATTCATCGCCTTTGGAGGCGTCTTTGAACTCCTTGATGCCTTTGCCCAAACCTTTCATCAGTTCAGGAATTTTTCTTCCTCCGAAGAGAAGAACAATGATCACCAGAATGATGATGATTTCGGTTGGACCAGGCGAGAAAAGTAGCACACTTGATAACATGCGTCAAAGGTATTACTAATTACGGACAATCCACTTGGCAGGATTTAGTTTGGTTGCACCTTTCCAAATTTCGAAATGCAGCACGGTTTTTCCGTCTTCCCGACTTGTTACTACCGTTCCAAGCTCCTGCTTCACAGAGACCTTATCGCCCATTTTCACAAGCACATTTTCCAGGTTGGAATAAACACTCAAAAACTCTCCGTGTCTGACAATTACCGCCTTGTGGGCACCTGGAATTGAAACCACTGCAGAAACGCTTCCTTCATACACCGCCCTTGCCCTCATATCCTTGTCAGTGGTAATGTCAATTCCGTTGTTCTCAATTTTGATGGACGGAAGTGTTGGGTGTGGGTGTTCGCCAAACGAGGATGTGATTACGCCACGCTCAGCCGGCCACGGCAACTTTCCTTGGTCATTGCTAAACTTTCCTGAAAGCTCCAGTTCCTTCGGAGTAAGCGCAAAACCCGATTTGGTGGTGGTTCCACCCGTTTTCTCTGCTTTCTTTTTGGCTTTGCGTATTTCTTCTTCAATAATTCTAGCAATGGCTTTTTCGAGCTTTTTAGCATCTCGTTGTTTCTGATTGAGCTGCTTTCGTAGTTCACTTTCCTTCTGTTTCAAGGTAGAAACCATCTTATCCTGCTCTTCCATTTCCGTAGAAAGCTGAATCTTTTCTCTTTCCTTGTCCTCCACCAAATAGGCCATTTTCAGCTTTTTGTCTGCCAATTCCTCTGTACGAGATTCCAGCACTTTCTGCATTTCCTCAATGGCCGTAGCCTGTTCCTGTCGGTGCTTGGCGTACTGCTGGAAATACTTGATTCGCTTGTAAGCCTGATTGAAATCTTCCGATGAAAGGATGAACATCAAACGGTCGTACTGGCTCTGATTCTTGTAGGTGTGGTACAACATCAAAGCATACTCTTCTTTCAATCGTTTAAGGTCGTTTTCTAGCGATGCGACAATGCTCTTTGTCTCTTCGATCTGCGCTTCAATAAGTTCAACTTCGCGAAGGATGGTATTGATCAGCTCTTGTCGTTTGTTGATCTTAGAACTTAGAAGATTCAGCTCACTCAATGTGGCCTTTTTGTTCTCCTCGGTTTCGTTCAGAAGTTTGTTGGTGAACTCAATATCCTGCAAGAGTTGCTTTTTCTGCTTCTCGAGTTCAGCCTTGGACTGCCCAAAAGCAAACGAACTCAACAGCATGAAAAGCAGCAGAAAAAGTTTTGACCTCCCCTGACCCCTCCTTGCAAGGAGGGGAAAATGCGCTTTCAGATGCTGCCTGCTACCCTCCCTGTTGGGGAGGGGCTGGGGGTGGGGTTCAGTATGGCGCATACTTGCTCGGAACATTGAAAGGGAACCGCAAGGTAGTTTTCTCCTCGATCTTTGACCAACTCAGGTCAACGGCAACATTCTCTTTGCCTTGTGTTCTGAAACGCATGGTGGCTGGGAAAATTTTAGAACCGATGATTTGAAAGTCCGTGTATTCGGCCAGAATCTGTTCGTTTCGTGCCTTGTTTTTGAGGATGGTTCGCTTCACACGCCAAATACTCGGGTCAAACTCTGTACGCTGTTCTACTTGTACCTCAACGTCTGATTTCATTGCCACATCATCATCGGCAATAAGCGTATAAAGATCAACCAACGGTTGTAAAGCGTAGTCATCTTGATCGTAGATGGGCACAAACTCACCCAGCAAAACCGACTGCAGCATGGTATAAGTAATCTCCAATTGCAGTAGCTCGTTGGTTTTGTCAAAGCTTTCAATGAAGTATTTGTTCTCCAGACGATTCAGCATTTTGATGCTATCTGGAGTTACTACCACACGGACTGCTTCAATTCCCAATGCCGGTGTAATGGAGACCCAAATAATACTGTCTTTCTTTACGCGGACACGCGCTCCGAAACCCTGAGTACCCTTTTCGGTAGAATGATTCACACCTAGTTTGGCACTAAGCAGATCAAAGCTGTTGGCGTTAACGGAATCGAGTAGGGCAGAAGTGGTGATCTTGGGCAAGCCAGAAGGCGTGGTGGCTAAACGCTTGGTGCTTTTACAACCGAAAAGCATGGTGGTAACAACCAACGCGACAATGAAAATGTAACCGTGTTTCATATACTTTACGGCAGCTTTTTGCTTTCAACCTTTTCAGACAGCTCTTCGCTGTGGTCGCCTAGCTCCAAGGCAATTTTCCATTGCTCCAAGGCCTTTGCTTCTTCTCCGAGTTTGAAGAGAATATCCCCGTAATGCTCAACAATAACACCACTCTTCTCGCCACCGTTTTTCATGGCTTTCAGAATCCATTCCAACGCTTCTTCGTACTCACTTTTCTGGAAAAGAATCCAAGCGTACGTGTCTTGATATGAAGCCTGACGCGGTTGCAGGATATTCGATTTCTTCGACATCTCAGCCGCTCTGTCCAAATTATCGGCACGAAGAGAAAGAAAGTAGCTGTAATTGTTCAGAATCAGTGCATTGTTCGGGTCTTTGCGCAGCGCCTTTTCAAATGCTTCGTCCGATTCTTCAAACTGCTTCATGTTATTGTAGGCATCGGCCAATACACTCAAAAGCTGAACATTCATGTAAGTGTCCGATCGGGTAAAGAGTTCGCCTTCATTCAGAATGTCGACCGCCTCACTGTAATTCTTCAAACTGTTGTTAGCAATACCATTCAGCAAGTAAAGCACACCTTGGTTCGGAAACAATTCCAGCGCTTTACGGCTGTCGTCTTTCATGGCACTGTAATCGCGAAGCTCATAGCTGGTGTTGATCAACGAACTCCAAACCATGAATCGGCTGCTGTCCAATTTTACCGTTTCGTAAAATGATTCACGTGCCTCTTTCAAACGATTATCTCGAAGCAGAAAATCCGCCTTCATGGCAAAAGCTTTGGCGTCATTCGGATGAGCTTCAGTCAGAAGGTCGAGTAACTCATAGGCCTGAGAAATCAACCTGTCATCCCCTTCGGTGAGGTTGTAATAAGACATCATCACCTGAATCTTATTGTCAATGTTCAGGCTCGGACTTTTGAAAGCCACTTTAAGTTCTTCAAACGACTTTTCAAACTCGCCTTGCTTTCGGTAGTATTCGGCCAAATTGAGATGAAGAATCGGGTCTTCCGGGTCATTCTTCATCATGCGCTTGTACACCTCAAAAGCCTTATCCGTCATGTCATTGGCGGTGTAAACTTCAGCCAGCATTCCAAGGTAGCGCTGTTCTCTCGGGAAGTTTGAGATTAGCACTTCTAATTCGGCAACGGCCTCATCCAGTTTGTCCAACTGTAGGTAAATCTTTTCCTTCTGGATGGATATTTCCTCTGTCACACCGAATTCCTCTTCAATATTGTTGTAAGCTTCAATTGCTTTTTCGAGCTTGTTGAGGTAGAGGTACGTGGTGGCCAATTCGTACTGATAATCTACGTTCTTGGGGTATTTCTCCGTCAAACGTTCATACAATTGCGAAGCCGATTGGTAGTCATTCAAACCCATCTGAATGTCGGCTGTAAAAAGAATATACCACTGGTTGTCTGGGTCGAGTTCATACGCACGCAAAGCAAATGGCAGCGCGTCTTCTAGCTTTTCGCTGATGGTCAGCAGGTTGGCTAGCTCGTAATAGGACGCGGCATGGTTCGGGTCGATCTTGATGCATTCGTGGAAGTTGCCAGCAGCCTCCTCAAAATTGCCCAACATCTTTTGCTTGTTGCCCTCGTAAAACAGCTCGGTAAGCTTCCGCTCGTCCTCGTAGCCAGGCTTTTTGTCCTTCTTCTTTTTTCTGCGTTGTGCATCTGCTGAACTCACAGACAGAGCCAGCACAATCAGAAGCAATATTTTGAATACGTATCTCAATGTTTCCCTGTGTGGCCGAAGCCGCCAGCACCCCGCACGGTCTCGTCCAATTCCTGCACCTCAGACCATTCTACCCGTTCGTGCTTGGCAACAACCATCTGCGCAACGCGCTCACCGCTCTTGATAACAAACGGTTCGTTAGAAAGGTTGACCAGCAACACTTTTACTTCACCACGATAGTCTGCGTCAATTGTGCCAGGTGAGTTGAGCACTGTCAGACCATGTTTGTAGGCTAAGCCACTTCGAGGACGAATCTGCGCTTCTGTGCCAGCTGGAAGCGCAATGAACAGACCCGTTGGAACCAGAACGCGCTCCAGACTTTTCAGTTCAATGTCTTCATCAATATTGGCTCGAAGATCCATGCCGGCCGAAAGCTCCGTTTCGTAGTTCGGCAGTGCATGTTCAGAACGATTGACCACTTGTACTTCCATCCTCAATTCTCTTCTCAAAAAGTCGTGCAAAGCTACTTAAAATTAGGGCGGAGCGTGAGCCACGAAACCGCTAGATAACCAAGCAGAAACAAGACGTTCAAAGCCAAGCCATATTGCATACTGGAAACGCTTAGCGCAAGGCTTGCCCAGTACAAGAGTACCGCAGAACCAACAAAGGCGCCAAGCTTACCAAGCTGGTATGGAATGGGGTAAAACTTTTGCCCCAGAACGTATGAGGCTATCATCATGCTGGCATAGCAGACGAGGGTAGCCCAAGCCGATGCTATGTAACCATATTGAGGGATGAAAAGGAGGTTTAGAAGTACAGTGATGACCCCTCCAAAAATGGACAACCCCGCTCCATAGATGGTTTTACCATTTAACTTATACCATACGGATTGATTGATGTACACGCCCAAACAAATGTTGGCTATAAGTAGAACCGGAACGACTTGTAATCCAACCCAGTAATCTTCGTTCGGAATAAAGTATTTGAACAGGTCGATGTAGAGCATGACGAACAGGAATGTACCAGCCAACACCCACACAAAATAGGTCATGATCTTAGCATACAATTCCCGACTTCCAGCTTCCTTTTCCTGCGAGAAAAAGAACGGTTCTGCAGCGTACCGGAAAGCCTGTATCATCAACGAAATAATGATGGACAATTTGTAACACGCACCATAAACTCCGAGTTGGAACATGGCTTTGTCTTCCCCAAGAATGGGGTAGAGCAACCGTTTCAGCATCACACGGTCAAACATCTCATTCATCATCCCTGCCAAACCTGCAACTAATAGTGGCAGCGAGTAGATGAGCATGGGTTTGAGTAGTGAGAAATCAGGCCTGCTAAAGCCTTTAAGCATGGTTGGCCCCAGTAGCATGAACTTCACAATACTCGCAATCAGGTTGGCAATAAAGACATACCCAACACCCGTGTTCGGGTCGTAAAAGGTGTCAGTTAGCCAGCTACTTCCACCACTTTTAACCAGCGGCATGCAGTACTTAAGGAAGAACAGGTTAAGCGCAACATTCACGGCCACGTTGGCGATGTTTACTCCAGCAAACAGTTTTGGTTTGTTCTCGGAACGAAGCTTTGCAAGTGGAATGGACGAAATCGCATCCAACCCAACAATGATGGCAAACCACACCACGTATTCCTGATTGTCGGGATACATGAGCCAGTCGGCAATTGGCTGAGCAAACGCAATGGCCATCAGAATGAAAAGCGAGGTACTGCTTGCCAGTGAGGTTAGAACGGTCGAAAAAACGGTCTTCGGTTCCTGACCTTCTTTGGTGGAGAAACGGAAAAAGGCCGTTTCCATTCCGTAGGTTAGAAGAATAATAAGGAACGCCACATAAGCATACATCTCGGTGATGATACCGTACTGCTGAGGCACGAAAACAGCCGTGTGTAGCGGAACAAGCAGGTAATTAAGAAACCGTGCCACTATGGAACTCATTCCATAGATGGCGGTTTGGCCTGCAAGTTTTTTTAAAACGGACAATCTTCTTGGTTTGGTTGAGGCTAACGCTGGCTAAACCGAATAATTAGCCTGAACAAATTAAAGAATGTTAAACGGCACTAAAACAGAAAGGGCCCACAAGTTGTGAGCCCTTTCCTTTGAGTTTTGTTCCGATTATTCCTCTGCCCCAGCAGGTGCAGAATCAGCATCCTCGGTAGCAACTTTCTTCCATGGCCTGAACCGAACACCCACCATCATCTCATGGGTTCCGTTAGAGTAGTTCTTTAGATTGGAAGTGGTCATGTCATAGCTGTATGCAATTACCAAGAAGTCTTTGTAAGCCAAACCGCCCAAGAAAGAAACCGCATCATCATGTCGGTAAGATGCACCGATCCAGAATTGATCTCTCCAATCAAACTTCACACCCGCATCAAATTGCGGTGGAGCAGGGTGTACATACTTGAACAACAGGTTCGGCATAATGCCAAAGTCACCCACGTGGAAAGTATATCCACCCATGGCCATGTAATGGCGCGCCAGTTGGCTTTTCGGGTCTTCCTGATTTTCCAAAAATTTCAGGTTGTTTCCAATGATCTGTGGAAGTGAGATTCCGAAATTGAAGTTCTTATGCTTCAAGTTTAGACCAAAGGTTGCATCCGCAGTGTAAACCGTCATCATCTGATTTGGGAATACTGGGTCACCATTATCTCTTAGCGTCACCTTGGTACCATCAATACGATACTGAAGCAATCCGAAGCTAAGACCCATGCCCAACTTCAAAGACTTTGAGAGCTTTAAGTGATACGCATACGAAAGGTAAAACCCGATACGACTTGTAGGACCGGTGATGTCTGCAAACACAGAACCACCCATTCCCATGTTCTGCTTACGGAATGGACCGTGAGCAGAAAGAATGAACGTTCTAGGTGCATCGGTTATCCCGATCCAGTTAAGGCGGTTGTTCGATTTCACCTCCCAGTAATCATGCTGTCCGGTCATCGCTGGGTTCAGGATGTAATCGTTGAGCATGTATTGACTATACTGCGGAATCTGCTGCCCGAAAGACGCAAACGAGAACCCGAATACAAGTGTCGATATGTATAGAAGTTTCTTCATGGCTCTTATCTAACAATAGTTATCGGTCCCGTAAATGGTTCCTCGAAGTTCTGTGAGTGAATCGCGTAGTAGTAGGTTCCAACCGGAAGGTCTTTGCCTTTGTACCTACCATCCCACGGTTCGGGGTAACCCGGTGCCGATTGGAATAGCATCTGTCCCCAACGGTTATAGACCTCTACAATGGCATCATCAAACAGGTCAATATTGTCAATGATCCACGTATCGTTGTAACCATCACCATTTGGAGATATACCATCAGGGAAGAGAATACCGGGCAGAACCTCAACCAGAATAGAATCTGTTGCGGAACAACCGTTCTCATCAATTACAGTAACGTAGAAGGTCGTGGTCTCTTCAGGGCTGGCCAATGGATTGGTAATGTTCGGATTATCCAAGAATTCAGGCGGCTCCCAACTGTACTCCCAACCAGTTACTGCTCCATTGGCATTCAACGAGATAGATCCGCCAGTAGGAATCTGAACATCAGCACCCGCATCAACAGGAGGTATTTGATACGTGTAGATGGTAACCGAATCCAGATCAACACAAGTTCCAATAGTAACCGTCAAGTAATACGTGGTAGTATCAGAAGGCGAAGCAATTGGATTAGCGATTGTAGAATCGCTCAACGTTGCTCCTGGTGTCCAGAGATAAGTTCCACCACCATCGCCTGCTAACTCAATCGTGCTGTTAACACAAACGGTATCATTTTGCCCTGCTTCAGCATTGATGTCAATAGCGGTACCAAGGATGTATGTGTCTGTAATGGAACATCCATCCTGATCGGTAATAGTTACCGTATATGTTCCGTATTCTACATTAACCAGATCTTGGTCGGTGTAACCTCCAGGAGACCAGTTGTAAGAGTAATTACCAGTACCCCCAACAACTGCAAGGTCAAGAGCACCGTCAGCTACGTTACTACAGGACGATGATTGATATTCGATTGCATTGGATACGATCGGGTCTGGTCCACCAACGGTCCTACTTACCTGTGTCTGACATCCGTTGGCATCGGTAATCACAACTGTCCAAGTTCCAACGCAGAGGTCAGTTGCTTCCTCGGTAACCTGTCCAGAAGGATCATTCCATTGATATGTGTATGGTGCAGACCCTCCAGTTGGAGTAGCCAAAATAGAACCGTCACAATCGGTACCACAAGTAACATCTGTAGGAGTGCCTCCAGAGGTAAGCTCCAAACGGTCAGCAATAGTAACCGAGGCTTGAGTGGTACAAGCTGGTGACTGTGAATTGTCAACCACGGTAACGGTGTATGTGCCAGGGCATAGTCCAGTTATAGATGGTGTTGTCTGGTTGAATGGGTCATCCCAGAAGTAAGAGTAAGAACCACTTCCGCCATTTGCGAACACAGTGGCAAACCCATCGCAAACTCCATAGCAACTTACCGTGTCTGAGAAAATAGGAATTGTTGCTGTCAGCGCATCTGCATCTGTAATTGGAACCGAGGCATTGGCGGTACAACCAATGTCATCTGTTACGGTAACGGCCCAGATTCCCACACAAAGGTTAGTGGCTGTACTATCCGTTTGACTAGGGTTTGTGTTCCAATCGTACGTATAAGGCGGAGTACCACCATTAGGCGTTACAGTGGCCTCACCAGTGCAACCATTGGTACATAAGACTTGAGTGACTGAGGAAATGTTAGCTTCAAGCAGTGGAGGCTCGCTTAGCGTTACGGTTGTTGTATCAGTACAACCAGCGGCATCAACAACTATGGCTGTGTATTGGCCTGCACAAAGGTTATTTATGGTTGGAGTTATGGCTGGTGTAGGCAGCCACAGAATCGTGTATGGTGCTGTTCCTCCAATGGGGTTAACCGTTAATGAACCATCGCAAACCCCACCACAAGAAGGGTTGTTGTTGACCACAACATCGGCCTCCAAAACAGGTGGCTCAGTAATTGTCACACTAACTGAATCACTACAACCATTTGCATCGGTAACCACCACTTGGTACGTGCCAGCACAGAGATTGGTTAAAGATGGGGTAGTGGTATTGTTTGGGTCGTCCCACTGATAGTCATAGGGGGCAGTCCCTCCTTGAACTAAAATGCCTGCTGTACCATCACAGCTACCACCGCATGTTATATCTGTGGATGATTCGATCAAGAGAAGAGGGTCAGGTTGCGAGATTACGGCAGAGGAAGTTTCAGTGCATCCAAGAGAATCAGTAACGACCAAACTATATATACCTGCACAAAGACCAGTAACGGTATCATTCAGTGTGGAGTTAGGGTCGTTCCATTGGTAAGTATAAGGAGCGTTTCCGCCTGAAGCGATTGCTATAGCGCTTCCATCGCAGTCGCCATTACAAGTTGTTCCTTCAACCGTAATTGTAATGTTGATAGAATCTGGCTCGTTTATGGTCACCGTGGTGGAATCCATACAACCAGCCATGTCAGTAACAACAATGGTGTACTGTCCAGCGCAAAGTCCGGTGACCGTGTCGTTTGCCGTATTGG
The DNA here is from genome assembly GCA_964457245.1 of uncultured Chryseobacterium sp. Taxonomy (GTDB): domain Bacteria; phylum Bacteroidota; class Bacteroidia; order UBA10329; family UBA10329; genus UBA10329. The sequence goes on along the minus strand of CAYWET010000003.1, from coordinate 33,668 downwards.
CTGGGTCGTTCCACTGATACGTGAAGCCACCAGAGCCACCGGTCGCTTCAGCGTAAGCTTCACCATCGCAAAGCCCATTACATGTTGCGTCCAGCGTATTAGTGTTGATTACGATTAAAGGCGGCTCATCAATAACAACGGTCTCTTGAGTTTGACATCCGTTTGCATCGGTTACAGTGACAGTGTATGTACCGGCACAAAGCCCTGTTGCAGTAGCGGCATTACCTCCAGTTGGCGACCAGCTGTAAGTGTAAGGAAGCGTTCCTCCAGAAGCGATAAGCGTTGCGCTACCATCACATGCACCAGGACAAGTTGCGTCTTCAACCAATTGTAAACTCAGTGATATTGGGTCTGGATCATCTACCACAATTTGAGCTGTAGCCTCACAACCGTTAGCATCAGTTACAGTTACATTGTAGATACCAGCGCAAAGTCCGGTTGCAAGAGAATCAGTTTGGGCAGAAGGGTCATCCCACTGAATACTGTAAGGTGGAGTGCCTCCTGTTATCGTAGAAACCAATCCTGTTCCATCACAACTTCCATCACAGCTAGCATCGGTTGCAGAAGCGGTGATTACTGGACCGTTCTGATTGCTAACTGGAATAACCTCAACAGATTGGCAGCCCGCACCATCGGTAATTGTTACGCTGAAGATACCAGGACAAAGACCTGTTGCCGTATCGTTGGTGGAGACTGATGGAACCCAAGAGTAAGTGTAAGGGCCGCCATCACCACCAGTTGTGGCAAGTATGATCTGTCCGTTGCAATCACCACAGGTTGCCTGTGTAACGTTGGCGTTTCCATCAATTTGAGGAGGCTCATTTATGGTTACCAATTGTGTGTAGATACAACCAAGAGAATCACTGATCTGAACGTTATAATTACCAGCGCAAAGACCATTTACGGTAGCCGTTGTTTGTCCTCCTGGAACCCATAGATACGTGTACGGTGCAGTTCCGCCAACCGGGGTTACAGTTGCAGACCCATCGCATATGCCAAAGCAAGAAGCATCGGTAGCGGAAACGGTTGCACTAGTTGGGCCACCGTCATTACTAACTGCTATGTCGAAATTGACCGTACAACCAAGAGCATCAGTAACATCAACCGTATAGATTCCTGGGCAAAGGCTGTCGTTTGTGGCGGTTGTTTCTCCACCTCCCCATAGATAAGTATAGTTTGGGACGCCTCCTTGTGGGGTTACGGTAATTTCTCCATCACAATCACCACAGGTTGCATTAACAATTAGTGTATCAATGGTAATTTCTGGAGACTGGAAAACTTCCATCGGGACGGTAGCCACACAACCGTTGGCATCTGTAATTGTGGCTTCATACATACCCGGACACAATCCGGTTGCAGTAAAAGTAGTTTGGTTGTTTGGGTCATCCCATTGGTAAGAATAAGGCGGAGTACCTCCCACAGGAAAGGCGGTGGTTGCTCCATCGCAATTACCGAAACAGTCTATATCATCAGCGGTGGCTGTGGCACTTAATGGGTTAGGTTGAGTTATAACTACAGATGAGACAGAAACACAGCCATTGGCATCGGTAACAGTAACGTTATATGTGCCTGCGCACAACCCCACAACGGTATCGTTAGCTGTGTTGGCTGGATCGCTCCATTGGTAAGTATAAGGAGCGGTTCCACCAGAACCAGCTGCAACTGCCGTTCCATCGCATGTACCATTACAACTTACGTTGGTCTGACTTACAATGCTTGACGTCAGTCCATTCGGCCCGGTTATGGTTACGGAGGCAGATTCGGTACAACCGTTGGCATCCGTTACAGTCACAGTATATACGCTGGCACAGAGACTGTCAGCAGATTGGGTGTTTTGAAGAAGAGCATCATTCCATTGATAGGTATATGGACCAGTTCCACCAGTAACATCTGCCGTGGCTTCTCCAATACAGTCACCATCACATTGTAGGTTTACGATTCCAGAGAAGGTTATGACAATCGGGTCGGGTTCACTGATTGTAACGGGAGCAATGAAATCACATCCGTTTATGTCAGTCACCGTAACCGTATAAGAACCCGCACAGAGACCAGTAACTGTGTCTGTAGTTGAGGCTGAAGGATCATCCCATAGATAAGTGAAAGGTGGCGTTCCTCCGGATACGGTTACAAAAGCCGAACCATCGCAAACCCCATTACAACTGACATCCGTACCAGTTACAACTGCGGTTAATCCAACCGGGTTGTTTACCGTTCCCGCTACAGTATCGATACAACCATTGGCATCTGTTACCTCAACAGTGTAGGTTCCAGCGCAAAGGCTATCGGCATTTGCAGTGGTCTGATTCAACGGGTCATCCCATTGATAGGTGAACGGGATAGTTCCCCCGGAAGGGATAACTGTTATCTCGCCATCACAGTTGCCTGCACAGGTTCCGTTGTCAATAATCAATAACGAAAGACCGATCGGGGTTGGTTCAGTAAGTGTTACTTGATTTACCGCAACACAACCATTAGCATCGGTTAGAGTAACGGTGTAAAGCCCTTCGCAAAGTCCTGAAGCAATTGAATCGGTTTGTCCTAACGGATCATCCCAAGCATATGAGAAGGGAGCTGTTCCACCAGTTGGCGTTGCGATTGCCTGACCGTTACAAGAATCGTTACAAAGTGGGTCAATACCCGTCATGGCAATGGAGGCAGACGGAATGTCATTTACAAGAGAAGTGACAATTTCCTCACAACCATTTACATCCGTAACTGTAATGTTGTAAACCCCAGCACAAAGGTCAGTTGCAAGAGTGTCCGTATTTGGAACCGCTGGAGACCAATCGTAAGTAAATGGGCCTTGTCCAGAAATAGGTGTTAAATCAACTTCGCCAGTACACATACCGCAAACTGAATTCACCACGGTTTGACCGACTACGATTTCGGCTGGAGAGCCAATTGTAACCGTCTCGGTATAAATACAGAAAAGTGAATCCTGAATTTGGACATTGTAAGTCCCGGCACATAGGCCAGTTACTGAACTTGATGTGTAACCACCAGGAACCCACTGATAAGTGTAAGGAGGCGTGCCGCCAATTCCAGTTACGGTTGCCTGCCCATCGCAAAGCCCGAAACAAGATGCATCAGTAATGGAAACGTTAGCACCCGTTGGACCGTCAGAGTGATCTACAGGAATGAAGAATGTTTCCTGACAGCCATTTGCATCGGTCACTTGAACATTGTAAACGCCCGCGCAAAGGTTGCTGATGGTAGCCGCTGTGGCTCCAGTATTCCACAAGTAAGTATATGGAGCAATGCCACCGGTTGGGGTAACTGTAACAGAACCATCACAATTTCCACAGGTTGCATCGGTTACATTTTCTGAGATAGTAATCGGTCCCGGCTCATTTACAATTGCAAGAGAGTCATTAGCACCACCACCACTTAAGCTAACGCTCCAATCGAAAATAAAGCCGTTATCAAGAAGGAAGTTATCCGTTACCGTGATTGTCCAGTTACCGTTCAGTGGGCAGCCAACCAAGCCAGAAAGAGACCCGACCGGGGTATAACTTCCGGCTGGCAACGCTTCTCCATCCGTAACAGTAACGGTGTTTCCATTACCTGCTTCAGTCTCCATGGTTCCGTACGTGGGAGTATTGTCCCAACAATATTCAAAGCCAACTCCTGGAATCGGGTTGTTATTATCGTTATCTGTAGCATCACCCAAGAAAACATCAGCTCCAGGGTTTCCTGTAGGAAAAGAGCCATGAAGAAGAACCGTTTGTCCATTTGGACAGCTTAACTCAATATCAAGATCACTTAACCAGCTGTGTTCAATCTCAAGACATACACCTTCAAAATCATTCACGTTTGTAAGCGTACCCCCAGAAGGGAAGCCAGTAATATTTATTGAAGTTGAATAAGAGGTGGTTCCGTTGTCGTCTGGTAGATTCAGGGTGCCACCATTGAAAGAGCCACCAAGAGTAACTGAACTTGAAGTACAACCGCTAGCATCCGTTACCAAGATAGAGTACGTGCCAGCTGGGATGTTACTTAGATCTTCTGTGGTTTGCCCACCTGGGAACCACTGATAGGTGTATGGAGGTGTCCCGCCAGTTACGGTCAGATCAATAGCACCATCTGAGCCACCCTCACAAGAAACATCTGTAACCGCCATCGAAATAATAATCGAATCAGGCTGGATGATGGTGAAGTTTTCGACAACCGAACAGTTATTGGCATCTGTTACTGTGAGAGTATAGTTGTCTGCACAAAGGCCTGAAGCGGATGAACCAGTTCCTCCGGCTGGTTGCCAATCATAAGTGAACGGGCCATTGTTTCCTGTTACCACCGCAGTGGCAGTTCCGTCACAGGTTCCATTACAGCTTACATCCGTAGTGTTTACTGATGCCTGAAGCTGATTGTCTGTAATAGTGAATGAGGCTGTTTCTGTGCAACCATTGGCATCAACAACCAAAACATCATAATTACCCGCACATAATCCAGTAGCGGTAGGCCCAGAACTAACATTTGGTGTCCACTGATAAGTGTAGGGGCCAGTACCGCCTGAGGGGGTTACAGTTGCGTCACCATCACATAGACCAGAACATGTAGCGTCATTAAAGCTGGTATTCAATATGAGAACCGCGGGTTCATCAATTGTGATTTCCAAAGAGTCTAAACAACCGTTGGCATCGGTTACAAAAACCTCATATGTTCCAGGGGCAAGATCCGCAGTGTCCTCACCCATAGAGCCACCCGGCATCCACATGTAAGAATAAGGCATTGTTCCTCCCGTAACCGTAACGTTGATTGCACCATCGGTGTCGCCATTACAGCTCACATCTTGATGGATTTCATTGATATTGATCGGTGCCGGATCCGATAGTAAAACAGTTGGGAATGTTCGTTCACAGCCAATTGAATCGGTTACCGTTAGTGTGTAAGAGCCAGCACCAAGACCCGATACGTTCTCCGTTGTTTGCGCAGTACCTGTCCAAGAAAACGTGTACGGTGGTGTGCCTCCGGTTATTCCTGAAGAAGTGATAGAACCGTCCATGTCCCCATTACAAGAAGGATCGGTTCCGGTCAAAGTTCCCGCCCAATCGGGGGGAGAAAGAATGTCGAATGTATCAGAGTATGAGCAGCCGTTCTGGTCAGTTGCTGTTACAATGTAGGTTCCACCATCAAGACCTGAAATAGAATCACTGGTTTCTACAAAACCAGGCCAGAAATAAGTGTACGGTGCAACGCCTCCGGTAACATCGACAGTTGCTGTACCCACATTCCCATCAGGACAGGTGTCGTTGGTGGTGGTGGTAATCATGGTGAATGGAGGTGGATCATTGACCGTAACGATATCAAATACAGGGTCACACGTGTTTCCAAGCCCATCTTCTCCAACAACAATAACCTGGTAATCTCCTGCACCACTTCCTAAGCCGGTGAACGTAAAGGAAGTGGCCGAGGTAGTTACAGATTGAGGTAAAGCCGGAGGGTTGAATATTTGGTATGTATAATCTGGAAATCCTCCACTGACAAAGATAGCAATCGACCCATCGTTGAATCCGGCACAGGTTACATCGGTAACAACAATGGAGTCAAGCACAACAGGACATTGAGCCTTGGAAGTAGTGGTAAAACCGGCTAGGAAAATCAGTGGAAGGCCGAACGAGAGTAATTCGCGTAAAACTCGGTTCATATCGGTAGGTTTATTGGGAAGTCAATTAGTGGATCCAATTCAATAGGAAATTGAAGGGGTTAAAGTACGATTTTTCAGTTTTAGGTTGTACGTACTACAACATATGTTATGTGCAAGGTCTAGTTAGGTAAAGTGCCAACATCTAAGAACAGATTCCAAAATTTTAGGGTGTTGGTTGCCGCGCGATGTACGTTTTAATGCACGGAAGGTTTCAATCTCAACAACATCAACGGATCTCAAATCGCAGAACAGCAGCCGATGATGCTGAGTTTAACTGTATCAAGTAAAGCCCAAGAGATAGATATGAATAATCCAACGTCAAACTATTTGTGCCAACCTGTTGATTAGCTGCAAAAGAGTCCACCATATTTCCTTTCAGGTCGAAGACGCTTATTGCAACTTTATCATTTGAGTTTGCGGTAAATTGAATGTTGAATGCACCATTTGATGGATTTGGGTAAAGCTTCAGGTCTTTGATTGGAGTAACCTCTTCAATATTTACATTGGCGAGATTCAAAAATGCCGTGTCAGTGCCACAATCATTTATGGCAACCAAATACATGTCAACACTACCATCAATGGAGTATGTATGCGTGGGCTCAAAATCCGTACTTGTGTTCCCATCACCAAAATTCCATTCGTAGTTGGTTGCGTCCACCGACAGGTTGTTGAATTCAATACCGTAACCTTCCAGATCTGGAGAGAAGATAGCGGTGGGAAGCGGATTAACAACAACATCTATTGAGTTTGAAGAGCTGCTACACCCGATCCAATCAATTATTGAGAGTACATAAGTCCCACTTTCGTACACCGTAATGTCTCGTGAAATCGAACCCGTACTCCACAGATAGTATGGGTAGCCCTCTGGCCCGGAAAGAACAACGCTTTCACCCTCGCAGAACTCGGTAGTGTCACTTGCCGTTACCTCCGGCTGGGGTGGATTTGAAACCTGTTCCACTTCAATGTCTAGCGTGTCAGTGCAACCCGTATAATGCGTTACCACTAACTGGTAACTTCCCAAGGGCAGTAAAACATTTTGAGATGTTTCAGCAGTAGGTAACCACTCGTATCCGTCATAGGTTTGCTGAACCGAAAGCTCCGCACCTGGCGTTCCCACGCAATACCCCGTGTTTCCAAGAAGTGTGATCGGCAGTTGAGACGGACAATTGATTTGAGCAAAGCAATTTGAACAGATTAGAGGAATCAATCCGATTGTTGCTAATAACTTGTCCATTACGAAGATTATTTTACTGTAAAGGTTCGAAATTTCAAGCATAAAAAAAGGCGGTGTTCACTCACCGCCTTCAAATAACGTTAAACCTATACTTAGATTTTCTGAGTTCTGATCAATGCCTGCGCACCGTTAATGTCAGCTTTAATCAGGTAAACTCCAGCTGGAACACTGTTCAGATCAACAGCCACACGGTTAAGCCCTACAGAAATACTTTCTGAAGTAGAAAGTACCCGGCTACCAGTGATAGAGTAAACCTCAACAGTAGCAACACCTCCTTCAATTGTGTTCACCTCCAATGTAGCATCTCCCATCGTTGGGTTAGGATAAAGCCCAAGAGAGAAAACATCATTAGTTTCAGCTATGGAATTTCCACCACCGGCTACATCCATTGTGTATCCTTCTCCGTTCAAAACATCTGGTAACGCTGGTATTGGAACCGAACCCAAACCAGGGGCGGTAAGAGTACCCCCGAATGGAACATCTATAGACCCAACAAAAGGTATGTTATCAACGGTTGTTTCTCCGGTTGTGGCCGAAGTCACATCAACAACAAACTGTCCTCCCTGAGAGGGTGTTCCCGAAATTGCAATATCCTGATCGTCACCAGCCAAGACCGTACAACCACCACAATCATCTGATAGACCGGCAGGGAGACCCACAACTGTAAGTACCGTAGAGGTGACAGTTACCGTGTAAGTGTCAGTTGGACTGATGGCTGTGCCTGCAAATTGAGCAACCTGCGCAGGAAGGTTGTCAATGATATCCTGACCTGTAATATCAACCGTTGTTGGAATGGCAGCATTAATGGTTTGACCAGCGTATACCATGCCCATCTCTCCACTAGCAAGCGGAGTGCCCGCAGATGGAGTATAAGTTTGTGCGCTTGCACCAAAAGCAAAAGCAGCAATCGCAACTGTAGAAAGTAAAGTTTTTTTCATTTTAAATGGAGTTGAATTGTTTATATCCGAAAACAAAAGTAACAAACGAAAAGTGCTTGAAACTGTTTTGCGCTTTGCCAAATTTGAATTTTTGCAAAAACAAAACCCGCGAAGGAGTCTTCCTTCGCGGGTTTTACAGTTCATTCCTGGTGTTTTTTACACTCCGATAGGCATTCTGGTCTTTTCCACCAGGAGTAGCTCGGTAAGAGACATTTTCATTAATGTTTCCATTTCTTTGGCAAACCGCTGCTCAGAGGCAGTCAACCGTCTTTTTGTGTTTCCTGTTTCCATGCGTTCTATATTTTTTCTCCGTTTCATCGAGTTCTGCAAATAATAACGGAGCGGTTGCTTTTGCTGTTTCCGATAACCGATAAACAACCTTTTCAATCGGACAAACGACATGGTTTATCGCCAACCGACAAAAAGTGAATATCATTGTCGTTTAGCTGAAAATGAAAGTTCTCGTTCTCTACTATTCGCAAACAGGGCAGTTGAAAGACATTGCCAATAACTGCCTTTCGCCTTTGGTGAATGATGATTCTGTTGAGGTGGATTTCGTGAAAGTGGAAACTGAGCACCAATTTCCTTTTCCTTGGACTAGGCTCACTTTTTTCAACGCGTTTCCAGAATCAGTTTTCGGAACTCCGTTCAAAATGAAACCGATTGAGGTGGATATTTCAAAGGATTACGACCTCATAATTCTAGCGTACACCGTTTGGTACTTGAATCCGAGCATTCCAATCTCCAGTTTACTTCAGAATGAACAGGCAAGACGGATTTTCAACGGAAGGAAAGTGGTAACGCTAATCGGTTCGCGGAACATGTGGGTGCTGGCGCAAGAACGCGTTAAGCGCCATTTGAAAGAACTGAAGGCTGACCTTATCGGAAACATCGTTCTCATCGACCGTAATAAAAACCTCGTTAGCATCATCACCATTATAAGGTGGATGTTTTACGGAAAGAAGAATCCATTCTGGGGTTTCCCTCGGGCGGGAATTATTCAAGAAGACATTGAATCAAGCAACCGTTTTGGAGAAGTTCTATTGAATCGACTGAAGCAGAACGACCTTACTGACATGCAGGAAGAGTTAAATGCAAAAGGAGCGGTTGAGATTAATCCATCACTGGTTATTCTAGAAAAGCGAGCAACCAAGCTTTTTCATATGTACGGCAACTTTCTCATTAAAAAGGGAGGGTTTTTCGATAAGGAACGGTTGGGTAGGGTGAGTCTGCTTTCGTATCTGTTGCCAACAGGCGCGTTTATCCTGTCTCCGATAACAACTTTGTCATCATTCTTGATTTCGGTCATTAAGCGAAAGGAATTGGCTGCCGAGATTCGCTACTATAAACAGAACTCGTTGCGCGACTGAACAATTCTACGGTAATCTACTTATTTGAATATTTGGTATGCAAGCATACCTTTGCGCGCTTGCGAGATTTACGCACTAGACTGAAAAGTTGAAGGAAGTTTACATTACAGCCCTAGCTAAGTTTTTGCCTAACGAACCAGTCTCTAATGATGAGATGGAGTCGGTTTTGGGAATGATCGGAGGAAAGCCATCTCGAGCACGTAGAATTGTGCTTCGCAACAACGGTATCCAAACCCGTTATTATTCACTAAAGCCAAGCGGAGAGTTCAGTCATTCCAATGCTGAGTTGGTTGTAGAATCAATCAAAAGTTTAGGGGTTGACCTTAATGAAGTGGATGTGTTGTCTTGTGGAACTTCTGCCGCAGATCAAGCGTTGCCATCTCACACAGCTATGGTTCACGGATTGTTGGGTGCCGAGATGGAAATCGTTTCTCCAAGTGGTGCATGCTGTTCTGGCATCCACGCGATGAAGTATGCTTACATGAGCATCAAGGCTGGTGAGGCACAGAAAGCAATCACATGCGGTTCTGAGTTAGTTTCGCCCATGATGATGGCTCGGAACTTCGAAGCGGAATCACGTTCTGAGTCGGAGTTGGAAAGCAATCCATTTATTGGTTTTGAGAAGGATTTTCTTCGTTGGATGTTGTCTGATGGTTCGGGCGCAGCCTTGTTGCAAGACAAACCGAACGATTCGGGACTTTCATTGAAAGTGGAATGGATTGAAAGCCGTTCGTACGCTCATCAGTATGAAACGTGCATGTATTCTTCGGCAGATAAAAACGAAGACGGCTCAGTCAAGAGTTGGAAAGAATTTGAGCCTGAAGAATGGCTAGACCATAGTGTTTTCGCCATGAAACAGGACGTGAAATTGTTGAGCAGCACTATTGTTCCGTTAGGGGGTAAGTACTTGACCGAAATCGCGAAGCGTAGAAACCTGGATGTTTCTTCGGTTGATTATTTCTTACCGCATCTTTCTTCCAATTTCTTCCGTCAGCAGGTTTACGACCAGCTTAAATCAGATGGAATGGAAATCACTGAAGATAAGTGGTTTACTAACCTTGTAGAGGTTGGAAATGTTGGTTCAGCTTCCATATATATAATGTTAGAGGAGCTCTTCAATTCGGGCAAGCTGAAGAATGGTCAGCAGATTTTGTTGATGGTTCCAGAAAGCGCCCGTTTCTCTTACGCATACGCACTTCTTACCGTTTGTTAATGTTGTTGGTAAGCCGCGAAGATGTACTGAAATTCATCCCGCAGCGCGAACCTATCGTGGTTGTTCATGGTCTATTGGAGCACTCTGAAAGCTCATCTGTTTCTGAGTTTCACGTAGAGGAAAACCATCTTTTTGTGCGTGATGGAAAGTTTCTTCCTTCAGGTTTGATGGAGAATATTGCGCAGACTTCGGCTTTGCGTTCCGGCTATCATTTCGCGCAGCAAATGCAAGAGGGTGGCGAGCAGAAAGAACCACCTATCGGTTTTATCGGTGCATTGAAAAACTTCGTGGTTTCAGATCTGCCATCGGCTGGTTCTGTGCTTAAAACCAAAGTCACGGTGCTTCACGAAGTAATGGGAATGCAGGTAGTTGAGGCCGAAGTGCAATGCGGCAGAAATGTCATCGCATCTTGCGAAATGAAAATCTTCCTGAGCCAAGAAAATCAGCCAACGCAGGGCTGATTCATGATAATTGAACAAATTCGCGACAGATTCCTTAGAGCATTTTAAAACCAAGCCATGTCACAAGAGCTGATTGAAAAACTAAAAGTGCAGATCATTGAAACGCTGAACTTGGAAGACCTTGAGCCTTCTGATATTGATGCTAACGACCCGCTTTTTGGTGATGACGGCATTGGTCTCGATTCAATCGATGCGTTGGAGTTGATTGTTCTGATGAACAAGGAGTACAACATTCAAATTGCCGACCCAGAAGAAGGAAAAGAGGTTTTCAATTCTGTAAAAACTATGGCCGATTACATTGCGGCTAATTCTTAAGTAGGGGCTAGGGGTGTGTTTTTACAGTTTCACAAGAATTATCCCAAGCATCACAAACACGACCCCGACCAGTCGTGTTTTACTGAAATCTTCTTTGAGAAGAGCGTAGCCAGCAATGGCACCGAAAACAACAGAGGCTTCTCGCACCGCAACAATTCTGCTTACAGGCGCAATCTGCATCACATATAATATAATGAGGTAGCTGCTGGTAGCGATAATGCTGATGGCAATGGTCGGCTTCATTAATGTCCTCAGCGTCAATCGCATTTCAGTCATTCTACTTTTCAGCACGTAAGGCAAAAACATCAGCGCAGAGATAACTTGCGATGCTGCCAAAACCGGAATCGGATGCAAGTCAGTAACCAGCATCTTGTCCATAATGGTGTAACTCATTATCAGCGAGCCGCAGATCAATGCAAGAAAAATTCCCTTTGAAGATGTTGCTTTCCTGTTTCTTCGGTAAGAAAGAATTGCAATGCCCGAAACCACCATCGCAACGCCTGAAGCAGAAGTAGCAGTAACGACTTCATGCAGTATTACTAAAGAAAGAATCACCGCGCCAGCAATTCCGCTTCCACGAACAATCGGATAAAGTGTGCTGATATCGCCATTCTTATAGGTAAATGTGAGGACGAAACCGTAAACCGCATGAAAAACTCCAGAAGCAATAAGGAGAGCAAGTAACGCTGGGTTCAATTCCACTTCCTTCAAATACGGAATGGCAAGTACACTCGTAATAATCGAACTAAAACAGAAAGAAAGATAAATGATGCTGTAGTTGCCTGCGTGTTTCTTCGCAATAAAGTTCCATAATGCATGCAGCAGCGCACTACAAATGACCAAGAGAAACGTTATTGTTGACACGTGGCAAAGGTTGTCATTCGCAATGTGCTGAGTTCAACTTGACGAGAAAGTTCCGAACAGATTCTCCGTTTTCACACTTTCTTGCTTTTCCGATTCATTGAATTCGCATATTCGTGGTTCATTCATAATTCGTAACCATGAAAGGACCGATTTCCCAATTTGCTGAAGAACATTTCCACCACTTTAACGCTGCTGCATTGATGGATGCGGCCAAAGGCTATGAAACCCATTTAGCCGAAGGTGGCAAGATGATGATCACGCTTGCTGGCGCGATGAGCACAGCTGAATTGGGCCGTTCGTTAGCGGAGATTATTCGTCAGGGAAAAGTCGATATCATTTCTTGCACGGGCGCCAATTTGGAAGAGGATCTGATGAACCTTGTTGCACATGACCATTACAAGCGCGTTCCGCATTACAGAGACCTTTCTCCAAAGGATGAATGGGAGCTTTTAGAAAATGGATATAATAGAGTTACAGATACATGTATTCCAGAGGAAGAGGCTTTTCGCAGGCTGCAAAAGCACATTTACAAAGTGTGGAAAGACGCGCAGGATGCTGGTGAACGCTACTTGCCGCACGAGTACATGTACAAGATTCTTTTGAGCGGTGAATTGGAACAATACTACCAGATAGACCCGAAGAATTCGTGGATGTTGGCTGCCGCTGAACAGAACCTTCCGATCATTTGCCCAGGATGGGAAGACAGCACGATGGGAAACATCTTTGCTTCCTATTGCTACAAAGGCGAATTGAATCCATCAACCATGAAATCCGGCATTGAATACATGACTTACTTGTCTGATTGGTACATCAAGAACTCAGGCGGAAAAGGTGTTGGGTTCTTCCAAATTGGTGGTGGAATAGCTGGAGATTTCCCAATCTGTGTGGTGCCAATGTTGTATCAAGATCTTGAAATGACTGATATTCCTTTCTGGAGCTACTTCTGCCAGATTTCGGATAGCACAACCAGCTACGGTTCATACTCAGGGGCGGTTCCTAATGAAAAAATAACTTGGGGAAAGCTCGACATCGACACACCGAAATTCATTGTAGAAAGTGATGCGACCATTGTGGCTCCGCTCATTTTCGCCTGGTTGCTCGACTGGTAAGCCGCCTCCGGGGAGATTTCGCGTCTAAGGTCAAGTGAAATCTCTGCACATTCTATTACCTTCATGCCTTCTCAACCCCGAGATATGAAGTTCATTTTACGGCTGACCTTTTTTTGGTTGTTCATTTCCGTGTCTGCGGTTGCGCAGGACAACATGGGAATTGGCACGTTGAATCCTGACCCATCGGCTATTCTGGAGGTGCAAAGTACTGACAAGGGTGTTCTGCTTCCGCGATTGACATCCGCCCAGAAAAATGGAATCGCAAATCCAGCTCAGGGTCTTTTCATTTTCGATACGGATACTGAGTCCTTTTGGTATTATGATGGAACGCAATGGGTTGAAGCGCTCGGTCCAATAGGTCCAACGGGCCCGCAAGGTCCAACTGGGCTGCAGGGCATCCAAGGCCCAACAGGTCCACCTGGTGCGGATTCGAGCGTGCCTGGTCCAACAGGTCCGCAAGGCCCGACTGGCCCGCAGGGTCCACAAGGAATAACGGGTCCAACAGGAGCACTTGGCCCAACTGGACCTCAAGGATTGCAAGGTCCACAAGGCCCAACGGGAGTTCAAGGAATTCAAGGCCCAACAGGTTTGCAGGGAATTCAGGGTCCAACCGGCCCGCAAGGTCAGGTCGGCCCAACGGGTCCTCAAGGAGTTCAAGGCCCTCAAGGTGTTACTGGTCCGCAGGGAATTCAGGGTCCAACGGGTCCATCAGGTTCTGCCAGTTACAATCTCACTTTCACATCCAATCCTGATGGAACCTACAGCCTCACAGATGATGGTGGAACCCTGACAACCACTTCTGGTTCTTGGCTCACAACGGGGAACTCAGGAACAAACCCCGCAGCAAATTTTGTGGGAACCACCGATAATCAACCTTTGGTAGTTCGCACCAATAACACGGAGAAGATGCGCGTTCTGGCCAATGGCGACATCTGGGTGGATGGTTCAAAACCGATTATGGTTCGAAGGTTTTACTGTAACAATTGCGATAATCCAAACAAGAATACGGGCGTTTCCGCTACAGATTACATTGCTTTTGTTGGTGGGTTCTACCCTACTAGCGATGATGGAGATACTGAATCTACCCGCGCAAGAATGTATGTGAATGGTGGTAATTGGTGGTTCAAAGGTGACCTGCAAAGCCCTGATGACGAAGATTGGAGTGTTGATGTGGTTTTCATAAAAGTTGAATTGGTTGACGACCAGCGGCCCGCAAGTTCTAACGGTGGCGGAAGTGGTTTCTGATGAAAAGTCTCGCCTTCATATCGCTTATTCTTAGTATCGCTATTCATGCAGTGGCTCAGCAGCGTGTTGGTGTTGGAACGCTTAACCCAGATCTTTCTGCGAAGTTGGAGCTCAATGCCCAGGACAAAGGAGTTCTGATACCAAGGATGACCAGTGCTCAACGCGAAATGATTCCCAATCCGACCAATGGTCTTTTGGTCTTTGATGTTTCAACTACTGGATTCTGGTATTTCGATGGTGTGCAATGGGTTCAGCCATTTGGACCAACAGGCCCTCAGGGACCGATTGGACCGACCGGAATTCAAGGGCCAACCGGAGCCCAAGGCTCAACAGGTCAAGGATCAACGGTTGTTGGTGGTCAAGGAATTGTAGGCGTAACGGGACCGCAAGGTTTGCAGGGTCCGTCAGGTCCGATCGGACAGCAAGGCGATCAAGGAATTGTTGGAATAACTGGCGTTACTGGTCCACAAGGACCTGAGGGCCCAACAGGAGCCCAAGGAGTTCCAGGCATAATTGGTCCTACTGGTATTGTTGGTTCTACTGGCCCGCAAGGAATCGTAGGAACAATAGGCACAGCTGGTCCGCAAGGAGTACCTGGAGTTTTGGGCCCAACAGGACCAATAGGACCACCAAGCTTTAATACGGCTATCGCGATAAATGCTAACGGGTTGATGTCGGTTACTGATCCTCAATCCACACTCAACGCCCAACAAGCTGCTTGGATGTTAACAGGGAATGGAGGAACAAATCCAACCAATAATTTTCTGGGAACTACAGATGCTCAGGATCTGAACTTTGCAACCAACAACGCTGAAAAAATGCGAGTTCTGGCTGGCGGAGACGTTTGGGTGGACGGTTCAAAACCGTTTCTTCTAAGACGGTTTTACTGTAACGGGTGCGATAACCCGAATCGTAACACAGGGGTTTCCGTGAACGATTATGTGGCTTGGGTAGCTGGTTTCTATCCTACTGGAGATCAGGGAGACACAGAATCAACCAGATCTCGAATGTACGCCAGTGGAGGTACATGGTGGTTCAAAGGAGACCTGCAAGGAGTGAATGATGAGGATTGGAGCGTAGATGTATTATTCGTAAAGCTGGAAATGGCTGATGATCAGCGTCCAGGAAGTTCAAACGGTGGAGGAACAGGGTTTTAGATGATCAGGTTCGCTCAAATATGGTTTTTCATTGGGGTGTTGCTATCGCTGAAAGTGCAAGCGCAGCAACCCAATATGGGAGTTGGAACGTTAACACCTGATCCTTCGGCTCTGCTTGAGCTTCAAGCAAATGACATGGGTTTTCTGGTGACCAGAATGACGACCACTGAAAAGTTGGCCATTGTAAATCCAGCAACAGGTCTTTTGGTGTACGACCTGGATACTAAGTCGTTTTGGTATTTTGACGGTACTCAGTGGGTTGAAGCCATTGGTCCACAAGGCCCGCAAGGGCCAACAGGACCACAGGGTATTCCAGGAACAATTGGAATTGACGGAGCCACTGGCCCAACGGGTCCGACAGGTTCTCAGGGTCCAGCTGGGCAAGACGGAATCATTGGTATGGATGGAGTTACTGGCCCACCTGGGGCTACCGGCCCTCCTGGATCGACCGGTGCAGCAGGTCCTCAAGGAATACAGGGTGTAACTGGTTCGATTGGCCCAACAGGACCGATAGGTTTGCAAGGTCAACCTGGTCCTACGGGTGCCACAGGAATTCAGGGTTTTACAGGCCCTCAAGGTTTACTTGGTCCAACTGGTCCACAAGGACCTACAGGTTCTCAAGGTATTACTGGTGCAACGGGTGCATTGGGTCCAACTGGTCCGCAAGGTCAAACAGGAGTAACTGGCCCCACCGGAGCAGGTGTTCAAGGTCCCACTGGTCCAACCGGACCAATTGGTAATACAGGTCCCATTGGCCCAACGGGTGCTGGTGTTCCAGGTCCAACCGGCCCAACGGGTTCGCAGGGCATAACTGGTCCTCAAGGAATTGTGGGTGTTACGGGTGCTACTGGCCCCATCGGTTTGCAAGGGGTTACCGGTCCAACTGGTGCAATTGGTCCAACAGGGGTTCAAGGCCCAATTGGAGTAACTGGCCCTACTGGCCCGCAAGGGACTACGGGAGCACAGGGAACTACGGGTTCTATTGGACCGGTGGGTTCCACAGGTCCAACAGGTTCCCAAGGTATTCAGGGTCCAACTGGTGCTCAGGGTATTCCCGGACCCACTGGTCCACAAGGCCTGCAAGGCTTCACCGGACCGGCTGGTCCAACCGGTACACAGGGTCCAACTGGCTCAACAGGGGTAACCGGACCTACGGGAACTTTCGCATCGGGCACGTTGGGTCAAACCGTACATCATGACGGCACAAACTGGGTAGCTACGAGTAATTTGTTTCATGATCCGAACACGAACAACATTGGAATCGGAACTACAACAGCCAACCTTTCATTGCAGGTAGCTACTACGGATGCGTTGGGTGTTCCATCAGGAACAACTGGGCAGCGTCCTACAGGTGCGGTGCCTGCTGGTGCTATGAGGTGGAATACCGACCTCGGAACCATGGAAGTGTTCAATGGCTTTGCTTGGTTGAACATCAATACCCCACCAATTGGTTCAACCTACATTCAGTGGGCTCAAGCAGCTGATCCGAATACGATTTATCCTGGTACGGTCTGGGTTTTTATTGACGTTTCCAACGGAAGTTTTATCCGTGCACGAGGTGGTGGGTCCAACGTTTCCACAGCGGGTGCTTTGACAGGAGCTGTGCAATCAGATGCATTCCAAGATCATCAGCATGCGGTAAGTGGTTCAACCGCTGGTTCAGGTACATTGACCACATCGGCAGGTGGAATTCACACACACAATTGGGGAGGTAATTGGAGTAACGATGATTCGCGTCAATACGATGCTGCATCTGGAAATGGAGACGGACAAGGAAATACCATTTCTGACGGCACTTTCTGGTGGGGAGGGGTAAACGGGACATCCTCATCCTTCACTTCCAGAGGCTCGTCAACAAATGGAAATCATAACCACGGAGGAACAACAGCTGGAGCGAATCCTTACTCCGGAAACAAATGGTTTCCCTACGATGATAATCTTGGCGCCAATGCACAGAATATAAGCTCAGGAAACAATGGCTCAACCTGTGGAAATAATTGGAATGGCGATGAAACCTTCGGTAACTTTCTAGGGAGATTGAACGACAACTGCATCAATCATAATCACAACATCAGTACAGATGGAAATCACCAGCACAATGTTGATTTTTATGCGCACAGGCATTGGATAAAGCAGCGGGCAACAAGTAACGCACCTGATCATTCACACACGGTTCCAGATCATACCCACCCGCTGAATGTTACGGTTAACGGAGCGTCCACCGGTTCGTATGCTGGTGAGACAAGACCAGATAACGTGGCGGTCATTTTTTGGAGAAGAATCAACTGATGAAGCGGATTCTGCATATCGCCTTCGGTTTGGTTTCTCTCCAATGCTTTGGACAGACAGAGTTTGTCATCAATAACGGAACGGATGTTCGAATCAATCCGGGTTGTCAGGTGATTTTTGCCGAGGGAGGAATACAGAACGCAGCCGGTGAGTTTTCAAATGCTGGTGAAGTAGTGGTAGAAGGAAGCATTCTCAATGACGGAACACTTTCTGGTGGGACTAATTCTGGAATCTTCCGAGTGTTAAATGATGTAGAGAATAATGGGTCAATGCTGCCGGGACAAAGCCTTTTTGAGCTTTACGGGGATGACCAATTCCTTCGAGGAATCAATCAACTTGACTTCTACAGCCTGACCCTCACTGGTAGTGGAATCAAGTACATGCAAAACCATATTTCTACGGCTGGAACACTAGACCTGACGGACAGGGAACTTCGAGCTTTTGGTAACGTGGTAAAGCATACTAATTCGAATGCAGGGTCAGTTCTAGCCGTTCACAACGAGGGATTCGTAAGTGCTGATGTTGGAGGTGGCCTATCTCGCGAAACCGATGGTTCGTCAGAATACTTCTATCCGGTTGGAAGTACCGTTAATCAGTTTCAGATCCGGCCGGTTTCTATTGTTCCGCAAGGTGGTCAGAATAGATACAAGGTTCGCTTTGTTCCTGGACCAACTCCAAATAACACACAACGCGGCCCGGAGATATTTTACGTCAATCCTATCTTCTATCATTTTGTGGAGTCGACAGCAGGTTATTCACCAGGTTCATTAACCGTTTATTATGATGAAACCGAAGACGGATTTTTCGAAACGCTAGCGCATATTGAGAATGATTTTTGGCGTGAAAACCTTGGAACCGAAGAAGGCCCCTTGCTTGGTACGGCACCTGAATTGGGTTCGTTCAAAACAACAAGTTGGAATTTTACTGAGCCGGAGATAGTGTTGGCCGCCTATGCCAGCGAACTGTTTGTACCGAATGTTTTCTCTCCGAACGATGACGGACATAACGATGAGTTCAAACCTCGGGGCACCGAGCCGTATGCATACGAGCTTCGTGTCTACGACCGCTGGGGAAATCTGGTTTTCAGTTCAACGGAACTTGACGAAGGTTGGGATGGGAAATTCCGAAACAAGCCGATGAACAGCGGGGTTTTCGTGTATTACATCCTCTCGGATGATCAGGTTCTTGATAAAGGCAACGTAACGCTAGTGAGATGAAGACTTGGTTGATTCTCATATTGGTTTTTGTCTCGGCTTCATCGAATGCGCAGGACATTCACTTCGTACAGTTTACCGAAACACCGCAGCTTATAAACCCTGGGCAAACAGGAGTGTTTGAAGGGATTGCCAGAGTTAACGTCAACTATCGTGATCAATGGGCAACTGTAGATGCGCCTTATCGAACTTTCGGGCTTAACTACGATCACCGCATCACCAAGAAAAAGTGGAAGAAGGCGCATCTTTCGGTTGGCTTGGCCGCATATCGAGACGATGCTGGAGACCTTGGAATGCACACAACATCTGGCGTGGTCAGTATTTCCAGTACCCTCATTCTAACCCGAGAACACTTTTTAACGGCTGGTATTCAGGGTGGTGTCCTGTACAGAGGTATCGATATGTCAAACGCGGTTTGGGGCAGCCAGTATGATGGAGATGCTTATGACCCGACCATTGCGTCAGGCGAAATCGGTCAGTTCAACAATTTCATTTCTCCAGATGCCTCGGTCGGGTTTGCATGGAACATGAACGAACCATTGGGAATTGGCCCTTTTAGAGAGCTGCAAGTTCGTGCCGGAACGGGACTTTTTCACCTCAATCGGCCAAGACAGAAATTCAATTTGGGCGAAGACGATAAGTTGCACATTCGTTGGACGCTGCACGCGGATGCCATGATGGGCGTGGGATCGGGTAGGAGTTACATCGTTCCAATGTTTTTGTTCCAACTTCAAGGACCATCAACCGAGGCTACATTTGGCGGCTTATATCGCTTTTTGCTTCGCGATGCTGCACGTGTTACAGGCTTCGTTAAAGGTGGCGCGTTGAGCCTGGGGGCAACATATCGCTGGGCCGATGCCATTACCCCAATGGTTGCGTTGGAGTATCTCTGGTTCAGACTAGGTGTGAGTTATGACGTGAACGTTTCGAAGCTGAATAAAGCAACAGCCTATCAAGGAGGTTTGGAAGTTTCACTTAGATTTATCGTAGACGAAGGATTTTACTGGTCGGGCCGTCAATCTCGAAACTAGTTTTCTGCCAAGGCTTAACTCATTTTCTATATTTGGTATCCACCTGTTCAGTTGATTAGAAAATTAGCGGATCAGTTAATTAAGATACTTGAGTCCATTGGGCTCCCGCCATTCGTCATATTCGTAAATTATTGGTAATTCGTAACCATGATACAGAAGATAAACACCCTCGAAGAGTACCGCCAGCAATACCAACGAAGTGTAGAAGATCCAGAAGGGTTTTGGAATGAAAAAGCTGAAACTTTCAATTGGAAAAAGAAGTGGGATAAAACACTTGAGTGGGAATTTGAAACTCCATCTGTAAAGTGGTTCCTTGGCGGAAAACTGAACATTACGGAGAACTGCCTTGATAGACATCTTGAAACGCGTGGAGATCAGGTCGCAATCCTTTTCGAACCAAACGACCCGAACGAGTCGGCCGAGAAGATCACATACAAAGAACTACACAGCCGAGTCTGCGCTTTCGCGAATGTTTTGAAGCGTAACGGAGCTAAAAAGGGCGACCGAATTTGCTTGTACATGCCAATGACACCAGAGTTGGCCATTGCTACACTGGCTTGCGCTAGAATCGGAGCCATTCATTCGGTGGTGTTTGCTGGCTTTTCGGCCAAGTCGCTGGAAGACAGGATCAACGATGCTACTTGCAACATTATCGTTACTGGAGATGGTGCGTATCGCGGAGCAAAAACCATCGACCTGAAAGGAATTGTAGATAAAGCACTAGAGAATTCTCCGTCCATTGAAAAATGCATCGTTCAAAAACGTATTGGTTCTGATGTAAACATGAAAGAAGGCCGCGATGTATGGCTAACCGAAGAATTACAGCAAGTTGATGACAACTGTCCTGCTGAAGAAATGGACAGCGAAGACATGCTTTTCGTGCTGTACACTTCGGGTTCGACTGGTAAACCGAAAGGAGTGGTTCATACATGTGGTGGCTACATAGTTTATGCCGAATACAGCTTCCGAAATGTGTTCCAATATGAAGAAGGTGATGTTTATTGGTGCACGGCTGATATCGGTTGGATAACTGGCCATACGTACATCGTTTACGGACCACTTTTAGCTGGTGCTACTACTGTGATGTTCGAAGGGGTTCCAACTTATCCAGATGCAGGCCGTTTTTGGGATGTTTGTGATAAGCATCAAATCAATCTGTTCTATACCGCGCCAACGGCAATCAGAGCTTTGGAAGCGCAGGGATTGGATTACGTGAAGCCGTATAAACTCGATAGTTTGAAAGTGCTTGGGTCGGTTGGAGAACCGATAAACGAAGAGGCTTGGCATTGGTACAACGACCATATTGGCAAGGGTAAATGTCCGATTGTGGATACGTGGTGGCAAACCGAAACGGGTGGTATTCTCATTTCGCCTTTGGCAGGAATTACTCCATTGAAGCCGAGTTACGCAACGCTACCACTGCCAGGTGTTCAGCCTTGTTTGGTGGATGCTGATGGTAACGAGATTGAAGGAAACGATGTGCAGGGAAATCTCTGTATGAAATTCCCGTGGCCGAGTATGTTACGAACAACTTACGGAGACCATGAACGGTGCAAAACCGTCTATTTCTCAACCTACAAAGGCAAGTATTTTACGGGTGATGGTTGTCGAAGAGATGCAGATGGCTTTTACAGGATTACCGGTCGAGTAGATGACGTGATCAACGTATCTGGACACCGTTTCGGAACAGCCGAAATCGAAGCCGCAATTGATGAGCACGAAAACGTAGTAGAAACGGCAGTGGTTGGCTACCCACACGATATCAAAGGGCAAGGAATTTACGCCTACGTTATCTGCAACAGCGCTCCAACCAATATGGATGATTTCTTAAAAGAAATCAATGCGGTTGTTGTTGAGATGATCGGCCCCATCGCGAAGCCGGATAAAGTTCAAGTAGTCAGCGGATTACCCAAAACTCGTTCTGGGAAAATCATGCGAAGGATTCTTAGAAAAGTGGCCGAAGGTGATGTATCCAATTTGGGTGATACCTCTACGCTTCTTGACCCAAGCGTGGTTGAAGAGATTAAGCTAGGCGCAGGTCTTTCTTAAATCCGTTTTCGGAATGATTCTTGTTTAGTGTTGGGGAAAATAACCCCACCATGAAACATCATTTACCCCTCTTTATCAGTTTGCTGTTTTTCTGTTCTGCCTCATTCGCGCAGCAGACAATTACCGGTTCGGTTCAGGATTCTGAAGGCGAACAGCTATCAAACGCTCACGTTCTAGATGTAAACAGTCGAAAGGCGGTAGCCACCGACATCTTCGGGAACTTTGAGCTTACGGTTGCAGATTCAGGAACGGTTCTTCGGATTTCACATATCGGATTCCGACCAGTTTTGAGAACAGTTCCAGATTTTCAGGAAACGGCAGCTCTCAACATTCAACTTTCAGAAGAATCAACCTTACTCAACCTGGTTCAGGTAAATGCCGGAGAGAAAACGGTGGTTACTGGAAAGCGCGGAATTGTGCTTCGTGATTTCAGCTTTGCTGGTGGAAATGTGCTGTTGATGGCCGAGGATGGAATACGTTACTTGGTGGTTTGTGATGAACGCTGGAAAGAAGTATCGCGTTTACGCGTAGATAAAAAAGGCTACCGCTTGTACGATGATTGCTTCGGAAACGCTCACCTTTTTGGTGAGGATAGCGTGTATCAGATTACAATAAATGACGGCCAGATTGATTTGAGTTATGCATTTGACCAGGCGTACTTTTTGGAACAAATGGCACATTGCTTCGCTTCAAGCAAGTCGCATATCTTCTTCAGCTCGTACCAGAAAGCTGGGCAGGAGGTTTACCACTATGGCTTGCATCGTGATACGAAAGAGGGAACCATTCTACAACGAGTTTACGACCATCAGGGCTTACAGGATATTACCGATTACTTCGCTGATTTGCCTTACCAAAGAGAATTCAAGAGGCGTTTTCGCGCAGCGGGGTCGAGTTTTGAGAACGAAAGATTGATGGCCATGAGAGATCAGCTTTGCTGTAATGGCGGTGCTGATGTTGATAGGTCAGCGTGCATCAGCAATTTCACATATAATCGGTACCGCAACGCCATTCGAAACACAAGAAGACCTATTGGTAGTTATTCCATTGGTGCAGCGCAATCGAGCAGGTGGGCTACAACGGGACAATATTTCCAATCGATTTCCAACAGGGCATTGGAAATGCAACATGCCATGATAAACACATGGAGTCCATCGCCAAGAGATCGCGGTTGGATCGACCTGCTAAGTCAACCAACGTATAGCCCCATGTTCAATCTTCGCGATAGCATTTATGTGTTCGATCACGTAGTTGGCGTGTGTTATGTACACGATGACGAGGGAAATGAAGTGCGTTCGTTTCCGCTGGAACATCAAGAACACAAAGGATGGCGAAACCTGCTTGTTGCAGATGAAAACGGAGAGAAGGTTTATGCCCATGTAAAGCTGAAAAATCAGGCTTATCTGATGGAAGTCGACCTGAATGATGGCCGTTTGGTGAGTTCAGCTCACCTAAAACACGCAAGGTTTGTAGAGCATCTGAAGGTGAAAGATGGTTACGCATATTATCTCAAGGAGTTCAGAGACATCTACAGTCCCGATGCCATGATGCGGCAGAAACTTTAGTGTTGCGGTAAACCGCGGGCTGAGCCCAATTTATTCGTCATATTCGTAGAATATTCTTCCTCGATATTCTATGACGATACAAGACCCATCCGAAGACAAACGATTATTCTTACTTGATGCCTTTGCGCTGATCTACCGTGCGTATTTCGCCTTTGCAGGAAACCGAGTAGACCGCCACGGAAACCGTGCAAGTGGTTATACCATGGTCAACTCAAAAGGCCAAAACACATCGGCCATCTTTGGTTTTACGAATACCCTTTTGGAATTACTCGACAAGGAAAAGCCATCTCACATTGCTGTGGTTTTCGATATGCCAGGTGAGACCAACCGTCAGGTGGAATTCACTGAATACAAGGCCAATCGCGCCCCAATGCCAGATGATCTGGCGGATAGTATTCCGTATATCCAAGAGTTGGTTCGCGGCTTCAATATTCCCGTATTAGGGGTTGAAGGATATGAGGCAGATGATGTCATCGGAACCCTTGCAAAACGTGCTGAGCAGCATGGTTACACCACGTACATGGTAACGCCTGATAAGGATTACGGACAGCTGCTTTCAGACAAGATCTACATGTACAAACCTGCCCGAATGGGTAATGGCATTGATGTGGTTGGGCCGAAGGAATTTTGCGAGAAGTATGGACTCGAAAGACCAGAACAGTTCATTGACATCCTTGGCATGTGGGGCGATGCGGTAGATAATATTCCTGGCATTCCAGGGGTGGGCGAGAAGACCGCCATCAAGTTTGTTCAGGAGTACGGTTCTATGGAGGGATTGTACGAGAATACCGACAAGCTGAAAGGCAAGATGAAGGAGAAGGTGGAGGCGAATAAAGAACAGGCCATGATGTCGAAAATGCTCGCTACCATTATTACCGATGTGCCGATTGATTTCGATGAGGAGGACCTCATTATGGAAGAGCCGAACAAGGAGGCTCTGGCTGAGTTATTCGCAGAGTTGGAGTTCAGAACTATTGCGAAAAAGGTGCTTGGACAGGAAGTTGCCGTGACGCAAGCCGCCAAGCCAGCAACGGCAAAATCGGCTGCTACTGGTCAGATGGACATGTTTGCTGCTGCCGACACCACAGTTGAAACTGCTGAAGGTTCGGGTTACAAAACCTTGGCAAACACCGATCATGATTACCAGTTGGTTGACACGGCTGAAAAGCGCAAAGACCTAATCGCAACGCTTTCTAAAACAGAAACTATCTGTTTCGATACGGAAACAACGGGTCTGGACACGCTTACTGCGCAACTTTTGGGCATTGCATTTTCGATTGAAAAGGGCAAAGCGTACTACGTTTCCGTTCCTGATGATGAGGCTGAAGCCAAAGCTGTTTGCGCTGAGTTTCAATCCATCTTTTCGGACGAGAAGAAGACGTTGATTGCTCAGAACTTGAAGTACGATCTCTGTATCATGCTTAGGTACGGAGTAACAATTTCTGCAAAGACGTTCGACACCATGATTGCGCACTATCTAATCAATCCCGACATGCGACATGGAATGGATTTGCTTTCTGAAACCTATCTCGGTTATCAGCCGCAATCTATTACCGAGTTAATCGGGAAAAAGGGCAAGAACCAGAAGAGTATGAAAGATGTGTCTTTGGATAAAGTGACTGAGTACGCAGGCGAGGATGCCGATATTACGTTGCAGCTCTTCGAAAAATTTACGCCTCTGTTGGATGAAGTTGAAGCCAGAAAACTCTTCAACGAGGTGGAAATGCCGCTCATTCCTGTACTTGGCGCCATGGAAATGGAGGGCATCAAACTGGATGTACCTGCTTTGAAAGCCATGTCTGAAGAATTGAATACAGACCTCATTCGTTTACAGTCAGAGATCATTGAGTTGGCTGGAGTTGATTTCAATATTCAATCTCCGAAGCAGTTGGGAGACGTGCTTTTCGACCATTTGAAAATTGACGAAAAAGCCAAACGAACCGGCAAAACCAAGCAGTATAAAACGGGTGAGGAGGTTCTTAGCAAACTGATCAATAAACATCCAATTGTTCCGAAGATCTTGGACTATCGTTCAGTTCAAAAACTGAAATCAACGTATGTTGATACGCTTCCAGAATTGGTAAACGCTGAGACGGGAAAAATCCACACGACTTACAATCAGGCAGTGGCCGCAACTGGTCGTTTGAGTTCAGATAAACCGAACTTGCAGAACATCCCAATCAGAACTGAGCGAGGACGGGAAATCCGAAAGGCTTTTGTAGCTAGAAATGACGAGTTCGTGTTGCTAGCGGCTGACTATTCCCAAGTGGAATTGCGCATCATCGCAGCGCTGAGTAAAGACGGCCCAATGATCGAAGCATTCAAGCAGGGCCAAGACATTCACGCGGCTACAGCGGCCAAGGTTTTTGGTGTCGGAATAGAAGAAGTTGACCGAGATATGCGTAGCAAGGCAAAAGCTGTCAACTTCGGCCTGATGTACGGCCAATCGGCATTCGGATTGGCTGACAATTTGGGAATTTCCCGAACGGAAGCACGCGACATTATTGACGAATACTTCAAGCAATTTCCAACCATCCGAGCCTACATGGATCAGAACATCCAATTCGCGAAGCAAAATGGTTACGTGGAAACGATTATGGGACGAAGACGCTACCTCAGAGACATCAATTCAAACAATCAGACCGTTCGCGGTTACGCAGAACGAAACGCCATTAATGCACCCATTCAAGGCTCTGCAGCCGACATTATCAAAGTTGCGATGATCAACGTTCATGCAGAAATGCAAAAACGGGAGTTGAAGTCAAAATTGCTGCTTCAAGTGCATGATGAATTGGTGTTTGACGCGCATAAGGAAGAATTGGACGAACTCAAAGCCTTAGTCAGCGAAAAGATGGTCGGAGCGGTGAACCTTGAGGTGCCAATGGTCGTAGATATGGGAATTGGACAGAATTGGCTTGAAGCTCACTGACCAATTCGAGATATTCTCGAAGTATTAAATTTGGTCAACTCATCAATACCATCAGGAATGAAAACTACAATAAATAAGACGTTTGCCATTGTTGCTGTAACGGCTTTCTGTATCGGATGCGGATCAGAACAAAAACCTGTGGCTGAAGAGCCACATGTGGAAGCTGCTGAAGTGCACGAAATGACAGAAGAAGATTTGGCTGAAGCAGATCAGATGATTCAACAGATGCCATCACCAATTGAAATGGCGATTCTGGTAAAACATGCAGGGGGAGAATACAACTCGGCATTGCTTAATGATGTTAAGCGCATTGATGATTATGTTACAACTGGTAAGAAGACACTGAATATGGGTGTTTACAGTGCAGATGTGGGGTATACATCATTGTACAAGCAAACCCAAGAAACGGTCTTTTACCTCAATAACGTTAGGAAACTCTCGGATGCAATTGGTTTGAGTGATGCGTTTGATCAGGAGGTGTTTGATCGTGTTGAGTCAAATATCGAGAATCGAGATTCATTGTTGCAGATTCTGAGCGCATCTTATGATATGGCCAACCAATATCTCAAGGAGAACAACCGCATGAACACCTCGGTGCTGATGATAGCTGGTGGCTGGGTAGAATCGATGTATCTGGCGGCCAATTTGGGAGCCAACGGAGATCGACCTGAGGACATTATTGCGCTTAGAATTTTGGAGCAGGATGTGGTGCTTGATAAGATTGTTGCGGCAATGGACCTGATAAAAGACGACCCACTTGTAGATGAGTTCAAAACGAAACTGGTAGAGTTGGATCAGTTTTTAGATGCCAAGGATATTCGAATCGGTGAGGGAGATCAGGCCACAGTGGATCAGGAAAAGATGAATCAGGTATTTGAAAAAATTGATGAGATTAGAGCTTGGGCAGTAGCTTAATTAAATGATGTTTTTAATCACAAATCTCTTAAAGCGGTCAATCTCATGGTCGCTTTTTTTGTGCATTTCGGTTACGAGTTACGCGCAGCAATTTGAATGGGCTCAAAGCTTCGGTGGTCTTGGCTTGGATGCTGGTCGAGAGGTAACTACCGATGATGATGGCAATGTATTTCTCATAGGTTCATTTTCCGGGTCGGCAAACATTGGTGGAACCTGGTATTCTGGTAACGGGGTGCAGGAAGCATTTGTCGCCAAATTCAACTCAGCTGGAACGCTGCTGTGGGTAAACCTGATCTCAGGCCCTGAAGAAGACCTCGGCAGAGGAGCGGTAACTGATGCCAACGGTAATGTCTTTGTAGTTGGTCATTTTACAGATACGGTCACCTTCTTTCAGGGTCAGGCAGCTTATGGAGCAGCTGGTTCAGAAGGGGGACAGGACATTTTTGTGGCAAAGTATGGCCCTAACGGAAATCTCTTGTGGTATCGCACCTATGGAGGTTCTGATGATGATACTGCCACAGATGTCGATTGGCACCAATGGAGTGGTAAACTTTACGTAAGTGGAGGTTTTCAAAACCGTGGAAAGTTCGGTGAAATCGCGTTGTTCTCTAGTGGACTTACGGATGCGTTTCTGATGAGGATGGACGGAGACGGCAATACGCATTGGGTGAAGCGCGGTGGTGGAAATGAGCATGACATTGCTGCGGCTGTAGCGGTTGATGTTTCCGGAGAATCTGTTTACATCGTAGGAGATTATTACGATGAAGTTGATTTTGACGGAACCGCTTTACAATCAGTTGGCGCTTCAGATATGTTTCTTGCTAAGTATGATGCGGACGGTAATCAGATTTGGATACGGTCAAATGGAGGTACAAATGTGGATGTTGCCACCAATGTTGGCGTTGACCACAGCAACCGGGTTTACGTTAGCGGATACTATCAGCTGACCACCGTATTCCAGAATTTTAGTGCCACGTCAGAAGGCTATAATGATGTCTTTCTGTCGCAGTTCGATGAAGATGGAAATTGCAATTGGCTCACTTCGGCTGGAGGCGATGCCCTGGATAATTGCCTCGGATTGGACGTAGCATGGGATGGAACGACCTACATGACTGGCATGTTTGATGAGGAAATGTTTGCCGGGAATGAAACGATTACGGGAGATGGATATGACATTTTCATCCTGTGTCATGAACCGTCTGGTAATTTGCGATACGGAAGATCTGCCGGAGCCGGACAATCAGATTTTGGAATGGCAGCCTGCTTAGGCCCAGATGAAGTGCTGTACATTTCTGGATACTACTTCTACTTTTCAGATTTTGACGGGCACACAATCGGTGCAGCGGATAACGGAGATGGGTTTCTGGCCAAGCTCACCGACATTGTGGGTGTTGACGATTATCAGTCGGATCGAGCAAATGATTGTATTCGAATTCAACCAAACGGATTGGCACATATAAACTGTATGCAAGCAGGTAATTGGTCGGTGTTGAATGCACTTGGACAAGAAGTGGCAAACGGTGTGTTCAATAATAGTAAGGTCGACCTTGCCACATTCAGAAGCGCGGTATATTTTCTAAGGTTAGATAATGGAGAGTCGTATTTGACTATTCCGTTCGCGCAGCCCTAGATCAGGCTACTTTTTTCAAGGTTTTCTCAATTTGTCCAATGTGTCGATTCATGTGTTGGCGCATAAAACGCACACTTTGAACCAAATTCATTTTTCCCATTGCGGGGTGCTTGAACAGTTCATTTCCGATGAGGTTTTCGTCAAGCGACCCATAATCACTTTTTAGCCCGTTCCGCACATCATTCCATTGCTTAACAGCTTCAGCGTATGTAATCGATATATCGCTTGGAAGTTCAACCACTTTTGGCGCCTTGTACTTTACAGGTAACGACACCATGAAATTCAAGAATCGCTGCTTGAGCCCAGCCGTTGCCTTCGCCTTATCATGCCCACCAACTTCCAGTTTCTTGCGCATATACTTTAGCGCACCGCCTTCAGCAACAACCAGGTGGTAGATCACTTCGGTAACCGACCATGAATTCTCATCAGGCTTTTTCTCCAGGACTTCGCTGGAATACGGTTCCAGTTGCTTTAGAAGTTGTTGCCTTTCGGTCTCCATAATGCCGAATTCCGCGAGTAATTCTTTTCTATTTGCCATAGTTTGGTCTTTTGTTCAGAGGCGTTTAACGGGTTCTTTCAACGAAATCGGATTCCAGTATCTCCACTTTCGGAAGGCGTCAAATTCTTTCGGGTGCTCAGCAAGCCAAGGAAGAAATTTCTTCTTATCCGATTCAAGATAAATTGTAGCCAGGTAAGGTTCCAAAAAGCCTTTCGATTCCAGCTCAATCATGCGGTCAATTACCGCAGAAATAGGATAGTCGGTTTCGCGCCATTCTTTCATCAAACAGGCTCGTTTATTCAAGATTTTTGTCCAGTTATCTTCTGAACTAGCACATTTCGATGTGAGCATAAACCGGAGGTCTTGATCCATTTTTTCCGGCTCCGCATTCCAATTTTCAGAAAATACCGCTTGCGTGGCATCATTGATAAGCAGTGCAGCCGTTCTTTTCATCTCCTCGATTTCGGAAAGATTGAAGAACGTTTCTGCGTAAATCCAGGCCCAAAGGTTGTTTCCAGTGGCATTTAGCAGCTTGGCTGCCCAGAAATAATTATCAGCAAAATTCGGAGCATTGACAATGCCGCTTTCCAATGTGGCCAATGCTTCAATCGGGGCTTCCATTTCAATTTTTCGAGTTCCAAGCTCTAGGTAGAGCATTCCCGTTTGAGGGAACTTCTGAATCCCATACCTGAGCGCATCAAGCTCCTTTTTCCGTTCAGGATTCGGGTTTTTCTTCAATTCTTCCAGCTCCTTGTAACAGTTGGCCAAAACCAAGTATAGGTCTGGCTGAGCGTTTTCATGATATTGAAGTGGGTAGAGGAATTTCTCGGCCATTTTAGCATTTCCACTTAGAAAATATGCTTTACCGATTTCGAAGGTGTAATCGTATTCCTGAGGCGCAAGATTCCGGGCTTGTTTAAGAAGTTTGATTCCCTCCTTGTAATTCCCGGCATCTACCGCTTTAATTCCCTCAACCCCAAGCGAGTATGCATCATTGGTTTGGGCGTTGGAGTTTAGCCACACGAAAAGCATGATAAGGGTTGACCAGAATCGCATCAGAATCAAATGTAATTGATTGTAATTGTACTATCAGTTACAAAATTGATGTGATCATGTAACCCTTTGCATCGATTGGCGTTCAATGACCACCAAACTTAACTCAACAGACCAAGTTGGAAAGACTTTACGATTACTACAAAGAGCTTGAAAATGATAGATTGAGTTTCATTTTCAATGGTGATGTAAGTGATGATATCACGGATGGTATTATCCGTATCACCGAATTCAACGTCAACAACTTTGAGGCGCTCAACAAGCTAAGCAGACGTATTTCATTCATCATGGTGGAATGCTTTCAAAATGTTGTTCGTCACGGAAAGCGAGCCGATGAGAAAAAGGAGAAATCTGAAGGCTTGTTTGCGGCCAGATTGATGGGAGACGCTAACTATGTGAGTTCCATCAACATGATTGACATTGATGAGGTTGAAAAGCTTCGTGAAAAACTCAATCAGCTCAACACAATTGAAAAAGATAAGCTCAAAGCGCTCTATTTGGAGGTTCTGAACAACGAAGAACTTTCAGCTAAGGGTGGTGCTGGTCTTGGTTTGATTCAATTGGCAAGAAAGGCAGGGCAACCGATTTCTTTCGATTTTGAAGGTCTGGATGAGAAATTGGCAAACTTCTACCTCTCCTTGAAACTCAAAGGAGACGAGACTGAAACCGAGCCAGGAGAAGCGCTCAGGTTTACCAAGGATTTTGATAAACGCATCAAAGAGTCTGATGTGTTGATGGTTTATAAGGGTGATTTTGGAAAGGATTCCATCATGCCTATTATTTCCATTATTGAAGAAAAAATGAAAGCCGAGAGCGAGGTTGGACCTAAAGGTTTCTTCTTGATCTTGGTTGAATTACTACAGAATGTCAGCAGACACAACATACAGGAGAACGGTTTCAAGGATGGAATTTTCATGATCACAGAAGATGATAATGGAGAATACTGGACATCTGTTGGAAACGTGGTTGATGCTGGTACAAAAGACCTGCTTACAGAGCGTATTGATGAGTTGAATGCCATGGATGCCATGGACTTGAAAAAAGCATACAAGAAGACCTTACGGGAAGGGTCTTTTAGCGATAAGGGTGGAGCCGGATTGGGACTGATAGAAATTGCCCGAAAGAGTTCAGATAAGTTGGTCTACAACTTTGAGGATATGGGTGATGGAAAATTCTTCTTCACGTTTAATGTAAAATTTAAAGTTAATGGCTGAATCACTACGAATTGAAGCTACGGAAGACACTCCACTGATTGATTTTGATACCTCAACAGGTGTGTTCAAGGTAACAGGAAGAGCACTTCCTGAGGATGCGCATGATTTCTTCAAACCAATTGAAGATTGGCTTCAATCTTATGTAGAATCTCCACTTGGTGAAACCATTGTTGAGATGCGAATTGATTACTTCAATTCTGCGGCAACACGATACATTTTCAATCTGTTGATGTGTTTTGAGGATATTGTGGATGACGAGAAGGGAGAGGTGAAGATCGTGTGGTATTACAAAGAAGGTGATGACATGATAGAGTCGAAAGGTGAGGAAATGTCCAGCATTCTGGAGTTACCTTTCGAGATGAAAACTCTATAAAAGCTTTATGGCCACACGTGGTAAAACCGATGTAAGGGTA
Organism: uncultured Chryseobacterium sp.; assembly: GCA_964457245.1. Classification (GTDB taxonomy): domain Bacteria; phylum Bacteroidota; class Bacteroidia; order UBA10329; family UBA10329; genus UBA10329. Next base: position 1,320 of record CAYWET010000003.1, on the reverse strand, counting down.
GTTTACGCCATTTATGGTGCGCTGTTCGGTTTCATGTTTCCGATCATTGCTACGTTGTTTGACGCATTTGTGCGGGACCTGGGATTTAGCGTAAGCTCGTTGATAGAAGCCCAGAAAACCCAACCGCTTCATTGGATCATTGACTCGGCTCCGATTTTCCTCGGTCTGTTCTCCTGTTTGGCTGGAATCAAGCAGAAAGAGGTAGTGGAGATGAACGAAAACCTCGAGAAAAAGGTGGAGCAGCGTACAGAAATGCTCCATGAACAGAACGAGGAGCTGCGCGTTATGCAAGGCGAACTGGAGGATAGTTTGCATCGCATATCCCAGAGTATCAATTACGCACAGCGCATTCAAGATGCCATTGTAACGAATACACAAGAACTGCAGGATGCATTTGCAGATTCAGCGGTTCTTTTCCGCCCAAGGGATGTGGTCAGTGGCGATTTCCCTTGGTACCTTAAAAAGGGAGACTACCACTTTATTGCGGCTGTTGATTGTACTGGCCACGGTGTGCCAGGAGCATTCATGTCGTTGATCGGGTACTTTCTTCTTAATAGAATTGTGAAGGAGAAAAACCTGCTAGACACAAATGAAATCCTTTGCGAGTTGCACCGAGAGATTGTCCGTGTTTTAAATCAGGAGTCTGATTCTGAAGTGCATGACGGAATGGACCTTGCGCTGTGCCGAATAGACCCCAAGAATGAGGAGGTAATGTTCTCAGGTGCTGGTAATCCGGTTTACCATATGCGCGATGGCGATCTGATGGAATACAAAGCAGATTTCTGGAGTATTGGAGGAACGCAATACCGAAAGCGTAAACCGTATCAGGCGCAGAAATTCCATTATAAGCAAGGAGATGTGATCAGTATGTTCTCAGATGGAATTACCGATCAATTCTCGGCAGATGGAAAAGACAAGTTCGGTTATCGAAAGTTAAAAACGCACTTGGCAGACAATCATGCCAATAACTTGAATGGTGTACACGAATCTTTCAACGCGCAAATGAATAATTGGATGGGAGACCATCGCCAAATGGACGACATGCTCTTAATGAGCGTGCGGTTGTAGTTGCTTGGTCAAGAAATGATTGGCAGTAGCCATCAGCATTTGCTTTTGAAGACTAGCTTGAAGGAGGTGTTCGTCAATATAAATCAAACAACATGCGTGTTGTATATAGGTAATGTTAGTTCTTAGACGGGCCGCAACAATAAGTAGATCAGGTTGATTTTTATCCCAAATACCGCTCTTTCATAAGGAAGATCATTGCGGTGCCCGATAGTTGGCTTTCGAGCCAAAGAAGCACATCAAAAGAGCCTACCG
>CAYWET010000002.1:0-145028 GCA_964457245.1 uncultured Chryseobacterium sp. | reverse complement strand
AGAATAAAAATCTCCTCCTTGATTCTTTCCGCCTCTAACAACTGATCAATACCGTTCAGCATATAATCAGAAATCTGCCGGTCGTAAACGTTCTTCTCTTTGTAAATATAAGAGCCAAACATTCTTTTCCAGAATATATCCTCCAATGTTCTACGTTCAGCATCATTCTGTCGATTGAATACTTCAGCACTCGCAAAAATATTACGAGCTTCTGGGAAGTAAACCCAAAACATCGGCTCCTTACCACGAACCTCACCAGTGGTTCTATCAACATTATCCGCAACCGGCTGAATTCCAATAATTCTAACGTCCAAAATCGACTTCTGACGATCAAAAAACCAATCCTCCTTCAGACGGAACTCCTTTACATTCGCAGGGTTAAATTCCTCTTCAATCACCGTCATTTGCAAATCATACGGAGGGTCAGGACTCTCTATATACTGCGTATCGATGAAGCTAAGCTTTCGCTCAATTTCAGCTTTAGTAAGTGTCATTGTAAACTCATCATCCAGCGGATCATAAGCAGTTAGACTTCCCTCGCGCACCGCTTCAATTATTACCTGCGTTAAACTTCTTCTATTTTTTATAGGCTCAGTTGGGTAATACAACGGATGGTTGATTTTCTCGCGCAAATCCAACTTTCTCCAGATACGAGTGGCCCACATAACATCAGCCTCCCTTAAATGCGTGTAAGGCACTACCTTTCGTGTAGGGTAATGCTCCTTTACATACACCCCGTCTAGAACATTCTGAGCTACGGATTCCATTCCCACGGTCAGGAAACCGATGGCTACAGTCAAAATCGCTACGAAATTTTTCATGACGGATGATTTAGTTGAACCTTCTCTTAATTGATTTTCAAACTCAATGTTGCGAGTGACACTGGTGTAACGCCAGGAGCCGGTCGATTATTTTCATCCAGCATAACTGCTTTGATGTTTTCAATATAAACCCTAGACCCTTTTTTCAATCTTTTAATCTGTGCTACTGCATCATCTGGGATTTTGCTACCCGTTACTGGTTTGGTTATCAAGTCTGTACCTACCTGATAAACTAGATCGAACTTGGTAGTCTTGTAAAATAGTTCGAAATCAAAATTCTTCATCTTCGGAATCACCGTAGGTGCTGCTGCTAATCTGTTTGCCGAAACCAAACCACCCTCCGTTCCTGCTATAGTTGCGGTTGGGGGAGGAACATCTTTGACACGGAATTCAAACTCGCCCATTTTTCTTTGTTTGCCATCCACCTCTGCAGACACAATGACCTTCGCGGTACTACCACCTTTTACCTCAGCTATATAATTGCCTTTTCCGGCTTTTGCATCTGGACGCAATGTGCCGCCTTGCAAAGAAGGTTTTACCAATTCTGGTGCAACACCTGGAACAGAGATTGACACAGGATTTTTCACTCCACGATAAAGCACATTCATCTTTGTAGGAGAGACGACCACACCAGACTTCATAACCATGTACTGGCCTTCAAATGGATAACTAAGAAACTTACCCGATGGTGCTTTCACCTTGATAATACCAGAGTATTCCTGAAGCCCTTCTCTAGTTGCTTTAACAGTGTATGTCCCAACACCACGATCCACAACCACAGAAGAAGTATCTATAGTACCAACAATTGTATTAGTGGTTGTATCAACCTTTCCAATTTGAACCTGTGGGTTCTGGGTAGTACTAAACGCTGCGACAAAAATCTCTGCAGAATACTCATCTCCATGAAAGACCAAATTTGGCGCAATCACCTTAGCTGCCAACGTATCAAACTTAAAATCACTAGCGTCCACCTGCCCATACAGATACTTGACCACATCTGATTCTGCGTTTCTAACGTCTGTTTGTATTTTACTAAGGTTAGTTACCACGGCTGCCAAAGGAATATGATAGAAGTTGGCCAAAGCCCAATTCTGCTTTTCACTAGCACTAATTTGCAGCATAGTATCAGTATTGAAGTTCTTGTACAAACCATCAATAATCGCCTGACCGTTTTTTGGATCAACTTTACTTACCAAGCCCTCTTTGAAAGAACTAAGCATATCCATCAATTGCTGTGCAGACCATTGACCTTGCTTCAACTTGCCTTCTTCGCCACCAATCATAATATTGGTCGGGATATCGTAATTATCCTTGGAGTTTACATTTCGAAGCGAAAAAATTGCAGTAATTGAATCTAAATCACCAGCTTGACGCAAACTGTTAATCTCAGTAGAATCAAGCTTATCCGTTTTCATAATCAAGTATTGCTTCAAAGACTCGATGTGATTGAACAAAGAATCCGAAGAACCCTTAACTTGAAGTGCCTTGGTATAAAAGGGTCTAACCTTTTTCTCATCATTGGCCAACGCAACTCCGAATGCATCGTACTGAGACTGATTTTTACCCGTGAAGTTTGCGTTGGTAACCAACAAACTATCGTTAATCAAGATAAACGAATTCAGAATTTCCTTGGATACATTCAACGCCAATAAGGCGGTGAGCACCAAGTACATCATCCCAATCATTTTCTGCCGCGGGGTTTCCTTTCCTCCTGCCATTCTTAAATTAAGTCAAATAGGTTTTTAAACGAAAAAAGACACGTGGCTTAACCTTGCCTGTTCATGGCTGAAAGCATATTACCATAAACGGTGTTCAATGAACTGATATTCTGAGCAAGCTGAGAAACTTCTTCTTTGTACTTTTTAGCATCATCAACCGACTCATTCAATGTACCCATAAGTTCGTTCATACCTCCATATAACGTGTCCGAACTCTCCAGAAACTGCTTAGTACCTTGAAGCTGCAGCTCGTACTGCTGATTTAACTTGGTGATATTGTCAGCCATCTTAGTCATTTCCGAACCAAAATCGACTCCTTCACCATCTACAACCATCGCTCCAAGAGACGCAGAGGCTTTTGTGTAAGCATCCGAGAGCGAGCCAACGTTGGCGGCAGCTAATTTAACATTTGAAACATACTCCTCCGTGGCGACAGAAGCGTTCGTTAAGTCACTCATCTTACCAACATTATCACCAAGTGACCGAAGGTTATTCCCAAGACTTTCAATAAGCTCAGGGCCAATCTTGGCTTCTTCCAAAAGACCATCCAATTCCTGAGAGGGTGAAAGACCTTTCTTTCCATCACCACCGCCACCTTCTCCAGGAAGGCCTGCCAACTCAGGATAAACCAAACTCCAATCTGGATCTTCATGAGGTGGTTCAAACGCAGAGAAAAAGAAAATGATAGCCTCTACGGACAGCCCAACTACGAGCATTGGGCCTGCACCCGGCCAGTGCTGTATCTTGAACATCGCTCCAACAATCACAACTGCTGCGCCAAATCCATAAAGCTTGGCCATAAAACTTTTCCACTTTTTCCCTCCCATGATTAAATAATTATTTGGTTTTCTATCGTTCGTAATTATTCTTTTAAAAATCAGCCTTGTCTCGTCCCAAGAACGTCATAACTGTTCGGAATCCCACATAACACTTTGCAGTGTCCTGATACTCATAAGTTCTTGTTCCAGTCTGGATATAGAAACCTATATCCTTCCATGACCCACCTCTGATGACTTTTCGCTTCAGAGAAGGTGGATCTGAATCCTTTGCATCATAATAATAATCTGGGTTCAAGTCGTGAGTAAAGCTGAATGCACTCTCATCATAAGCATTCTTAGTCCACTCCGCCACATTCCCTGACATACAGTACAATCCATAATCGTTTGGCGCATATCGATAAACTTTTACCGTATGAAACCCACCGTCTGCAACATAATTACCTCGAAGAGGCTTGTAGTTTGCCAGGAAACATCCTCGACTATTTCTAATATAAGGTCCACCCCAAGGGTATGGAGAAAGGTCAAGCCCCCCACGTGAAGCGTACTCCCATTCTGATTCGGATGGCAACCTGAAGTCTTGAACAAAAGTTTCATCATTGTGCGCCAACCAACTATTCAGTAACTGAGTTCTCCAAATACAGAATGCCCGTGCTTGTTTCCATGTTACTCCAACAACCGGATAATCATCAAACGCTGGATGCCAGAAGTACATATTGGTCATAGGCTCGTTGAACGAGTACGTGAAATCATGAATCCACGCAAGTGTATCAGGATATACATTAATAATATCACGCTTAATGAACACCGAACGATCTTTCATTCCTTGCTCACGATTCTCCTTTCTGGCCGCTTCTTTCAAATCAATCCAGAAATACTCAAAATTCAACTTACGAGTATCGATTTCTCTCCTTCGATAAAACCGCTCGTGCTCCGGCAAATACATTTCCTCCAGTATTTCCATATACTCCTCATCATCCCATTCAATCCACTCATCCCAGTTAATTCGTTCCCCATACTCACCTTCCTCCAAGATATGGTCTTCTCCAATCAATAAGTGAGCTATGGAATCTCGTACCCAATAGACAAACTGGCGATATTCGTTATTCGTAATCTCAGTCTCGTCCATATAGAATGCCTGAACCGAGACAGTCTTCGCTTGAGCAGTTACCGCATACGGCACATCCTGGTCGCTAGGCCCCATGTTGTAGCTACCCATAGGAATGAAGAGCATTCCGTACGGATCATCCATATACCACTCTTCTCTACCCTGTACACCCACCAACTGACCTCTGCCAAACTTTCCACAACTAGTGAAAGAGCTTATGGCAGCTGCAAACATTGAAACAAACAGCAGCTTTCTCATGGCATTCCTCTTTGATATGACCGACATTGGAATAACGCCCACCATAATGGTTAACATCGTTTGAATAAACTGTTTCGTAATTGACATCCCTTAAACTTTTGACTGACCTTTCCCAGTGATCAGCTTCGGCCATGCTTTAACGAAACTTTCTTTCAAATGTTGCAAAAGTTGAATTTCCTTACAGGAATCGAACGTTTCTGTAACGCTGATTCGCAATTGGAGATTTGAGCTTATAACAGTAGCCCAACATTACTTCATGACTGCCACTGCTATAGTTGTTCAAACCTGATGTTGTGACATCATAAGAGTACCCAAGTCTGAATTCCTTATACTGAAATCCAGCCATAACACCTACCGCATCATCAATTCTGTAAGACACACCAGCCCAAACCATGTTCTTCCAAAGGGCACGTAAGTTGATATCAAACTGAGTAGAAGCCGCATCCGTCTTCAAAAACACGGAAGGAGCAAGCCCCCAAGTTGGATTTATATTCCAAGTGTATCCAGCCATAGCATAGTAATGACGAGCAATGGTAACTTCACTTAAGGTTCCTCCTTCTTCAAATTCCAACTTCGGCCCAATGAGGTGATTAGCCGCTATGCCCGCGTATAGATTATCTGTATGATAGTAAAGCCCAAATCCAAGATCAGGAGCAACACCACTAGACTTACCGTTTACAATATTCGGATCATTTTCCTGCACTGGGTCGAGTTGTGACCCATCTAGCGTATTGAAAAGGACACCACCTTCGATACCAATACCCAATGTACCCGGCCCTAGCCCCCAACGGAAAGCATAAGACAATTTAACCCCACCAGAATATTGTGCCCCAAGTTTATCTGAAAGTATTGATAGACCAACACCCCCATGAAGAGCCTTCACAGTTGCATCAACATTAACAACAGTAGTAATCGGCCTTCCTTCAAACCCGACCCATTGTTGTCTATGAAGTGCATTGGCACAAATCCCATTGTTGCTCCCAGCATAGCCAGGGTTAGCATACAACCTATTAAACATGTTCATCGTAAACTGAGGGTCTTGCTGAGCATTAGACTCTCCGCCAAACAAAAGACCAAAAGCAACAATTGCAGTAAAAATCTTTTTCATATCAAGTAGTTCGATTTCCTTCTTTTTCCTTTTTAAATCCTGATCAGACAAGGGGTCGTTTCAAGAAGCGGCTAAGTAAACAAAAATTTCTGTCAACATCAAGATGTTAATTCGACAAATCGACCGACAACAAGTACAAATATCTACATAAAACTGCTCAGCACTACCCGAGCTTCTGAAAAGTCTGCCACCATCTATCTGGAATTTCACCCTCACAAGCTTTGGTGTAATCACCATAATTGCATGGCACCATGAAGTGACGCTGATACTTTTCTCCTCGTTTTGAAGGATACGGCACTTCCATCCACCACCTATCACTTCTATCACTCTTATAAAAGACCACATCGTAAGCGCCATCTCCCAGCGTCACTATATACTTGGTGTAATCTTCTTTATCGGCAAACGGATAGTCTTTCTTACGATTAGCAACGCCTGAAAGGAAGTACCATAAAATTTGCGCAGTCAGTTTACTTGACCGACTATCTCCGGTGAAACTCCCATTGTATAATCCAAATGTGGAAAGCTTGTCACTTAGGCCAGCATAACGCGAAACGGCACAGGCTTCTTCACCATACAAGCCATTGGGCTCGGACAAAACGTTGGATGGAAAATCCGAGCTTCTTATTGAAGTCAGATCGAACGAGACAATATCCGCATTTCTCACCACCGGCTCTACGTTTTCCAAATCTGCCTGTACCTCACCCAATCTGTACGTATCGAAATACATTTTCTTCATCAAATCCACTTCTTTGAACTGAACATGATGGGTCTGAAAAGCCAGATTACTGTAATTGAAAAGGATATTTGGCTGATGCAAAATGATTCGCTGTAGGTAACGGTTATGTTGAACCTCGTCTTCAACATCACCAATATCAAAGCGTGAATCAACGGAAACGAGATTGACAACCTGCTCCAATTTCTCATATGCCAGATAGTTCGCATACGTGAGATCTTGTGAGCCACCTAGTAAAATGACGATTCCGCCTTGCTTTACAACATCAGCAACAACGGTAGAAACTGCATAATACGTGTCTTTAACTGTTTCTCCTGGCTGAATGGTTCCGAAATCCACAATTCTCAGTGATCCGAAATGGTCTTTCAGATTGTAGAGTTCATTTCGAACTTCACCTCCACAATCATTATTAACTTGAATATCTGAACTTCGATACTCAGCGACTGAAAACACCGCAACCGTTCCCTTCTCAATCTCTGGGAATTCGTTTCCGACATTCGCCTCTATTCTCGCCCCAAGCGTTCCTATTACTGGATTTTCAAGCAACCCCGGTGATACCGGTTCAAAGAACAGGTTGATGTCGGACACCATTATTTTTTCTGCTTTTTAGCCGAACGCCTTGGTTTTTTATCAGGCTGCTTTTCGATAATCTGCTTGCAGTCTTCCAACGACAGCGTTGACGGTTCCGTTCCTTTAGGAATGCGGTAATTCTTTCGACCAGAGGTAATGTATGGACCGTAACGCCCGTTTTTAACCTGAATAACAGTATCGCCATCCGTAAACTCATTGATAAGCGCTTTGGCTTGCTGCTCTCGTTTTTCCTCAATCAACTTAATGGCTGTTTCCTTGGAAACTGTAAGCGGATCTTCATCACCAAGCGATACAAAACTGTTCTTATGGCGTACGTAAGGACCGTATTTACCTACCCCGATGATAAGTTTCTCGCCTTCAAATTCTCCAACCTCCCGAGGAAGCTTGAACAATTCTAACGCTTCTTCCAGGTTTATGTCATCCATACTTTGCCCAGCCTGAAGACTTGAGAACTTTGGCTTTTCCTCATTGTCTGCTTCACCGATCTGAACCATCGGACCAAACCGCCCAAGGCGAGCGTAAACGTTACGACCTGATTCTGGATCCACACCTAACAGACGTTCTCCGGTCGCCTTCTTAGAGTTTTCTTCCGTGTAAACGGTAGTCTCATGAAACGGCTTGTAAAAGCTATCTATCATTGAAACCCACTCTTTCTGACCTTCGGCAATCTCATCAAACTCCTTCTCTACCTGAGCGGTAAAATTGTAATCAAGAATATCTTTAAAATTCTCCACCAAAAAGTCTGTTACAACCTTTCCTATATCCGTTGGGAAAAGCTTTGACTTTTCTGCACCAGCCATTTCAGTTTTCACCTCCTCAGAAAGACCACTGTCAGTTAGCAGCAAATAACCGTACTCACGCTCCTTGCCTGGCCGACTTTCCTTCACCACATAGTTCCTATTAATAATAGTACCGATGGTTGGCGCATATGTTGAAGGTCGTCCAATTCCAAGCTCCTCCAGTTTTTTAACCAAACTGGCTTCTGTGTAACGAGCTGGCGGAGAACTGAATCTTTCAATTCCCTCTATTTTACTCGGTGTCAACTGCTGACCTACCGAAACATCGGGCAACATTCCTTTTTGCTCTTCCGCCTCATCATCTGTTCCCTCAAGATAAACCTTAAGGAAACCATCGAACTTGATGACTTCGCCTTGAGCTACAAATTGTAGATCTGAGCCCGAAACGCTGATGTTGACAGTTGTTCTCTCCAACTGAGCATCTTCCATCTGCGAAGCGATTGTCCTTTTCCAGATCAGATCGTACAACCGTTGGTGGGTAGCGTCTCCATCAACTTTCTGCACCGACATATATGTTGGGCGAATGGCCTCGTGAGCTTCTTGAGCACCTTTTGCCTTTGAGCTGTAACGTCTGGTTTTGGTGTATTCCTCACCGTATTGCTTTACAATCTCATCTTTCGCGGTATTCAAAGCAAGATCCGACAGGTTTACGCTGTCCGTTCTCATGTATGTGATCTTACCCTGTTCGTAAAGATCCTGCGCAATTCGCATGGTTCGCGAAACGCTCATACCCAACTTACGGCTAGCCTCCTGTTGTAGCGTTGAGGTAGTAAATGGTGCTGCAGGTGTACGTTTTGCAGGTTTTTTCTGAAGATCAGAAACATTAAAGTCTGCGTTCTCACACTTGCCCAGAAATTCCCGTGCTTCCTCAAAAGTATCAAACCGCTGAGAAAGTTCTGCCCGAAATTCCACTCCATCAACCGAAAAATATGCTAGAACCCGAAAAGCTGAAGTGGAATTGAAGTCTTCAATTTCACGCTCCCGCTCCACAATCAATCGAACGGCTACCGACTGAACTCGGCCAGCCGACAAGTTCGGCTTTACCTTCTTCCAAAGAACTGGCGAAAGCTCATAACCAACCAATCTATCAAGCACACGCCTTGCCTGCTGCGCATTTACCAGATCAACATTTATAGTGCGCGGATTTTCCACCGCATTCATAATTGCTGATTTAGTGATCTCGTTGAACACGATACGCTTGGTTTTCTCAGCAGTAAGTTTCAACGCTTCCTGAAGGTGCCAAGAAATGGCTTCTCCTTCGCGGTCCTCATCCGATGCCAGCCAGACCGTTTCGGCCTCTTTACTCAGCTTTCTAAGCTCTTTTACAAGGTTTTCCTTGTCTTTAGGAACCACATAAACTGGCTCGTAATTGTTGTCAACGTCAACCGAGAGTTTCTTAGAAGGAAGGTCTCTAATGTGTCCAAAACTCGATTTTACAGTAAAGTCTTTACCGAGAAATCCTTCTATTGTTTTGGCTTTTGCGGGTGACTCAACGATTACGAGATTCTTCATTTACACGTCTGGATTATCCGATTTGGGGCACAAAGAAAACCAAATATTGAAAGGTCGGACGTTTACCCAACATCAATTGGCAAGGTTACAACAAAGACTGACCCTTTCGGTTGATTGTCCTCAACGCGGATTTGGCCTCGATGGTTCACAACCAGCAACTTCACCAAGTAAAGACCTATGCCCGTTCCTTTGGTTTTGCGAACGTCTTCATTGCCGATTCGGTAAAATCGCTCAAAGACTTTTTGTTTTTCGGAATTGGGAATTCCGTTACCACCATCTGCTACTCGAAGTTCAACTTGGCCATCATCAATCTTTAACCCAATCTCTACCTTGGTTTCGCCTCCGTATTTCAAGGCATTTTCAATCAGGTTAGCCACCACGCTTTGCAGCGCCATTTCGTCTCCATCAACACTAATATTCGATATCGAATTGAAATTTATCCGACCAGCTGCGCGCTCATTTGAGAATTGCTCATCTAAAACCGTTTCTACCAATTTCCCAAAATTGATAGGTTGCTTAACTAAGGGAAGCTTACCAGACTCAACCTTATTGACGAGAAGTAGATTTTCCACCAATTTCTCCAATCTATTGGTGTCTTTCAATGCTCGACCATAAAGTAGTTCCCGTTTATCGGCTGGAAGCTCCCTTGTATTCAGTGTTTGAAGCTGAAGCTTCACCGCTGCAAGCGGAGATTTCAACTCATGGGTAACGGAAAGCAGGAAATTTCTTTGTTGCTCAGCCAATTGCAACTCTTTAATAATGCTCTTCCTAACTGCCCAAAACCCCAGTAGAAGAATGCAAACGAAAACAGCTCCTTCACCAAGTACCATCCAAATTCTTAGTGATAGTTTTTGATCCAGCTCTGCTTTAAGAATGAGTTGCTCAGGTGCAGCAACTTCACTCGCCTGAAGTAATTGAAGCCTCAGCTCGTAAATTTCTGAATTGAGATCAACCAGCATGTACGCCCACCAGCCGAATTGCAGGAGAACGTAAAAACCCAGCAAATAAAAAAGCACCGCGCGGGGTGCTCTTTCTTTAAGTCGATTCCAGAATTGCATCATTTAATGCAGGTCGATCAGCGGACCTTGTTCCAGTGCAAACCGAACCAGACCGACCACATTTTTCACACGTAGTTTCTTAATGAGGTTCCGCTTATGAGTTTCCACCGTTCTCAGACTGATTCCGATCTTATCGGCAATCTCCTGATTGGTGAATTCCTTAGCGACAAACCGCAACACTTCTTTTTCTCTAGAACTCAAAACAACATCGGCATGCAGATCTTCCTCATCTGAAGTAATGCTCTGCGTCATCGTGTCGAGAACCTCTTGGCTGTAATAACTTTCACCTCGAACAACGGTATCAATTGCCTTGATGAGCTCTTCGTGCGAAGCACTTTTTACCAAATAACCAGAAGCACCTGCTTTCAACATTCGTTTGATCACTTGCTTCTCCTCATGCATCGAAAACGCAATGACCTTAACATCCGGCCAGTTCTGCTTGATCTGTTCGGTTGTTACCACGTCCAGTTTTCCATCCATATTGATGTCCATCAGCACAACGTCAGGTTGTTCCTTCTCAATACACTCAAGTGCTTTGGCTCCGTTGGCGGCTTCTCCAATAACGTCTAAATGATTTACGCTATTGAAAAGGGAAACCATTCCCCCTCTGAGCATCGGATGGTCATCGACCACAAGTAACTTGACATTGTTCATGTTAAGGTCTTTGGAACTTCAATATTAACAAGTGTACCCGAATTCTTTGCACTCTCCACGTCAATTTCGCCATTGATCATGTTCACTCTTGACCTCACATTCTTCAGGCCAATTCCATTGGTAACCACAGTTCGATCGAACCCGATTCCATCATCCTCAATGGTCAGACTCAATATATCTCCATGATCCATCAAACTGACAAACACTGATCCGCTTTCTGCATGTTTCTGCACATTATTCAACAACTCCTGTGTAATACGGAAAAGATTCACTTCTATTGCCGGGTCATAGTGAGATTCAACGTCAACATGATTAAACCTAACCCGTATTCCACTTCGTTCTTGAAGGTTGGTGCAGGTCTGCTTCAAAGCTTCCAACAAACCAAGTGAATCCAGGACATCTGGCATTAGGTCGTGGGATATATTCCGAACCTCCTTGATTGCCCCTTGCAAGTTTTGCTTAAGCGTGGTTATCTCTTGCTGAACCGAGTCTTTCTCTTCTTTTGATACTGCCTGATGAATCTGTGAAACTTGAAGAACCAGTGCCGACAAAACCTGCCCGATTCCATCGTGCAATTCAGCGCCCAAGCGCTTACGCTCCTGCTCCTGACCTTTAAGAACCGCGTTCATAACCGCACGCTCCTTATTTCGTTCTTCGGTGATGTCTCGCACAATAAGAATGGCTCTGAACAACTTCTCTTCTTGAAAAATGCCGATGTACTTATTGAAATATGTCCGCACCGAACCATCAGGCCCAGTGAAGTTGGTTGTTTCTACATCAAATCCTTTACCGCTGGCCCTTAGTTCTTCAAAACCGCGTTCCACCGAATTCCTGATGGTCTTATCTGGATACCAATCAAAGACGCTCCCTCCGATTACATCCTCGGGCTTTATTCCCTGCGATGTCTTATTAACGGACTCAATAGTTCCGTCTGATTCAATTGTGGCAATAAAATCTTCGACATTATCAAAAATGAGTCGCAAATGCTGCTCAGATCGTTGGAGGCGTTCTTCCTGTTCTCTTTTTTCGGTTCTATCGCGAATTAGCGATTGAATGTAAGTTTTGCCCTCCTCAACCCGCTTCACAAACCGTACTTCCACAGGAAGTTCTGCTCCACCTTTTTTAAACACAATGGTATCGAAGGTTTGAGGGGCATTTACGCCCAGCTCCTTTAAGTACTGTTGATAAACATTCTTCTTCCATCTAGGGTCGATGTCAGCCGCTTTCATTTTCAAAAACTCAGCCCTACTATACCCTAGCATCTCGGTGGCCACCTCGTTTACATCCAAAATATTCTGATCCTCATCATGAAAAAAGAATGCATCACCTGAATTGAGAGAAAGTGACTCAAACCTATCCTGCGTACGTTCTGCTTCTTGCTCTGCCAGAACTTTTGAAGTGATATCTGTTGCACAGGAATAAAACCCGACCACCTCGCCCTCTTCCGTTCGGTCTGGCGCAAGAGCAACGCTGAAGTAGTGATGCTTGCCGTCCGCCATCACCCCGTCATATTCGTAGTTAACCAATTCTCCCGAAAGTACTCTATTGTAGTAAGGTCTGATCTTTTTGAGTCCTTGTTCCGTTATTACGTCCATAGTAAACCGCCCTTCCAACGATCGAGGGTCTGTACCTAGGTTTTTGTAATGATCATTCAGAAACAAGTATCGGAGGTCTTTTGATACTCTCGAAATGTAAATCGGAATTGCATTCAGCATGGCTCGGGTCTCGGCCTCCATTCGTTCCAGCATTTTCCCAGAACGCTCCAATTTAGCCTCGGCTCTTTTTCTGAGCTCGATCTCCCGCTTCTGGGTATCGTGCAAAAGCTGATTCTCAATGAAAAGCGAGAGATATTCTCCCAAATGACGGATCTGCTTGGCCTCATTATCGGAAAACTCAGTTTGACCATCCAGTCTTGTCAGATTCAAAGAACCAAGAACAGAATCCGATCCTTTGATGGGCACATACATTATGGAGCCCGGAATAATTCTCGAATCAAGCTGCGCCACCGCCTTTTTCATCTCCTCTGGAACCTCTTTTATCAGAACCTCCTCACCGGTTTCAACCACGGAGCCCACGAATCCCTCACCACGCTTCAACTCTGCATCTGCAAATACTTTTTTAATAATTGACCGTACGTTTTTATCGGAATGATAGAGTGCTTCGGGTTTAATGGTGTCGGTTTCAGCATCCAGCAGAGAAATGTCACAAACCGCTTCAAAGTATTCCGAAAGCTCCTTGGCCAATTCCTGAAGAGTTTCGGCTGGCTCTTTGGTTGGTTGAGATAGTGTTCTGGCCGCTTTCAACAAGAAACCGTTCACCTTATTCAACTCATCTAGCTTCTGCTGTTGCTCATAGGTTGAAGTCAGGTCAGTAACGTAGCCAAGCACGCGTGTTGGTTTTCCATTATCCGCCCGCTCATACACGTATTCTTCACTCCTGAACCATATCCAATGACCGTCATTATGAAGCATCCGATACGAGAAACGGACACCTTCATTGTCCGCCACTTTTTGAAGTTCTTCCGCAGCCCGCCTAAACTCACTCAGATCATCTTCATGAACCAACCCTCTGATTCCTTTACCGCTGTTTAGAACATCAGATTCCTCATACCCAAGTATTCTCTTAATAGACCAAGACCTGTAGAGATTAACATCATTAATCAGATCGTGTACATATATCATTCCCGGAATCCGATCAAAAACGGATTTCAAAAACTTGCGACTGGAATGCAACTCCTCAGAAAGATGTACGCTATTGTTCACTCCTTTAGGCATTGACCAAAGTTACCACGGTTGATGTCAAAAGAAAAGCAATAGGTTGATCTGCTGACAACCAACCCGCAAATACCAAATTCAAATCCAATTCATGCATCATACCGAAGCTCATTTTATTCACTTTCTCTTACCTTGTCGAACTCAGCATCGAATTAGATAAACATGATACGTTCATATCGCAATGTTGGAATAATCGGTTTCGTAGGACTACTGGCTCTGCTTATCTCCTGCTCCAACCCAAACCCTTCCAATAATCAAGAAGAACCGCAAACCCATACTATCTTCCAAAGTGGTGCTGACGATTGGTTTCAAGAAGGCGAAGTCAATTGGTCATTTGATGGTGATGAATTGGTGGCCTTGGTAGATAGCCAAGAGGGGTTCGTAATGACCAACGCGCGGTTTCAGAACTTCATCCTCGAATTGGAATTCCATCCTGACAGCACCATCAACTCTGGTATTTTTCTGCGGTGCGATGACCACGTTATAAACGACAAGCATTGCTACGAGATCAATATCTGGGACTTGCGCCCGGAACAGAATTACAGAACGGGTTCAATTGTAACCTTGGCCGAACCGTTGGCTCATATCGAGACCATTGATAGATGGAATAAGTATAAAATGCAATGCGAAGGCGACCACATCCAAGTTTGGCTGAACGACACGCTTACAGCAGATCACCACGATAAAACCTTTGCAGAAGGATACATCGGACTTCAGGCACATGGAACGGGTGAGATTCGCTTTCGGAATGTGAACATCACGCACTTGGATTGAACGTCATCCGCCTTCTCATATTCGGAAGTTTCTTCATGCTTTTCGCCTGCAATCAGCGCGAGGAGTCAAAAACACTGCGGTTGGCGCATGGTCTGGATGTAGCGCACCCTGTGCACAAAGCGTTTGAGTTTATGGCCAAGGAATTGGCAGAGCAGTCTGGAGGAAAGTTGACCATTGAGATCTATCCGAGCGGACAACTCGGAGCGGAAAGGGAAATGCTGGAATTGCTACAGATTGGCAGTGTAGATATGACCAAGGTTTCGAGTGCTGTGCTGGAGGGGTTCGCTCCCGAACACAAGGTTTTCGGATTGCCGTACCTTTTTCAAAGTCGCGAACATGCCTTCCGCGTTTTGGATGGTTCAGTGGGTAAACGATTACTTGAAGCCCCTGAGAGTTTCTGGCTTCACGGTTTGTGTTTTTACGATGCAGGGGCGCGGAGTTTCTACACCACCGACCACCAGACCACTTCTCCCGAAGACATCAAGGGGTTGAAAATCCGAGTGATGAAAAGCATTCAAGCAGTCAATCTTGTGAATGGTTTGGGTGCATCGGCCACGCCTATTTCTTGGGGCGAGCTGTACACGGCCTTGCAGAGTGGCGTTGTCGATGGTGCGGAGAACAATCCACCCAGTTTTTATTCATCCCGACACTATGAAATATGCAAGTACTATTCGCTGAATGAGCATACACGTGTGCCGGACGTGTTGCTGGTTAGCCAACACACTTGGGAGAAACTTTCGGAGCAGGAGAAAGCTTGGTTGAATGAGGCAGCAAAGCTGTCCGTAGCCTTTCAACGTGATGCATGGAGAAAGTCTGAGGAAGATGCTTTGGATGCAGTAAAAGCCGCTGGCGTAGAAGTGCATGTCCCCGACCGAAAACCATTTGCCGAAAAGGTGCAATTCATGCACGAAGAGGCCGCGAAAGACTCCGTAATTCGTGAAATCCTGGAACAGATAAAGGAAAACTGATGACCACTATTCGCACATACTTGGATAAGGCATTGGAATGGTTCCTCGTCACACTGATGCTGCTGCTGTTGGCCGATGTGCTGTTACAGGTTGCAAGTCGGTACTTTTTATCAAACACCATTTCGTTCACGGATGAGTTGGCAGGTTTCCTTCTCATTTGGGTGGGAATGGCTGGTGCGGCCTACGTCACAGGACAGGAAAAAGGACATTTGGCCATCACCTATGTCAAAGACAAGTTCAAACCAAATCAGCAAAAGTGGCTGGAACTGACCATTCATCTGGTCATTTTGGCCTTTGTCATTGGCGTGCTTTTGGTTGGCGGCATTTGGCTGGTTTACACGCGGTTTTACTTGGGTCAGATTTCCCCGTCATTGGAAATCTCGCTCGGATACATCTACATGGTCGTTCCGCTTTCAGGGCTCATCATCGCGTTCTATTCCACGGACAACCTCCGTCAAACCTTAAAGAACAACAATGGGATTTGAGGGAATAATCATATTGGTGCTGGTCTTCCTCGTCCTGTTGATTTTGGGAGTTCCGATCGCGTACAGCATCGGGATGGCGGGTATTGCCACCATGCTCGTGAGTATGGATTTTCTTCCAGCGATGACCACGTTTTCGCAACGCATGGCAAACGGACTGGACAGTTTCACGCTCTTGGCCATTCCCTTTTTCGTGCTGGCGGGACAGCTGATGAACAAGGGCGGAATCGCTATTCGCCTCATTGACCTTGCCAAAGCCTTGGTTGGAAGATTTCCAGGCGGATTGGCGTTTGTCAACGTTATTTCAAACTTGTTGTTTGGAGCTATTTCGGGTTCTGCTGTTGCATCGGCATCGGCCATTGGAAGCACCTTGCATCCCAAAATGGTGGAGGAAGGCTACGACAAGAATTTCTCTGCCGCTGTGAACATTTCATCAGCTACAACCGGTCTAATCATCCCGCCAAGCAACGTGCTTATCGTCTATTCTTTGGCAAGCGGTGGCGTGTCGATTGCCGCCCTGTTTGTGGCTGGTTATCTGCCCGGGCTGCTGATGGGATTGCTGCTGATGCTGGTTGGCGCAGCTTGGGTTTATAAAGAGAATTACCCCAAAGCTGAAAAAGTCAGTTTGAAGGATGGCGTTGGCATGTTCTTCCAAGCACTTCCGGGCTTGCTTTTAGTCATCATCGTAATAGGCGGAATCATCGCTGGCTGGTTCACGGCCACCGAAGCCTCGGCCGTTGCAGTGCTTTATGCGTTCGTCCTCTCGCTTTACTATCGAGAAATCAGATTATCGGAATTCAAGAACATCGTTCTGGAGTCGGTAAAGACCACCAGCGTGGTGCTGTTCCTTGTCGCTGCTTCGCTGGCGCTTTCTTGGGTGATGGCGTACGAAAATCTTCCACAAGAAATCAGCCACAGCATTCTTTCCATCAGCTCCAACGAGATTGTCATTCTGCTATTGATCAACCTCGTCATTCTGTTTGTCGGCACCTTCATGGACGTCACCCCGGCCGTACTCATTTTCACGCCCATTTTCCTACCCATCGTCACCGAACAATTGGGCATGGACCCCATTCATTTCGGCATTGTGCTCATTATGAATCTATGCGTTGGGTTGACCACACCACCTGTTGGCTCGGTACTTTTTGTGGGATGCAGCGTTGCCGACATCAAAATCGAGGATGTAGTCAAACCGCTCATTCCGTTTTACGCAGCCATGATTCTATGCTTACTGTTGGTCACTTACCTACCTGAATTGACTTTGTGGCTGCCGCGATTTTTTGGACTTTAGGTTTCTTTCCTTTGTCGAAACAGAATAAAACGAATACCGAAATCGCATGAAACGTGTGGTAACTTTTGGAGAAATCATGATGCGGTTGGCTACACCAGACCATCTGCGGTTTGAGCAGGCCACCAGCTTGGAAAACACCTATGGCGGTGCCGAATCGAACGTAGCGGTCTCGCTCTCCAAATTCGGTTTCAATGCCCGATATGTGACCCGATTGCCGCAGAACGATTTCGGGGATGCGGCCTTGGGCGAACTGAGAAAACACAACGTGGATACCGGTTTTATTGCGCGAGGTGGCGATCGTATCGGAATCTATTTCTTGGAAAGCGGTGCGGTGAGCCGTGGCAGCAAGGTCATTTACGACCGCGCCAATAGTGCTTTCGCCACGATTCAACCCGGGACCATGGATTGGGACGCGGTCTTTGAAGATGCCGATTGGTTTCATTGGACGGGAATCACACCATCGGTTTCCGAAAGTGCTGCTGCGGTTTGCAAGGAGGCCGTCCTGAAGGCGGCCGAAAAAGGCCTGACCATCTCCACCGACCTGAACTATCGGGCGAAGCTTTGGAAATGGGGTAAAGCAGCAGCCGAGGTGATGGAAGAACTGGTCAGCCGTTGCGACATCATCTTGGGAAATGAGGAAGACGCAGAGAAGGTGTTCGGAATCAAGGCCGATGGAGATGTAACCGCTGGACATTTGGAGGCTTCAGCCTACCAGTCGGTCTGCGAGCAATTGATGGCCAAGTTTCCAAAGGCGAGTAAAATCATCATCACGTTGCGAGGTTCAATCAGCGCAAGTCACAACACGTGGTCTGGTGTCCTATGGAATGGGGAGGAATTGGTAATTGGCACCGAGTACAACATCACACATATTGTGGACAGGGTTGGCGGTGGAGACTCGTTCATGGCGGGGCTCATTTACGGATTGAACACCTGGCCGAATGACGACCAAAACGCATTGAATTTTGCCACTGCCGCTTCATGCCTGAAGCATACGGTAAAAGGCGATTTCAACTTGGTGACCAAGGAAGAAGTGGAGAAACTAATGGCTGGAGACGGCTCCGGAAGAGTGATGCGATAATGGCGAATTTCACTTCAGAACATGTTTTTGAAACCATGCAGGAAACAGGGTTACTGCCCCTTTTCTACCATCCTGAAATTGAAATCTGTAAAAACGTGATACGCGCCTGTTACGATGGTGGCGCAAGGGTTTTTGAGTTCACCAATCGCGGTGAAAACGCTTCGAAACGGTTCGAGGAACTGAAGCGTTTTGTTTCCGAAGAATTACCCGAAATGAAATTCGGAATCGGTACCGTGATGGACGCAGAAACTGCGGAACAATACATAGGTCTTGGTGCAGATTTCATCGTCTGCCCAATTATGAAAGCAGAGGTAGCAGCCATTTGCTCCAAACACCATATTCTTTGGGCTCCCGGTTGTGGCACCTTGACGGAAATGGTCACAGCAACAGAACTCGGTGCTCCGATCGTCAAGATGTTTCCTGCGGCTGAAGTGGGCGGGCCGGGTTTTGTAAAAGCCGTGAAAGCGCCCTGTCCTTGGCTTCAGATCATGCCAACGGGCGGTGTAAGTCCTGATGAGAAAAACCTAAAAGCGTGGTTTGATGCTGGCGTTACTTGTGTTGGAATGGGCAGCAAACTCATCCAAACAGATGACATGGCCGCGTTGACCGAAAAAGTATCCGGTTCGCTTGAGGTAATCAGGAAAATCCGAAACAAGTAGGCTTATCGTGCCAGCCAACCACCATCCACGGCAAGCGTATGGCCATTGACGTAATCTGAGGCCGAACTCGCCAGAAATACAACCGTGCCAGCAAGGTCTTGCGGTGTTCCCCAACGCCCTGTTGGAATCCGACCGATTATGGCTGCATTACGCTCAGGATCTTCCTGCAAAGCTTTGGTATTGTCCGTTGCCATGTAACCCGGAGCAATGGCATTCACTTGAATGTTGTGCTTGGCCAATTCATTTGTCATTAACATGGTAAGTCCTTTTACACCCGACTTACTTGCCGTGTAAGAGGCAACTCGAATTCCACCTTGAAAAGAAAGCATGGAAGCAATGTGAATGATCTTACCGCCATTGCCTTGTGCAACGAATTCATTTGCCACCGCTTGCGATAGAAAGAACAGGTTTTTGAGGTTGACATCCATCACATCATCCCATTCCTGCTCTGTGAAACCGAGCATTTCGTTACGGGTAATGATGCCTGCATTATTCACGAGAATATTGACCTTCCCAAACTCGGCTTTCGCTGCCGAAACGATTTTCTCCACCGAAGCCTTGTCTTTCAGGTCAACCTGAACAGGAAGGAACTTTCTGCCCAGTTTTTCAATCTGGGCTGCGGTACCTGACATGTCACTCACACCCGCACCAACAATATCAGCACCAGCTTCTGCCAAGGCAATGGCAATTCCCTGCCCCAACCCACGAGAAACTCCGGTTACAATCGCAACTTTTCCGTCTAATTTGAACTGGTCGAGTATCATCCTATCTGAGTTCGTTCATGGCCACGTGGTCCATATCATCGAAGGTCATGTTCTCTCCGCACATGCCCCAAATAAACGTGTAACTGCTGGTTGCCACACCCGAGTGCATTGACCAACTTGGTGAAATGACCGCCTGCTCATTGGCCATGACCAAATGGCGTGTTTCCTGCGGTTGCCCCATGAAGTGGAACACGCGCGTATCCTCTGCCATATCGAAGTAGAAATAGACCTCCATCCTGCGCTCGTGCGTGTGGCACGGCATGGTGTTCCAAACGCTGCCGGGTTCGAGAATGGTAAGCCCCATAACCAACTGGCAGCTTTTGCATACATCGGGATGCACGTATTGATAAATGGTGCGTTTGTTCAGCGTTTTCTCATCGCCCAACCTCAACGGCTGTGCCTGCGCAATCTCAATTTTGGTATGCGGATACGCGTGATGTGCCGGAGCACTATTGAAGTAGAACTTGGCTGGCTCTTCAGCGGAAACAGATGAAAACTCAATATCCTTTACACCCATTCCAACATACAGTCCGTCTTTGTTTCCCAGTTCATAACGCACACCATCCAATGTCACCGCACCTGCACCACCAACGTTGATAATGCCAGCCTCCCTGCGTTCGAAAAATGAGTCAACACCCATCTCCTTTCCCGCTTCGAGCGTAAGCTTCTTGTTTACCGGTTTGATGCCACCAGCAATGATCCTATCCGAATGCGAATAGGTAAAAGAAACCTCATCATCGACAAAAACCTTCTCAATCAGAAAGTGTTTGCGCAACGCTTCAGTGTCATAATTCTTAGCGTCATCTGGGTGCTGTGCGTAGCGTACGTCTAGCTTCATACTTGCGATTGATTTGCGGCAAAACTAGCCATTAGTGCTAGGATGTCAAGAGCAGATTCTGACGCGAAAGCTTTAGAAAAAAGTAACCCTGTAACTGTTAGGACAAAAGTTTTTTGATGACGTCAGCAAAATCAACAGTCAGTCTCTGCTTGCAGAATCAAACTCAGCCCGCATTTCAAGAAGTTTAGCATTGACCCATTCATGGCATTCATCTTTCAGCTGTTCCCAATCTTTACCGATTCTCGGTTCTCCGAAAGCGACTTTCACGTTGACCTCGCTGTACTTACCAAATATTTTCAGGAAGTGCGGAATGAAGGTGTCTTGATTGACCCAAGCCACATCCTGATGCTCAAATTCTATGGCAATGGGGGCAACCTCGAAACTACCCTCAACCGCGGTCATAAATGTTCCAGGTCTGAACTCGCCAGCCTCTGGCCCAACGTAAGTTGTTCCCTCCACAAAAACAATAGTGGAAATCCGCTGACTGACCAACTCTGCAATCTGCTGCCGCGTTTGCCTCCTACTTTCCTTACTTTTTCTGTCAACGAAAACAGTTCCTGAATGGACAAGTCCGAAACCAAGTATTGGCCACTTTTTCACCTCGGATTTCACAACGGGACAGGCATCCAAATGCTGGAAGATGCTGATGGAATCGAGATAAGAGCGATGATTCGTTACGCCTAAAATTCCCTTGTTTGGGATTATACCTAAAACCTCACATTTTACATTGAGGAATCGCACCAGTCGCTGGGCTAGTCGTCTTCTGATGTGAATGGCACGTTCAATATCTTTCCCCTTTATCAGCCCAAGAATCAGAATCTTGACAATAGCAATACATGTGAATGCAAGAAAGCCCAACAGCCGATAAAACCCGCGAGCGGTCTGCAAATCAGTTAAGGTCTTGATTAAGATTCTCCAGCATTTCGTTCGGGAAATCCTTCATGTCCAGCACCATGAGGCCGTCAAGCGCATTACTGAACTTGGGATCAACATTGAAACCGATGATCTTCGCTTCCTGCTTCAAGTATTTTTTGATAAGCACTGGAATCCGGAACTGTCGAGGCTCAATGTCCTCAATCAGTTTATCAAGATCCTTCGTATCGGGAGTAACATTTTCCAAAAGCGCGTCAATATCCACGTCCTTTTTCTTTGGCTTGAATGCCTTTCTCGGCTTTATCCATTCTGCCATATCTGAGTTCCAGTAAAACTTGCGGATAAAAGAAACGATCAGTGCTCTGGAAACGGTTGAATAATCATTGCTAATGCTAACCGGCCCAATGAGATATCTGTATTCCGGATGTTTGATCAAAACTGATAGAATCCCTCTCCAAAGAAGGAACAACGGAAGTCTAGCTCTTTGATAGTCTGGCACGATATACGACCGACCAAGTTCCAATGACTGGTTCAGAACCTGCTTAAATGGCTGCCTTAATTTGAAAAGCGAGTTGATATAGAATCCACGCTTTCCGTGCAGCTTCATGATCTGCTCTCCAAAACCGATGCGATAACCTCCAGCAACGCACTTGTTTTCATGATTCCACAGTATCAACTGATGGTAATACACATCATATTCATCAAGATCGTAAGCCTTACCAGTTCCTTCGCCAACCGCGCGAAAAGTTACCTCTCGCAAACGACCGATCTCTTTAATGGTAATCGGAATTGAAGTGGTTGGAGCCAAATAAACGGTGTAATCTCCCTGAGTTAGAACCTTGGCGGAAGCAGGCAAACTTTCAAGTTCCTTTTCAACCAGATGCGAATCCAGTGCCAGCCCAGCTGGGTTTGCAACCTCTTGATGCTTTTTCTTGAATCGACTCGCGAAGAATGAGCTCACATCCAACGGGCTTCCAAGCGCATAAAGTTTAGCTCTCAAAAACCGACTGAAACCTTCTGACCCCGCAAAAGAACCCTTCATTTTGGAATCGATCGGTTTCCCAATTCGAACTTGAACTCCTTTTTCACAATCGTTCAGATCATGGAAAAAGGCCGTCATTTTGTCGAACGAGAATCGCTTTGAGTGAAGCAGATGAACAATCGACTCTGTATTCAAGAAAATCGGCAACACCGGATATGGAAGACCGAATACGACCCGCATCAACTTCGGATGCCAACGCTTGTCCAGTGCCATGTTGGCCGTAATACGACTGATGGCTCCTTTCTTTGCCGGCAAAACCACGACCAGCAGGTCTTGCGCCAAAAGTGTTTCAAACCTTTGCTTGATTTGCGATTCCGAATCATCAGCATTCAAATAAGATATGTGCTGGTTCAAATTTGGAGCAGTCGTAAAATCAAAAGACGTAAGAATAACCACATCGCGTCTGATGGAAAAGATTGCTTTTAGAAGCAGTATCGGATCCACCGTACCAAAAAGGCTATTGGATGCAACCACACAAGCTCCGGTTGTCGGAATTCTCTGAAGGTTTGCCGAGCTAAGATCAAGCCTGATCTTGGTCGATTCCAAAAAGGAATCAACAAACGTGTTCTGGGCTAGATCAAAATCATCCTGAGCTTGGAGAGGTAAAGACATGAATGGTGTTTCCTCACAAAGGAAATGGCCTCATTCATCGACAACCTGAATGAAACATTATGTTTTCTAGCTTGAACGTTATGAAATGGTGATGTACCGTTAAACACTAACAAATGTTGTGTAGATAATACACAATACCGTTGGCAAACCTCTACAGCAAAACAGTCTTAATCAGGCTGAATTCCGGACTTCCAAACTCGTGAATCGCAAACTCCCTTCCTGGCACAAAATCAGTATTCATTTAGTCAAAAAGAAAACAATGAAACGACTAACACTTTATAATCTAATCTTAACAATTGCATTCATCACAACGAATATCAACTCTAACGCCCAAGAAGTTTTTGGGCAGGACAACATCCCGAACTCCACCACTCCAGCTGTGGAAATTGGTGTAGGAGAATTGCCAGATGCGGTTTTGACAACTTTAGGAAGGTTCGAACACAGCAATTGGAAACTCGACAAGATTTACGAAGTCGGGAAACGCACGGCACATCGGGAAGACCGTTATACCGTTCGGTTTAAGCGAGGCGATGAATATCTTGACGTCTATGTGGACAGCTCAGGAAACGAGTTTGACCCTCAAGATGAAAAAGTAGAAAGGGCGTTTACAAGAGATGCCCCAGACCAATAGTTCCCTTCTAATTGACGTAAGTCTATTTTAGATACCCGGCAAACAACATTTCACAGTTTGCCGGTTTTTTATTGGCACCCTCCCAAGACTTCTATATTCTAATGATATGTTCAATATGTAGTAGATATTAGAATAGGGATAGAATCAATTATACTACACTATCACAGGTTGTTTGTAATTATCAACACAACTGTGTAAAAACCGCAACATAACTAGAAAGATCATCAAACGGTTATCTGTTGTAATCGATTACCTACCAACAAGTTAACCCCAGTCTATATTTTCAGACAAAATTGGAACAACGCTTGCCATTCAATAAGTGACAATTAATTATTAACCATTAAAACACGAATTATTATGAGCGCAACAAGCGATAAAGTGAAAGGAAACTGGAATCAAATGAAAGGTAAAATCAAGGAGAAGTATGGTGAGTTGACCGACAGCGACCTTGATGTTGCCGAAGGGAAGACAGAGCAGTTGGTCGGTAGAATTCAAGAGAAAACAGGGGAGACCAAAGAGAAAATCAAAGAATTTGTTGATTCTCTGTAATCTCAATTAATCATAACGAAATGCCTCAGATAATTTCTGGGGCATTTCTAATTAAAATAAGACACGATGAAAAATACAGCAATTACATACGATACACTTTCTGAGGCCATTGAGGCGTCCAAGGCAAAGGGTTATAATTTGGATTTTGATGTGAAGGAGGCTGGAACAATGGAGGCGCTTAATCACTCCATAACATTTGCTTCTGACGAAGTCAGAATTGATGAAATTCATCGTTTTGAAGGAATGTCTGATCCGAGTGATACATCTATACTCTATGTTCTGACCACTCATTCTGGGGCTAAAGGAACCATGGTTGATGCATACGGTGCGGACGGCTTCGATCTGAAGGCGAAATTTCTGGAAGGCGCAGTAAAAGCCTACAATGAAACCGATTAGCCGAGTCATATTCCGTTAGCATAAACAGGTATTGGTCATCTTCTCACTCTAAGTTATCCCACACTCCAGATTATACGATTGTGGGATAACTTGTTCTTACCGACCTTCACCACCAACTTATAAATGAAAGCCACGCCATCATCCACAGCCAAGAAAGTTTTTCTATGGATAGGTGGCATTTTTTTATTTCTGATACTGGTGTTTGTACTAGCGGTTCTGGCCATCAGAACTCCGTGGGCGCAGCAATTCATTACCGATAAAGCCGTCAGTTTTGTGTCTGGCAAAACCGGAACTAAAATGGACATCGAAAAACTGTTCATCACGTTCCGTGGAGATGTTCAACTAGAAGGCGTTTACTTGGAGGATACCAATGCCGATACGCTGGTTTACATGAGTCAGCTGGAAGCTGGCGTAGTCTTTTTACCGCTTATCAACGGAAACATCAACATCAGCAGGGTAAACTGGAACGGATTGGTTGCCAATGTCGAACGCTATCCTGATAGCACATTCAATTTCAATTTTCTTATCGATGCATTCTCAAGCAAGAAGAAAGATGCACCAGAGGATACGGCTTCTGGAAGGCCAATAAAACTGGCTTTTGGACCCTTGGATTTTAACGATTTTGACCTTCATTACCGTGATGAGGTTATCGGACTTGAAGGCAACCTTCTTCTTGGAAAACTCCAGTTAGATCCCGATGAAATTGATATCGAAAACCTCGATTTTGAAGTTGATGAACTCGTTCTTCACAACGTTACGGGGAGTTTGCATCAATGGCTTCCGTCAGAAAGTTCTGACACTTCTACAGCTACTCAACAACCGCGATTCAAGGTTGGAGACGTTGACCTGAAAAACATCAACTTTTCTTATCGCTCAGAGCCAGATACGTTTGATCTGAAAGTCGATTTGCAAAAATTGTTGTTGGATGAAGCAGAAGTGGATCTGGAAACGCAACACATAGCAGTTGGTGAAATTGACATTGACGGAACTACCGTGGAATTACAACTGCCTGCCGCGTCAAATTCGGAGAAACCAGAAGAGCAGACCGATCAGGATTTTTCGCTTCCAGATTGGAAAATCGAGTTCGAAAAACTGAATCTGAATGAGATTGCATACGCCATGAAATTGGGTAATGAGCCCGAAACCAAAAGGCAGTTCAATGTAAACGACATGCGGTTTACTGGTTTGAAATTACGTGCTGAAGACGGCCTGATGGAAAGCAAGAAGCTGCAGTTGGAAATGAATGAGCTTTCCTTTTCCGAAAAATCGGGAATGCGTGTTGAGAACCTAGATTTTGAATTGGATGCCAATGATGACAGAATCAATCTGAAAGCATTGGATCTGACCACGCCTTACAACCGATTGAAAACGGATGCCAGCGTCTCGTATTCGAGCCTTGCTGAATTCTTCAGTACGCCAGAAAACGGAGTATTTGAACTCAATTTATCAGAAGCCGACCTTTCCATCGAAGATGCTTACTTCTTCGCACCGCAACTGAAAACTGACACGCTTCTTGCCAAAATCTCATCAAACCCAGTTAGGCTAAGCGGTCACGTTTCTGGTAAGTTGGACGACCTCTCAATTTCAGACTTGAAACTATCAGCGTTGAACTCGTTACGGTTGACAATGAGCGGTTCAGTAAAAGGGTTGCCAGACACCAGTAATATTCGGGTCAACCTTCCCGATCTGAATATTTTCTTAACGCGAAAAGACCTTGCTTTTGTAATGGAAGACGAGCAGATTAGCTCCATTCCAGACAGCATAAAACTCAATGGAAACATTGCAGGAAATACCAAGAAACTGCAAGCTAAACTGAATTTAAAAACCAATGCAGGAAGATTGAAGTTGGACGGGGTTGGAACGGAGCTTCTCGGCAATATCGGTGCAGAAGGAAAGCTGGAACTCGTTGAGTTTGATGTCAATAAAATCGCAGCCGTAGCAGATCTTCAACCTGTTTCGCTGGTTATTGATTTCAACTCAAAAGGCAAAACTCTGGAAACGCTGGTGGCAGACGCTTCGGTTCAATTTCAGCAACTCAATTTCAAGAGTTACGATTATTCCAACCTGAGTCTGACAGCATCGGTGGCGGACCAAAAAGCGAAGGTCAAGCTAAATCACGCTGACGAAAATTTGGATTTTGAGCTGTTGGTTGATGCCGTTATAGATACACTTAACCCACAAGCGGAGCTAACGCTCGACCTTACTGGCGCCAACTTCTATGAACTTGGCCTTAGCCCACAGAAAATCAGATTCGGAACCGAATTGACGGCCAATTACTCAGGGCTTCCCAGCAACTTCCAAA
The DNA here is from genome assembly GCA_964457245.1 of uncultured Chryseobacterium sp. Lineage (GTDB taxonomy): Bacteria > Bacteroidota > Bacteroidia > UBA10329 > UBA10329 > UBA10329. The sequence continues at coordinate 117,861 of CAYWET010000002.1, read as the reverse complement.
GTTCGTTGAGTCTCACGCAAAACACGCTGATTCGAGATAATGCTGTGTTCAGGCCGAACGCCATGAATATTGATTTCAGCAATGCCAAGAATAGCACGAAACTGGCGGTGAAATCTGATATCGTAAATGGGCAATTGGACGCGAATACATCGCTTGACACGCTGGTAGGTTCCGTTTCCAACTACGTTAAAAAACTTGTTTCAGCAGATTCGTTGCGAGCAGGAATCATGAACGATTCGCTGGATATTTCCGCACACTTTACCGTTCGAAATTCTCGAATTCTTACCGAAGCTTTACTACCTAAACTTCAGCAGTTTGATTCCATCCGTCTCGACCTGGAATTCCATCCGCAGCAGGAGCAACTTTCGCTGAATCTTTCCGCTCCTCAGATTGTGTATTCCGATTTTACACTTGATAGCCTTGGAATGAATGCGGCTGCCAACGGAGAGTTGCTTTCTGGGGCGTTGGCCTTCCGAAGTATCAAAGGCGGACAGGTCAACATAGACCGCACTCGATTGAAGTTCGGTTTCCAAAATAAAGTGGCAAGCATTGACCTGGCCATTAACGATTCCATTGAGCAGCCATTGTTTGCCATTGGTGTTGAAATTGATGTGAGTACACCAACAACCGAAATGCACATCAACCCAGACCGTTTTACGCTCAATGGCGATCAATGGTCAATACCTGCTGAGAACAAGATTTCGCTTCAGGAAGGTGGCGTTCTGTTGCAATCTGTGCATCTAAACAACGCACCGCAATCCGTAAGGTTAGACAACCTGAAATCGGGTGGTAAAAATGGGATGAAGGTGAGTTTTGATGGGTTTGAGCTTGCCTCAATTACCAGCATTGTAAATGGCACAGATAGCCTATTGGATGGACAGTTGAACGGAACCGTGCGTTTAGTGAATTTGAACCAGACACCTGGCATCGAATCCGATCTGCAGATAAATCAGCTGACCGCGCTTGGTATCAATCTCGGCAAACTGAAATTGCTTGCCAACAACAAGACGGAGAACACCTTCAATATTGACTTCTCCATCAAAGGAGAACCGATTGACTTGACGGTTAAAGGTTCGTTGAAAACCGTTGACGAATTGGTGCTTGATGCCACCATGAATCTTAACCGATTAGATGTTAGCGTGGCAGAACGATTTGCGCAAGGCCAGTTTAAAGAAGCCAGCGGGTTCCTGCGTGCAGAAAGCACCGTCAATGGCCCAGTTAGCGAACTGAAATATAAAGGGGCTTTGGCTTTTGATAATGCCAAATTCACGCTCACGCAATTGAACGCTCCGCTCACTCTTTCTGACGACCGAATTGAAATTGACAACAAAGGATTGGTGCTGAAGAATTTCGATTTGCGTGATAAAAACGGCAAAAAACTGTCGGTTAATGGAACGGTTAAAACCGAGAGTCTTCTTGACCCTGAATTCAATCTGAAAATCACGGCAGACAACTTCCAGCCACTCAATTCTACCAGAGAAGACAGCGAACTTTTCTTCGGAAAAGCGTTTGTTGATCTTGATCTGGATGTGAAAGGATCGCTGAGTATTCCGCGTGTGAAAGCACAGGCCAAACTCAAAAAAGGAACCGACATTACTTTCATTGTACCAGAATCTCAGGCGGCCATTGAAGAACGAAAAGGACTGGTTCGTTTCAAGAATATGCGCGACACGCTGAATGCTATTTTGCAAGTGGAAGAAACCATTGAAACGCCACTTTTTGAAGGTTTGGACCTGATCGGTTATCTGGAAATTGACCCAGCCACACAGTTCAAGATTATTATTGATGAACGTTCTGGCGATAATATCCAGATTCAAGGGGAGGCCAAACTGAATGTGGAAGTGACTCCGAACGGTATTACCACGCTTTCCGGCAATTACGAGATTGTTGGCGGCAAATACGACATGAAATTCTACGGCCTCGCAAGGCGGAAATTCGAGTTGATTTCGGGCAGCAGGATTTCGTGGAGTGGCGATCCGCTAGAAGGGCGATTGGATCTTCAGGCCAAGTATGAGGTCAAGGCGAGTGCATCTGACCTGATGGCCGATCAGCTTTCGCAAAGCGATGCTTCCACGCAAAATCAATATCGGCAAGCATTGCCGTTTCAAGTTATTCTTAACGTTGATGGTCAACTTTTACAGCCTGAGATTTCCTTCGCCATGGACATGCCTGAAAACTCGCGTCAAGCGCTGAGTGGAAACGTTTACAAGCGAATCAGGCAACTGAATAACACGCAATCTGAACTGGAAAAGCAGGTGTTTTCGCTTATCGTGTTGGGACGTTTTCTTCCGCAAAACTTTGATCAGGCTGATGGCAATGGAACGGAAGGCATGGCCCGATCGAGCGTTAGTAAACTACTCTCCAACCAATTAAATAAGTACAGCTCAAAGTACCTGAAAGGCGTTGAGGTCAATATTGATCTGAACAGTTACACCGATTATCAAACTGGCCAGGCACAGGGTAGAACAGATCTTGGACTGAATGTCCGCAAAGCCCTTTTCAACGATCGTTTGGTAGTGCAGGTTGGTGGTCAGGTTGCTGTTGAAGGATCTGACAGGAGCTATGGTGTAAATGATATTCTTGGCGATGTAAGCCTTGAGTATCTCATTACTCGCGAAGGGCAATATCGTTTGAAGGCCTTCCGTGAAAACGAATTTCAAGACCTTGTTCAGGGACAGGTAGTGGTGACGGGGCTTTCGGTACTCTTCAACAAAAGCTACAACACGTGGAAAGAGCTGTTTGCCAAAATTCCGAAGGAAGACCTTCAGATTAAGAAAAAAGAAAAGGCCAAGGAGGAGGAAGAGGTCGAAAGCACGGAAGAAGAACTAGAGAATAAGCAAAAGTGAAAGGTTGGTTACATAACGCTTTAGCATTGCTTGTTTGCAGCCTGCTTTTTGCTTCGTGCAACGTGTGGAAACACATTCCCGAAGGAGAAAAACTGTACACGGGCGCCAAGCTGAAATTGGAAAGTGACGGCCGCGTTGAAGGTGGGAAGAAAGACCTGCAATACGAGTTGGAAGATGTGGTGAGTCCTGAACCGAATAAGAAGATTCTTGGAGGACGGTTTGGTCTGTGGCTTTACTTTAAAACGCAGCAGAAAGTGGGCAAGAAGTTCCTGAAAAAACTCAACCAACGGTTTGGAGAAAAACCCGTTTACATGAGCGATGTAAACGCTCTTCGTAACGAAAAGATTCTGCTTAACCGACTGGAAAACAACGGCTTTTTTGGGGCTGAAGTAACCTCAGAACGAAAGCTGAAAGACCGCACAGGAAGCATGGTTTACCGCATCAAGGTTCCAGAGGCCTACCACGTTGCCACTTACACATACTTGCCTGATTCTTCGGCTGTTGATTCGTTACGAGCTGTTCTCAAAGACTCACTGATCAAATCAGGAAAACGGTTTGATACGGACCTGATGAAAGAGGAGCGCGTTCGGATTGATGAGCATCTGAAAGATGATGGCTATTATCATTTCAACTCGAGCTATCTGAACTTCATTTCAGACACGAATCATTACAAAGACAAGCGGTTTGACCTTTACCTACAGGCCAAAGAAACAATGCCAGCCGAGGCCAAGCAGCGTTATCGCATTAATAACATTACCGTTTACACAGATTACAGTATTGTTGATGAGGAAATGTACTTCGGAGACACTACCGAGTTGGAAGGTATCACATTCATTCAAGGCAAGCGAAAATTCAAGCCGAAACATTTGCTCGATTACATTGCCTTCAGAAAAGGTTACCTGTTCCGCCAACGAACCCGGACCGCAACCACACGTAAGTTGGCTTCAATGGGTGGATTTCAGTACGTGAGTATTCGCTACAGCACAGACACCACTTCTACCGATACGGTTCCTTGGCTCAATGCTTCCATTCAGCTTACGCCTTACAAAAAGCGAACGCTGCAAATTGAAGTGCAGGGTTATACCAAATCGACCAATTTTGCTGGGCCAGCAGTACTCACTTCATTCACTAATCGAAACCTATTTAAAGGCGGAGAAATTTTTGAGCTCGGTGCCAACGCCAGCTACGAAACGCAGATTGTCAAAGGGTCAACCAAAGGGTTGAATTCGTTTCAGTTGGAGTTGAATTTAGGATTAACGTTTCCGCGTGTTTGGCCTTTCCGATTGCGGAGCGCAGGCGGGTTTTCTGTTCCAAAGACCAAGGTCGGATTCAATACCAGTCTGATCAGTCGGGCGCAGTATTACAACCTGCTTTCATTTCAGTTGGAATATGGTTTCCGATGGAATTCCAATAATTATATCTCACACCAACTCAACCCGATAGATGTGGTGTACTCGAACGTTTTTGCCCAAACAGCCGAATTCCGAGAGATACTCGCCAACAACAGTTTTTTGGCGCAGAGTTTTCAAGATCAGTTCATTCCAGGAAGCACGTATTCGTTTCAATACAGCCAATTGGCGGATGCAAAACGAAAGCACCGATTCTTCTTTAAGCTTACTGCTGATGTTGCGGGTAATTTGATCGGTGGAATTCAAGAATTGGCAAAAACCAACAAGCAGATTTTCGGACTGCCGTATGCGCAATATGCCAAGCTAGATTTTGATTTCAGACACTACGTGAAAGTGGGGAGAGAAAGTCAATGGGTAACCCGACTTTTTGCTGGTTGGAGCATTCCTTATGGAAACTCATCTACGTTGCCGTATATCAAGCAATACTTCGCAGGCGGGCCTAGTAGCTTGCGCGCTTTCCGTGTTCGGTCAGTTGGGCCAGGAAGTTATGATGCTGGAGCTTCTGGTAGCGCATTCTTCGACCAGTCTGGCGATATCAAACTGGAGCTGAATACAGAATTCCGACATCCGATATACAACATCCTAAAAGGTGCTGCTTTTATCGATATGGGCAATATTTGGCTTGCGCGAAAGAACGATGCAATTCCAGGTGGCGAGATCAGCAAAGACTGGTACCGACAAATAGCTATGGGTTTTGGTTATGGTTTTCGGTTGGATATCGAATTCATCGTTATTCGGCTCGATTTTGCCACACCATTCCGTGTTCCTCAGAACACCGCATCCGAACAATGGACCGATGCATTTGAAGTTTGGCGCGGAGCAGGTTTTGGAGAAAATGTGGTCATCAATTTCTCTATCGGGTATCCATTCTAACACACGGGTCTGTTCCAACTCTTCTACGATGTGTGGTAGAAACGCCACAATAATTTAAACTGAGCGGATTTATTTTTCATGTAATGTACTGGTAATCAGCAATATGGGCTACTTGTGTTAGATGGCATGGGATTTTCTAGGTAGTGGATGAAACAAACCACAAAGACTAGAAAAATCATGAAAGAGGAGTTAACAGGGCAATTCGAGGAGTCATACAATGATGTTATTGCCAAATTGGAAGGTTGGGTGGACATGTTTCTGGTCAACTTACCGAATCTGCTGATAGCCATTGTTGTCTTTTCGGTGGCTTATTTTCTGTCAGGTGTTGTAAGGAAATATGTAGAAAAATTCTTGAGGGGGCGTATTGAACAAGCCTCTCTACGTTCGCTCATATCTACTGTGTCGGCTATTGTAATTGTCGGTATGGGGATTTTCGTTGCATTAGGAGTTCTAAAGTTAGATACTGTTTTAAAGTCGCTCTTGGCAGGTGCGGGAGTGGCCGGTTTGGCCATTGGGCTTGCTTTGCAATCATCTTTATCTAATACGTTCTCAGGTATTTATCTATCGGTTAGAGATATTCTGAATGTTGGGGATTGGGTAGAAACAAATGGATATCAGGGTGCTGTGCATGAGGTGAACCTTCGCAACACTGTTATTAAAGAGCCAGATAATAATCTGGTGATGATTCCGAACCGATTGGTGCTTGAAAACCCATTCAAAAATTACGGACTGACCAATCGCATCCGAGTTATTCTTAAATGTGGAGTTAGCTATGATGATGATTTGCGCGAGGTGCAAAAAATCGCCAAGGAGGCCATAAAAGAAAAGTTTCCTACAGACCAAAGCGAGAACATCGAATTCCATTGGTTGGAGTTCGGAGATAGCTCTATCAATTTTCAGATTCGCTTTTGGGTAGATGCCCGTGCAAAGCTCTCCATTCTTGAAGCTCGTAGCGAAGCTATCATGATTCTTAAAGAAGCTTTCGATAAGCACGAAATAGACATTCCATTCCCTATCAGGACACTTTACATGCCCGAACAGGCTAAAGTCAAAGTGGAGCAATCTGAAATCAAGGAAGAAAAAAAGAATCTGAACGGCTCCGAAAAGCACGAGCCTTCATTAAACGGAAATCATTAATCAATAACCATTAAAACCATAAAATCATGAACAAGTCAATCATTTTATTCGCAGCTATTTCAGCAATTTTTACATTCAGTTCTTGCACCAAGTGTAACGAATGTTCGGACTGTCCACTCGGTATAGAGGACACTATTTGCAGAGACGGATACGATTCTAATTCAGATTATCAGAACGCAGTTGATGAAGCTGAAAATGCTGGCTGCAACTGTAGCGAAACCGTTAAGTAGTAAACAATTGAATAAGGGTTGCCCATCAGGGCAACCCTTTGTACTGACCAAAAACTAACCAAGACCATGAAAATCAAATTAACCGCGGTGCTTGCCGTCTGCACAGTTGTAATGTCGGCATGCTCCAATTGCACAGAATGCACCGATTGCTCATCGGAAAGAACAGTATGTAGAAGTGCTTACGCCACGGAAGATGAGTATCAAGAAGCATTGGATGCGGCCGAATTCGCAGGATGCGATTGTGTTGCATCAGTGATGTAATCAACGCAAAACCAAAACAATCTGAATGACCTCAGCAATCATCATAACCCTTTGTGCGCTACTTATACTGGCGTATGTGTTCACACTTTCCTCATCAAAAACAGGCATTCCATCTGTTTTGATGCTGTTGGTGGTGGGCTGGGGAATTGGTCAGGCTGTAGATCTAATTGGCTTACAGATTCCAGACATGTATCCGATTCTATCGGTCTTGGCCACCATAGGTCTTGTACTGATAGTGCTAGAAGGCTCTCTCGAGTTGCAACTCAGCAGAGACAAAATTGGTCTGGTGTCTAAGTCATTTCTAGGAGCCTTGGGGGCGCTAACGGTCTTGTCTCTGGTCTTAGCCTGGGCATTTTCATATTACGGTGGTTATCCGTTCCGAACAAGTTTGATTAACGCCATACCGCTTTGCGTGATCAGCAGTGCCATTGCTATACCCAGTGTAGTTAACCTCAACGCAGAGAATAAGGAATTCGTCATTTATGAGAGCAGCCTTTCCGATATCATCGGAGTTGTGCTGTTCAATTTTGTTGCCCTGAATGAGGTGTACAGTGCCGCTACATTTGGCAACTTCGGATTGCAGATTCTTGCACTTCTCGCAATTTCTTTGGTAGCGACCATTGGGCTATCTATGCTCTTAGCGCGTATCAGCCATCATGTAAAGTTTGTGCCCATCATTTTGTTGGTGGTGCTCATTTACACGGGCCTGAAGGAGTTCCATCTTCCAGGGCTGATCTTTATTCTACTCTTCGGAATTTTTGTTGGGCACTTGGATAAACTGAAGCGTTTTCCGTGGATCAGGAAACTCGTTTCATACAGTCCGGAAAAGGAAGTGGAGATGTTCAGGGTATTGACCATCGAAGGCACTTTTCTTATTCGCTCGCTTTTCTTTCTTGTTTTCGGTTTTCTAATTGAAACACAAGAACTATTCAATGGTCAAACGGTGCTTTGGGCATTGGGAATGGTCGCACTTTTCTTCATTGTGCGCGCCATTCAATTGGGATTGTCACGCAAGCCTTTGGCGCCACTACTATTTGTGGCACCAAGAGGGTTGATAACCATTCTGCTGTTTCTCTACATCACTCCAGAACAGAGCATTCCGCTTGTAAATCGGTCGCTTATCATTCAAGTAATTGTGTTTACCGTGGTGATAATGGCAGTTGGGCTGATGTTCAGTAAAAAAGATGTAGCGGAGGAAGAAAATACGGCAGAGCCGAACAAAATAAAAGACCAAGGAAAAATGGAATTGAACCCAGGGGAATATGGAATCAAACAAGTCTAATTAATAACTAAAAACACGAACGATATGAACATTTTTGAAGCATTACGAGAAGATCATGAGATTCAACGTTCACTGTTGAATGAACTGGTTGAAACAAGTGGCGACACCGCCAACAGAAAATATCTATTTGAAAAGCTAAAACAAGAACTGGAGATTCATGCAGATGCAGAAGAGCGGTTCTTGTACATACCGCTGATCAAACATGATAGCACTCAGGAAAAAGCGCGGCATAGCATTGCAGAGCATCATGAAATTGATGAGCTGATAGAGCGTCTGGAAAACACCAATTTCGACTCTACTGGATGGTTGACCATTGCAAAGTCGTTACAGCACAAAGTTGAGCATCATTTGAAGGAAGAAGAGCACGAAGTTTTTCAAATGGCAGGCAAGGCATTATCTGATAAGCAGAAACGAGCTCTTGCCGAAAACTATCGCAAAGACATGGTTGAAAATAGATGATCAACCAATCAGTTAAACCAAACCAACCATCATGAAACCGACCACTTCAACTAAAGCAGATTCATTAACCCGCAAACTGAAAATTGCGGTATTGCTGGCGCTTGGAGTGGTCGGTCTCTATTACACGCAAGTTTTTCTCAAACCCATTTGTTTCGCCATTCTGTTGGCCATGCTGCTGTTGCCTTTTACCAAATGGCTCGAAGACAAAAAACTGAACACCTATGTAGCGGCTACTATCAGTATGTTAACCGTGATGTTGGTAATGGGCTCGGTTACCACTTTGCTGTGGTGGCAAGTGTCAGAGCTTGCCGAAAACACCTCCAATATTGAGCAGACTTTTGATCAATGGATGCGACAATCGCAGCGGTTCATGTATCGCACATTCAACCTGAATTACAACGAGCAGAACGAAATTCTGGACGAACAGCAATCGGCCATGGCGTCATACATTCCAACCATTATGGAAAGTATAGGTTCTACCATGGCCAAGGCGGTACTGGTGTTGGTTTATGCATTCATGTTCCTCACACATCGTGGTCAAATTAAGCGTTTCATTATGCGAAGCACCCCAAATGGCGATGAGGAGAAAACCAAATCTCTCATTACTCATGCCAATCAGGTTTCCGTTAGTTATCTGGTAGGGCTGTTAAAACTAATTGTGGCCATGACGGTGCTTTACTCCTTGGCCTACTGGGCCATTGGAATAGAAAATCCCATCTTTTTTGCCGCAGTATGTGGGGTCTTGGAAATGATTCCGTTCGTAGGGAATCTACTCGGTTCATTGATCACAACAATCGGAGCTATTGCACAAGATGGCAACACCGAAATCATTCCGTTCATATTTCTAGTCTATTTCATGGTTCAATTCGTGCAATCGTATGTTTTGGAACCACTTATTGTCGGTAAGGAAGTAAACGTCAATCCGCTTTTCAGCATTCTTGCTCTAATTGTAGGAGAATTGATGTGGGGGCTGGCAGGAATGGTGCTTGCTATTCCGATGCTTGGTATTGCAAAGATCTACTTCGATCACACAGACAGTTTACAGCATTACGGAAAGCTGATCGGTACCGAAGCATCTGACGATTCTGAAGGCCCTCTGTCAAAACTCAAATCCTTCTTTAAACGAAAAACGGACATCAACTAAGTTGATATCCGTCTCTAAAACTTGATTGAAAATCTCAATCAGGCTACTCCAAACTTTTTCATTGCAGCGCGACCAACATGCGCTACTATTTCGGCCCAGGATTTACCTGTAGATATTTTGATGGAAATGGCCTTGGCAACAAGTGGAATGGCCATTCCCCAAATTCCGAATGAAGAGCCAGCGGCTACGCCTCCTAGTGTGTTTGACTCTTTTGTTGAATCGTCTCCAGAAACCTTATTTGTTACTGTCTTAACGATAGAGCCGATTGAGAGTCCTTTACTCAGATGCGTCTCAATTCCAAGCTTATGATACTTGGCTTCGAGCTTTAAACGAGCACGCTTTTCCGAAAGCGAACGCAGGTCGGTTATTTGAATCTGATCAGTCATGATTACTGAATAATTTTTTGATGATACTGTTGGTGTAAAGCCTGTGTAAAGCAGGTTTTCCCACCACAGCAAATAGAATGAGCATCAGGAAATAGAATCCGCCAACACACAGAAATCCGAGGTGATAACCGTTGAGGATATCGCCCAGATAAAATGCTGCAGCAAAACTCAGAAAGCCAACTGTAATAAGCGTAAGAATGGTGCCCGATAAAGACACGGCTACCGATGCAGCCACTTTGGCCGAGCGTTCTGCGGCTTCCAGCTTTGCCAGTTCCAAATGATTGGAAAAATAAGCTTCTACGTGTGCTTTGGCTTCTTCCAGGTCGGTTTTCTCTGGTTTCATGATGTTTTTTGTTTGATGTCTGATGCGGTTTCCTCTACCGTTTGTTTGGCTTCAGCGGCCAGTTCTTTTCCAGAATCGGCAAGCTCATCCAAACTGTCGGAAATCGCATCGATGGGTTTTTTCAGAAGCTGACGCAATTCAGAACCCTTATCGGTTGTGAACAACAGCGTTGCTGCAGCGCCAACTCCAGCACCGATAAGCGCGGCCAAGACCACTTTCGTGGTCTCGTCCATGCGCTCATTTTCTTTGTCATGTTGATTGCTCATCTCAGACTGCTTTTCCTCTGATAAGTCTGAAAAGCACGGCAATTACTGCCAGTACCAATAGAGCGTGAATAATGCCGCCTGCGCTGAAGGCAAAGAACCCTAGAGCCCAGCCGATGACTAATAATATTGCGATGAAATACAGTAGATTTCCCATAACTCGTGTTTTTATTGGTTAATAATTACTGTATTGGATTCAAGAAACGTTCCTGTTACCGATACCATCGAATTAAGAAACCGTTTTTCACCTCTAACTTGCTGATTACCAAGATGCTGAATCGCAATCAGATTAGATTGAACGTTTCTGATTGAATTGAAAGCTCAATGAAAACGTGGAAATTCATCCACACGAGGTGGGGCTTTAATTCACTTTACGAGTTCTGCATCGCCTGTTAGGCTAACATCGAAATCGATATTGTCGCGGTTCTTTTTCTTCTGAACCAATTCTCCGCGCAGATGCAGCACGTAATCCATTCGGTCTTTGTTGGTGATGATCTTCCAGATAATCTCCATTGGTTTGTCAACGCTTATCACTAGTGGCAGACGAATGTTAGTGGTGGTATTTGCACCTACGGTTAGCATCTCATCCAAATCTCCGTAACCTGTCAGGTTCTCTCCAAATTCAGCCTCATATTCGAGGTTATTCAGAGATACCTCGATGTCATTTTCATTGATTACATCAATATCTAGAATGAGCTGAAATCGTCTTTCCTTGAAATTGAAAAACCCCATTCTGATCTTGTTAAGTTCAACCTCAGGTGGATTCGGGGTTTTGACCTTGGTATCGAACGCTGCAGGAATGGTAAACTCGCCAAACAGCGTTCCGTACGTAACGGTAAACGTGGCACCAACCTCGGTTGAGTCCTGCCCTTGGATGGAATTGATAACATCTCTGACCTTTTTATACGGCAGATGGACCAGTAAACTGGCGGTATCAACCTGATCAGGCTTGAGTTTGAGTTTGATCGGATGTTTCTCTTCGAGAATGTCGGTTTCGTCCAAACAAACGGTGTAGTTGATCTGCCGAATATCAATGACATACGGAGCCTTGTTTTCCATCACGGCATTGACATCCAGATAGGCCGTGTCGCCTTTTATCTCAACGCCAATATTTGCCAATCCTGTAAAATTCGGGACCACAAAATTCAACGCACTTTTAGGATTGAGGTAGAAGTAAAGGCCTGTTGCAATCAACGCAAGCGTTAAGCCTACGCCAAGTGCGATTTTCAGTTTCGTGCTCATGATTTGGTTTTGTCGGTGGTTTCTTTCTTTTCAAAAAGCTGCTTTAAAAAGCCCTTGTCCTTGGGTTCAAGGTCAGAGATGTCAATGGTCTGTTCTAATGATGGACGAAGCGCCTGGATAAACGCATTTCTCAAAATCAATCCAATAGCAGGGAACACTCTAACCTTCGGGTTTTCGAACGTATTTTCAATATTGATTCTGGTTGCGACCTGGTCTCTCTTCTGGTTTTCGAAAATCTCTGCGGCTCCTTCAACAATGGTTTCCCAGAACTTCTGTAGGGTAGTGCCTTCTTCCTTTTTCCATTCCACCACATTCAGGTTTTTGATGAGTGGTTTTACATAACCGCCAAACCTTCCATCTCTGGCAGCAAACTCGCTATACACGTTGAATTCTCCTTCCTCCACATCGAACTTGCCGTATGCCCTCATGAAGTCGTTTAGAGCTGTGAGGTCCAGCTGTTTCATTTCCGCTTCCATATCAAAAGTCGGGTCGTCTGCCAGAGCATTCAACTGTACTTTAAGGTCAAACTCCCCACCATAAACATTGGCGCTTGCAGTTATGGAAGAAGGAAGCGTGTCGTTTCCATCAGGCTCGTTAGTGAGGCCAGTTGCCAGCACATTCAGTTTCTGCGCAAAGACATCTACTCGTGGCTCCGACAAGTTGTCGATGTAATGAACCTCCGCATCGTTGATCTGAAATCTGTTAATGCTCAGCGGAACAAGATCTCGGATCAGTTCCCTGAAATCGGCTGTGTCTTGCTTTGCATCGGTGTCTTTTTTAGGCTGATTTACAAAATTGAGGCGCGGTCTGTCGGCTTCAATCTCACCAACTATTTTGCCTTCGAACAGCGCTTGCCATTCAACCGAAATATCCACTTTCGGGCAAGAGAAAAACGGAATGCTATCGGAAACATCTCGCTCTTCGGTTTCGCACTTAACGATCTCAATTCCATCGATAACATACGCTCCGCGGATGAGAGCAATGTCAATATCTTCAACAGAACCTGTGTACTCCTCCATTTGGCTCAGTTGTTTGTTCACCACTTTCAGCACAATTTGAGGGAGAAAGAGCCTTAGCACTACTAGTGCGGCCACCACAACTCCGATAATAATCCAGGTTTTCTTGCTCATGATTTCTTGGTTTTTGTTTGGTGTGGTTTCTATGCGTTTATTCGTTTGATGAAGTGGCTGAAATTGGTTTGGAACATCCTAAAGGATGCTGTCCTGTATTTCATTGATAAGCGTTGCGTAAAGCTTAGTGCTGCGCTTGCTTACTACACCATTTTTTCACTTCCTCCGTTGCTCATTATCATTATCTCCATTGGTAGTTTTTTCTACACGCGTTCTTCTATCCGCGAGGATATTTTCAATTTGATTGCTGGTATTGTTGGTTCAGACACCGCTGGAGAGATCCAAGATGTTTTGGACAACCTTTCTGTGTCTGGCGATAGCACTTGGGCAACTGCTTTGGGTGTTGGCATGTTGCTTTTCGGTGCTACTGGAATTTTTGGCGAGATACAAGACAGCATCAACATGCTTTGGGAACTGAAAGCCAAGCCGAAAAAAGGCTGGATAAGCATGATTATCAATCGGCTTGTTTCCTTTGCTATGATTGTGGTAATGGGCTTTATTCTGCTGGTTTCGTTAACGGTTAATACCGTGATGGAAATTGGCTTGGAAAGGCTGAATTTGGCCGCCCAGGAAAGCGGGCTGAATTTCTTCCACTTTCTAGACCAAACGCTTGTGATCTTGGTTATCTGTCTGCTGTTTACGCTCATTTTCAAAGTGTTGCCAGATGCTGTTCTCAAATGGAGATTTGCATTTATTGGTGCTTCGCTTACTGCGGTGCTGTTCATGTTTGGGAAATACCTGATCGGCCTTTATCTGACCGACACATATATCGTTTCCGCCTATGGCGCCACGGGTTCCATTATCGTCATGTTGCTGTGGGTTTATTACTCTGCCATTATTCTCTATTTCGGAGCGGTATTTACGCTTTCCGTTGTGAGGAATCTTGGTGGAGAAATTGAGCCGAACCGCTTTTCGGTCCGAGCTCAACGCAATGACGATACGGTTTAGCTTTTACCGTTTCCCAATAGCAAATACAACAACTCCGCCCACGGCTAGAACAATTCCACCAATCATCATTATGTTGATGTTCTCGGTAGCATCCTGCTCAATTTCCAGTTTGCCGATTTCAAGAATTTCATTGTCTTGCGATTGCTGGTAGAAACCAATTCCCGCTACAATAATTCCGATGATCAATAATGCTGCTCCTATTGTCTTTTTCATGATTACGATTTTTGGTTTCTCACACCATTGCCAAAACAGTTCCAAGAGATTCAATTGAGCAGTAATCCGCAGCTTTTTAGACGATTTTGAACTGAAAACGGGCAGGTTTACCAATGATTCGAAAATTTAGAATCCCTCCGAAAAATGTAGAACCCGCTCCACACTTGGGGAACGGGCTCGCAATCATGAAAAGCAAGGTTTGCCTTTCGAATAACTTGAAATTCTATTGTGTAGAGGCGAAAGCTCCTGAGAGAAACTCCTCAACTGGAATGTCTTTTACCACTTTGATCCATTTACTGTCGTTTCCTTTCACTTTAATGAAATCGCTCTTGTAAAGCTGTCCAGCAACGGTCATCACGTTTCTGTTCATGTCCAGTTTTCCGTAGCTGAGCTCGGCAAACTCTGTAACAAGTAGCGGTGTGTGGATTTCCACCTCGGTTTTCTTCGACCCGATTTTCAACGTATTCAATACGCCTTTCTCGTTGGCAAAAACCAAGTTTGAATTTCCGCCAATTATCAGGTCAGAATTCTGATCTCCTTTCAGATAACCGTTCTCAGCGCACACTAGATCATTATAAGTTGTAAGGCTGAAACCGTTTAGGTCCAACTCGCCCACATTTACAGTTATGTCGGCTTTTATAGAGTGATTGTTGGAAAGCACAACGCTTGCTTTCTCATCGTCCAAACTGATGTTGATTGACTCTACAGCCTTCAAATTCGCTTCTGGCCCCGTAAACCCACCATCACCGATGTAGTACAAACGCAGATGATTACCAGCAATCAGCTTTCCTTCAATTGTGTCAATCTCGCTCGAACCCATCATCAGCTTAGCGTTTCTTTTCAGGCGTAATTTTCCCTGATTCAGATCTACAAGCGCATTCATGAGAATGAGTTCGTCTGCTACCGTAAATGATGATGGCAGCGAATAATCTCCATCAAATAGTTGAGCCTTGTCCACGTAGACCAATCCTTCGAAAGCGTAAACGGTAGTCTCGTTTGCGCGAAGCTCTTCTACGTTGATTTTTCCGTTTCCTCTCAGTTCAATATCAGACAAGTTGAACACCTGTTCTTCCGACTTGAGTTTTCCGTTAATGATGAGTTCAACAGGTTCGTCTCGATCAATCTCCTTGTCCAAGTTGACCCAAACTCCGTTGGGAATTATCACGGTTTTCTCACACGGAAAATCGTCTGGATGTTCGTGACCCCAAGTTTCGGGATTGCTCCAGTCTCCAGAGTTTACCGCCTTAAATGTTTGAGATGTTGTAATTGTTGGTAGCGCAATTGCCACGACTGAAACAGTCATTGCGGCAAGCACATGTTTGAGTGTATATATAGATTTCATGACTATGTTCTTTTATTGTTATACCACTATAGTCACGAAATTCATTCCAAGAGTAATCGATTGCCTATGTTCCTGTTGTTCAAGTGATTACCAAACAATCATACATTCGTTCCGTGTAATTATTTAACATTTATTGTAGAATTAATTCCCCTGATAATCGAGTGATGAATCAACAGTTTTGGCAGATGTAAATTGGGCAATTGAAAATGCCCCACAAACTGGTGTGGTAATTATCCACAAAACCGTGGCATAGCCTCACGCACCATCACAGCTAGACTTTAGACTTAAAACGAAGTCTCACGAAAATTGAACTCAGAATGCTAGAGTTGAGGAAATTATATGATTGTGGAACGGATATGGAAGTAGTAGAGGAAAAGAAAATCTATGACAACCCTATTCATCATACTCGGATTGATTGCCATTGCAATTACGCTACCCAAAACAACCATCATTTTTCAGGTTGTGTTGGACTTGCTGGTAATTGCTTTTTACGCTATGGCGCTGATAATCATGGCCTACGTAGCAATGAGGTCGTATCAGACCAATGATTATTCTAATCCCAACTCAGCAGGAAAGGAGAAGCTCAATCAAGCGTAGTTGTTCGCGACCCAATTCTCAGCTTCTTTTCTGAAGTCTTCATATAGATTAATCAGGTCATCGACCATTTTAGGAAGTCCGTGATACGATTCCCGTTCCACCTTGGCCTCAATTTCTTTGGAAAGATCAATAATGTCTTCCAAAAAAAAGATGCGAGCCGATGAAAGCATGCCATGAACCTTCTTGCGCACTTCGCCCCAATTGGCCGTGCCTGTTTCCAAACGAAGCACTTTCAGGTCTTCATCCAAATGCCCCAAAAACTTCTTGAATAAGGTTCCGATGAACTCTTCGTCCGCTCCTGTGTACTCCTTAATTTTTTGTATATCAATCATTTGTTCAGCAATTCTGAAATTTTGGCGTGAAGAAGATCACGCTTGATAGGTTTGGTCAAGTAATCGTTCATGCCAGCAGCAAGGCACTTTTCCTTTTCGCCAGAAAACGCGTGTGCCGTCATGGCAATAATCGGTGTTTCAATACCATCGCTACGCATTTTACCAGCAGCTTGGTAGCCATCCATATTCGGCATTTGAATATCCATAAGAATGAGGTCGAATTTCTCCTTCTCAACCGATTCCACCGCCAACGCTCCGTCATCAACAATGGTAACATCAATCCCCGCTGAGGTTAGGAATTCATTGGCCACCATTTGGTTCAATTCGTTGTCTTCCACAAGCAATACCCGTTTCCCTTCAAGCGAGATTATTTCAGGATTCTCTTTGGATTGCTTTGCTTCCTCTTTCTCCTCTTTCTCCTCTTTCGCAATGGCAAATGGAATTACTACGCTAAAAGTCGAACCTTTCCCAACTTCAGAAGAAAGGTTGATGCTACCACCCATTCCTTCTGCAAGTTTCTTGGTAATGGCCAATCCCAAACCCGTTCCGCCATATTTGCGTGTTGTGTTGGTTTCTGCTTGCTCGAAAGAGGAGAACACCGAAGCTCTCTTTTCTTCAGGAATGCCGATACCTGTATCTGAAATAGCAAGCTCCAACTCAACAACCTTGTCTGTAGCACCATTTTGGGCAACCGATAGACTGACCTGCCCCTCCTCTGTGAACTTAATGGCGTTTCCCAAAAGGTTGGTCATTATCTGACACACTTTTGTTGGGTCGCCAATCACTTTTGAAGGAACGTTTTCTGCAACAGATGTTTTCAGTTCCAGGCCCTTCTCTTCGGCCTTAGACCGAAACAGGTCGCCAATATGGTCTACGCACTCGACAATTTCGATGTCTGTTTCTTCAAACACAACAGCATCAGCCTCTAGTTTTGAGAAATCGAGTACATCGTTGATAATGCTAAGCAGATTTTCTGAGGCAAACGAAATGGACTTGAGATATTTGGCCTGCTTCTCAGAAACCGAGGTATCATTCAGCAACTGAACCATTCCGACAATAGCATTCATCGGAGTACGGATTTCGTGACTCATGTTGGCCAGAAAATCCTCCTTGGTTTTTGCCAGTTTTTCGGCTCGAAGCTTTGATTGCATCAACTGCAATTCTGCTTCCTTTCTGGCAGTTATATCGCTGTCAATCGCTACGATATTCACAATTTCCCCTTCATCATTTATGATGGGCGTTAGCGTTGTGAATACCCAATGCCAAGTGCCATCACTTCTATAATTCTTCGCTTCGTAGGTAACCGATTGCTTGGTTGACATCAACTCCTTGTAGCCACTAGATTCTGGGTTAAGGCCTGAAATTCCACCAGCATACAGTAGGTCGGCATGCGTGCCAATAACATCATCGGGTTTATATCCCGTTAAACGTTCAAACCCTTCATTTACCCACTCAATAATTCCATCTGCAGAAGCAATGGCCATGGAGTTGTCCGTTTTACTGACAACCCATAGCAGTTTCTCAACTTGTCGCTCCATTTTTCGGATGCGCTGTTCAGAACGCTTTCTAATGATGGCGTTGTCGATAGTAACGGGCAGTAAATCGAGGTAGGCACGACCGTGATCTTTGATGAGGTAATCGTAAATGCCGGCCTTCATGGCTTCAACGGCCAGTTTCTGATCACCCTGACCCGTTACAAAAATGACAGGTGCTTTGGAGCCAATTATTGGCAGAACATCCATTCCAGTGCCATCACCAAGGTTGTAATCGACTACGGCCACATCAAACGCCTCATCCGCTTTTTCCTTTACCTCTTGGACCGAAGACGCAAACACATACTTGTACGGCAGTTTGTTCTGACGAACATGGCGCTCAAACGCCATCCTATCTATCTCATCATCCTCTACAAGGAAGACGGTAATATCTTGCTGGTTGAGCTCCGTCATTTCAATCCACGTCTGGCAATTCGCAACGCTTCCAGTAATCAAAAACTTCCCGAATGGCTTCTTTGAATTCGGCAAAATTCAACGGCTTGATTATATAGCCTGCGGCCTGTTCTCCGTATGCGGTTTGCACGTCTCTGTGGTTGGCAGATGTTGTTAGAACAACTGCTGGAATCCACTTCAAATTTTCATTCGACTTGTAGGTTTTCAAGAATTCTAGGCCGCTCATGCGTGGCATGTTCAGGTCTAAAAGAATGAGTCCTGGAAAATCTTCCTCTAGCGAATTGAGGTATTCCAACGCCTCTTCGCCATTGCTCTTTACTATAAGCGGGTTTGGAATTCCCAACTCTTCAAAAGCCCTTTCTATAGAAAGAACGTCCACATCATCATCTTCCACCAGAAGAATAGGCATACTTGATCTCATGGTCATTCGGGTAATTCTGAGAGGGTCCAGTACATGTTTACGCTACGCATTACCTGTACAAATTGCTGATAGTCTACTGGTTTTAGCATGTAACCAGCAACCCCAAGGTTGTAGCTTTCAAGCTTGTCCTTATCGTCATTAGAGGTGGTCAACATTACCACAGGAATCTTTCTCAATTCCTCATCTTTCTTCAGATTCTCCAAAAATTCGATACCGTTCATTTTAGGCATGTTAATATCGAGTAGAATTAGACATGGTTTGTTTTCAGCACTTTTGATGTAATCCAATGCCTCAACTCCATTCAGCTTATGCTCTACATTATTGGTAATGCTGAGTTCTTTAAACGAGCGCATTACCGTCATAGCATCTACGGTATCGTCTTCTACCAGTAATACGGGTCTGTTGTTTTTCATTCTAATAAGCAGTTTTTATGTGTTTTTCTTTGGGATAGTAAATATGAAGTTGGTGGTTTTTCCAAGTTCTGATTCTATCCAAATCTCGCCATCGGCATCGTGAACTATCTTTTGAACGATTGATAGTCCGATGCCTGTGCTCTCTACCTCATCTTTGGCTTGCAAGGTTTGGAAAATGCCGAATACCTTTTCCTGATATTCAGGCTCAATGCCAGTGCCATTATCCTTTACCCAGAACTTGTGATCTTTCTCAAGTTCTTCATAACCAACTTCTATCTTGATTTTTCTTTTGTCGTTGTACTTTATGGCGTTGCTAATGAGATTAGAGAACAATTGAACCATTTTGGGTCTCACAAAATCAATAGTTGGCAAATTCGGTGCAACCTTAACCTCCACGCTACGCAGGTTGGCATTTAGCTCAACTATTTCTTTCAGCAGTAGGTTCATGTCAATGGATTTCTCCACCGTTTTTGACCGTCCGAGTCTGGAGTAATCTAAAATTCCGTCAATAAGGCTGTCCAAACGGTGCACTCTTCTCCTAAGCATCTCCAGTTGCATACGACCATTATCGTCAAGCTTATCAGCGTAATCGGCTTCCAGCCATTCCGAAATCTTTCCAATTCCGCGCAAGGGAGATTTCAAATCGTGAGAGACCACGTAAGCAAAGTTCTCCAACTCTTTGTTTAGCGATTCCTGCTTTTTAACCTGTTTCTGCGCAACCAGACGCTTCTCAATGAAATAAGATTCGGCTATTACCTGCATCGCAAAATCGGTAAGCTTGCTGAGGCCATTTACAGCCCAAAGTGTTTTTATCTGATCATCACGATAATGGTCGGTAATCTCAGGAAGCACATAATCCTTTACCTGTGCAACCAGCTTGTACCAATCCCTGAAAGCTAACCCGAGCTTGGCATACATTGAACCCTGTACCATCAGATCTGATATGTATGGCTCCCAATCACCTTTGTAAATGGCATCTCTGGTTAACTCTAACGATAACTTGTTCCGCTCAGCCATCGTTTCTGGGCTCTGGCTTGCTATGAAAGGCCCGAACACGGGGTGGTCGCTCAGTTCTTTCTGAAACCATTCGTTAAGTGCTTCATTACACTTTTCATTGACCTCAAAATAGAGCTTCATCTGCTCGATTTCCTCTTCAGAGAAGTTCGGTTTCAGGTCGGCTATAAGTTGTTTGTCAATGTTCATCCTTAAGTTGATTCTTTAATGAGTTTTGAAGGTATGGTAAATTTGAAAACGGCTCCTCCAGATGCGTTTTCTTCAGTCCAAATGTTGCCGCCCCAACCACCTACCACCTTTTTAACAATAGCTAAACCAACACCCGTGCTATCGGTGCTGCTGTTACTTTCAAGTGTTTGAAACATTTCGAACACCTTCTCTCTGTAGGTTTCTGGAATTCCCATGCCGTTATCTGCAACAGAAACAACCCAACCCTGTTCAGTTTTATGCCCTGAAACCTTTACATCTCCAGCATCCGGGTCTGAATATTTGTATGCGTTGCTCAACAAGTTTTGAATCACCTGCTCAACCAGCACACGGTTGTAGTGCACGGTTGGGAATACTCCTTCAACGGTCTTCGTGAAATTGTCTCTTTCAAGTAGCTCTTCCACACTATCGGAAACCACTTGTTGGAGGTCAATTATCTCAAACGCCTCTTTGGTTGCGCCAGCTTTAGAATAGCGCAGAATGCCATCTATCAGGTCATTCATTTTCTTGGCACGCTGCTTCAGCTGATTCAGGTTTTTCTGACCTTCCTCGTCCAGTTTCTCTGCATAATCTTCCAACAGCCAATCTGCAATGGTTGATATGCCGCGTAGTGGTGCTTTGAGGTCGTGAGAAGTTACATGGGCAAAGTTTTCCAACTCAGCATTGGACTGCGCCAATTTGGCCAAGGTCTTTTTCTGCTCTTTTTGCGCCTCTTCCTTTTTGGCTATTTGGCCTTTGAGGTTTTCGTTGAGTTGATGCAGCTCGGCTGTTCTTCTTTCCACTCGCTCTTCCAATTCCTTTTGAATGGTCCGTAACTCGATAAGCAGTTCCTCTTGTTTAGACTGCGCTTCAACAGCCTTCAATTTATCCTCAACCTGCACTTCGAACTCCTGCGAAAAGTAAGCTGAGAGAACCCCGATAACTGGAATGTAAACCACGCGCAGAAACATTTCGGCAGAAGCAATGGCGCCAATATCCCAACGGAGAATAAACACGTAAAGAAGTGCATAAATGGCGGATGTAAGCAGCGTGGTGCGAATGGAAAAACGTTGTCCGACAGCTATAACGGAAACATACCATAGAAGGTAAAATGGCGAATCGGCAGCACCTGAGGCCAAAATCCACAGTGTAATGAAAAGAGCATCTGAAACAAACGTGAAATAACTGGTTTTCTGAAGCTTGAACCGATCGAACGGACGGTAAACCACCACGGTAAAACTGTATATCAATGATATGACAATTACCGTGTAGGCCAACCACGGAATGGTTCCCTCTTTATCCATAAGAACCACATACGCAATGGTATTGATCAACACCACAGCCAACCGAACTGGTGCAGAGTAGCTTTCGGCCGAGTAGAGTTTCTCAGCAACTACCTGATCTGCCAGGTCTTCATGGTCGATATGTTTATTCTTATTGCTCATTTAGTTTTTGGCAACGTGAAGTAGAACGCGGTTCCTTTTCCAGGCTCCGACTCCAGCCAGATATCTCCACCGTTGTGCTCAACGATTTTCTTCACTATTGTGAGGCCGACTCCTGTGCTTTCAAACTCATCTCTTGAGCTCAATGTTTGAAAAATATCGAATACCTTATTGTGGTATTTGGGGTCAATTCCAACACCGTTGTCTTTTACATGAAACTGCCAGAACTGTGGCTGTTCTTCAACTCCGATTTCCACCGTTAGGTCGTCTTTATCACCATACTTAATGGCGTTGGAAATAAGGTTTTCGAAAATCTGAGTCGGGTGTGTTTTATGTGTCAGCACTGTAGGAAGGTTGTTTTCAATATTGATTTTCACATGCTTAGGAACTTCAATAAGTTCGACAACCTCTGCAACTGCCCTGTTCAGATCAACGTTCAACTTCTCTCCATCTTTACGACCAACTCTTGAGTAATGAAGAATGCCCTCAATTAGATCGTGCATACGCTGTACTCGTGATTTAAGCAGGTTGAGATGTTCCTTGCCTTGGTCGTCCATTTTATCTGAATAATCGGTCTGAATCCAATCTGCCAACGAACCAATGGCACGCAGTGGGGCCTTAAGATCATGCGAAGCGATGTATGCAAAATTCTCAAGTTCCTTGTTGGCTCTGCTGAGTTCATTCAAAAGCCTTTTCTGTTCCAGTTCTGTTTCACGTTTCTGACCTATGTCTCTGGCAATTCCAGAAATGCCCGTTACATTTCCATTTGCATCGATAATCGGTGAATAGGTGATCGAAACGTGAACAACCCGTCTGTCTTTGGTTATTCGTTCTGTTTCTAAATGTTCTACGGTTTTACCAGCACGCAATTGATTCATTACAACCTCTAATTCGTGATGATTGTCTTTTACATAGAGCATACTTATGTTTTTTCCCAAAGCTTCGGTTTCAGGATAACCATAAAGTTTTGCTGCGGACCGGTTCCATGTTTCAATGGTGCCGTCTGGGGCAAGAGAAACAATAGAGTCATCTGAGGTCTGTACGATGGATGCCAAACGAGCAAGTTCTCGTTGCGACTTAGCATGATTCTCATTTTCGCGCACTAATCTTTCGTTTGCTTTTTTCAATTCTCTCTGTTGGTTTTCTAGTTCAAGCGTTTTTCTTTCAACAAGAATTTGAAGTTCTCCTGGACCTTGCAACATCAGAGCCTGAGGGATTACTTTAAGCATTCCTCCAACCGTAACAATTGACACGGCCGCGGTGGCCATTAGCGTAATGGCATTCAGTCTGTAAACCGGTATCCAGAAAATGATAGCATCTATTAAATGGGTCATTCCGCAAAGCGCAATGAATGCTATGAACATGTAAAAGACCCACTTGAATGGAAGGTCGTGCCAACGCTTTCTGACGAAATAGACAAGCGCAAACGGTATGGCCATGTACGCGAAAAATATGACCAGGTCGGATATGACATACATCCAACCATGGAAGGGTGTCCATTGTCCGCACACCCATCTTGGCATAAACTGCTCCGACTCGAACAACTGCCTGAAAAAATCAATTATATCTCTCAACGGCTACATTTTAGGGTAGATAATAGGGGATTCTGTATTGCTTTGAAAAGTACTTCTAATTATGTTCTGATTCTTAATCTTCATAGCCTTTGAGCCATTTAATCGCCTCTTCCACCCGCTCAAAAAACTCAACCTTCTGGCCATGCAATTTGGCTGTTACAGAAAGGATGATTTCCTCAAACAGACCGCTTCTGGTTATTGCCAGTTTGTCGAACTTGCTTTCGGAAATCCAATCGAATAGTTCCGACCCCACCTCAACGGTGTATTCTTCCAAATTCTGTACGTCAACCAAAATGTAAACAGGGAAACCCTGATTTTCCAATCGGGAAGAAAAGAACTCAACCTTCTTCTCCAGCTCCGAGGCTTGGTCTTCATTCAGAACTCCGTTTATGGTTATCCTAATGAGTGCATCGGCACCAAGATCAACGGTATGCTTTCCAATAATTCCGCACATGATCAGTTCTTTGAGGCGGTATCAATGTCACTTTCCTCATCCCTGATTACACGCATGAGTCTCGCAACCGAATGTTGCAGTTTTTCGCGCACGCCAGGTTCTTTCGAAATGTAATCGGACGCTCCGTTTTTCATGAATTCCGAAGCAAGCATCATATCTCCTCTAGCCGTGATAATAATTACATGCGTTCTAGGCGACTTTCGCTTGATTTCCTTGAGGGTTTCCAATCCGTTAATAGAATCTCGCTCATTGGTATAACCATTAAGCATGTAGTCCAACACCACGATGTCTGGGTTTTCATATAAATGGGAAATACAGGCCTCACCAGTGCTGAACTGGCTAATCTCGTAGTTCTTGTTTTCCTGAAAAATGAATTCGCGATCAATGGTCTGGATGAATCGTTTCAGCAACTCTCTATACAGGTCGCTGTCTTCCACTACAAAAATCTTCATCTTCCTATTCAGCTTTTCAATAAACTGCTTGAGTGGACTTGTTTCTGGATTATTCTGTGTCATAGCTTCCATGATTTTGAGTTTTAGTTTTTAAAAAAGTGGGCTGCAGCAAAGGCCACAGCCCACCAACCAACCGACCTACTATTGTTTTACCATGCGTGCGGTTGTCACGCTTTCTTCGTTTGTAAATCTCATCATGTAGATTCCTGAAGGAAGGCTTGAAACATCAAGCGTTCCTCTTGTACTTTGAGCAATCTCTGTTGCTACAACTTTTCCACTTGCATCCAACAAATCGATACTGGTGTTGCCGTTTTGGCCTTCTAAGTTGTAGGTAACCAGATCAATCGCTGGATTTGGGAAGAATGAAACACTCAATTCTTCAACCTCTTCAACACCAACAGATGTTGCTCCGTCAAATACAGCGAATGGGCTTAATGATGTAAACCCTGAACGAGAAATCTCATAGCGACCCTGTGCATTCAGCATAGCTGATGACGTAGCTGCTACATCCCAAGCTGCGTTTGTGTAATGACTGATGTAGGCGTCTGCACGGTTGAATGCATTTACTTCAGCCGCAGCATCCCATTCTAGTGTCATTGTAAGGTCAATGTCAGCTGAAAGGTCTGATGTTACATTCCATGTGTGATCTACTACGCTGGTCGCTGCACTTAAGTCACCTCCGGCAGTTCCCATGGCCCAAACATCATTTGCCACGCTTACACCGAACATTCCGCTTGCGCTTCCGCTAGCTTGCATAAGCGTAGCTGGGGCATAGCTTACTTCTGTACCAACTGCAAAGAATGCTTCTGTAGCTGTAGTTAGGTCAAGCATCAAGCTACCTTGACCTGTGGTTACAACATAACTTGCATCAGTTCCACCATTAACGGCTCCTGAAACCATTAGGTCAGAATTTCCTATAGCGATGAATCCGTTCTGAAGATCCAACGTTCCGCTTACCTCGGCATCTGAACCGAGCATTACAGAACCACCGTTGTCAATGTCAATTACGAGGTCGCCCATTGTAGAGCTTCCTGAAGCAAAATTCAATGAGCCGCTTAGGTTTCCGTCTGCATGAATTTCAATATTAGAAGCACCATCAACCATCAAGCTTCCTGAACCTGACGAAGAAATGTCGCCATTGATCATAAGCGTGTTCCCGTTTACGTTCAACGAACCGCTTTCAAGGTCAAGTTCGGTTTCAACCATTAGGTCTCCGTTTAACTCTGCTGTTGCACCAGAACCTGCAGCAATACTTAGCGTACCGATGGTTTCTGGAGAATCTGCGAACATCAGATCAATTGTTCCTGAACCTGAAGTAGAAACACTCAATGTTGATCCTGCCGATGCATCAATCGATCCGTTTGCAGTTGCATTGATCATTCCGTTTACCATGAGTGTATTGTTTCCAATCACTACGGTTCCTTGATTGATAGTAAGGTCTCCGTTTGTTTGAAGGTCTGATACCAGTGTTAGTTCTGTATTCGAATCATCGAAGTTGACTGTAATCGAAGACAGGCCTGAACCTGAAGCCTCCAGCCCTACAACAGTTGAAGAACCACCTTGATACTCTACAGAATATGAGTCTGTGGCAGTAAGCAGTCCTCCACTAAGAGATAGGGTTCCACCGTTGACTACTACGACTGTCCCACTTTCCAAACCAAGGCCAGCAGAACCGATGGCCAACGAACCTCCGTTCAACTGCAACTCGCTGGCTACAGTTGTAGAAGCGGCAAGCGCTATGGTTGCTCCGTTGTTAACAAAGGTTTCTGCGTCAATGGAACCCGCAAATGTTAGGAAGGCGCCTGTTGTAACAGAAATCTCGTCCACAATAATGTTTCCTGCACCCGATACCGTACCGCTTGCAACGGTAATGGCATTGGCGCTTGCGTCCAAGGTTCCGTCAACATCTAGGCTAGCCAAAAGACCATCAACCATAATGTCTGAATCTGCAGTAACGTTGAGTCCTGCTCCAATAATAACTTGGTTTGACCCTGAAATGCTTGAGCCTGGAGCAATTCCTCCTGCCCAGGTTGCAGAACTGCTCCATGAACCTGAAGCTACTGCTGTGAAAGTTGCTGCGTTTGTGGCAGCCGGTAATAGCAGCAGACCGAGCACAGCGCTCAAGGTCAGTACTGCTGATAGTATGTAAATCTTGTTTTTCATGATTATATAGATTAATTAAACTTGAGCTTCTGTGTAAAAGAAGTGTGCCATTTAAAGCTTTGTCTTTCATCTGTCTGATACACAGATAGTTACGAAATGATTGCGTGATTCACTTGTATGCATGAATCCTCAATGGTGTAGAATTTCATCAACAGTCTGTTGGTAAGTGCTTTCAGAAAAAAAGAAGCCCCGAAGGAAGTTTCCTCCAGGGCTTCTCGCCTAACCTAATCTTTCGCCTATTTACTGGCTGTTGCGTCTTCTTCTGTCAGCTTCCAAAGCCTGTCCAGTTTTGGAGCAAGAACCACCTCAGTTCTTCGGTTTTTCTTACGTCCGTCTTTGGTTTCGTTTGGAGCAATCGGATCGTGTTCTCCATGACCACCAGCTACCAATCTGTCTGGGTCAATTCCGTTATCAATCATCTTTCTGGTAACGGTTGTAGCTCGGTGCACGCTTAAATCCCAATTATCCTTGTACTTGGCCGTACTGATCGGAACATTGTCTGTGTGGCCCTCTACCATAATTTCAAGGTCGCTTTGCCCCAGTACGGCAGATAGCATCTCGATGGCCGAATCGCCACGCGCATTCATTTGCGCACTTCCAGATGGGAAAAGCAGCTTATCCGACATGGAAACATAGAGTTTGCCGTCTCTCACGTTTACCTGCAATTCTTCTGGCGTGAAGCATTTCAGCGCGCTACAAACTTCTTGTTTCAGCGCAGCAACGGCATCGCGCTGTGCTTGCTGAATGGCTTTCAATTCTGCCACTTTCTTTTCGCGCTCTTTCAGCTCACGCTCTTTTTCAAGAAGCGCTTCTGAAGTAAGCTCTGCCAACGTGTTTTTCTCTTCTTCAAGCTGGTTATACGCTTGTTGCAATTCTGAGTGATCAGCTGCAAGTGCGGTGTACCTTCTTTCTGCATTTTCTGCCGAACCGAGTGCTTCGTTGTATTTCTTAGAAGAAACACATGATGTAAGCATCATCGTGGAAGCGGCTAACGCCAGTCCTATATATGTTAGTGATTTCATGATTTCCAGTTTTTGAGTTAGTCATTCTCTTTCAACTCATTTTCCAAAAGTGCTTTTGCGGCCACTTCCGCTAGCTCATCCTTTTCGGCTTTCAGCTCGGCATATTCCGATTGTAGCTGCTTATGGTCTTCTTCGAGTTTCGAGTATTTTTTAGAGGAAACGCAAGAGGTAAGCATCATTACTGATGCTACCAATGCGACTCCAATTGTTGTTAATGATTTCATTTTTGGTCTTGAGCTTTATTGTCTGATAATTCTTGGTTATCCCAGTTTTCTGCGGCCTCTTTTATCCTTTTTAGATTACCATCCAACTCCTTGCTTTCTTCCTTTAGCTTTCTGATGTCTGATTGCAGACACAGAAGCTGCTGAGAAGGTTGGCATGAGCTGAGCATCAGTATTGATACCGCTACGGCAATCGCTATTTTAATTGTTGACCACATGGATTTAGATTGATAATTCAGACTTACTTTTTGAGTTTCTGCTCAATTTTATCCAACGCATCTTTAATGTCTGCCTTGGCTTTTTTGTAAGCTTCTTTAGACTCTTTTCTCACGTCTTCCCAAGTTTCCTCTGTAGATTCTTCAATCTTCTTGGCCTGCTTTTCCAAGTCTTTTTGGGCTTGTTTCAGTTTGTCCAATTCTTCAGAAGTTTCCACATCACGTTTCTTCTCCTTCAGGTCGGCCTCCAACTCCTCAATTTTGTCTTCGAGGTCGTCAATAGCCTTTTCGGTTTTCTTGGCGGCTTTGGATTTCTCCATTTCGTTCCATTTTCCTTCAATGTCATCGCCAATTGCACCGAAAGCCTCTTCAAGCTCTTCGCCTACATCTTTAAATTCTTCCTTGAATTTTCGGTCCTTGTCAAAGGCTTCTTTCATTTCTTCTTTCACATCGGCAAACTCTTCTTTAACGGAGTTTTCGTCTTTGCTTTTCTCAGAAGTGCTCTGGCAATGGGCTAGTAAAAACACGCTGAATAGTGCGGTAAATGCCAATGGAATTGTTCTTAATTGCGTTTTCATGATTTCTTGGTTTATTGATTTGTTAGTTGATGTTGAGTTTGGAAACTGAGGTGGAGCGGAACGGGATTTTGAGTCACCCACCGACCATGAAGCCAGTTACCCGTTCCGCTACCTCAGCAACCAAGATTATTTACTGTCTGCTAGGATGTCTTGGATTTCATCCACCTGTTCGGCAATCTCATCGTTTGCTTCTTTGCAGGTTTCTCTGGTGTCTTTGCGCACATCATTCCAGTTAGAATGAGAAGCACTTTCCACCTTAGCGATCTGCATTTTAAGATCGGCCTGAACAACCTTCAGTTTTGCGAATTCGTCTGTTGCTTGAAGCATTTTGTCTTCTCTGTCCAGACGGTCTTCCAACCTGTCCATTTTTCTGTCCAGTCTGTTGGAAATTCGCTCTAATCTGTTCACCGCCATTTTCTGTTGCGTGTGATCGAAATCCTGTTCGATGTTCGAGCCGAGCGCTTCAAAGGCTTCTTTGAACTCTTCGTTAATGTCCGCGAATTCCGCTTTCAGATCCTGCTTTTCCTCATCGGTGCTCGATTTTTTTGCCTTCGACTTATCATCAGAAGAAAAAGCGTCTTTCACTTCATGTTTGGCCTCAGCATATTCCTCCTTGGCCTCTTCTTTGAATTCTTCATACTTCTCAGCCGTTTGGCTTTCTGATCGATCTGAAGTGCATTGTGCTAAAAGGAAGATTCCAAATATGGCACTTAGACCACCTGCTAAATATTTCGCTTGCGTTTTCATAACGTTTGATTTTTATGGTTAATAATTGGTGTTTATGCGGGTGGCCAAAAGGCCACCCGACTTGGTTTGTTTTCAATTCTTATTACTTGGCAGATGCCGTTTCCTGATTATCGTAGTAGGCACCTTTGGTTTCAATCACCAAGTATTTGGTGTTTTCCCAGAAACGCTCTGGATCAGTAATATTCATCCACCTTACATCTCCGTTTTCTGCTAGAACAAAGTCGTAGCTGCTGTCATCATGGTTTGAAAGCAGTTTTGCGTTCTTACCATAAATCGGAATTGTGGTGTAGTGGTACATATCCACTTCGGTAAACTTGCTTCTATCCAAGTTGTCTTTAACTGTTTTTGCAGAAGCAATTCCGAGAATACCGCCTTCTTTTTCGGCCACTTCAATCTCTTTCAAGTACTTGAAAGGACCAGTTACATAATACACGGTTCTAAGCTGCTTGTCTTTGGCATCTAACTGCTTAGCCTGCGCGTCTACCATGTATTCAGACATGGCAAGGTTTACCGTCATTTCAGCATTTTCATTCTGCACGTGAGCCAGGTCTTTCTTCAAGGCATCTGCTTGTGCAATCAACTCGTCTGTTCTGGTCTTGTAATCTGTGATTCTCTTTTCGAGAGACGCAACAGATTTCTTGTATTCAGACAAACGACCGTCTTTTTTACCAACCTCATCTTCAAGGTTTTTAATGATGCCTTTGTTATCGGCAATCATCCTTTCGATGGTGGCAATCTCCGCCAGAATTCTTTTCTGAGAGTTGAGCTCTCCATCAAACTCCTCGTTGAGGTTGTTCATCAGGTAGCCTTCGCTTTTTCTGATTTCGGCCAAATTGCCTTCAATCTGAGCAAAAGCTTCCGATGCTTTCTGAGACTCTACTGCGCTGTAGTCGAGTTTGGTCTCCATTTCAACTACATAATTTTCCAATTGATCATTCTCTTGATGTTGCTTGTATGTGTCATAACCAAGGAATGCCGTGGCACCAGCCAACACAACAATAGCCGCGTTCTTGGCCCACTTAGATTTATTTGCTTGCGTTTTCATAACGTTCTTTTTTAAGGTTATGCCAATCACTATTGAGAGAAACATGCCAATGCTATTTCAAATATTTATTGACCTGACTATCAGTCACATACATTCTTTGTTGAGGATTCGAAAAACAAATAGTGGGGAAATTTATCTACGTTTGATTGCAACCAATTCCACAACCCGATGAAAAAAATTCTGATTGTTGATGACAACACGGAGATCTGTGCGCTCCTGTCTAACTACCTACAACGAAATGATTACGAGACCGATGAAGTTTACACTGGAAAATCGGCCTTGAAGCTGCTGGAAAAGAATGATTACGGTCTGATATTTTTGGATTACCGACTCCCTGATTTCGATGGCATCGACCTTCTTCCACAGATGAAAAAGGCACAGCCAGAAACCCCAATTGTTATTATGACGGCCTATGCAGATGTGAGAACGTCTATTCGCTGTATCAAGCTAGGTGCGTTGGATTACATCACCAAGCCCATTCATCATCAAGAAATGTTCAACCTGGTAAAGGATGCCGTTGAGAACAAGACCCCAAGCACAATCAACAACCCTGTAAAGCGAACGAGCAAAGGTTCAAGCAGAGAATATGTTTGGGGAACCAGTGCCCAGTCGAAGCGTTTGCTGAAAAATATAGAGCTGATCGCCCCAACAGATATGACTGTAATTGTTCTGGGAGAAAGTGGAACAGGCAAGGAATTCGTTGCAAATTCCATCCATGAAAAAAGTAATAGGAATGGAAAACCGTTTGTGGCCGTTGATTGCGGTGCGCTTACAGAAGAACTTGCTGGAAGCGAACTCTTCGGACATGTGAAAGGTGCGTTTACAGGCGCACTTCAGAATAAGACGGGACAGTTTGAATTGGCCAAAGGTGGAACACTTTTCTTAGACGAAATCGGAAACCTGAGCTACGAAAATCAGATAAAACTTCTGAGAGTTCTGCAGGAAAGGAAGGTGAGAAAGGTTGGTGGCGATAAGGACATTGACATTGATGTTAGACTGGTTGTTGCAACCAACGAAGACCTGCAAACAGCTGTGGCTAACGGTAAATTCAGAGAAGACCTATACCATAGGTTGAATGAGTTTATGATTCAACTGGAACCTCTTCGGAATCGAAAAGAAGACATTCACGATTATGTGGATCATTTTATTGTCAAGTCTAATGAGCAATTGAATAAAAACGTGACTGGCGTTGATGACATTACTTACGATAAGCTGCGGTCTTACTACTGGCACGGCAACATCCGTGAGTTGAAAAATGTGATAAAGAGAGCTGTGCTTTTGGCAAATTCTGACGTGATAAGCGTAGAGAATATTCCAACGGAGATTGTTTTTGGTTCCGATACAAGTATGCTTACATCTTCTTCGGAAAAGAAAGAAGTGACCAGTTTAAAAGCGGTGGTTGAAGAAGCCGAACGCGCTGCCATTATTCAGGTATTAGAGCGAACCAACTTCAACAAAAGCGAAACGGCCAAACAACTGAAAGTTGACCGAAAAACGCTTTACAACAAGATGAATCAATACGGATTGATGTAAAAAGAAAAGGGGGAATCTTCCGATTCCCCCGATTCAACCTAAAGAGTGTTTTTATTATTGGATGGAGATCATTCCCATCTGAGTAATTTCTCCTTCAACTACAGTTACATTTTCCTGCGTAACCGTAATCATACCTTCAGCTCCAGCGCTGCCTTGCACCAACCCTGGAATCTCAATTCCAAGTCCTAAGCTTCCTCCAACACTACCGCTACCGCTAGCGTTCTCGTCCTCGGCTTCAATGGTCAAAGTATAAGAACCTTCGCCCATTCCCCTTAGCAAGAAGTAACCTGAAGCATCGGTATAACCGCTGAAAGATTCCGAACCATTACTCAACGTAACGTGTGCAATCACATCGGTATCAATCTGTCCTTGAATACCCGTTTCTGTGTCCTCAATCTCATTCACTTCAGGATCTAGTGTAAAAACACCACCTACTTCAACTACAGACTCAGCTACGTTGAAATCCAATAGAATATCTGTGTTCGAGTTTGCGGAGATTTCCTCGTTGATATCAACAACGATCATGCTTTCGCCTCCAAGATCCAACTCAGCAAACTGTCCATCGGCTTGCGCCTGAATACTGTTGTTGCTACCAAAATAGACTGCGACTTGCGTGTACAAACCTGCTTCAAGCTCCGTACTTGTTGCCAAATTGGTTTCAACACCATTGGTCAGTTCCAGCACGTTAACCATTTGCGTTTCGTTGCTAAGGGTTACCCAGCCAGAGCTTTCAGAGTAGATGTCTACTCGTTCAATTTCCACGTTCAGTGCGGCATAATCGCCAGGAGCATCGGTCATGTTAATGGACACTCCACCTTCTTTCGCGTCATTATCTACTTTCTTCTCGCAAGATGTAAAGGCGAAAATCGCCACCATCGCTGCTGCTATACTTAATCTTACCTTTTTCATGATTTCTAACTTTTAATGATTTAAGATGCTATTACGTTAAGACGAAACCGTGCCAGCGTCTGGAAACAAACCTGAAAATCGCATGAAACCCTTGTCAGAAAAGGGATACAGAGTTTTTCCATGCCATGCCAATGCTTTTATTCGGTAAAGCAAACTGTGTATTAATCACCACACTTTGAGGGATGATTATTCCACACTCTCGTTGACTTACTTGATTCCGAGTACCGTTGTTGAATTAAGCCTCAGGCCTAGAGCATAGGCAATAAAAAAAGCCCCAGAACGGGGCTTCTTAAATGTATGATTCGCATGTTTTATTTAGTTGGGCTCATGGCAACCGAGTTGTTGTCAATCCAATCAATGAAGGCAAATTCAATCTCTTTGTCTTCGAAAGAGACCTCTCCAGCGTTTAGCACTCCTCTAGCTTCATTTGAAGGACCCATATCAAACGCAAGATCCACTTTCATTCTTGAGCCTTCCACATCTTCAGGAACATGGGTATCGAAGAAGAAGCGCTTGGTAACTCCATTGGTAGAGGCAATCTCAACCATGTACTTCTTGTCTAACTCCATGTGGGTTTTGAACCAATCATTTCCTTCCACTATAAACTGACCTAGAACAAACGTTCCTGCTCCATCTTCTGGAACCCTGAAAAGGGTAACCAATGATTTCGCATCCTCATCTTGCACATTGATAATGTCTCCTTTCACTTTCAGTTTACCGTTGTCGCCAAACGCTGTTTGTATGGTCAGGCTAAACAATAGAATTGAGAGAATCACCATCACATAGGTTAAGAGATTTTGCTTCTTAATTCTGCGTGTGCTTTTATGTTGTGTATGTATAGTTTTCATGACTTTGATATTTAGGTTATTACTATCAATAACAGTTGAAACTTCCATACCAAAACCACCTCATCAAGAAATGGACTGGTTATCAACAACTTACACAACCACCCCTTAACCCACTAGCAAATATGTGTAGATTGTCAGCACATTTCATGTAGAGTTTTTTACACAAAAAAAAGCCGAAACGATTTTCGTTTCGGCTTTTTTGAATTTGTTGTTGTTTACTACAGTTTAAATACGAATCCTGCGCTGGCAATGTTCTTACCATAACCAAGTTCTCCAGTAAGACCAACACCTGGCGCAAAGTACCATCTCAATCCAACATGTGGCCCACCGTAAAGAAGTGGAACAGCTCTCACTACACCGTTATCATAATAGGTTACCGCAACACCGCTTCCTAGACTCAAACCTGCATATATATCAAGAACGTCTGCATGGATGTTTCTGCTTGTATTATCAGCTATCAATTGATAGAAGTGGAAGTTCGAAAGCATACCGAATGGCACATGCCATGCACCGATGTAATTTCTTGTCCAACGGCCTCTGCCGCCAAACCCTGTGTGAAATCCTAATCCGACATATTTGTGAACACCGAACTCTCCTTGAAAGACCAGTTGTCCCGTTGTTGGAACGTAAGCCCTAGCTCTCAAGTCAGGGTCACCATAGTAGTATCCGTCTAGGTGGTAATAGTTTGAAGCACCCACACCTAATGTCAGAACCTTTGAAAATCTGTCCCACGCTTGGGCACTTGTGTTTTGGGATGTTCCAAATAGCATTAAAGCAGTTAGGAAAGTTGTTGTGATAACAAGAAAAATAAGCTTTCTTGATTTGAATTGTTGCGGTTGATTTTTAAGTGATTTCATGATAATTCAGTTTAATTGTGTTAGTTGATTCTTAGTTGTTTTCCTGTAACCGATTAAAAAGTCAGACCAACGGAAAGAAGTACTCTGTGATAGTTCTCAATTAGCGCGGCTTCGGCAATTGGCTGCCCGCTTTCAGTCATTATAGACTGTTTGATGCGATTACCTGCCTGTGCGAACTGATACCCCAAAGAGGCGTTAAAGTATTTTTTCTCTTGCAGTTGAAAGGAAAGTCCAATGGCGGGCTCAACGAAAAGACCATCCCATTTGTACCAATCTTTGTCAAGCAAAACGTTTGTCTGTTCCCACGATACAAAGTGATACCCCCCCTTGATATCCACAAATGGGCGAACGAGCATCGAATTGGCGTGAAGCCTTGCCTGTCCGAATGCAGACACCTGATGAGCATAACCATTCTTGTCATCGCTCGGCTGGAACATATACGCCACACCAGGGCCAACGAATAAAATATCTCCAAGATGTACTCCAAAAGCTGTAGCAATTCTCGGTGCTGGGTACACATTTCTTCGCTTTTTTTCTTCCATCTCCCCTCCTTGAAAAGAGGTAATTCGAGTTGTCTTACCAACCTGAAGACCTAATGTTGCCTCAGTAATATTTCCGAATCGAATGCTGTTCTGAGCGGTTGCTACTCCGAATGCAAATACAATTATTATTAGTGTTGTTGTTAACTGTTTCATGACTTGGCATTTAGTGGTTCGACCAACACCTGCCAAATTGTATTCCGATTGAAAATTGAATTCAAAAGAGATTGCTGAGTCAAAAATTATGTGGAAAATCACCACACACACGTGGAAATATCACCCTACTTGGTGAAAAGAAAAATGTCGAAGCATTAAATTGAACGAGACCGTAGCAATGTGTTTCTGTGGACACAACACATTCAGACAAAAAAGAAAACCGGACACTACTAGCAAAACCTAGTAGTGTCCGGTTGAGTGGTACCAGCTGGGGTCGAACCAGCGACACACGGATTTTCAGTCCGTTGCTCTACCAACTGAGCTATGGTACCTCTTTTGAGGGCTGCAAATGTAAAAATATTTCGAATTGAGCTGTAATCTTCCAAAAGTCTAAAAACCCGTTCAGTAATTTTGTGAGTAGATGCATTTGGCAATTGATATAGGAAATTCACGGATTAAGTGGGCGCGGTTCTATCAGCGAGAGGTCTTGGAATCTGGAATGATACCAGAAATGGATTTCGAAACGTTGAGCAATGTTCTAAGTTTCCGCGCTTACGATGCCATATCGGTGGCATCAGTGGTTTCATTGTCCGAAAAGTTCCAAGGTCTTTTATCAAAACACGGGGTACATCAAATAACCCGGTCAACCGATATTCCGATCAAAAACAACTATTCCACTCCGGAAACACTGGGCATGGACCGTCTTTGCTCGGCAATTGGAGCAAAAAGTCTTTTCCCGAAAGAACCAGTGCTGGTGATTGACATCGGCACTTGTATCAAATATGAATTTGTTAACCGAGATGGTGTCTACGAAGGCGGAAACATCGCTCCAGGCCTTCAAATGCGTTATGATGCCTTGAATCGTTACACATCAAAACTGCCAGCGTTAAGGCCGGAGCCAATTAAAGGCCCTATCGGTAAGTCAACCAATGAAGCTTTAAGATTGGGCGTGCAGCAGGGAATGCTCTTTGAAATTCAGGCAATGATCAATACAATGGAGACGTTACACCCCGGAACAAAAACGGTTGGAACGGGAGGAGATTTGCCCTTTTTTGTAAATGACCTCAAAACTCACATCTTTGCAGACCTTTTGCTCGTGCTACGAGGCATTAATGAGATATATCTTTACAACAGCTAAGAAATCAGCTACGACATTTATGTTCATCCTTTTATCAGGGTGGACATTTTTTGCGTTTGCGCAGCCCGCCAACAACTCGCCTTATGCGCGTTACGGATTGGGAAACCTGAACAGTGGTATTAATGTTCGCTCTGAAGGCCTTGGTGGCCTGAGCATCGCCATGCGCGAAGACAGCATACCGTATTTGGTCAACTTCCTGAACCCGGCATCGTACACTGGTCTGGGTTTCACATCCTTGGATCTGGGAGTTTACGCAAACGTATCTACGATTTCCACCAGCACACAATCGCAAAATGTAAATCGTGCCAACTTCTCATATTTCGCCTTCGGATTCCCAATTCTGAAGCTGCGTGTTAAAAACGAGCGGGATACAACCGAAATTCCTGAAGGTGACAGGAAAATCAGAGAAGTGAACAAACGCGTTTTCTGGGGAGGTGCTTTTGGGCTGCGTGAGTTCAGTAGCATGAACTACACGGCCAGCCAATCGTTCACCGATGTAACGGGTTCGTTTGGAGGTGATACGGCTTTCAATTATACCCACCGTTTTCAGGGTGAAGGCGGTGTAAACCAGTTTTTCGTTGGTCTGGGTCTCGAACCGATTCAGAATCTTTCAATTGGCCTGAACGCTTCATTCCTTTTCGGTCGATTGAATCGAATTCAGCGTTTGGAGTTTGATGAAGAATACTTTTTCAATGTAAAATCGGAGCGCTACACAGACGTGGGTGGTTTTTATTTGGATTATGGTCTTCAGTACCGATTGGGTCTGAAAAAGAACAAGCAAGTGTTAACCTTCGGAACAACCTTTGCTCACCCAATGAAAGTTCGAGCAAACAGCACGCACCTCGCAAGGACATACACACTGACAGTTTATGGTGAGGACAATCATAGAGACACTGCGCTTTATCGAGTGGTTAAAGGAGGAAGTATTACCATGCCTTGGAAATACGGTTTTGGAGTCACTTGGAAAATGGGAGAAAAATGGCTTCTGGGCGTTGAGCACTCGCAAGAGTTATGGAGCACTTTCAGAGATGTTGACGGGAAAAACGATTCGCTTTCAGATGCATGGAAGACAGCAATCGGATTGGAATTCAAACCCTCTGTACCTCACACAAACAGAGGGTTTTGGGCTTACTTCGGCAAAATGCAATACCGCTTGGGAGGGTACTATTCCATGACCCAATACGACATCAATGGCACCCAATTACCAGATTATGGCATAACTCTTGGTTTCGGGTTCCCACTAAGACGAACAAGGCTTCCGGGTAAAAATGAATTTATTCAGAGTATGATAAACTTCGCAGTGCAATGGGGACAAAGAGGTACCACCGAACGTTCACTGCTATTGGAAAACTACTGGAACTTCAAACTCGGATTCACTCTTAACGACAAATGGTTTATAAAACGCAAATACGATTAATCATGAAAAATTTCAGTTCTACACTTACCAACATCTCAATGCTTGTAGCTGTACAACTGCTATTGGTTTCCACTTTCGGTGCCAAGGCACAAGACGACCAATTCGGTGCCGATCCTGACAAGTGCAAGGAGAACGTTTCGCTTTACCGCGAATACTACAAGCAAAAAAACTATCAAGATGCCATATTAGGATGGAGATGGGCTTTTGCCAATTGTCCAAAGGCCACCAAGAACATTGTGATCAATGGGCCGAAGATCATTGAGTTTCAGATTGAAAAACATAAGGATAATCCTGAAATGAAAAAGGCTTATTTGGATACACTTTATATGATATACGACAAGCGGATTGAGCTTTATCCAGATGACAAAGGGTATTCTTTGGGACGTAAAGGAATGGATCAGTACGAATATGCTGGGGAAGATTACACACTTCCGTACACCACCCTGAGAGAAGCTTTTGATGTTGACAAATTGGATACGGACCCATACGTACTTATGCGCCTTTACATGGCTGCCATGAGACGGTTGGTTGACAAGCAAATGGAAATGGACGAGCTATACGATTTGTATGATGAAGTTGCCACAGCGCTTGCTCACCAAACAAAGAAGACTTCTGATGAAAAAGAACTTCAGAAAATTGAAAAGGCGCAACAGGTTGTGGATCAGAATTTTGAGCGAATTGCCAAAGAAGACCAATACATCGGACTCATGAAACCAAAAGTTGAAGCCGAGCCAGACAACGCTGAGCTGTTGGAAAAAGTGACTTCGATGATGGTGAAACGTGACTGGCTGAACAGCGATTTCTATTTGGAAGCTTCTGAGAAGTTATACAAACTGAAGCCATCTACGGTTGCTGCTTACAACTTGTATGAGGGGCATGCTAAAAAAGGAAATAACGACCAGGCTGCTAAGTTCTTGGAAGAATCAATTACCTCAGATGCCGATGGTGATTCTAAAGGTGAAAAGCTTTTGAAATTGGCCAAGCTTTATGGTGCAGACAAGAAATACAGTTCTGCTCGCGCAAAAGCGCAGGAAGCTGCTAGCGCAAAATCTGGCTGGGGTGAGCCTTACCTATACATTGGCGACCTTTACATGAGCACATCAAATAGCTGTGGTGACAATGATTGCACCAAGAAATACGGTTTCTGGGCAGCTACAGACATGTATCAGAAAGCCAAAAGTGTTGACAGCTCTATTGCTGAGCAAGCTGACAAGAAACTTTCTGCAGCAAGAAAATACTATCCCGTAGCAAAAGACTGTTTCTTTATTGGCGTACAGAAAGGTCAATCGGTTACAGTTGGCGGCTGGATCGGAGTTCAAACAACAGCCCGTTTTGCGGACTGATAAACCGAATATCATTTCAAGAAAAAAGGTGGAGACGCACAGGTGTCTTTACCTTTTTCTGTTTCTAAGCTTGCTTATCAGCAGTTGCGTTAACGATATGGATGAGGTTAACGCCATAACCGAGAAAGAGCTGCTACCAGTTGAAATGGCTGATAGCGTGCAGATCATTTACTCCGATTCCGCCATGCTCAAGGTAATCCTTGAGGCAGGTCGTCTTGAACGTTTCCTAGGCGAAAATCCCTACCTTGAAATGACTAAAGGAGTTCATGTAAGGTTCTTTAACGGTTTGGGAGAAGTTGAGTCTGAATTGCGTTCCAACTATGCCATCAGCTACGAAAACTCCGACATTATGGAAGCGAAAGAAGATGTGGTTGTGGTAAACAAGAAAGGCGAAACACTGAACACGGAGCACCTTATTTGGGAAGAAAAAACGGAGAAGATCCACACGGAAGAATTTGTGAAGATCACAACGGAAGATGAAGTAATTTTCGGTCATGGATTTGAGTCCAATCAAGACTTCTCCAAGTATAAGATCAAAAAGATTAAAGGAACAATTAACCTGAAAGAAGATGCTGAGAGTACTGAAAATCCTTGAAGTTGCCTGGTTACTCATCGGACTGTTTTCCATGTTTGCCGGGGCGTACTACTTCAATCAAGCTGGATGGGATGCTTCCAAATGGTTTTTTGGAGGTGCGTTAATAGCTGGAGTTTTCTTTGCATTCAGAAGGCGCCAACGGCTGAAATTCATGGAAGCCGAACAGTCAGAAAAGAATTCTGAAAGTTGAGTTACCTAGCGGTCATACTCATCTGTTTGGTGTTGTCTGCATTCTTCTCTGGAATGGAGATTGCCTTTGTTTCGGCAAACAGATTCAAAGTAGAAGTTGACCGAAAAAAGGGCGCGCTTTCAGCATCCATTGTTGGTCAATTTCTCGAAAAACCATCGCAATTTATCAGTGCACTATTGGTTGGCAACAACATTGCACTGGTGGTGTACGGCATCACAATGGCCAAAGTGCTGGAGCCGTGGATCAGAACATTCACCGCCAGTCAATCGGTGGTTTTAGTTGTGCAAACCATCATTTCCACGCTGCTGATTCTCGTTACGGCCGAATTTCTTCCCAAGGCGTTTTTCCGCATCGACCCAAATCGAATGCTACAGATATTCGCCATTCCTGCAAA
The DNA here is from genome assembly GCA_964457245.1 of uncultured Chryseobacterium sp. Taxonomy (GTDB): domain Bacteria; phylum Bacteroidota; class Bacteroidia; order UBA10329; family UBA10329; genus UBA10329. The sequence continues at coordinate 77,612 of CAYWET010000002.1, read as the reverse complement.
GCTTTTCTATCTGTTTCTCTACCCGCTCGTTTGGTTGACCGACCGATTTTCCAAACAGATTTTGAGTGCATTTTTCAAGGTTAAATTGAATGAGGAAAAGCTGACGTTTGGCCGATCGGATCTTGATGAGTTTGTCAATGAATTCAGTGCCAAAGAGGAAGAAGATGAAGTTGATAGTGAAATTCAGATCTTTCGCAATGCATTGAACTTCAGCGACATTAAGGTGCGCGAATGCATGATTCATCGTGTAGACATCATCGCGATGAGCATTGATGAAGACATCGACAACCTGAAAGACAAATTGATCGAAACTGGTCTTTCGAAAATTCTAATCTATCGTGATGACATCGACAATATCATCGGTTATGTTCATTCATTCGAGCTTTTCCAAAAACCAAAAGCCATAAAGAACATTATTCGGCCGATCAGCCTTGTCCCAGAAAGCACAAAAGTGAAAGACCTCCTTAAACAATTCGGACAACAGCACAGAAGCGTTGCGGTGGTTTTGAACGAGTTTGGTGGCACAGCTGGAATGATCACGGTTGAAGACATCGTTGAAGAGATCTTTGGCGAAATCGAAGACGAACATGATGTAGAAGAATTGGTAGAGGAAAAGCTTTCGGACAACGAATACCGTTTTTCAGGCAAGCTGGAAATTGACTACCTCAACCAGACTTATGGTCTTTCTATTCCCGAATCCAACGATTATGAAACACTGGCGGGTTTTATCATAGAACTGCATCAGAGTATTCCAGAGGAAAAGGAGAAGATTCGTTTGGACGATTTTCTCTTCACCGTTACAAAAATGGAAAGCACACGTATTGAAGAAGTACTTCTTACCGTGGAAAATTGACCGAATAATTGAATTATTGTTAACGCTATATTAACACCCGCGTTCGCGAAGTTCAAGACTTTTGACGCGCAGATTAGTTCAAAATGAAGGACGATTCAACGATTCTTATTGTAGATGACGAGGAAGACATTCTCGAATTCTTGGAGTACAACCTGAAAAAGGAGGAGTTTGATGTCCATACGGCATCTTCTGGTCGTAAGGCCATTGAAATTGCTCAGAAGGTAAATCCGGATCTTATCATTTTGGATGTAATGATGCCGGATCTAGATGGCATCGAAACGTGCAAAGAGCTGCGCGACCTTCCAAATTTGAAGAATACGCTAATTGCTTTCCTAACAGCACGTAACGAAGATTATTCTCAGATTGCCGGGTTTGACGCTGGCGCAGATGACTACATCAACAAACCTATCAAACCACGCGTATTGGTTAGCCGCATCAAAGCATTGCTTCGTAGAAACAATCCACTCAATCAGAATCAGGTTTTCGAAACTGAATCTGGGTTGAAGATCGATAGAAACAAGTACATCATTGAACTTGACGGAAAGGAGATCACACTTCCGAAAAAGGAGTTTGAACTACTTGCGCTTTTGGCTTCAAAACCAGGTCACGTATTCACTAGAGATAACATCTTGAGTTCAGTTTGGGGAGCACAGGTTGTGGTGGGCGATAGAACCATTGATGTGCACATCCGCAAGCTGCGCGAGAAGATCGGAGACAAGTCGATTAAGACCGTAAAAGGAGTCGGTTACAAGTTCGAGCAGTAACTTAGCCCCGTGACTGGGCCCAATCAACGCAATCTCATTCCTTCTACAGCACTAGCAGTTGCTGGTGTGCTTACCGTGGTTCTATCCGCATTAGACCTTCTTGCTTTTGGCGGATTCCATTTGGGACGAACAGTCACAACCTTCGCAATAACGTTTGGAGGGGCTTATCTAATGGTCAGATACGTGGTCAATGAGTTCGTTTATGAGAAAATTCGACTGATCTATAAGACCATCCACAACCTAAAGACACCCAAATCGGAGTTAAAAAAGCGACTCAAAGAAGACCCAGGAATTTTAGAATCCGTAAACACCGAAGTGGTCTCATGGGCAGAAACGCAACAGCAGGAGATTCAAACCCTTCGCGATCAGGAAGCTTACCGAAGAGACTTTCTCGGCAACGTATCGCATGAATTGAAAACTCCCATTTTCAATATTCAAGGATATGTTCACACCCTTTTGGATGGCGGCTTGGAAGATGAAGAGATCAACCGAAAGTTCTTGAAGCGGGCTGATAAAAGCGTGGAGAGAATGATCTCTGTAGTGGAGGACCTTGATGTCATTTCACGATTGGAATCAGGACGATTGGAGTTGAATGTGCAGCGAATCAACATCGTTGAACTGGCCAAAGAGGTGATTGAAATGGAAGAAATGAAGGCGGATAAGCGCGACATTTCCATCAAGTTCAATGAAAAGTACGACAAGCCCATTTACGTGATGGCCGATGGCGATCAGATTCGTCAGGTTTACATCAATTTACTCGACAACAGTATTAAATACGGTTCTCAGGATGGAACCATCAAGCTCCGGTTCTACGATATGGATGAGAACATCCTTTGCGAAGTTGCAGATGATGGGCCTGGGATTGAGGCAAAGCACCTATCTCGTCTGTTTGAACGCTTTTATCGGGTGGATAAGGCAAGAGACCGTCACGCGGGCGGAACTGGGCTTGGGCTCTCCATTGTGAAACACATTCTAGAAGCGCACGGACAATCCATCAACGTGCGCTCCCTAACGGGAGAAAATTCAGGAACAACCTTCTCGTTTACACTTAAGAAAGCGAAGTAACAAACGCATCAACCGCAGGTTTGAAAGCATCGAATTTCCGAGGCTGAAAACCTGCATACTCTTCTGATTTTTGAATTGCCTCGAGCAGATTCAGTTCTCGCTGTTTCACAGCAAAATGCATTTTTCTATCATCGAACATCCTAGCAAGATATTCTTGCTCCGTTTGCCCTGGCGTTGGAACGAAAACAGCTTTTTTGCCCATCGCAGCCAAATCCATAACGGTCGAATATCCCGAACGAGAAACAACCAATTTTGCTGCAGCAATTTCCTTTTGAAGTTCTTCTGCATTGAGATGCGAAACCACACGTAGATTCCCTTCCGTCCTATCGAATTGTTTGTCTGGTGTTCCGACAACTGCCGTCACTTTTCCATCAAAATTCTGGAGTTGTTCCAAGACCAAGTTTTCAAAACGTGTTCGCTGTGGTTCAGGCCCAGAAATGAGCACCAACACATCGGTTTTCAATTCTGAATCACTTGCCTCAAATCGCGATAGCGGCCCAATGTATTTTCCATTGAAAGGCTTGGGATACTTGTGCGCGAGATCTCCCGACAGACCTTCTTTCTCGAAATCAGGGATCCATACTTCTGAAAACTTTCGCATGTACTTCATGTGCATGCGATAAAGCGTGGTTTCGAAAAACGGTGCTTTGATCATAACCTGATGCGTCATATACACGCATGGAACTTTGTCCGAATGAAGACCGAATCGATTATCTGAGATAACCGCATCCAATTTCAGCTTATCAATCAATCCATCCAACTCCTTTTCCTCGTCTTTTATTCTCCTCAAGATCTGAGGCGTTGATCTGAACATCTTCCAAGCCATTCCAGAACCTTGCGGATAGCTGATGTTGTAGCCTTCAAACTCTACTGTTTCAGCTTCGGGAAACTCGGTTTTCAGCAAACTTAACGGACGTCCCGATGCAGCAATCACAGGTTGGTGTCCTGTATCTAAAAGGTGTCGAATTATTGGTATACAACGCGTAGCATGACCCAATCCCCAATCCAAGGGTGCTATCAGAATCCGTTTACTCATGAATTATGTCGCAAAATGCCAAAAAATCGACCGATAACCACCGCTTGATTTTAATCAACTCGAACTCACTCCTATCTTTGCAGTCCCCATTTTTAAGCTTTCATGAAAAAATTGATTCTGGCCGTCTTCGCGATGGCCCTTGGAACCCTTGGCTACTCATTTGTGGCCCCAGAAACTGACTCCACCGAAGTTCAGGAACAATCTCCGTTGTACGATAGAGAAATGACCTACAAGGGTCATAAACTGACATCGTATTACGTAGAAATGGATGATGGAATCAAACTGGCGGTCAACGTTTATTTGCCGAAGGGTCTTAAGAAGGGAGAAAAAATTCCAGCGATTCTGTTTCAGACCAGATATTGGAGGGCGGTTGGGCTGAAGTGGCCGTTTTCTGGATTGACAGACATGGTGCCGCACACGTCAAACTTCCCTGTTTTGGAGTTTCCGAAATACGGATACGGGTTGGTAACAGTTGATGTGCGCGGTAGCGGAGCTTCTGAGGGCACAAAGACTTTAACACTTTGCGACATCCGTGAAGTGATGGACGGCAAGAACATGATTGACTGGGTTGTTGAGCAAGAATGGTGCGATGGAAACGTAGGCGCAACAGGCGTATCTTATATCGGAAACACAGCTCTGTATTCCACATACAATCAACATCCTAACCTGAGGGCTGTGGTTCCGACCTATTCACTTTGGGATATTTATGATGACGTGTCCGCTCCTGGCGGAATCTATTTCCATCAGTTCATCAGTCAGTATGGCGATTTCTGTGAATCGCTAGATAGGAACATCATTCCTCCTAGCCGACAAAAACGAGGAGCTGGGCTTTCTTATGGGGTAGAACGTGTGAAAGGATTCAGTAAAAAGGACATGGAGAAAATCGTTTCTCAACACTCGTGTAACCATTATCATCGCACAGAAGGTGGTACTGCAGAATTCATGGACGATAAGTTCACTATTAATGGCGATTTCCGCGTAAGAGACGTAATGTCGCCACATCAGTTTGAAGATAAAATCAAAGGTTCTGGAGCAGCCATTTACTCTTGGAGCGGTTGGTGGGATGCTGCCTTTGCCCACGCGGCAGTTCGGCAGTTCATCAACTTGGATGATGGCAGAAACCGCCTTCGTCTTGGGCCATGGAACCACGGTGGCGGAGCTAACGTGAGCCCAAATGTGGCTGCGGCTTCTAAGCATGATGATGTGAAGGAAATTGTCCGATTCTTTGACTACCACTTGAAGGGGATGGACAACGGATTAGATGAATCGCCTCGCGTTTATTATTACACCATGGGGGAGAATGTTTGGAAAACCTCTGACGTTTGGCCAATTGAGGCAGAACGGAAGTCGCTGTACTTATCAGCAAATTCAACTGCCGATTGGAGTGTTTCGGAATCAGATACTTTCACTTCTTACACAGTAGATACTACGCATGCCTTACATGGTGACGACCGCTGGAGTTTTCATACCGGTCACACCGGAGTAACCTATGCTGATGCTAGTTCTGAAGACAGCATAACGTTGGTATTCACGTTGGCTGAACTAGAAGAAGACATGGAAGTAACAGGACATCCGCAGGTAAATCTCTATTTGAAGTCTGCGACCGAAGATGGTTCAGTTTTCGCTTACCTGGAAGATGTTGATGAGAACGGAAACGTTTGGAAGGTAACAGACGGTCAGTTCCGTTTTGTACACAAGAAGCTTCAAGAAACTCCTCCGCATTATGAGGATGTGGTTCCTTATCACAGCTACTTAAAAGTAGATGCTGAACCGATGGACACATCGAAAGTGGAATTGGTCTCATTTGACATGTTGCCTACGTCTCACTTATTCAAGAAAGGGCACAAAATTCAGATTCGTTTGGCTGGGGTTGACACGTACAACTTTAAGAATCTCTACCCAATTGGTGGAGCTTGGGAAATCCATCATGATGCGGAACACCCTTCACACGTTGAGTTGCCAATCGTTGACCGCAACGTGGCTATGGGAATGGACTAAATCGTCTGCGGACCTTTGATCACGTTGCTGACGGGAACAGCAGCAGCAGCTCCAACTATTGGAGCAACGATGTAAACCCAAATATGCTCCAAGTTTCCAGAAACTAAGGCCGGTCCCAAAGAGCGCGCAGGGTTCATAGAAGCTCCTGTGATCGGACCTGCCAAGAGCGCTAAGACAGCTACGGCAGCGCCAATGGCAATTCCTGCAAGTGTTCCTACTTCTTTAGAACCCGTTGCCACCATAATGATGATGAGCATCAGTAAAAAGGTGATGACAACCTCTAACACAAATGCTTGAAGCACAGTTCCAGAAACAAGCGTAGAGCCTAAAAAGGTTGTGTCTTCGGGAAACAAATAAAGCAGTAGGCCACAAGCAGCTGCGGAGCCAATAACCTGTGCCAAGATATAAGGCCCGACCTCTTTCAAGGGAAACCTTCCCGAAAGCCAAAACGCAATGGTGACTGCTGGATTGATGTGTGCGCCAGATACATCTCCAAAACTGTAAACCATGGCCATTACTATGAGTCCGAAAATGGTACATATTCCCAAATGTCCGACAACACCTCCAGTTACGTCATTCACCACAATTGCTCCACAGCCTGTAAATACCAAACCAAATGTTCCGAGAATTTCTGAAAGGAATTTGCGTGCCATGGATTAAATGTAGTGTAAACTGAGATCATCCCAATTAAGTACAAACTTTATTTTGTTTAACTTTTTTATGCTTTTATTAAACAATGTGATTGATTGTGAGTTTAGTATCAAAATCTAACTCATGAAAACTACCATATCAATATTGTTTGCCGCGTTGCTGATTATTCCCGTTTCATTTCATTTTATGGATGTTTCCTTCATGGAAATCCAGACTTCAACACTACTTGCGGTACTTGGCGTTTATCTTACTACTGCCATCCTGTGCTTTGCCGTAAGTGAGTTGGCAAAAAATTACAGTCAGGTTGATAAGCTCTGGAGCATTATCCCTGTGGTGTTTGCTTGGACAATTGCTGGCCTCAACAACTTTGAACCTCGCTTATTGCTTATGGCAGCCCTTGCAACAGTTTGGGGAATAAGGCTTACGTACAACTTCTCAAGAAGAGGCGGATATTCATGGAAATTCTGGGAAGGAGATGAAGATTATCGCTGGGAAGTTCTACGCAAGAACCCTTTACTCAGCTCTCGACCCAGATGGACGCTTTTCAACCTTGGTTTTATTTCATTCTATCAATTAGGACTTCTTTTAATGATAACGCTTCCAATGATTCCAGCCATTGGCAGTTCGGAACCGCTTGGCCCATTGGATTTAGGGATAGCCGTATTGTTTCTGGGCTTAGTTGTTTTTGAAACGATTGCCGACCAACAGCAATGGAACTTTCAGAATAAGAAACACGCGCTGAAAAATTCGAGGCAACCAATGCCAGAGAAATTCGCTAAGGGCTTTATTGCTGAAGGGCTTTGGAGCGTCAGCCGTCACCCGAACTACTTTGCAGAGCAAAGCATTTGGGTAGTTTTCTACCTTTTTAGTGTGGTTGCCACAGGCTCGTTATTGAACTGGAGCATTATTGGCAGTATGCTGCTCATTCTCTTGTTTCAGGGAAGCGCAAATTTCAGCGAAGGGATTACCCTGAGTAAGTACCCGAAGTACAAGAATTATCAAGCTCGAACTCCGAAGTTTTTCCCAAAAATCAACGTAAGGAGGAGAAACACTCCCGAAAGTCAGGTTGCCCAAGCTGGATAATTCGAAGTAAAGCTCGGTCATGTTTCGCAATATGTTGTTTCTGATGTTGACAGTGGCGGCATTTGCTACCTCATCGTTCAGCCAGCAATTACCAAATTGTGGTTTTGAACTCTGGGAAGCCGCAGGTACCGAATCGGAGGAACCAATTGGTTGGAGTGGAATTATGAGTGGAGACTTGTGCATGCTTTGCTCGGTCGGTGCGTCTCAACGTGTCTTTAAAGACAGCAACGAAAAAGTAAGTGGGGAAAATTCTCTGAGAATTGAATCAAAAACTGTGTTTGGAGGTTTGATTTTCAATGGAACCATAACTACAGGTAGGGTTGTTGCTCCAGGCACAGCACCATCAGATGGTTACAGCCAAACGCGACAGCATGAATCAGGATTCAATTTGCCATTTACATATCGGCCAGATAGTCTAGTTTTCTGGGCCAAGTACAACATTACGGATAGTTCAGATTCAGCTTTAGTTTCTTTTCTCCTACACGGAGCAATCGATTTTCAAGATCCAGTTAAAGAGGAGAAAAAGTTGGTTGCCAGTTGTAAATACACATTTCAGACTAATGGAAATTGGCAACGGATTTCCCTCCCTTTTACATATTTCAGCAACGCCACAAATCCTGAATATCTACTAGCAACATTTGGCTCAAGCTTTTTGGCTGGAAAGGGAAATGGTAACGCCAAACTATGGATTGACGGTTTGGAAATGATCTATAATAGCGAACAATTGACCATGGATTTTAACTAGAGACTCAAGCATCTCTCTAAACAAAAAGCCCCGCCAAATGGCGGGGCTTTCACTTAATAATCAGTAACGAGTTGGCTTACATCATTCCGCCCATTCCGCCCATTCCTCCAGGAGGCATTGGTGGCATACCACCTCCTTCTTCTGGCTCATCGGCTAGCACACACTCGGTAGTTAGCAACATTCCAGCAATTGAAGCAGCGTTTTCAAGAGCTACACGGCTCACTTTGGTTGGATCGATAACTCCAGCTTCGTACATGTTCTCGTACACATCTGTACGTGCATTATAACCGAAATCGCCTTTACCTTCTTTCACTTTCTGAACCACAATGCTGCCTTCCAATCCTGCATTAGCAACGATCTGACGCAATGGTTCTTCTACCGCACGCTTAACGATATCAACACCAGTTTTTTCGTCAGCGTTTTCCGGCTTCACTTTATCGATTGCGCCAAGCGTTCTCAAGTAAGCAACACCTCCACCAGGAACGATTCCTTCTTCAACCGCTGCCCGAGTTGCGTGAAGTGCATCATCCACACGGTCTTTCTTCTCTTTCATCTCCACTTCAGTTGCAGCACCTACATAAAGTACGGCCACACCGCCAGCCAATTTGGCCAAACGCTCTTGAAGTTTCTCTCTGTCGTAATCAGAAGTTGTAGTCTCAATCTGAGCTTTGATCTGATTTACGCGAGCCTTGATGTTCGCCTCTTCTCCAGCACCGTTTACGATAGTTGTGTTGTCCTTATCGATAACGATTTTCTCAGCTGTTCCAAGAGAATCCAGAGTGGCATCTTCCAACTTCAACCCTTTCTCTTCGCTAATCACAGTTCCGCCAGTTAGAATAGCGATGTCCTCCAACATTGCTTTTCTTCTGTCTCCGAAACCTGGCGCCTTAACAGCGGCAATTTTGAGTGATCCACGGATCTTGTTCACAACAAGGGTGGCCAACGCTTCGCCTTCAACTTCTTCAGAAATGATTAACAACGGCTTACCGCTCTGTGCTGCCTGCTCCAATACTGGAAGCATGTCTTTCATGTTGCTCACTTTCTTGTCGTATATCAAGATGTATGGGTTATCTAGAACCGCTTCCATCTTGTCTGCATCAGTAACGAAGTAAGGAGACTGGTAACCTCTGTCGAACTGCATACCCTCCACAACATCAACCGTTGTTTCGGTTCCTTTTGCTTCTTCAACGGTAATTACACCTTCTTTTCCAACTTTCTCCATTGCTTCCGCGATAAGCTTACCGATAGTAGCATCGCTGTTAGCAGAAATGGTAGCAACCTGCTCAATCTTAGCAGAGTCGTCTCCTACTTCTTGAGAAATCTTAGCCAACTCCGCAACAACCGCTGCAACAGCTTTATCAATTCCTCTCTTAAGATCCATTGGATTCGCGCCAGCAGCAACGTTTTTCAATCCTGTTGTTACGATTGATTGAGCCAAAACCGTAGCAGTTGTTGTTCCGTCTCCAGCAACATCGTTGGTCTTGGAAGCAACTTCTTTAACCATCTGAGCTCCCATGTTCTCAATGGTGTCTTTCAGCTCAATTTCCTTTGCAACAGAAACACCATCTTTTGTTACGGATGGAGCTCCGAATTTCTTGTCGATGATAACGTTACGCCCCTTTGGTCCGAGGGTAACCTTTACGGCATTTGCCAAGGCATCGACTCCGTTCTTGAGCGCATCTCTCGCCTCTAGATCGAATTTTATCTCTTTAGCCATTTTGTTTGGTTTTTGTAGTTAATTGATGGATTATACAATTGCGAAAATGTCAGACTCGCGCATGATAAGCACATCGGTTCCGTCAACATTAACTTCGGTACCAGCATACTTACCGTAAAGCACGGTATCTCCCACTTTCACGGTCATTGGTTCGTCTTTCTTACCAGCTCCAACAGCCACAACTTTACCTTTCTGTGGTTTCTCTTTTGCTGTATCTGGAATGATGATTCCTGAAGCTGTCTTCTCTTCGGCCGCAGCAGCTTCTACAACTACTCTATCAGCCAATGGTTTGATGTTAATAGCTCCCATTTTTGATTTATTAATTGATTAGTGAATTTTAGATTTAACGATTGCGCTCTTTTCAGAAAATGTGCCAGTCGGGTTTTGTCAGGGTTTGCTGAAATGATGGCAGAATTCGGGGCAAAAAAAATGTCAGAATGCGTGACATCCTGACATTTCCCTTTGGCGTTGCCTTGCCTAAGTTTTATTCAACCGGTGCTGGTTCTCCCAAATTGTCTGTTGCTGGTAATGCAGCATTATCAATTTGCTCTTGGATTGCAGACTCTTCCTGAACCACCTCTCCTCTATTGATAAAGAAGTTTGAGCCAAGGCTGAAAACAATCAACGCCACGGCCAAGTACCAAGTACCTTTTTCCAAGAAATCGCCTGTTCTTTGAACACCAACAATTTGATTTGATGACGAGAAATCTGATGCCAGACCGCCACCTTTACTGTTCTGAACCATCACAATGCCGATAAGCAAAATACAAGTGATGATGATCAGGATGATAATAAGTGTGTACATGTTATTCTAAAGTGAGTTTGTCCGCTATTTCTTTCAAACGGGCGGCAAAGTAAACGCTTTTCTCCGGATTTTTCAACATTAGTGCTTCGTATGCTTGCTTGGCCAACTCATATTTCTCCTGCAAAAAATAGATGTTGGCAAGCGTTTCAGAAACTACCGTAAAATCGCCTTCATCGGCTTTTGCAGCCACTTTACGCGGATTGAAGAACTCCGCTTTCTTCTTCGGCACATCATCCGCTTGCGTGAGGAAGTGATCAATCAGCTCAATTGTGCTGCGCTTTTCGGTTTGCGTTGCTTCTTTTGGTTTTCGAGTTGATGGCTCTTTTTCAAGTTTTCCTGTTTGCGTGAAAGCCAACCACTCGCTGAAGCTAAGCTCATCTGGCTCAGGAGTTTTCTCTTCCGTTGGAAGCTCTGGAAGATCAGCTGTTTCCAACTGATAGATCACGGGTTCTGGGATCAATTCATCTGGGAAGCGCGGTTCAACTACTTCTTCAATCTTCTCTTCTCGCTCTATTTCAGTTGGTTGTTCCTCCACAACAGGAAGAGTTTCCTCCTCAACCGTAGCGATATTCTCTTCCACCACTTCCCTTTCTACAACAGGTTCGGCTTGTGGTTTTTTCTTGTCATTGAGGTAATCGTGCAGCACTTTTCTATCTGGCGACATTACCGCGGCCAACTGCAATTGTTTCAGTTGATCAATGTGATTTTCGGACCGAAGATTCTTGGCCAACATCATTTGCGCGGCAGTGAAATACGGATAACGCTTGATTACTTCCCGCAACTGCGGAATGCTTTCCGAATCCATTGATTTCGGGTCATTCAGCCACGTATGGAATTGATTTTGGGTCATTACCAGTTGACCACCGCTTCGTTGAAAATATCGAGAATGAGCTGCTCATTGATCTCTTCAATCAGCGTTTGCTCTACGTCTGCCAAGTTCTGCGCGGCGTCAAAATCCGCGAAGCGCGAAAATGATTTCTCAAAGCTTTTGGTATCGTCTTTCGTATTGGTGTATGTTACCGAGACGGTCATCGTCAAACGGTTTTGCGCAGCCGTTTCATTTCCCTGAATGGCCACAGGGCGCGTCTTGTAATCTGAAATGTAGCCTTCAAAACGGATGTCTCCGTTCTTGCTGTAAAGGTCAAGATTCGTTCTACTAACGAACAGCTCCCGCAACGCTTCGGTAAATGCTTGTGGAACATTTGCTGGGGCAAGCGCAGCGTAAGAAGGAAAGAAATCTACACTTACCGATTTGACCTCTGGTGAAATACTGGCTCCTGTAAATGAATAGACTCCGCAACCGCTGAGAGACGTCAGATTCCAGACCACAGACATGAGAACGAACAGACGGCTCGCCCAACTCCGAAGCAAAAAATCTGAAACCTGATTTCTAATATCTGACATCTACCCTAAGTTGTGCTCCTTTATCTTTCTGTAAAGCGTGCGCTCAGAAATTCCGAGTTCCTGAGCGGCAGCTTTTCGTTTACCGCGATGCTTCTCCAACGCCTTCTTAATGAGTTCTATTTCACGGTCTTCCAAAGAAAGTGACTCTTCAACTTCTTCGTGCTCTTCGTAAGGTTGCTCACCAGGTCGGTGAATCTGCACTTCGTGAACACCATTTCCGAAGTCGTTTCCAACCGAACCAACATCATGATGCAGCCTTCGAATGGTTGACGCATGGTCTTCCGTGATCTCCACATCATTATCGCCAGAAACCACATCCAACACCAGTTTCTTCAGGTCATTGATGTCGCGCTTCATATCAAACAGCACTTTGTACATCAACTCACGCTCAGAGAATTCTGTTTGAGATTCTCCAGAATCTGATTGCGGATTGCCCGTTCTGACTGCTGGCAGATTCCGTTGGCCGTGCTCAGGCAAATAACTGCGCAGTTTTTCTGCATCAATCTCGCGTTCCTGTTCAATGATACAGATCTGCTCCGTCACATTCCGTAGTTGACGGATATTTCCAGGCCAGCGATAATTCATCAAAAGTGTGCGCGCTTCATCCGTCAGTCGCACAACCGGCATACGGTATTTTTCCGCAAAATCTCCGGCAAACTTTCTGAATAACAACGGAATATCTTCCTGTCTTTCGCGCAATGGCGGAATGATGATCGGCACCGTGTTCAAACGATAATAAAGGTCTTCTCTGAACTTGCCTTTGCTGATGGCTTCCGGAATGTTGACGTTGGTTGCTGCAACCGTTCTCACATTTGTTTTCAATGGCTTGGAAGAACCAACCTTGATGAATTCACCAGTTTCTAAAACACGAAGAAGCCGCACCTGCGTTGACATCGGCAATTCAGCAACCTCATCTAAAAAGATGGTTCCGCCATCGGCTACTTCGAAGTAACCTTTTCGCGCTTCGTGTGCCCCCGTAAACGAGCCTTTCTCATGTCCGAAAAGCTCCGAATCGATGGTTCCTTCTGGAATCGCACCGCAGTTTACCGCAATGTATTGTCCATGCTTACGTGAACTCAACTGATGAATGATCTGCGGAAAAACCTCCTTACCCGTTCCGCTTTCTCCGGTGACCAATACCGAAATATCGGTTGGTGCCACCTGCATGGCCGTGTTGATGGCATGGTTCAGCAATGGCGAATGCCCGATGATACCGTGCCGTTGCTTTATCTGATCTACCGTCATCTCAATTCTCCGTTACAGCTTTTCCCAGCAACGTGGCTGAAGTACAATCATCAACCAGCACATTCACATAATCTCCTTTTTTGAAATTCTCCTTTGGGAAAACCACCACTTTATTCTGTGGATTTCTGCCCTGCAGCATCTCGTCCGATTTCTTAGAAGTTCCTTCAACCAGAACCTCATGAACTTTATTAAGGTCTTTCTTATTGCTTGCAAGCGAGCTTGCAGCCTGAATTTCAATCACTTGGGAGAGACGTCTGCCTTTGACCTCCTCTGGCACATCATCTTCCATTTTCTTGGCTGCGGCCGTTCCCGGGCGTTCAGAATACTTGAACATGTACGCGAAATCGAAGCCAACTTTCTCCATCAGACTTAGCGTGTCTTTTTGGTCTTCTTCCGTTTCGGTACAGAATCCGGTTATAATGTCCGTTGAAAGCCCGCAATCTGGAATGATCTCTCGGATTCGGTCAATGCGTTCGAAGTACCACTCACGCGAATAGCCTCTGTTCATCAATTCCAGTAATCTGGTGCTTCCTGACTGAACAGGTAAATGAATGTAGCTGCAAATGTTGTGGTGCTTTGCCATGGCGAACAGCACATCATCGTGCATGTCTTTTGGGTGCGAGGTAGAGAACCTGACCCTAAGCTTCGGATCAACTTCGGCTACCATTACCAGCAATTCAGCAAAGCTGACCGTGTTAGAAAGGTCACCTCTGGCAAGGATGTCTTTTTTCAAACCACCACCTCCCCAGAGGTAGCTGTCGACATTCTGACCGAGAAGCGTAACTTCTTTGTAGCCTTGATTAAAAAGCTGTCGGCATTCTTCCACGATGGATTCTGGGTTTCGGCTTCGCTCTCGACCACGGGTAAAAGGCACTACACAGAAGCTACACATGTTATCGCAACCGCGCGTAATAGAAACGAAAGCACTGACGCCATTTCCTCCCAAACGAACTGGGTTGATGTCTGCGTAAGTCTCTTCCCGCGATAGCAGAACATTGACAGCTTTCTGACCAGTTTCGGCCACTTTAACCAGGTTCGGAAGATCGCGATAGCTATCCGGGCCAACCACAATATCTACCAGTTTTTCCTCTTCAAGCAGTTTGGACTTAAGGCGTTCTGCCATACAGCCCATCACACCGATAAGCGTGTCGGGTTTGTTCTTTTTGGCCTTGCGGAAAATGTTGAGACGACCCCTAACGCGCTGTTCCGCATTATCGCGGATTGCGCAGGTATTTACAAAAATGACATCCGCCTCTTCCATTACCTTGGTGGTTTCAAACCCCTCCTCGATCAACACGGAGGCCACGATCTCACTATCAGAAAAATTCATGGCGCAGCCATAGGATTCTATGTAAAGCTTCTTACCAGAACCACCCTTTGCGGTCATTTCCAGCGCCTCGCCCTGACGTGTTTCGTCTATGTCTTTTGTAAGAATATCCTGATTGCCCATCTCAAAAAATTGAACGGCAAAGGTACTGATCATATTCTAAAACTGTCAGTTTGGCAGACTTCAGTAATCTGGCCGTTCGCAAGTCCGATTCGCTATTTTAAGCTGGTGGTTGGAGTGAAGGGAAATGTGACCCTCTGTAAAACAGGAAAGGCCTTTCAACTCGCTAACGTAATAGCCGGAATGCACCCCTGTAGACGTGAGGTTTTCCTAGAACATCAATGGTTTCAATAGAGTAAATGTAGACTCCTTGGGGAACTTGTTTTCCTCGAAAAGTACCATCCCAACCTTGTTCTAAACTGGCCGAAAAGAAAAGTTCCTGATCCCATCGATTGAAAACAGTCATTTCAAAACTTGCTATACTATTTCCTTGAGGTAACCATACCTCATTAATTCCATTGTTATCTGGAGTAAACGCATCCGGAATGTAAAGTGTATAGTAGGGCTCTACTCTAAGAGAACCCGTAATGGTATCCATACAACCATTTGCCGTTGTCACAATCTGAGTGATAGAATACAAACCCGTATCTGGGTACTCATACTCAGTTTGCATTGCAGTCACAACCTCATTGAACGGGTGGAAAGTAAACTCACTGGTAACTACACTATCGGCCAAATTCGTAACCTCCACGGTCGGGTCGATAATGGTAAGCCGCTTCGAACTCATTGAGAAAAGCGCATCAGGCTTTTCATAAGCCTCAACGATATTGGATCTGGAAACACTATTGGCACAACCCTGAGATGTCACAACATTGAGCGAAACCGAATAAACCCCTTGTTCATAAATGGTAGATGGTTCAGATTCGGTTGAAGAAGCACCATTTCCAAAATTCCAATTGTAATACAGGGTGCTGTTTCCATTGTATGAAAGATCCTCAAATTGCACCAACAGCGGCTCACAGCCATCACTTGGGTTGGGATTGAAGTCTGCCACTGGCATTTCGTAAACCGAAATGGTTCCAACAAATGGCTCGCTTACACACGTATTATCTGTTATTGTCAATGTCACATCTTGCGGGCCCGGCTCATTAAATATTACACCCATTGGTTGCTGGTCGGTAGAACCAGCTGGATAACCCACCGGGCCAAAGTCCCAATCGAAAGTGGCATTAGGGCCAAAATAACCTGAGGCGGTAAGATTAAATGAATTGACGTTGAAACACTTGCCGTCAGGAATGGCAAACTCCGCTATTGGGATTGGGAAAACCGTAACTTCTACTGTGTCGTGGTTTTTACATCCCTGATCCGAGGCAACAAGTACCAATTCATGAACTTCTATATCATGTGTTTGATTCGTCAGTTGTACTGTGGTGGAACTTGCAGTGGGGTCCGCAACTCCATTGATCGGACTCCAGCTATATGTTAGCCCTGAAATTGGAGCAGAACCAATCGGCCCAGAATTACCAGAGCAAAACGAAATATCAGAACCGGCATTAACAGCAGGCGGCCCAAGAATTTCAATCTGCTCTGTCTCCGTTGGGGAAACGCATCCATTCCAAGAAACAGTGAGTTCAACATCATACGTTCCTGGAGTATCCCAATAAACTGCTATTGGCCCGCCTCCGGAACCATTTGTAACCACACCGCTGTCAAAATTCCAGTTATACTGTGCAGACGGGCTTGCGTTACCACTATATTCAGTAAGTAACGGCTCATTGGCGCACCCGATCGCGGGCAGATCAAAATCTCCGGTAGGAGGCGGGGTCAAGCTCACCAGAACGGTATCATCATTAGAACAACCATCTGGACGAGTAACAGTAACGATATACTCCATATCCACTTGTGGCGTACTCAACGGATTATAGACGTTTGGATCGGAAAGATCAGTTGGAGGATTCCAAGAAAAAGTGCTTCCTGGAGCATTGGAGCTTGCATTGAGCAAAACGCTTCCTCCAATACACACTGACACATCATTCCCAGCATTGGGAATAGGCCCACCATCAACGGTAACAAGAACAGAATCAGTTGCAGGAGTTGAACCACAATTATCCTCAACTGTTATATAATACATGGTTGTCTGGGTCGGGCTTGGAAAAATCGTATCAGCTACGCCAAAGCCATTGTCCCATGTGTAAGTGTACAATCCACCACCTCCACTTGCTTCGCAGTAAACAATGGCGTTGCCTTCACAAATAGTGGTGTCGTTACTGGTTATTGTTGAGATGGGCAACAAATCGTCAATGTATATCCTGAAAGTGTCTGTCAATCCGCAAGTTGAGGTGATAACAGTAAACTCAATGTACTCGGGTCCTTCTAGAATATTATCGTTAACCGGGGAAATAGTAAACTGAACCGAGTTCTGACCAGCCGGGATGATCATAGTACTGTCTGCAATATTCAGCTGTGGTATGTTGGCGTAGTCAATACCCATGTCCGCAGTTGCGTCAGATATCCAGATCGGCACAGGGAAATCTTGGGCAATGGGCGGACCATTAAGAGTTAGGGTTATGGATGCTTCGTTACAGCCCTCATAAGCGGTAGAATCAGCCGCAGCTGTTGCTGTTTCCACACTAACACTACCAGTTGTAAGACTGTTCTCCTCAATAAAACAACCCGAATCGTAGGAGGAATCACCCCCGTCCGAAAGCATTAATCGAAGTGTATATGTTTCCCCACAAATAACATTGGTCTCAGCAATAAGCACAACCGTCAATCCATCATAGACCACGTAAGAATTGGCTGGAGCAGAGAAGCTTTCGTTATCCACATAGTACTGACTATAGTTTCCCCCACAAGTAGGATCATCATTGATAGTATTGATACCTACAGGTATGCTGGTCGTAGGAATCAGTGCAATGTTTGTCTGCGGCATCGGCACAGTTACTCCCTGAATGCTGAATGCGAACATATCATTGAACGAGGAACAAACCCATTCCGGATATTCCTCGGAGCCAAATACATACTTGAACTGTACGTAATCAGCATTCGGTACAAAATCAAACTGTAGAATTATTGCATCGTTCGATGTCTCACCAGAAATTTGCTCCAAGTAGGGATCGCCAGCTGAACCCAAAATGCTACTAGCAAAGGTACCTGCATTGGCTGCGGTTTCTAAAACATCTCCAGACGCCATTACCACACCGCTTGGTATTCCCAGTCCTGGGTTATTCGCACCACTGGTAAATGCCCCGATTGCGGTTGGATCTCCTGTTATGATGGCATTTGAAACAACCACCCCTGGTCCGGCAATAACCTCAGCCAACTGCTGCGCAGTCTGACCAGTTGTAACCACTAGTTGCGCCTTGGCCTGCATCAAAAAGGATAAGGCTAACAACACAAATGAACTTAAAACTACGTGTTTCACGGAGCGAGATTTCAAGCGGCAAAAATACTACTTAAGAACGCTATTAAAATAGCACTGTGCATGAGTTATTTCAAAATAGTTACATGACCAAACTCCTTAACTACAGTGTTCTTAACAGAGCGGGCAAGTATTCGGTAAGAGTAGACGCCCCCAACTGCTTCATGGTTGCTTTGATTGTTACAACGGCCATTCCACTTTTCAAATGGATCCGAAGAATGAAACATCAGTTTGCCCCATCTGTCAAACACCCATATCTCGTATTCATTGAATCCGAATGCCTTTGGCCCCCATGTGTCATTTAGCCTATCATCATTGGGAGAAAAGGCATTGGGAACCCAAAACCGCACCTCAGGTTCTACTCGAATCCAAACAGAGTCAGAGTTGACGCAGCCATTGTCATCCTCAAAAATCATTATTGCCTGATAGTCCCCTGTATCCGTGTAGAAATGTTCAAACGTACAGTCGGGTACGGACTCCAAATAGCTGGTGCCGTCACCCGGAAAAATCTGACACGCAACGCCATCAGTTGTTCCGGTAAAGTTGAATACTGGGTCATAAACAAACTGGGTATCAGGTTCAACCTCTAGGTCGGCCGTTGGAACTGTCCAGACCTCTATAGCATTGGGAACAACGTAGGTTGAAGTATCAACGCAACCGGTTTCAGTCCAAATGGTTAGCGTTATGTCATAAATACCTGGTTCTGTAAACCCATGAAAAACCCGCAAACCATCCTCAGAGAAACCATTGCCAAAATTCCACGATGCCTGATGTGGAGTGCTGACCAGCGAACTATCGGTGAACAACACACCTAACGGTGGGCAACCTTGCAGCGTATCGCCATTGTAAAACGCCTTGGGCCGTGGGTACATTTGCACCGTGGTTGTTGAAACATCAGAACAAACGGCCTCAGTAACTTCCACACTTACCTCATAAACACCAACCGTGTCAAAGACAACTCCCTGTGGGTTCATTTCGTAGGATTCTGAAGGTGTAGCACGCTCAAACTCCCAGTAAAATGATGCTCCTGTACCAAAATCCCCAACTGGTGTGAAGTTCATTAAATTGACATCAAAGCATTGCTCTCCATCAAGTTCAATCTCAACCGAAACATCATTGTAAACAAGGATATCGTCAATAGTAGTATCTGAACAAGGGTAACCGGGGTTGGCAATCAAGGTGACCCAATAACGTCCCGTGTCAGGAAACGTGTAAATGGGGTCTTCTATGTTGGAGGTATCGTCTATTATCCCCCCAACACCAAAATCCCAATGGTAAAATTGCGCGTTGACACTCTGATTCCCGAAATCCACTTCCAGCCCATCACATGGGTCATGGTAAAAAGGCTGAGGTGGAATAACAGCTTCAATATTCGTCACACAGCTCACTACATTGAACTGAAAATCGCGGATGTTAGTGCTTATCAACTGACCGTTTCGATATTCTTCAACGCAAACTCCTACTACATACTGTCCGGCTTGACTTGGCACACTGGTAAGCAAGCCCGTGCTCGGATCAATGCTCAACTGTTGTGAGGCGTCCATTGGATATGATGAACCATAACCCGAGTTCCAGTTAATCAAATTATACGGTGGGCCAAGTGGTGGTATGGGCTGTGGATCCAGCTGATCCCCCCCGTGATACGGAGTGCATAATGAATAAACCAATTGGTCTCCGTCTGGATCGGTTGCTGAATGGTCAAAGGTCAGCTCATCTCCGATACAAAGCGCCAAAGGCGGAAAGCTATTGAATGAAGGTCCGGAGTTACAGCTACTGAGTGCCTCTTCAGGAATATGAACATAGTAGGTGGATCCTTGGTCTCCAGCATTGGCCAAATTGACTATAGTAGGATTGCGACAACAGCGCTGATAGGCAACATGATAGCCACCAGGTGTGAACGGAAGATCAACGGTAACGTTGTAAACGGCCTCTTCCACACAAATATCTGGCGGAGCCTGTAAACACGGGTTTTCAATAATGACGTCCAGAATCTGTGAGCCATTGAACGGAGCCTGTAGCTGTTGCACCAGATTACCTGAAGCATCATAAATAGCAATGTGAGCAGGGTTGTCGTAATCGGCTCCATCAACGGTATAACAGTCCCTGTAAACCTTCAGTGTTATCTGATACTGGTTTCCCCCTAAGCATGTGTAAAATATCTCACCACCCACCAAATGAGATGCATTGACCTGTTGAGCCAATAGAAAAGCACAAATCCACGCAAGTAGATGTTTCAACATTCAAGTTGTTCATTCTCCCGACAATACCCGAACCACACCCACTTCCTTTACTTCAATTCCTATTGGCGGCTCTACCCAAACCTTGTAGGCGTACAGTCCAGTCGGAACAAGTCGTCCGTTGACCCTGCCGCTCCAAGCTTTTTCATCCTCAAACCGTCCTTCCCAAAGGATGTTTCCCCAACGGTCATATATCGTCATGATGTAATAAAGATAGCCCTCTCCTACAACTCCGAACCAATCATTCAGGCTATCTGCATTTGGAGTAAAGGCGTTTGGAATGTACACATGAAGCGGGTCGTAAACCGTAACCGTATCTCGCAATGTGGTATCGCAGCCGCTCTGGTTAACCACGGTAAGTGCCACCGGATAATCACCAGCCTCTTGATATTCATGGATGGGGTTATCCTGGGTTGAAGTAGAATCATCCCCGAATTCCCAGTAGAAATTATAAACATCCACCGTGTTCGAAGTGAACTGAATAGTAGCATGCGCAGTTAGCTCATGCGTAAAGCTTGCTTCAACCTCATCAACATTTACCTGGGCCGAATCGGTTTCGATGATGTTGCAGTTATCGGTCACTTGCACAGTAATCTGTTCGGCTTGAGCTGGCATATAAGTGTAAGTCGAACCAGTACTACCGTCTGGCCATTGAATAACCAAAGGTGGCCTACCTCCGGCAACCGATGCTTGCAAGGTTGCAGCATCTCCTTTACAGACAGTAACATCATCCATGGTAACTTCCATTAGCTGATACGTGAATACAGAAACGGTAGATGATGCCGATTCGGAAAAACCACACGCATCTGTCACTGTTGAGGTATAAGTTGTAGTCGAGAATGGGAAAACCGTAATTGACTCGTCTGTATCCGGTAATCCCGTCCAGCTGTAACTATAAGGTGGGTATCCATCCGTCACGGTCACATCGATCATCCGTTCTTCCGGACACGTCAGGTTCACATCTGGCGTAACCTGAATGCTCATAGGAACTACGTCTTCTATTGTAAACGATACTGAAGGTGCCGGTTGCGAGCCACAGTTTGCCAATTGATCCAAAGTAATTGTCATGGTCTCCGTTCCTTCCGGGGTCATATCCTCCAATACGTCAAATGAAATGGTACTCACCGCTTGTCCGGGCGAAAAGTTTATGCTGGATGGAATGGTTGTAATGTCCGATAGATCTGCAGTACCACTAACTGTAAATCCAACACTAAGCGGATTATCGTATGGTTCCGAACGCTCAAAGCTCAGTGTAAGCTCACTACATCCTTCCACAAGCTGAAGGTCACTTGCAGAAGCAGAATAAGACGACTCAGCATCGATACTGATGGTCGGACTGGTAAAGCTCCTTGCCTCTAAAAACACGGCACTATCAAAAAGCCCATCACCGACATCAGCAATGGCCAACCTGATATGGTATGGTTCACAAGCTTGAAGCACCGCTAGAGCCGTAAGAACCTGTGTAAATCCATTGTATTCCACGGTGCTTCCAGGCGGATTTTCATTATCGATGTAGTACTGAGAGTTTTGATTGGCATTTACGTTATCAATGGTTACCGGAGTCATTGTTCCAGGAATCAGGGCAACATTCATTTCTCCGGTAATACCTGGGCCACTAATGAAAAATGCAAACACATCATTTACACCAGTTCCCACATAGAACATATACTCGTTTGATGCAAAAACATACCTGAACTGTACGGTATCGCTAGATGGAACAAAATCGAACTCGAGAATCGCGGCATCGCTGGTAACGCCACCTGCAATGGCCGTAAGAGAGCCGTTACCTGGCCCCATAAAATCTGTACCGTCATCACTGTTTGGAGTACCATTTGGTCCTGGTGCATCCGAAATCCGACCCGTTGAGATGATTACTCCTTCGGAAACACCAATATTAGAGTTACTACCATCAAAATAGCCTCGCGCTTCAGGGTTACCCGTAAATTGAAAATTACTGACCTGAACGCCTTGCCCCACCAGCACATCCTGAACAAGCTGCTGAACATTATAACTCTGATCCACAACCAACTGTGCAAGCACCGGCTTGCAACTCAATAACAGTAGGAGATATGTCAGAAATCCTCTCATGCAATTCAGAGCGCAAAGATAATCATGCACTTATCGAGGTTTGAACTCAATTTTGGCGCATATGTTTCGCATCCATTAAAAACTAAATTTGGCCGAGCTAAAACGCGCAAAATGGATTTACAGAAAGTTGACAATTACATTTCCACTAACAAGAATCGGTTTCTCGATGAGTTGATTGACCTTTTGAAGGTTCCATCAATCAGTGCCGACCCTGCGTTCAGTAAAGACGTATTACGCACGGCCGAGTTGCTGAAAGGACGATTGGAAGAAATCGGCATCGATAATGTTGAGGTTTGCGAAACCGCTGGTTATCCGATTGTTTACGGAGAAAAGATTGTAGATCCGAACCTGCCAACCGTGCTTGTTTACGGGCATTATGATGTGCAGCCACCAGACCCGTTAGAGCTTTGGGATTCGCCACCGTTCGAACCTGTTATTAAGGATGAGAAAATCTACGCTCGTGGAGCTTGCGATGACAAGGGCCAAATGTACATGCACGTGAAAGCGGTTGAGTTGATGATGAAAACGTCTGGTCTTCCATGCAATGTGAAATTTATGATTGAGGGCGAGGAAGAAGTTGGTTCTGACAATCTCGAGGTATTCGTAAAAGAGAATAAGGAACGTTTGAAGGCCGACCTTGTCCTTATCTCGGACACAGGTATGATTGCCAATGACATTCCGTCCATTACGGTTGGATTGCGTGGTTTGAGTTACTTGGAAATTGAGGTTACAGGCCCGAAACGCGACCTGCATTCTGGTCTTTACGGTGGTGCGGTCGGAAATCCGATCAACATCCTTTGCGATATGATTGCATCGCTGCACGATGAAAACAAGCGAATCAACATTCCAGGTTTTTACAATGATGCCAACGAAGTAAGCGCAGAAGACCGTGCAGAAATGGCAAAAGCACCGTTCAGCGAAGAAGAGTACAAAGCCGACCTTGACATCAATGCCACTCAAGGTGAAGCTGGTTATTCGACCTTGGAGCGCGCGACCATCCGTCCAACATTAGACATTAACGGAATCTGGGGCGGATATACTGGCGAAGGCGCTAAAACGGTTCTTCCATCAAAAGCTTACGCTAAGCTTTCATGCAGATTGGTTCCTGGTCAAGACCCAGATAGAATCACGAATTTGGTTCAGAGTCACTTGGTGGCTATTGCTCCGCCTTCCGTCAAAGTAAAAGTAACCCCACACCATGGTGGACTTCCGTATTTGACCCCGACAGATTTTACAGGGTACAAAGCGGCTCATAAAGCCATGGAAACCACTTTCGGTAAAGAACCGATTCCAATGCGTGGTGGTGGTAGTATTCCTATAGTCGCCATGTTCGAACAGGAGCTTGGACTGAAATCGGTGCTCATGGGATTTGGTTTGGATACAGACGCCATCCATTCGCCAAATGAGCACTACGGAATCTTCAATTATCTGAAAGGCATCCAGACCATTCCGTTCTTCTACAAGAACTTAGCTGAATTGAGTTAAGGGCCTAATCAGCCTTCGACTTTCTGCTTCGCCACCTTCAATCTCTGACCAAGATTGAATACTCTTGAAATGTTGAAACCCAATTTAATCTCGGCATACTCCCAGCTATCTGGAGATTCCGTCAGGAAGTTATTCGAGATGATTCCGCGAGCATTGCTTACATCAATATGAAAGACATGTCCGCCTGTTTCAATCTCAACCCCAACGCTAATTGGCATATAGAATGGGGTGCCCAATCTATTGTACCGGTAAGGCGAGAAAACGTAGAAGTAATCTGCAATGATCGCTACACGCTTCGAGACTTTAAATCTGCCAGCAACACCCAACGCAAATATTGAATTCTCATCCAACGGATCTCGCACAAAATTTCTGTGGATGTAGGTGGGAAGTAACTCGATGGAAACGCTAGGACTGAACTTTCTGGCAATAATCAACTGAGCGGTGTACGACAATCGGTGGAAAAACTTCTTTGAAGCTCCAAATGTTTGCACTAAACTGTCTTTAATCCCCGAATAGATTACGGCTTGT
This sequence comes from uncultured Chryseobacterium sp., assembly GCA_964457245.1. Classification (GTDB taxonomy): domain Bacteria; phylum Bacteroidota; class Bacteroidia; order UBA10329; family UBA10329; genus UBA10329. The sequence goes on along the minus strand of CAYWET010000002.1, from coordinate 53,160 downwards.
TTACTCGGATTGAGCGCAATATTTCCGTAAAACGCCAAGCTCAACGGACGTTTGTTATCAGTCGTTTGCGTGTAGAATCGCCATTTAACAAGGCCATCAATCAAGTTCTGCATTTGGCTACGCCCGATGCCGATCATCACCTCATCGGTAATGCCATATTCAACCGCCAAACGCACATCAGCCACATTGTCGAAACCAAAGAACGAATCTGGCCCATCATTGTCATTTCTAGTAGAATAGATGTTGCCAAATCTGTGAGAGATTCGTACATCCATTGTTTTAGCCTTGACGGTTTCAATACTGTGCGCATTGATAACGCGTGTAGTTTTGAATGTGGCTGTAACTTTTTCCTGCTTTGGTGGCTCTGCCTCTTCCAACAAGCCCATCAGGTCAACATCCTCATCTTGAGCAAAACCGAAAAAAGGAAGCGCCATTGCAAGTAACGCTATGATGACAACTCTATTGCTTCTTTTCATATGGCTTGTATTGGAAGTATACTTTCACATCAATTTCCTCGGCAATGTTGGCAAACACCACCTTCGGCACCTTAATCTTGTAATCCTTCAGTGCCACTTTGAATTCACTTTTCAAAGTTGCCTTTCCGCCTTTCGTTTCCACAACACCGCTATACGTTTCGGCTCTATCAACACCATGGATATTCATTATTCCAGTTGCAGAAATGTTATAAATGGTGTCTTTACTCAAATCCAGCGTGTCGCTCAAATTTCCTTTGAATGTGGCATAAGGGTACTTCTCTGTATCCATGTAATTTTCGTTGAAATGTTCTTGCATCAACGGCTTCTCAAACTGAAACCCCGCAATCGGAACACGAAACACAATCTCGTTCTTAGCAATATTCAACAATGAAGTTGAGGTTGTATTGACCGCCTCAATATCCTCTACTGGCGTGGATGAAAAGAAGCTGATCTCGCTCGATTCTGTTGTGTAAATAACCTGTGCCATCAAGGCTGAGGCAGTCAGACTAAAAATGGAAGTGAATAATAATCTCATGTTCGAATTTTATTGTTGTGGATAACCGTCATTCGCCCAGCACTCCAGCACTCGCCTCAGAGAATCAGGAAGCTGTCCTTGCGGTGGCATAGGGCTAGTTGCAGATGTTACTCGACCTCCCAGGCCAGGGTCGCCATCAATCAGAACACCCTGAGCTGACATTCCTGCATATGTGGTAAAATCACCATGTGCAAATCCCGTTACATGGCACCCTACAGTGGCACAATTCGCATTGATTATACTCTTAGCCGTATCAACGTAGGTTGCTTGTAGCGTGTCACAGTATTCCTGTGGCGTTTCATCTACAAGTTCTCCTTTGTCCACTAGGCATCCTGATAAAACTGTAAATAACAGAAGCACGCCTGCCCCGAAAAATATTTGGATGTTTTTTTTCATATCGTGATTGCGAATAAAACAAAAAAGGTGCCGTTCAGCACCTTTCCTGTTTTGCAATTGTTTTCAATTATTTCACCAACAACTTTTTGATGGTAGAATTTCCGTCAACTTCCATCTGAAGGAAGTAAACACCGCTGCTAAGGCTTTTCTTGGCAACGTTGATTTTTACAGTCTGTCCAGCTTCGTGCTTTTCTTCAAGCACTTTCTGTCCGTTCATGTTGTAAATGGTAAACATGATTTCTTCATCCACGTCTTTAGCGGCAACATGAATCTCGTCCACTACCGGATTCGGGTAAACAGTAAGTGCCTCCAATTGCGCTTCTGAAATTCCAACAGACGCTTCACTAACCGTAACAGACTCAGTCACTACGACATCACCATCGGTTCCGCTACTTGCATTTGTAAAGTTACCGGCTACATAGAAGGTTACATCACCCGTTCCAGATGCTGGAGCTGTCCATTCGAATGTCCAAGATGCACTTCCGCCTGTTGCGGCAGTTCCAGAAAAAGTGTGCGTAATGTAGTTTCCGCTTCCTACCAACTGAGAACCAGTTCCAGAAGCAAGTGTTCCGAGTACCGTTCCAGATGCATTCTGTGGAGAAAGCTGGAACCCGAATTTGGTTCCTCCCGCTTTGGTCATAGTAACGGTAATGTTATAGGTAGTGCCGGCAACATAACCAGATCCAGGAATATCAGAAGTAATCTCAACCGTCTCATTCGTTTGAGTTGGACCATTCACGTGGCAGCTAGTGGCACAATTCATCCCATCTCCTGGCGAACCCGTGTTTCCTGCTGGAGCACCTGCAGCATTTGAATGAACACTTCTGTAATTGTAATCATAGACCAATCCGGCCATCATCAACATAGATAATACAAGGGTAAACTTCTTCTTCATACGATATAGGTTTATTGGGTTTGAGTTTCAGAAATTCAAAAATATTAATGCAGTAAGCAGCAAACGACTCGGTACGGACAAAAATTAAAAAGGTTTAATGTTCAAACATAAAATTCCTTTTGGGGTTGCCTTGACGCGAACAACTTTTGCCAATTGCCTTTTCCTAATTTTGGCGCTCAACAGAAAACAAATGGCTGACGACAGATATCAAGGACACGACTATTATTTGGTTGACGAACTGCTTACGGATGAACACAAACTCATTCGCGAAACGGTTCGTTCGTGGGTAAAACAGAACGTTTCTCCAATCATTGAAGAGTACGCCCAGAAAGCAGAATTTCCACGGCATTTGCTTCCTGGTTTGGGAGAAATCGGAGCTTTCGGACCGTACGTTCCACACGAATATGGCGGACCAGGATTGGATCAGATCAGCTATGGCATTATCATGCAGGAATTGGAGCGTTGCGATAGTGGATTGCGCAGCACAGCTTCGGTTCAAAGCTCGCTTGTTATGTTTCCAATATGGAGTTACGCCACCGAAAGTCAGAAACAGAAGTGGTTACCCAAACTTGCCACAGGCGAATTATTGGGTTGCTTCGGATTGACAGAACCCGACCACGGTTCTAACCCGAATGGCATGGTTACCAACATTAAAGATGCTGGCGACCATGTGATTCTGAACGGAGCCAAAATGTGGATCAGCAACGCACCATTTGCAGACATTGCTGTTGTGTGGGCAAAAGATGAGGAAGGTACTGTTCGCGGATTGGTAGTTGAGCGCGGAATGGAAGGATTAACAACGCCAACCACCCACAACAAATGGAGTTTACGCGCCTCAGCCACAGGTGAGCTGGTTTTCGATAATGTGAAGGTTCCGAAAGAGAACGTGTTCCCAGAGATCCGCGGATTGAAAGGACCATTGAGTTGCTTAAACTCTGCCCGTTACGGCATTGCTTGGGGCGCTCTAGGTGCTGCGTTGGATTGCTATGATACAGCTCTGCGTTACTCTAAAGAACGTGTTCAGTTTGACCGCCCGATCGGTGGTTTCCAATTACAGCAGAAGAAGCTAGCTGAGATGATAACGGAGATTACGAAAGCGCAACTCTTAGTTTGGCGTTTAGGCGTTCTGAAAAATGAGCATCGCGCGTCTCCGCAGCAGATCTCCATGGCAAAGAGAAACAACGTTGAGATTGCATTGCGAACAGCTCGTGAAGCGAGACAGATGTTGGGCGGAATGGGCATTACGGGAGAATATCCGATCATGCGCCATATGATGAACTTGGAAAGCGTAGTTACCTACGAAGGAACCCACGACATCCACTTGCTTATCACCGGTATGGATGTGACGGGATTCAACGCGTTTACGTGATCAGTTTACCACAACTTTCTGGGTGGAGCTAAAGGATTCACCCGAAATGGTGACGAAATAGGTTCCAGCGGGAAGTTCCAATTCTATGACCTGATGCTCACTATCTGGCAATGCTTGGTTATGCACGTCTCTTCCGAGTATATCGCTGACCGAGAGCACCCCATTACCATTGGTAATTCTCCCAGCAGAAATTTTGACAATACCACCTGAAGGATTCGGATAAACTTCAAACTCAAATTCATTTTCTTTCTCTTTCACACTTGTAAAACATGAAGCTTCGGGGTCAATGTATCCTGGAAAGTACGTTGCAATAGAATTCCTCATTCGCTCCTTCTGACCCAGCGTAAACATGTTCATATGGTTCATAAAATATGGATTAGTTAGACTCATAAAATTATTGGCCAGTTGGCCGCTAGGAAGTGGGGAGCAGTTTGATTCAACAAAAATTGAATCTGGGTTTGCAGCCGCTGTGGCCGGATCCGGAATCCCAGATTGAACAGGTGTGTCTGAAATACCATCATCAGAGCACGCTGGAGTACCAAGAAAGTGTGGAACTCCAAAAAAATGTCCTACTTCATGAGTTAGAATCCGATAAAGTTTGTGTTCCATCTCCTCGGTAAACACAAAATTTCCAACGACCATTCCAATGGGATTGCCAGACCATTGATTATTGTGGATGATAGATGTGCCCGATTGCCATATCCACAGATTGAAATAACGACATTCATCCCAAGGGTCTGCCCCACCCAATGAATCGTACATAACCGCGTGATTGTTCCAATCCAAATTAACACTGTCAGTGTAGTGATATATGATACCATTGGTTGGATTTCCATCCGGGTCATTTTGAGCAAATTTGAACTCAATTTCTGTATCAGCTGCAATTGGCAAGTAAGCGGTTTGCGTATAGATAGCATCCGAATTCTGGCGTCTAAGGTCAGCGTTCACTGAATCCGTTATAATTGTCTGAATCAAATCTGCCTGAATGCTGTCATGTGGAAAATGGTAAACTACATGAACAACAAGTGGTATTTCTATAACGTTTTGACCTAACGAACTTTGCGATACCACCGAAGCAAAGCAGATCAACATTGGAATGATTTTCGATTTCATGGGGAGAGGTTGGAAACGCTGAAACAACGAAACACAATTGGAGATATTGTCAGGCTGGATTTCCAACTGGCTTATTTTTGTAGCATGCTCAGATATTTTCTAACACTGCTTTTTGCCCCCGCCTTGTTGTTCGGACAACACAAAAGCGTGTCGTACGAAATGATGAATGAGATCGGTACTTACAAGCTGGTTTCCCTCACTTTCTCTCACGAACTTGACAATACGGAAGGCGTTACGTACGTGCTCAGCAAACACGATGGGCATTTCGATACTGTTTATCAGATCGGTCAGTTTCTGAACGGTTGGATGGCGTTGAGCAATGACGGGAAAACTGTTGCTCAACTCATTTCAGAGCAAGGAAAAGAACCATTGAACAATAGCATCCTTTCCATGTATCGCAACGGAAAGTTGTTCGACAGCGCGAAGTTGGATAGGCTGGTGCATTACGAATTGAAATCTGCCACCGTGCGAAACCGAATACCCAAAAGCGGTTGGCTGCGCAACGACAGCATCTTTCATAAGATGGCCACACATCCGTTTTACGTTACAGATGACAAGCTTTACTTGTCATTCGACAACCCGAAACTGGCCGTTTTCGACCTGAATCAAATGTTCCACATTTACACAGGAAACGGAGCCAACCACTTCCATCAGAATTATTATTCACTTCCAAACGCACCACGAAGAACGGAGTTCGATTCGGATGAATACTTCCCAGGTGATTTCCCAAAAACTCAAAAAGGAAAAGCGTTTGTTGAAGTACTTTCGAAAGACCTCGAACTAAAAACAGCCATTCCTGAAGAGGCCAAATTCCGAGCAGAAGTTGAATTCAAACTGAACATTGACGGCTCGTTTGAAGTTCGCGAAGCAGTGATTTACAGCATTACAACCAACGAGAAAGACGAAGATTTGACCACCAAGTTCAAGGCGTTTGTTGAAGAGCTCAAATTCGACACTTCGCTCCTTCCTCCGAATCATCCGTCATGGATCTTCAGTCAGATTTTTTGGTTGAAGTGATTCTTCAGTCCTGATTTTCAGTTGTTCCAGTTTTGGTAGAACCGCAACCAGCGGAATTATCGAAACCAGAATGTAGCTTCCGCTGATCACGTAACTCCAGATAATGTTGTTGGATTCTGAGAAAAATGGAAGCGCAAACAACACCAGAAGTAATCCGCGACTGGTTATATTGTAGATGTAGAAAATACTGTTGGCGCGTCCGATAATGTTGTTCGGAACGTGGGTGAATAGAAAGGTGACCCGTGTAATTCGCGTGCCTGCGTTGGTAAACCCGATCAACACCGAAAACAGGTAAAACCCAAGAATGCTTTTGCTGAAAGCCACCAATACGAATGATGTTCCGGCAACAAGCATCAACATGAGAATGGTTTTGGCAGGAGCAAGATTCCGTGTCAGCTTCTGAATAAGGAATCCCGCAATAAGACTGCCGAAGGCAAAATAGACTTCGCTACTAGCGTATACATCCGCGCCAGCTTCCAATTGGTTATCCACGAAAATGGGCAACAGGAATTGCACCTCCACCAAAAGCACCACGAAAATGGAATACGTGGCCAGTCCGAAAACCAACAATTCCCGATTCATGAGTAAAAACCGCCAACCACGCTTGAAGCGTTCCAGAATCCGTTCCATGTCAATCGGCAGCGGGTCAACATCTACATACTTAATGAACGGAATAATGCATGCCGCAAGCGCATAGGTCGATGCGTCTAAAAGAAAAATCTCCCAGATTTTCCACCGCTCGATTTCAAACGGAAAATCAATCTGTAAACCAAGAATATCGAGACTTCCACCTGCCGTTCCAGAAAGCAGCACAGCACCAAAAGCGCCCGAAAGCACATTGGTGCTTTGACCCAGTACCTCAATCATCGAATTGACGCGACCGTAATCTCCTCGGGCAGCCAATTGTTGCGAGAACGCATACAGGTTCGGGTAATGAATATTGAATCCGAAAAACGTGAAAACGAAGATGAAAGCCACCAACCAAATGGGTGCTTCTTGATAGGTTTCTCCGTACAAACCAGCCGCGCCTAGAACCAACATTCCAACGGCAGATGCAATCCAAAAGATGTTCTTGCGCGGGTAGCGGTCGATCAGCGTTCCAGCATACAAACTCCAGAAAATGCTGATGAATGTGGCCACAGCCAGCACTTTTCCGAACACCACAGATTCATCCACAATCGTGGCGAAATACCACGGAATGGCCATCATGGTGATACCCTGCGCAAAACTGGAAACCACATGCGATGTGAACAGAAGTGCTAGTGCGCGTTTATTCTCCATTTTTCTGAGCAGCAAAGCTAAGTTCAGTCCACAGTCGTTGGACGATAGACCACGGAAAAACATCAACCAATCTCTCTGTGGACTGTTGACCATGGACTATCGACTATATCCTAACTTTCAAGCGTGGAATCAGAGCGTTCAATCTTACTTGAAAAGCTGCGGAAATATTGCGCCTATCAGGAACGCAGCCATCATGATGTTGTTCAGAAAATGTGGGACTTGAAAATTCCGCAAGAATGGCGCGATGAGATGCTGATGACACTGATTCAAGAGAATTTCCTCAACGAAGAACGCTTTGCGAGAACCTACGTTCGAGGCAAATTCAACATCAAACATTGGGGTAGAATAAAGATCATCAATGGGCTCAAGCAACATGAAGTGAGCAAAAAATGCATCAATATTGCCTTGACCGAAATTGACGAAGACCGTTATTTGGAGGTGCTGCGTGAAACCATGGAAGAAAAGCGTTCCAAACTGAAGGAGAAGAACCCGTGGAAGCGGAAGTCGGCCATTTATCGCTTCGCAACGCAACGCGGATTTGAACCTTCGCTCATAAATGAGCAGTTGAATAGTTTACAGCGTTGATAGAGAGATAAAGTTCTTCGATTCTGTAGCACCTGTTCGTACCGCATTCGCATATTCGCGAACATTCGTAATTCGCAACCGCTGATTGTACATTTGCGGCTGAACTGAAACAAATCCATGATCACAAGCGATCAACTTGAAGACCTGAAAAAACGCCTCTCCGACCTGCGTGGTTACCTGGAAATTGACCGAAAATTGCGGGAAATCGAGGAAGAGACGCAGACCACTTTGGCTCCCGGTTTCTGGGACGATCCGCAGCAAGCGGAAGCGTTGATGAAAAAGACCAACGCTAAGAAGGAATGGACCAAAGCATTTGCCAAGGCCGAAACAGCTTTGGAAGACCTGGTTGTGCTCTACGAATTCAACAAGGAAGGCGAGGCAAGCGAAGAGGAAGTTGAGGCGCAACAGGAAACGTTTACCGAGTTGTTGGAAGACCTCGAATTCCGAAACATGTTGGGCGATGAAGGTGATGAACTGAGTGCCGTTTTGGAGATCAACTCAGGTGCTGGCGGTACGGAAAGCTGCGATTGGGCCGGTATGCTCATGCGGATGTACATCATGTGGGCTGAAAAGAACGGCTTTAAGGTCACCGAAAATGACCTACAGGAAGATGACATTGCTGGAATCCGTTCGTGCTCGCTGCAAATTGAGGGCGAATACGCCTACGGTAACCTGAAAGGTGAAAACGGTGTGCATCGCTTGGTGCGTATTTCACCATTCGACAGTAACGCAAGACGCCACACGTCTTTTGCTTCTGTTTTCGTTTATCCAGTGGTGGATGACTCCATCGAAATTGAAATCAATCCAGCCGATCTTTCTTGGGATACTTTCCGATCTGGAGGTGCTGGTGGTCAGAACGTGAATAAGGTTGAAACGGGGGTTCGTGTAACGCACCACCCAAGTGGAATCATCATCCGAAACACAGAAAGCCGTTCGCAATTGGCAAACCGTGAAGCAGCCATGAAACTCTTGAAATCTCAGCTTTACGACATTGAGCTTCGTAAACGTTTGGCTTCTCGTGCTGAGATTGAAGGTTCAAAGATGAAAGTCGAATTCGGTGCGCAGATCAGGAACTACGTTTTCCATCCTTATAAATTGGTAAAAGACCTCCGTTCTGGAATTGAGACATCAGACATTCAAGGCGTGATGGATGGAGACTTGAATAAGTTCATTAAGGGTTACCTACTTCAGTTCGGAAACGAGGAAAAATCAGAATCATGAAAATCTACCACAACCCACGTTGTACAAAGTCAAGACAAACACTTCAGTTGATTATCAATGCTGGCGTTGAGCCAGAAGTCATCGAGTATCTGAAAGAAGTTCCTTCTGAAGCGGAATTGAAAGAATTGGTTTCGATGCTCGGCATCAAACCTTACGATCTGCTAAGACGCGGTGAGGCTGATTTCAAAGAGAATTTTAAAGGAAAAGACCTTTCTGATGATGAGTGGATTGCTGCAATGGTCAAGTATCCGAAATTGATTGAGCGACCAATTGTTGTAAAACAAAAGAAGGCCGTCCTTGGACGACCTCCTGAAAACGTTAAAACGCTTTTGTAAGCTTAGTCGCGTGGCGCGATAAACGCAGCCAATTTCTCTCCCATTTCTGGGCTGAAACGCTCCATGAAAAGCAATGTAGCCATCAATGGAATCCAAAGACCTAGAAAGGTCAACATCCAGAACCCGAGAAGCATATAAGCGAAAATTACAACGATACCGACTGTCATTTGTCTAAAATTTGATGGCGAAAGTAATGGTTGCGGTCAAATTGCGCAACAGAATTTGGTCAGTTTCGAATCAACTTTTCGGTGAAAATTCCAGCATCGGTTTCAACCTGTAGTAAGTAGATGCCAGATTTTGGCAATTCGAGATTTACTGTTTGAGACCTTGAGGTTTCGGTCAGAACCAATTTCCCAACCGCATCGAACACCATAATAGTTGCAGTAACGGTCTTCTCAAATCGTAACGAAAACTGCCCTTCTGAAGGATTTGGAGAAACCGAAAATGGCTGTTCAATACCTTCAGTTTCTTCCACAGAAACGAACTGATTCAAAGAGTACTGACTGAAGAATCGCCATATCTCAACTGAAGCAGAAAAATCCTGATTGGTAACGCCAATAACTACTGGAGCACCAGGCCAAGTGTGACCTCCGCCATTAATGCGGTAGAGTTCTACCGAGGCATCGTTGGTGCCACCAGAATAAACAAACCTATCAGCAGTACAACCATCGGTCATGTTCACATCAGGAACAGCCGTTTCAACCGCTGTGGTATTACAGTTATTGAAGTCAACCCAATGATCCACCAGGTCTTCCACAGCCACAAAACCCTGCGCGTTTCCGTTGTAAGGAACCGTACCATCTAGCGTTCCGTGAACCTGCATTACAGGCATTGGGTGTTGGCAGTTGCATGCATTCAAGTTGAATGTCACCATGGTGCCCGTAACTGATGCAATGCTCGCAATTCGTTGGCTGAGTTGGCAAGCAAGTGTGTAACTCATAAACCCGCCATTGCTCATGCCCGTGCTGTAAACACGATTCAGGTCAATGTTGTAGTCGTCCGCAAGCGTATCTATCAATGCCGAAATAAAACCAATATCATCAACCGTTTCCGTTGGCGAACCGAATGCATTCCAGAATGCCGTACCCGACACGTCATCCGTTCCGTCAGGATGAACCAGGATGAAATTGGCTGTATCTGCAATTGAACGGAAATCTCCGTAAACCTCTTGTTGAACCGCATTAGAACCATATCCGTGAAGGTTAAATAGCAATGGAACACTTTCGATCCCATCATAAATACCAGGCACGTAAAGGCGATATTCCCGTTGAATTCCATCGTGCATCATGGTTTTGACAACCGACTGCGCAAACCCGAATGAGCAGCTAAGAACAAGCACCAAAAACAGTCCGATTTTCCTCATCATTTCAAGATTTTATCAACCAAAAGTAGCAGTAAATAAGCGGTTGCTTGGTCAGTCTGTTCTAGACGGTAAATTTGCGCCCGATTCAAACGAAAAATTTCATCATGTCAGATTTCAGAATAGAGAAAGACACTATGGGCGAGGTTCAAGTGCCTGCCGACAAATATTGGGGTGCTCAGACCGAGCGTTCGCGAAATAATTTCAAGATCGGACCATCGGCCAGCATGCCGCTAGAGATCGTTTACGGTTTCGCTTACTTGAAAAAAGCGGCTGCGCATACCAACTGTGAGTTGGGCGTCTTGGAAGAGAAAAAACGTGACCTGATTTCTGCCGCTTGCGATGAGATTCTGGAAGGAAAGCACGATGACCAATTCCCGTTGGTGATCTGGCAAACAGGTTCCGGAACGCAGAGTAACATGAACTGCAACGAAGTGATTGCCAACCGTGCTCATGTGATCAATGGCGGTAAACTCGATGACAAAGACAAGGTGCTGAAGCCGAATGATGATGTGAACAAGAGTCAATCATCGAACGACACGTTCCCAACTGGAATGCACATTGCGTGCTACAAGATGATCATGGAAACGACCATTCCAGGTGTTGAGACACTTCGCGATACGCTGAAGAAGAAATCGGAAGAGTTTAAAGGTGTAGTAAAAATCGGTCGTACGCACTTGATGGATGCTACACCGTTAACGCTTGGGCAGGAGTTCAGCGGTTACGTTTCACAACTCGACCATGGATTGAAAGCCTTGAAAAACACACTTCCGCATTTGAGCGAATTGGCGCTTGGCGGAACCGCTGTCGGAACAGGAATCAACACGCCAAAAGGATATGCGGAATTGGTGGCGAAGAAGATTGCGGAGTTCTCTGGACTTCCATTCATCTCTGCTGAGAACAAGTTCGAAGCGCTTGCTGCGCACGATGCATTAGTGGAAACCCATGGAGCTTTGAAGCAATTGGCTGTTTCGTTGAACAAGATCGCCAACGACATTCGAATGATGGCCTCTGGTCCACGGTCTGGAATTGGCGAATTAATCATTCCTGCAAACGAACCAGGTTCTTCCATCATGCCAGGAAAAGTAAACCCAACTCAGGCAGAAGCCATGACAATGGTTTGCGCGCAAGTAATGGGAAATGACACAACTGTTTCTGTTGCTGGAACGCAAGGTCATTATGAGTTGAATGTATTCAAACCCGTAATGGCTTACAACGTTCTTCAGTCTGCTCGATTGATCGGAGATGCGTGCGTTTCGTTTGATGAGCATTGCGCACAAGGCATTGAACCGAATCACGCTCGCATTGACGAGTTGGTGAGCAACAGCTTGATGTTGGTTACAGCTTTGAACACGAAGATCGGTTACTACAAAGCCGCTGAAATTGCTGGAAAAGCACACGAGGAAGGAACAACTTTAAAAGCTGCGGCTTTGGCCTTGGGTTACCTTACTTCAGAAGAATATGATGAGTGGGTTGACCCGAAGAAAATGATCGGGAGTTTATAAATCCCGGTTGATTAAAAACAAAAAGCCCAGCCAAATTGGCTGGGCTTTTTTGTTTCGAATCGCAATGTTCTCACTATCTCTCCACTCCCGTCTTTACCACCTGATGGGTCGTATTCAGCTTTCCATTTTCTGACTGCATCTGAACTAAATACTGACCAGATGCTACCGATTGCATTGGAAGAACGTATTTAGTGTCGTACGCATTGATTACATCCTTGTGAATCAGCTTTCCACTCATGTCATATACCTGTAGATTGATGTCTTCTTCATTGTTTCCTAACTCAATGTTCAGATACTCTGAAGTTGGATTAGGATAGAGATTCAATCTAATGTCGGCCAGCGTTTCTTCTATCGAAGTAACCGTCAATTCAGTTTGATGGAAACCTTGAGTAAGAATGTTTGTACCGTTATCATACGTATCAATCATCACCTCTCCAAGCGTCCAACTCAACTGAACGGTTCCGTTATCATAATGCTCTCCTGCACTTGCAATAACTTCCGGAGAAATAGATTGTGCCAGTCCAATGAAAGGCAAAAGCGATAGTGAAATGATGGTTAAAAACTTCATGATTTTCGTTTTGATAGGACGAATATACATAACGTTGACGCGATAGCTTTACAACTTTCAAAATCGTTAGTACGAAATTAACATGAGTAAAGTCGTCCAATTCAACTTCCCTACAGTAATCCGCTTCGGCATTGGAGCCGTCAAGGAACTTCCTCAACACTTAGAAGACCAAGGCATCAAACGTCCGCTGGTTGTAACCGACCCAGTGGTAGCAACGCTTCCTTTCTTCCTCGAGATTATCGAAGACCTGAAAAAGGTTGGTTTAGAGCCAAGCGTTTATTCAGAGATGCACAAGAATCCAGTAAAATCAGACGTACTGAATGGGAAAGCCGCTTTTAAAGACGCTGACTCAGATTGCATTGTGGGCGTTGGCGGAGGCGTTGGTTTAGATGTTGCTCGTGCCATTGCGCTTGCCATCAACCACCACAGAGACCTTTTTGATTATGACGACCTGATCGGTGGCGACAAATACGTTACCGAGGAAGTTCCCTACTTCGTGACCGTTCCTACCACAAGCGGAACTGGAAGTGAGGTTGGCAGAAGTGCCATTATTGCTGATGATGAAACGCATCAGAAGAAAATTCTCTTCTCACCAAAGTTGTTGGCAAGTATGGTGTTTGCCGATCCAGCATTAACATTCGGTTTGCCACCATTTGTAACGGCAGCAACAGGAATGGATGCTTTGACGCATAACATGGAAGCTTACGTTGCGAAGAATTACCACCCAATGTGTGATGGAATTGCGTTGGAAGGAATCAAACTGATAGCGAAGTCGTTGGAAAAAGCCACCAATGAGGGAAACAATGCTGAAGCCCGTGCTGATATGATGCTGGCGAGTTTGATGGGAGCTGTAGCTTTCCAGAAAGGATTGGGAGTTGTGCATTCTTTGGCACATCCACTTTCTCAGCTTTTAGACACGCATCATGGCTTGGCCAACGCTGTAAATCTTCCTTACGGAATGGAATTCAATCTATCAGGATTTGAATCTCGATTTGAGGATATGGCCGCTGCAATGGGATTGAAAAATGGAAATGGTAATCAATTGATCGATGAGCTTTTCAAACTCAACGAACGATTGGGATTACCAACCAAGTTGTCTGGAATTGAAGTGAAAGACGAACATTTGGAGCCATTGGCCGATCTTGCTTTTGCAGATTTCTGCCACCCGAACAACCCGAAACCTGTTTCGAGAGAAGACTTCCTTTCTCTTTACAAGGAGGCCCTTTAAGTGTTGCACAGAGTAAAAAGTGAGGATTGGAGATACACAGGGATAATTGAACAATTGAAATAGTTTCTGTCCTCTGTGCATCTCATTTTCTCCATTCTTCTCTGTGTAAAAACCATTCAATGCCTCCACCCCTCTAACCAGTCAACCAAAAGTTCTATATCCTCAAATACAAATATCAACGCCAGTATTCCAGGAAAGCAAAGCAAACTTGAAATTGCAATGCTTACAACCTTTAAGGGAAAAGGGACATTGGAGAAGAAAACGAGTAAAGCACCAATCACCATCAACGGTATCGAAACAAATAGAAAAAAGAAAGTCCAGCTAATAATCAACCCGACCAACATTAAAGAGCAACCTAAAATGTAGCGAGCACTCGAATCCAAATCCATTAGCAGCTATCTCTTTTGAGACCTAAATTTAATCTCATCGGCAAGCAACTCTGTTGGGTTCTCGCCTTGGTTGATCTGCATAAAACTGCCATTGCCTTCTTTGGCCAGTTTGCGCATCAGTTTTGTGGCTTCGCGATCTTCTCCAAACCCGATAATGGAAAGCACAATTCCTTTATCTGAGTTTGTTTTAACCAGTTGAACCGCATCTTTCTCCGAGAATTTTGATGAGTTGAATTTACCATCGGTAGCAATGATCAGTTGGTTATTTCCATCTGGAATCAATTGGTCAAAAAGGCTCTCGTAGGCAGATTCCATTCCCTTCACACCATTCGTGTAGCCAGTTGGTTGCAATGAATCAATCAATGCAACGATGGCTTCATTTTCCCTTACAGGGGTTGGCGGAAGCACTTCCCAAGAACTTGAGTTGTATGCAATAACCGTAAGTACATCAACCTCGCGAAGCATCAAGATCATTCGCCTCAAAGATTTTTTCAGCTTGACCATTTTATCGTCATCCTTCATCGAGCCCGACACATCAATCAGCAATAACACATTATTCGGCTTGAACTTTTCGGAGGAGAATTCGGGTTCTGGAATGTTGGTTGACGGTTGACTGTTTACAGTTGTCGGTTCTGAATCTGCCAAGGCGGCTTCAACCAGATCTTCGATTTCCGAAGAATGATTATCAATTACAGATGTTTCGGCTTCACTCAACACAGGTTGGCGATTTTCATCCTCCTCAAGAACTTCATTGGTTGTCACACCTAAATCAATTTCTTCCGCTAGCTCAACTTCAACTGGAACAATTACCTGTTCTACTGTCAACTCGTCCTCGGCAATTTGTTCATTCACAGAAATCCCCAAATCAATTTCTTCTGAAATCTCATTACTCTCATCTGAAGTCTCTTCAACCTCCTCCCATTGGTTGTTCGTTGAAATCCCCAAACCTGTACTGAGCGAAGTCGAAGTATCAAACTCCGATTCCTCGATTACTTCCTCTGTTTTTATCTGCTCGTTCAGCGAAACTCCCAAATCAATTTCCTCATAAGCTTCCTCCGCCACTATAGGCTCTTCCTCAACCGTTAACTGTCTACTGTCAACCAACAACGGCTTTTCTTCCCTATCCAAATACATGATGTGCGAACGGTTTCGCTTCGAAAAACTGATATCCTCCTCTCCTTTCTCGTAACCTTCCTTGTACGCTATCGCGATGTATTTACCAGCTTCCACCCAATTTACCGCAACGCCATCCAGATTGGTTCCGTTAACCGCTTTGCGAATGCCTCTATCGTAAATTTCAACCTGCGCGCCTGGAATTGGTCGGTCTGTTTTTCTATCAACCACCTGAACCACATTCGGGTCTTCGGACTTCGCTGGAGTGGTGGTTTGGAATGACGGACATTGCGTCAACGCATCGGCATAAATGCTTTTGATATTGCCTTTTACCGTGAGTTTTACTGGCTTGTTTGAAGCATTGGTGTAAACCTCAACCGTTCTGGAAAAACTCCCTGTTTCGCCCGTGTAATACTGGATAGTAATTGACGCGGTTTCTCCAGGTCTGATGGAACGATTAGGATACCTTACCAGCACATCGCGCTTATGGCGTTGAGGCAGAATCATCAGCTTTTCGTTTCCTGTATTCTTGAAAGTGAAAGTAGCAGCGGGGCTGTTCCAGTCTTTTACCGTTCCGAAATTGACGGTGGTCTGCTCCCATTTCACGTTCTGTGCCACACCAATTGTAGCCATCGAAAACAGGAATGCTATGTGAATAAAAAGCAGTCGCATGTGCTGATAAAGTTAACTAACGCTCGCACGGCACACCTATTGCAAATGTATCTTTGCCGCATGATCAAAATCGGTGTTTCTGCGTGCTTCTTTCATCCTGACCTGGACAGGACAACTTTCGGTCCAAAGACGCTTTCTTATCTCGAAAACGACATGGCGGCTTACGTGGCCAGACCAAACGTAATGCCTGTTCTTATTCCAGAATTGCCAAAAGCTGAAAAGCTGGCAATGATCAATGAAATGGAAGGCTTGGTTTTGCAAGGAGGTGCTGATCTTGCACCAGAATCGTACGGAGAAAAGCCAATCGGAAGATGGCTTGGAGACCGAATTCGAGATGAGTATGAATTGGAATTGATGGACCTTTTTCTCAAAGCCGGAAAACCAGTTCTGGGTATTTGCAGAGGCTTTCAGGTGATGAACGCTTATTATGGCGGCACGCTTTTTCAGGATCTTGACACTCAGAATCCGAGCAACGTAAAACATCGAGATGCGATTGAATACGACCGTGTACATCATGGAGTAAAATTCGTGGAGGATTCATTCATGGAAAAGCTTTATGCGGATGAAGAAAACCCTATGGTCAATTCCGTGCATCATCAAGCCGTAAAAGATCTCGGAAAAGGGCTTTTGCCGCAGGCTTATTCATTGGAAGATGATATTCTCGAAGCTTTCATTCACGAAAGTGCCGAACCAGGAAAAATTATGGGCGTGCAATGGCACCCAGAATTCTTCCATACGATGGGAGATAAACTCATCGACCCATTCAAAATCATAGACACATTCTTATCATTCGCAAAAAGTTCAAAATGAAAATCATCAATCCAGCTACTGAGGAACTGATAAAAGAAGTTCAGGAAGACAGCACGTCATCCATTCAAGCCAAGTTCGATGCAGCTAAAAAAGCGCAGAAAACTTGGGCTAAAGTTCCTTTGAAAGAGCGCATTGCTTGCATTGCTAAGTTCAACGAATTGGTGCTAGCAAACGCTGATAAAATCGCTGCGGACCTTACGGCAGAAGTTGGTAAACCGTTAGATCAAGCTAAGGGCGAGATAAGCGGTGGAGTTGGCAGAAGTCAGTATTTCGTAGAGAATAGCGAAAAGTATTTGGCGGATGAGTGGACTGTTCCAGAAGGAGGTACGAAAGAGAAAATCACTTACGAGCCACTTGGAGTCATTGCCAACATTTCTGCTTGGAACTATCCGATTCTGGTTGGTGTAAACGTGTTTATTCCAGCATTGATCGGTGGAAATGCGGTTCTCTACAAACCTTCCGAATTCAGCACGCTTACAGGTGAGAATGTTGCCGATATGCTATGGCAAGCTGGTATTCCGAAAGATGTATTTCAACTAGTTATCGGAGCGAAGGATGCGGGAGAAGCTTTACTCGACCTTCCATTGGATGGCTACTTCTTTACTGGATCGTACAGAACGGGCAAATATATAGCCGAAAGAGCTGCTGGGAAACTGGTTCCTGTGGGTTTGGAATTGGGAGGAAAAGACCCAATGTATGTGTGCGATGATGTTGATGTGAAAGCCGTTGCTGCAAGTGGCGTGGAAGGTGCTTTCTACAACAACGGACAGAGCTGCTGTGCGGTAGAAAGAATCTACGTCCATGAGGAAGTCTATGATGAATTCGTGAACGCTTTTATCGAAGAGGCTAAAACCATGAAAATGGGCTTACCAACGGATAATGGAACGTTCTTAGGGCCATTGACCAGACCACAACAGGCTGAGGTACTTGCAGACCAAGTTTCAGATGCGACTTCCAAAGGAGCAAACCTAGTTCTAGGAGGGAAGCGAGCAGATGGGAATGGCTTTTATTTCGAGCCAACGGTTTTAACGAATGTCAATCACAGTATGAAAGTGATGATGGACGAGAGTTTCGGCCCTATTATAGGGATTCAGAAAGTGAAGGATGACGCTGAGGCAGTTCAATTGATGACCGATACACCTTACGGTCTGGCTTCTTCTGTATTTACAACAGATCAATCTCGGGCGGAGAAAATTATGGATGCAATGAACTCAGGAACGGTTTACTGGAACTGTTGTGATCGCGTCAGCCCAACATCCCCTTGGAGCGGACGAGGTCATTCTGGCTTAGGCTCTACTTTATCCCACCACGGAATCAGAGCTTTTGTTCAACCGAAAGCCTATCATTTAAGAGGCTAGTTTTCCGAAGCTCTGTAAAAACAAAAAAGCCCGACCAAATGGTCGGGCTTTTCTTTTCAGTCTAATCGATTTACTGCTGCTTGATCAGCTTCTGAACCATCATCTGATCATCAGCATGGATTCTGATGAAGTAAACTCCATCAGGAATTTGACTCAGGTCGTACTGTTTACGCAAGCTGGTAATCTGTCCAAGATCTGAATCTAGCCATACCTGCTTACCAATCATGTCGTAAAGTCCAACGCTTAGTTCGGCCTCATTTTGCATTTCAACTTCAAGCGTTATCTCTCCATTATTTGGGTTTGGATAAACAGAAACCTCTCCATTGAAATTGGCTTCGTCTATTCCAACTCCTCTTAGTTCAAACCATGGAGAACATCCCTCACAGCCTTCATCATCAATCACACACGCCCGATAATAACCACTAGTGTCTGCCGTATGAACCGCTCCTGTAGCCCCAGGAATCGGACTACCAGGATTGCTCGGTGACGAACTGAGATGCCATTGAATACTTGTAAACTCGTTTACATTCGTACAGGTCAATTCATCTCCAGATTGTGACACAATCGGTTCTGGATCCCAAACAGTAATCTCAATCGGGCTTCCAACCATCGAACTATCAATACAACCATTGCCATCCAAAACAAACACATAGTAGAGTCCTGACTCTGTAGCGGTTAACGTTTGAGTTGTAGTACCAGTGTTCCATAGGTATGAAAAATATCCAGGACCGGCATCAAGTACTACTGATTCACCAACACAGAATTCGGGAGGCCCACTGGCAGTTACTGTTGGAGGGTTTTGCGGCTCATTCATTACAACCACAATCTCTTCTGATGAAGTGCAACCATAGATATTGGTCACATCAAGAGTCACTGTATCTGATTGGTAAACGGTCGTAGTATTTGTTGTACTGTTCGTTGACCACTGGTAACCAGCGTATCCAGGTTGCGCGACCAAAACAACCGAGTCTCCAATACAGAATTGAACAATTCCGTTTGGAACAACCGTTGGCGATGGAATCGGAAGAACCGTAATACCAACCTGATCGTCTCCAACGCAACCATTGGCATCGGTTACTATTACCTGGTAAACACCAGTAGTTTCCACTTCCAGTTGCTGGGTTGTATCCGTGGTAGACCACGCATATGAATCATAGCCTGCACCTGCATCCAATGTAATACCACAAACAGTAGTATCAGATCCAAGATCAACCTGAGGTGCTTGAAGTACGATATAATCCTCTGAAACGGTGGTTGAACACCCATTACCAGCCGTGTAAGTATAATCAACATTGGTTGCACCTACACCTGCATCAACCGGGAAGAACAGGTCACCAATAATCACACTTCCACCATAAACAACAGTATAATCACCTCCCGCGGGTGAACCTCCTGTCATCAATGTAGAACCATCGTTCGAACATGCGTGGCTCGGCAAAGTCAATGTAACCGCAGGAGTTGGTAGCACCTGATAAGTAAAACCGTTACTTGTTGCTGTACAATTATTCGTATCCGTACCCAATGCTACAACCGTCTGACCATCTAGGATTGAAGTCGTAACATACGGGTTAGTTGACCCAACTGAGACGCCACTAACGAAATATTCAAACACATTGGTTCCACCAGAGGTAGCTGTAAATTCAATCTCATCTCCATCACAAATAATCACGTCAGATGGACTTGCAGACAATGCCACCGTAAAACCACCAGGGTCGCTCAATGAGACGGCATCTGTCGATTGACACCCGTTTACATCAGTAACGGTTACACCGTAAGACCCAGCAGCTAATCCAACTGCATTAGGTGTCATTTGATTATCAGTCCACAAATAGGTGAACGGAGTTGTACCTCCAATTGTAATGGTGTTTGCCTGACCATCACTTACCCCACATGCAGAAGGGTTGATCTGCGACACAACACCGATCTGGACCTCTGGGTGAACGGTATATTCGACCGGAGCACTTGTTGCAGCACAAAGCTGAGTGTCCAGACCCATCACCGCGATGTTATCACCATCAACAAGCGAATCAGTGACATACGGGTTAGTTGTGGAAACTTGTATGCCATTTACGAAGAAAACATATGTGAAGGCACCAGAACCAGTGAACGTTACGGACTCGCCACCACAAATCGTATCATTCGAGACACTAGAAGCTAATGTGACCGGACTTGAACCAATATCGCTCAGTGAAGCACAGGCAGTAGCAACACAGCCAGCGTCATCTTCAACATCAACACAATACAGGCCAGCTGGAATGAAAGCAACTGTTGGCCCAACATCACCATTACTCCAAGTGTAAGTGTAGTTTGGCGTTCCGCCAGAAGCTGCAGCGGTAATTGCACCGTCAGAAGCTCCACACGATGTTGGATCCGATGTGTTCGAAATGGTAACAGACGGACTCGCATTCACATTTACCGCAATGGCAGCGCTCTCTACATCACATGCGTTCCCATCTGTTCCTACAACGGTTACAACATCACCATCCACCAAAGAGGAAGAAGTGAAAACCGAAGTTGGACTAGCTGGTCCCTGGGAAGTTCCATTTACAAAGAACTCATAGGTCAGCGCTCCTGAACCGAAGAAAGATATGCTCTCACCAGCACAAATGGTTGTATCTGGGTCGTTAACTGCCAATCCGATGATTGGCCCAGGATTAACCGTTGGAATAATGATGTTACTGGTAGCGGTACAGTTACTGGCATCCGTTCCAGTAGCCACTACCGATTCCCCATTGACCAAAGTGGTTGTGACGTAAGGGTTTGTTGACCCAACCGATACTCCGTTCACAAAGAATTCGTAGCTAACCGAACCAGAAGCAGTAAATGTTACACTTTCTCCCGCACAAATCTCGTTGTTTGGATCCTCGCTGCTAGCCAGAGTAACTGGCTGCGCGCCTGGATCATTGAGTGGATAAGTTTCCGTGGTAGAGCATCCCTTATCATCCTCTACCGTAAGAACGTAAGGTCCAGCAGCCAATCCAGAAATATTGGCAGCGGTCTGGCCACTAGCCCAATCATAGTCGTAGGGCGGTAACCCTCCAGACACCGTTGTTAGAATAGAACCGTCAGCTACCCCGCAGGCAGAAGGGTCATTAACCGTTTCATCAATTACTGGATTTTCATTAACCGTAAATGTCAACGCAGTTGTTGTGTACGTACAGAAATTGAAATCCGTTCCCGTCACGTAAACATTATCACCATCCTGAAGTGCAGTTGTTAACCATGGGTTCTGGGAGCTGACCGGAACACCATTCACGTAATACTGGTACTGAAAAGCCCCGGAAGCTGTAAACGTAACCGCGTCTCCTTCACAAATAATTTGGTCAGGGTCATCGCTGGTCAGCGCCACCATAGATGGGTCTCCCGGATCATTCAACGACACCGACGAGAAATCGCTACAACCATTGGCATCAGTAACCAGAACCTCATAGGGTCCAGCAGGGAGACCTAAAATTGTTGGTCCTACCGCTTGATTACTCCAAGTAAAGGTGTAAGGTGCGGTTCCTCCACCTGCTACCGCAGTAATGGTTCCGTCTGCAGACCCACATGCCGTTGGACTAGTAATGTTGCTGAAAGAAACAGTTGGAGCGGCAGTTACGTTTATAAGGATGTCCGTACAAAGAGTTTCATTACAAGGTCCCTCTGCTCGAACATAATAGTTAGCCGTTGAAAGCGGGTTAACCGTAATTGTTGAACCAACACCTACAACTTGACCACCGCAAGAACCTATGTACCAGAACCACTGAGCGTTGGTACCAAGCGAGCCACCGTTAACTGTAAGTTGAACAGCATCACCTGCACAAACCGTGGTGGTGGTAGCAGTGATTGACGTTGGATCTGTCGATTCTGTATCGACCAGGACATCAAATGAACACTGAGCAGTATTACCAGACACGTCTTCTGCCTCATAGGTAACCGTAGTGGTTCCCTGTGGAAATACACCTCCACTTGAGAAACCTGACACCAAGTTGGTAACGACTCCAGCACAGTTATCAGCAGCAACTGGCGGAGCATAGGAAACAACCGTATCACAACCAGCAAAAACATCTGGTGGACACGTAATTGTCGGGTTCTGATTATCAACCACAGTTACCGTAAAACTCTCGGTGGTCGTATTACCATAAGGATCGGTAGCCTCATATGTTATTGTGTATGGAGAGGCAGCTGCAGAGAAAAGGCTTCCGCTGGACGGCCCGGAAGTTTGAGTTACAGTAACCCCGCAGTCATCCTGGGCAGTTGGTGGTGTCCAAGTTACAGTTGTGGTACAATCACCTTGGTCAGCGTTTACAGAAATATTCGGGGACACCGTAAGAGTAGGTGCCGTATTATCGTCAAGTGTTGTAATGCAAATCTCGTAGTAATCAAAACAAAGGGGATCACCAGCGCCATTGTCCCCAGCATTCACGTTCCAAGTCCCAAATGCACTTTGGTTGTTGTAGCTTGAGAGAGTTCCATTATTTGGGCCAAAGGTTCCAGTTACGGGGGTACCAGATGGAACCGGGTTTCCGTCACTGAAGGTGGTAACCACAGACGATGTAGAAGCGGCTCCAGACCATGTTCCAGGCAACGCCAATATCTCAGTTCCTCCCGGGCC
Organism: uncultured Chryseobacterium sp.; assembly: GCA_964457245.1. Lineage (GTDB taxonomy): Bacteria > Bacteroidota > Bacteroidia > UBA10329 > UBA10329 > UBA10329. The sequence goes on along the minus strand of CAYWET010000002.1, from coordinate 30,340 downwards.
AGTGACACTAAAGCTCGTTTCTTGATGATTGGAGTTTCCTGAACCAGGGTTAGTACAAGTTCCATCAGTCTTTGCCCAAGAAATGATTACATCCACATCACTGATGATACATCCATTTGTAAAATCTGCCTGACTAAATGTAACCGAAGGAAGTGCGGTTCCGTAATTACCGACATTATTAATGGACACTGAATTAGGCGCAATGTAGCTTTCGCATACCGGTTGCTGCGCATAACCATATTCACTTAGAAACAGTGCTACAAAAAACAAGAGTCCTTTATAAAGATTTTTCATCTTGAATCTATTGGGGTTAGGTTGGTAAGACGTTTATCAAATTCGACCCACTAAGGTAAGATTTTTCAAACGACATTAACACATAAAAAAAGGTGCAGAAATTCTGCACCTTTTTCAAAATCTCAGCGAGTGGATTATCGCCTAACTACGGGCTTCACAACTAGACCTTCGTCAGTGACTATTCTGACATAATATAACCCAGCTCCTAGTGTTTCGAGGTTAAACTCGTAAGTCAGACTCTCAACATTTCGAAGTGTCTCTGGCGCTTGAATGATTCTTCCGGTCATGTCAGTCAACTCAAACGTCACATCCATGGCCTTGTTGAACTCAATCTTCGCAAACACCATAGATTCGGTTGGGTTTGGAAAGATATCCAACTGCTCAAGAGACATAATCTCAGCAATACCTGAAATCGTGTACTCGAGATTGTTCGACAAGTCCAAACATCCATTGTCGTCAGTTACCTCACACCTGTAGTTTCCACTAGCTACAGGAACATAAACGTACTGATCTGCTCCTGGAACCGGGGCTCCATTTAAATACCACTGATAAGTAACAAATGGACCGTTCTGCACATACACACTATCACCTTGTTCAACCGCTACTGGGTTTGGAGCCCAAACCTCCACATGTTGCGGCACCGCATTCAGCGAAGTATCCAGGCAGCCATTGGCATCAATCACGGTCACGCCATAATCGCCCGTTTCTGTAACCACAATCGATGGCGTTGTTGAACCAATGTTCCAAAGAACCGAGTTATAAGGCCCTGGTTGAACGGAAAGGCTAACACTTCCGCCCTCACAGAATTCTACCGGCCCACTAGGAACAATCGTAGGAGGTACAGTTGAGTTAACAATCACTTCAACGGAATCTGCAATAGCATCACATCCATTATTTGGGTCTGTTACGGTTACGGAGTAGAACCCTGAAGTATAAACATCGATAGATGAGGTACTTTCCCCGTTTGGAGTCCAAGAGTAGATTCCAAAATTATTGGTTGCGGATAGTGTAACCATGTCTCCGTCACAAATAGATATTGGTCCTTGCGGAGTAATAACAGCATTTGGCAATTGCAGCAGATTTGCAACTTCATCATCAGCACCTTCGCACCCAAACTCATCCCATACGGTCACTTCATACACTCCACTGGCGGCAACCGTAATTGTTTGGTCAGTCGAGCCTGTACTCCACAAATAGTTAAAGTAACCTGATCCGGCATCCAAGGTGATACTGTCACCAGCACAGAAGTTAAGTGGACCGTTAGCAACAATTACAGGATCAAGCAGATCTGCAACAGTTACCGAAATATTATCTGTTCCGACACACCCGTTTCCATCTGTTACCTCAGCTATGTAAACCCCAGTAGTGGTAACATCAATCGTCTGAGTGATTTCTGTAGTTGGTGCCCAGTAAAAGCTAGCTCCGGTATTTCCAGCATCCAGAGTAATCACTGCGGCAGTACAAATTGTAGTGTCGTTTCCGAGATCCACAACCGGAAGTGCGTTAACCACCACTTGAACAGCAGCCGCTGTACCGGCACAACCTTCAGCTGTTATGACGGTAACGTTGTAGTTTCCAGCTGAATTTACTGTGGTTGTCTGTCCATTCGTGTTATTACTCCAACTGTATATTGAGTAACCTGGACCTGCATCAAGCGTTACTGCATCACCATCACAAATTTCGATGGTTCCTGCAGGAGTAATACTTGGTAGAGGAACGTCATTCACGGTTACATCCTGACTGTAAGAGTTAGTACATCCATTACCATCCGTGTATGTGTAGGTTATTGTATGTAATCCAACCCCAGCTGCGACTGGACTAAACTGCGCTCCAATAATTCCAGTTCCTGTGAAGGCCCCTCCAGCAGGGCTTCCAGTTAGGTTTGCGCTTGATGCATCCTCACAATACTCCGTAGCCAGACCAGTGAATGTAACTACTGGCAGTTCGTTTATCGTTACGTCTTGCTCATCGAAACTTGTACAACCGAATGGGTCAGTATAAGTGTAGTTGATGGTCCAAGTTCCCGAACCTGCATCGCTTGGAATAAAGTCATCTCCCGTTATACCGAATCCGCTGAATGTTCCTCCAGATGGAGAACCGATAAGTGTGTAAGGGTTGGTGTCATCTTCGCAATACGCTGGATCCAAGCCAGAGAAGGTCACCACAGGTAGACCGTTAACATCAACCGATTGCGTTTCGCTGTTGGTACAACCGTTGGCATCCGTATAGGTGTAGGTAATGAAAATGGTACCAACTCCAGCAAGCGAAGGCACGAACTCATTATTAACGGTAACTCCCAATCCAGAGAAACTTCCGCCAGCAGGGCTTCCTGTTAGTGGAACTGGTGTTGTTTGATCGATACAATATGGACCATTCAACCCTGTGAAACTCACAACAGGTAATGGATTGAAATCAACAGTAACGCTTTCAGAGTCTGTACATCCGTTGTTATCTTCAGTCCAAGTGAACGTGTAAGAACCAGTGACACTAACTGTAACCGTAGCATCCGGATCCGTATCCGCAGGAGCAAACGTTGCAGTACCAGGTCCAGAAACCGTCCACACACCATTACCAACCGAAGGAGTTGCATCAAGGTCAAAATCAAGGTCGCATTCAGAACCACCATTACCTGCATCTGCAACTGGCTGCTCGTAGAAGTTAACCGTAATTGTTGCATTATCGGTACAAGGTCCGTTTACCTCGGTCCAAGTGAAATCGTAAGACCCATAAGTGTCAACCGTTACCGTGGTGGTAACGTTATTGGCGTTATTAAAGAATGCCGTACCTGTTCCCGTGTAAGTCCATGTTCCAGTTCCGAAACTCGCAGTTCCGTTGAAGGTGAAGTTCAGATCGCATTCGTTACCGCCTGTTCCGGCATCAGCCACTGGCTGGTCGTAGAAAATAACGGTAACTGAAGCATCGTCAGAACAACTGCCATTTGTTTCTGTCCAAGTGAACACGTACGTTCCAGAAACAGAAACTGAAACCGTTGTTGCTGGGTCGCTATCATCAACAAACGTGGCGGTGCCCGGTCCAACTGAAGTCCACTGACCAGTTCCAACACTTGCAGTTCCAGACAACACGAAGTCATAATCACATTCATCACCACCCGTTCCTGCATCGGCAACTGGCTGCTCATAGAAATTAACTGTTACGTTACGGCTATCAACACAAGTTCCGTTGGTCTCTGTCCAAGTGAACACATAGGTTCCGTACTGACCAACTGTAACAACAGACGTTGGCGATGTGGTATTACTGAATGACGCAGTTCCTGGCCCAGAATTCTGCGACCAAACTCCGTTTCCAACACTTGGAAGTGCCTGTAGAAGGAAATCCAAGTCACACTCGTCTCCACCAGGCCCAGCATTAGATACTGGCTGCTCGTAGAAGTTCACAGTGACAGAAGCTTGATCGGTACAAGTTCCGTTGGTCTCAGTCCATGTGAAAATATAGGTTCCATATTGGTCAACCGAAACATCTGTTCCAGCATCTATATCACTAACAAACGTGGCAGTACCAGGTCCTGATGCAGTCCAAAGTCCAGTACCGGCCGATGCTACACCCGTAAGGTCAAAATCAAGATCACACTCATTTCCTCCAACACCGGCATTCGCCACAGGTTGCTCGTAGAAGTTTACCGTAACGTTTTCAAAATCTGTACACGTGCCATTAGTCTCGGTCCAAGTGTAAACGTATGTTCCGTATTGATCAACCGATACTGAAGTTGTTGCATCTGTGTCATCCACAAACGTTGAAACTCCAGGTCCATTCAATTGTGTCCAAACCCCGCTACCAACACTAGCGACACCAGAGAAATCGAAATCAAGATCACATTCATCTCCACCTGCTCCTGCATTTGCCAAAGGTTGCTCATAGAAATTGACCACTACTTGATCAACATCCACACAGTTACCATTGGTTTCCGTCCAAGTGAAAGTGTAGGTACCATAGTTACTTACCGTAACATTAGAGGTGGCACTATTTACCGCATTGAAAGTAGCAGCACCAGGGCCAGTGAATGTCCACACGCCAATACCAACACTTCCTACTCCGCTGAAAGTGAAGTTCAAATCACACTCATCTCCACCTGCTCCTGCATTTGCTGTTGGTGCTTCATCAAACGTTACGGTTACAGAGGCCGCATCGGTACATCCATTATTATCTTCCGTCCAAGTGAACGTATATGAACCGTAGGTATCAACTGTAACAGTTGCGTTCGGATCATTGGCATTTGGACTGAAAGAAGCAGTTCCAGGTCCTGTGTAAGTCCATGTTCCCACTCCAACGCTAGGAACAGCCGTGAAAGTAAAATCTTGATCGCATTCGCCTCCGCCAAAACCAGCGTTCGCAACTGGAATCTCATTGAAAACAACAGTAACTTCATCATAATCAGAACATTCTCCATTGACTTCTGTCCAACGGAAGACATAGGTTCCAGTAGCCGAAACTTGAACAATAGAAGTTGGGCTATTTACATTCGAGAAAAACGGAAGCCCAGGACCGCTCACAGTGGTCCAAGTACCCGTGCCTACAGATCCAGTTGCAGAGAACGTAAAATCCAGATCACATTCAGAACCTCCGATACCTGCGTCAGCTACTGGTTGCTCATCAACATAAACCTGCTGAATATCAGTGTCCGTACAGTTATTAATGTCCGTGTACTGATACGTAATTGAATATGGGCCTGTTGGACCAGCAGAAGACGGACTGAAAAGGCCAGAACCACCACCAAGGTTGGTTACACCGGTACCGAAGAAAACTCCACCATTCTGGTTTCCTGTGAGCGCTACATTGGCATCAGATTCACAGTAAACAGCATCCAAACCAGTAAATGACACCTGCGGAATTGGAGTAACAACAACTGAAGCCGTACCATCAAAACCAGAGGTACGTGCACAACCTGATGCATCTTGAATTGATGTATAACTATAGGTTACCGAAGTAGGCGGTGTCACAACGCGGGTATCCCCAGATTGTAATCCCGTATAATTATAGGTATTCACGCCATCTGTAATGGATACATTATAAGGCGGTGTACCAGAAGTGAAAGTGAACAAAATTGTGATCGGATCTCCTTGACACACAGATGTGGGTGGTATCGACAAAGTTCCATTTGGAACCGGATCAACTGTTACATCAAACGAACAATCATCCTGGTTACCAGAAGCATCGATAGTCAAATAAGTTACTGTGGTTGTTCCTGACGGGAATGGAGATCCAGACGGGAATCCAGCTGTCAACACCGTAGTAACCCCGGAACAGTTATCCGTACCAACCGGTGTACTGTAATTGATTACTGAGCCACAATTTCCCAAAGTTGAAAGGACATTAATATCTGAAGGACACGAAATTTGAGGGTCTTCAATATCCAAAACCTCTACCGTAAATGAACAGTCTGTAGTATTGCTAGCACCATCAGTAGCTCTAAAAGTAACCGTGGTAGCCGCAACTGGAAAACTAGAACCGCTGGTAGGACCAGCAATTTGACTCACGGTGGTTCCGGGGCAGTTATCAAGAGGAGTTGGAGTTGTAAAATTGACATTTGCAGCACACGTTCCGTTCGGTGCGTTTACCTGCACATCTGCCGGGCAATTAATGACCGGGGCTTGATTATCGATAACTGTGACAGTAAAAGATTGGGTTGTTTGATTTCCGTAAGGGTCGGTAGCTCGATAGGTAACAGTGGTAGTCCCGGCGGAAAAATCATCTCCACTGTTAGGGCCGGCTATTTGCGTTACCGTAACCCCACAGGCATCACTGGCTGTTGGTTCGCTCCAGCTTACTGCCGCATGACACTGACCGCTTTCGGTATTGGCCGTTTGACTCGATGGAAAGCTTGTAAAAGTAGGATTAGTATTATCTGCCGCTGTGGTGATTCGAACTGAGTAATACGTAACACAAAGCGGGTCGGTAAGGCCATTATCACCTGCGGATAAGCTCCAGTTTCCGAAGGCCGTCTGACCATTGTAGGCGTTCAAGTTACCATTGTTTGGTTTAAACGTACCTGTAACCGGAGTACCAGAAGGAATATTAGCTGCTTGTTGACTAAACGTGGTTGTAACCGAACTGGTAGAAACGTTGCCCGTCCAAGTATTTGGCAAAGCCAATATCTGATTACCAGAAGGACCGTTTACTCGAAAACTCGTTTCAGGGTGATCCGATGTTCCACCATTAGGGGACGTACAAGTACCCGAGGTTTTTGCCCAGTTAATAATTACGTCCACATCTGATATGATGCAACCCTGAGAAAACATTCCTTGATTGAAATTGACGGAAGGCAACGTATTTCCGTAGTTACCTACATTATCAATAGAAATGGAACTGGGCGCCACATATGTCTGAGTAACCGTTTGCGCTTCCGAAACAAAGATTCCGACAAAAAGAATCAGAATCAAAAAGTAAAATCTTTTCATGGTAAGAGTTAATTCAATTCAGTGTTTTCTACACCAAAGGCACAGAATTACAAAATTACTCAATATATCGTATGATTGAGGTTGTTGGTCGATTCAAAGCAACCGTTCAGCGTAAAACAGAAACTTAAAGTTCAACACTAATCCCGAATGATGAATCTGAACGACATTTGACCATCCGCAGACCGAACATTCAAAACATACACACCAACCGAAAGCTCCGTGTATTGCGGAATCTCGTTACCCCCAACACTCAAAACCACTGACGATTCTAGAAGCATTCTACCAGAGACGTCAAACAGCCTTACCTGAGCTTTTTGCGATACGCCTGAATATAAAACGGGGACGCCATTAAGATATCGTAACCCAAACAACTCTTTATCGGACTCTTTATGAGTTGCAGTTGCCACATCCTCAATCACCTCCAAAACTTGATTGGCAGATATGCCTGTAAGCGTCTGCTCGATTCCGCTGGGAAACGTAATTATGGCTGAATCAACCATTGCCTCAGAACCCAGACCAAAATGAACAATGGAGCTGTTCTGTGAAGCATGAGAAGAACCTCCACCAACCTCTGCGATTGTAGAATTTCCATTGCTGACAATCCGAACATGAGACCCGAATGCATCACGATTACTTTGAACACCTTCAAGTTTAAAAGCAAGCCAATTTCCGCCATTAGAAATGTTGTGATACACCTCAAACTGCGTAGAATCAATATGCTTATGAACGTTATTTACAACAAAATCCAGTCGGCCATCATTGTCAAAATCACCATAAGCCGCACCTCGGCCATGCCTATCAGACGCCACATCAGCAGAGGCCGAAACATCTGAAAATGTACCGTCTCCATTGTTGTGAAACAAGGCATTCGGATCATTGGGAAGCGTGGCAATGATTTCGGCAGCTTGTATCCAACCATTGGATACGAATAAATCAGGCCATGAGTCGTTGTCTGCATCAAAAAAGAAGGTTCCCCAACCGGTATTGAGCAATTGCCCTGTTGAATCGCTCTCGCAGTTCGCAAAGGTTGTTACATCGGTAAAAATTCCGGCATCATTTCTTGACAACACGTTTCGTCCTAAGTTGGTCTGATAGTAATCAAGGTCTGCGTCTTTGTCATAATCTCCAACGGCAATTCCCATTCCGTATATCTCCAAGTCCATTCCCGACTGACCACCGATATCTACCAACGCTTGTGCCGGATAGGTGTTCTCAAACAGAACGCTTGGCTCGACCCATGCTCCAAAATCGTTTGCCAACATAAGGTCCACATCGGTATCATTGTCAAAATCTGTAAATGCTGCAGCTAATGCACATCCAACATCTCCAACACCGTATTGCGATGTTACATTAGAAAAGGTCAGGTTACCGTTATTTAAGAAAAGCTGGTTTGGACTGCACTCATGCTCAAAAGCAATTACGTTTCCTGCTGTATCCATGTCAAAGCCCGACTGGAACACATAGGCTGAAATGTACACATCCAGCAACCCATCTTTATTTATATCTCCCAAAGTGGCCGAACTCTTCCAATCAAACCCGTCATTAATGGCATTTGGAAGATGAATAAAAGTTCCGTCTCCTTGATTGTGCATCAGAATACTCTTTTCCCCAAACTCAGTGGTAACCAGAATATCTCGATAACCATCATTATCCACATCACCCGTAACCACACCGAACGTAGTCACCTGCGTAATTTGCGAAATCCCGGCTTGGTTGGACACGTCCAAGAAACCCTGACCTCCAGTATTCTGAATCAACTTATCCGTGTTTTCACCACCAGTTAGGTAGATGTCCTGCCAGCCATCATTGTTAAAATCAAAGATTGCCACGCCACCCCCTAAATGTTTGGCCGACTTATGCATGTGCTCAATTCCAAATGTTGAGCCTACCTCCTGAAAAAGAATCTGACCAAAACAATGAATGTTCAGGTGTAAACCAAATAGACAAAGCAGAGCCCTAAAGGCGCAAAGGCAAGAACTGGTTCTAAGCATTACATTCTGATTTTCACCAATTGAATTGATGCATAAACCAAACTTACTATCATCTAGCCATAGAAAACCACTTGCCTGATCAATTTTTCACGAAAACATATGAGGTCGGTTCCTTGGATTCAATTATTGTCGCCTGCAAAACATACAACCCAGAATTAAGGTGACCAGTCTCACAAACTTTGGTCAAACCTGACGCACTCTGAACCTGACCTGACCAAACCAGCCGACCTGTACAATCATGTAACCTGAAAGCTAAATCTTGATCAATCTCTTCAGCTCCAACGTAAATCATTTCATTCATTACAGTAAAATACAATTGGTATTTGTCATTTACAGGCTCTGATGATGTCACCAATGATTCGGTCAATTCGACAAGTTGATTGGCTTGCAACTGGTAAACCGTTTGCTCAACACCAGAAATATACCTGACCTGAATTGAGTCAACAGAAGAATTTGGGCCCAGTCCAAAATGCAATATGCTAGAAGACTGAGAGGCATGAGATGAACCTGCTGTGACTTCCATCAAAGTTGGTTCTCCCTCTAGCCAAAAAGTGGCTCTACACCCAATACAATCTCTGTTGGATATAGTACCATTAAGCTTCAGTTTAATCCAGTTTCCAGCCCCTTGGCTAACATTTCGGAACAACTCTGACTCAGCATCATAGACGGTTCCATTTGGGTTGACCCACGTCATGTGATTAACCACAACATCCATCAACCCATCCATATCGTAATCAAAAATTGCTGAACCCCTGGCGCTGTAAACGGATCCAATATTAGACTGTGCTGTGACGTCCTCAAAATGCCCAGATCCATCATTTAGAAAAAGCCTATTAGAATCGTTCTCAATTACCGCTATTCCCTGATATCCTGCAGTATTGATACCACCTGCCGCAACAAACAAATCCAAGTACGAATCGTTGTTTGCATCGAAAAACTGACACCCGTAGTGCGTAGTACTTAACCCACCACTTGAATCGCTTACCACCCCCAACATTTTTGCTTGATCGGAAAACGAAACCCCGTCATTTACCATGAGAAAATTCGAATCAATGTTGGTGAAATAGTAATCCAGATCCTGGTCCTTATCAAAATCGCCTTGAGCAATTCCCATTCCATAGACTTCAATGTTCATGTTTGTGACCGTTGAGACATCGGTAAAAGAGGGAATCGGATAATTATTACGGTACAACCTATTAGAGGGTGACGACCACATACCAAAATCATTACTGGTCATAAGATCTAAATCCCCATCACCGTCATAATCAGTGAACATCGCAGCATAGGTACACCCCGTGTCTCCCACTCCATAATCATCCGTTACATCAGTGAAAGTAAAATCACCGTTATTCAAATAAAGTCGGTTGGACCCACCTGTATTATCAAAGCCCAATATTGAACCTGTCTGCGGATCAAGCAAAAAGCCCCATTGCTCGATGTAGTAGCCAACATAAAGATCCAGCAACCCATCGTTGTTCACATCGGCAAGAGCCATTGGCACAGCCCATCCAACATCATTCGGAATTGCAGGATCATCTTGCATTTGGAAGAACCCCGTGCCCAAGTTTTTTAAGAGAATCACACCGTCATCGTTGGTGGTAACTATCAGATCCTTGAAACCATTGTTGTTAATATCTCCAGCAACAACTCCATGCGTTTCGTATGAAGCCAAAAGCGCAATACCGCTGGACAACGTCACATCTTCAAATCCAGTTCCCTGAAGATTCCTGTACAACTTGTCCTCTTCACCACCTCCACCAATGAAATAAATATCTTCCCAACCATCATTATCATAATCAAATGTGGCAACGCCAGATCCACCGTTCACAAAATGGTTAATTCCAAGACTCTGACCAGTTTCCTCAAAGAGTGGTTGACCAAAAACAGAATCACACACCAAAATTGATGAAATCAGCACGAAACAAAAATTGTAAAACATGTGACAAATATTGTTTTCGGATGAAGTTAAAAAACGATAGGCTGAAAAAAAAGAAATCGACCAAACATTTGAACGCAGAGCCTTGAATAAGAAACGAAAATCACCTTCAGATCAGCATCGTTTTAAGTTGCTTTTAGGCTATTTGTATTAAATATTGTTTGTCATACCTTTGCGCGCTTCAAAAACGAGGTAAAAAACAACCGATAAACAAATACAATGGAAAACATCATTTACATCCTTCCTGCGTTTGGAGTTCTTTCTCTCCTTTACGTTGCGTGGAAAAGTGCTTGGGTAAGCAAGCAAGAAGTTGGCGATGCCAAGATGGCGAAGATCGCTGACAACATTACTAAAGGTGCAATGGCGTTCTTGAGCGCGGAGTACAAAGTATTGGCAGTCTTTGTTGTAGCTGTTGCTGCGTTGCTTGCATTTAAAGGTGCCAGCGAGGCCAACTCCAGCCCACTTGTTGCGGTATCTTTCGTAATTGGTGCTATTTGTTCTGCATTGGCTGGTTACTTGGGAATGAAAGTGGCTACCAAAGCCAACGTTCGTACTACCAATGCTGCGCGTACTTCTTTGGGTAAAGCTTTGGAAGTTGCCTTTGGTGGTGGATCTGTAATGGGAATGGGTGTTGTTGGATTAGGCGTTCTTGGTTTGAGCGGCCTTTTCGTTGTTTACTCTCAGATTTTCGGACTTGGTGATTCTGACCAAGTTGCTACTGTATTGAATGTATTGGCAGGTTTCTCTTTGGGAGCTTCTTCAATTGCGCTTTTTGCACGTGTTGGTGGTGGTATTTACACCAAAGCTGCTGACGTTGGTGCTGACCTTGTAGGTAAGGTTGAGGCAGGAATTCCAGAAGACCACCCGTTGAACCCAGCTACTATTGCTGATAACGTTGGTGACAACGTTGGTGATGTTGCCGGTATGGGTGCTGACCTTTTCGAGTCTTACGTTGGTTCTATTATCGGTACTATGGTTTTGGGAGCGGTTTTCGTTCCTGGTTTTGCTGAGTTGGGCGAAATGTGGGACGGTCTTGGCGCTGTTCTTCTTCCAATGTCGTTGGCGGCAGTTGGTATCGTTGTTTCCATCTTCGGAACATTCTTCGTGAAAGTTAAGGATGGTGGTGACCCTCACACTGCTTTGAACATCGGTGAGTTCGGTTCTGCCGCTGTTATGGTTATTGCCTCTTACTTCCTTATTGGATACTTCTTGCCTGGTGAGTGGAGCTACGCTGGAACGGATTACACTTCTAACGGTGTGTTCTTCGCAACGCTAGCTGGTCTTATTGCTGGTTTGGGTATCGGTAAAATCACTGAATACTACACAGGTACAGGAACTGGTCCTGTAACGTCTATTGTTCGTCAGTCGGTAACTGGTTCTGCAACCAACATTATTGCTGGTTTGGGTGTAGGTATGATGAGTACTGCTATTCCGGTTCTTTTGATCGCTGCGGCTATTCTTGTTGCTTTCCAGTTTGCTGGATTGTACGGTATTGCAATTGCTGCGGTAGGTATGCTTGCTAACACTGGTATTCAGTTGGCTGTTGATGCTTACGGACCTATTTCTGATAACGCTGGTGGTATTGCTGAAATGGCTGAGCTTCCGAAAGAAGTTCGTGAGCGAACTGACAAATTGGATGCGGTTGGTAACACAACTGCTGCAATCGGTAAAGGATTTGCTATTGGTTCTGCTGCATTGACGGCTTTGGCACTTTTCGCTGCTTTCATGCAACAAGCTAACGTAACGATGATCAACATTGCCGATCCATCTGTAATGGCGGGTCTTCTTGTTGGAGCTATGCTTCCATTCGTATTCTCTGCTTTGAGTATGAATGCGGTTGGACGTGCTGCAATGGCGATGATCGAAGAGGTAAGACGTCAGTTCAAGGATATTCCAGCTCTTAAGGCTGCCCTTGACGTAATGAACAAGAACGAAGGAAAAGAGCAGAGCGAGTGGAGCGCTGAAGACAGAGCTACTTTCGAAGCTGCTGATGGCGTTGCTGAGTATGACAAGTGTGTTGAGATCTCTACCAAGGCTTCTATTAAGGAGATGGTTGTTCCAGGATTGCTTGCTATTGTCGTTCCAGTATTGGTAGGATTTGCTGGTGGACCTGAAATGCTAGGAGGTCTTCTTGCAGGTGTAACTTCTGCTGGTGTATTGATGGCCATCTTCCAGTCTAACGCTGGTGGTGCTTGGGATAACGCTAAGAAAATGGTTGAGGAAGGCGTTGAGATCAACGGAGAGAAGTACGGTAAAGGTTCTGAGCCGCACAAAGCTGCAGTTGTTGGAGATACTGTTGGTGATCCATTCAAGGATACATCTGGCCCATCATTGAACATCCTTTTGAAGTTGATGTCTGTTGTAGCATTGGTTATTGCTCCATCTATTGCATTGGATCTTCCAGCTGCGGATGATACAGCAATGCTTAGCGATGCAGTTGTAGAAACTGTTGTTGAGACAACTACTACCGAAGAAGGAACAGAGGTTACTACTACTGTTACTACAGAAACTGTTACTGACGAAGAAGGTAACGTGGTTATGGAAGAAGTAACTGAGATCGTTGAAGAGGTAACAGAAGAAGCTTCTGAAGAATAATCGATCTTTCAATTGAATTTGAAAGCCCCAGCCGATACGGTTGGGGCTTTTTTATTGGTCTTTGAGAAGCAATGAGCGGTCGGGGAAAAACCAAAAGACGTCTTCGGGAAACAGAAAGTGGCTCAGGAGAAGCGGAAGGCTGTCTGCGGGGAACAAGAAGCAGTCATCGGGAAAGGGTGAGCCGTCTTGGGGAAACCCAAAGCCGCCCATACTAAACCGTTAGCTGTCAGCGTTTATCACTAAGCGGTCTTTAGGAAACGGAAAGCTGTCGATTGGCAACCCGTATTTGAGACCGCTTGAGCACGATGCGACATGTTACAATTGGATATCGGTTGGATTGCAAAGGCTAAGAACGTGGAAAGCGCTGCGGTATTTCTGCGTGAACGGGGATTTACCACCCGTGAGACCCGTAGCTTAACCCAACCCGGTGGTATTAAGCTGGTGCGCGTATCTACCCTACAACGCTTATGTGAGGCAGCGGTGTGTACGCCAAATGAACTATTCAGATATTCTGGTGATGCAAAAAGCCACTTGCGGTTTTTGAACACCTTCCCTCCTACCCGGCCTGCCGACCTTTTAAAGCATATGCCACAGGCAGCGATAGATGCATTGATAGACAAGGCCAAAGAGACTGCGATGTCTTCCGTAGTTGCTTCTGACAAGCTGAACGGGAAACTACAATTGAATGTGCTGCATTTGATCGAGCAGCGACAACAGCCAAGACCACAGCGTTACCTCATGCATATGGGTTTTACCCGCATGGAAGCGAGGAAGCTTATTGACCCGCAATTGACGTCTATTAAGGTGACCATGCTTTTTAGATTGTGCTTGTGTTTTACCTGCATGCCTAACGACCTATTTGATTGGGATGGTTCTGATGCGCACCACTTGAATACTTTGAAAAAGGCACCTGCCATTGACCTACAACAGCTATTGAACACGATGACGCCACAAGAGGCTAAGCGGTTCTTACAGGAAATACGGAAGAATGACCAGTAGGCTTTGTTGAAAGGGTTAATTCACTACCTTTCAAACTGTGAACTCTAGACCTTGAGAGTTAGCCATTATTGAACACTAAACAGTTGTTGAAACCAACACAGACCCGCTGAACAATGCAGTGTATTTTAAAACTGAGACCTTTTGTCCACTTAGGTTTAACGCTAGTTGCTATTCTGACAGTGGCATACCAATCTGATGCGCAACAATTTGAATGGGCAAAAGCATTCACCAGTGCCGATACGGATAAAGCGTATGGGGTTGATGTAGACCAGCAAGGCAATGTTGTAACTGTGGGGTATTCAATGGGCTACTTTGATCTCGACCCCAGCACAGGGGTCGACTTGCACATTGCGCCTGATGAAGACCCACAAATGTTCATATCCAAATTGGACGCAAACGGTGATTATCTGTGGGGAATCTCTCTGGGTGATGACAGCCACGATTACTGTTGGACGGTAAAGACCGATGGACAGAGCAATATTTATATATCCGGTTCTTACGGAGATTCTATTGATTTTGACCCGGGACCCAACGTTGCGCTTATTGACAGTGGCATGTCTGGCTATTCAACATTTATTGCCAAGTATGCCCCGAATGGAGATTTTATCTGGGTAAAAGGCTTTGCAGGCACTGGAACCACCGCTGTTGGAACATCTTTAGCTGTGGACCAGCAAGACAATGTTTACCTGACCGGCCGATTTAATGGTGATATGGATTTTGACCCTGGAGCTTCTCAGCATGTATTGAGTGGCAGTGGTAATTCTTCGGCTGGCTTTGTTGTCAAATTAGACAGTGATGGAAATTTTGTCTGGGCCAGCCATTTTGTGGCACTCAACGACCCTGTAAACCCTACATCCATAGATGTTGATCAAAACCAGAACGTTTGTGTAGTGGGTAAATACAGCGGCACGTGCGACTTTGACCCCGGGCCTGGAGTATATGAGCTAACATGTGCTAATTACACCAATGCATTTGTGCTGAAGCTTGGCTCAAATGGAGAGTTTCTGTGGGCACATGATATCGGTGAAGACAATGAGGTCAACGCGTCTTCTACCAAAATAGATGGCCTTGGTAATATTTACATAGCTGGAGTGTTTGCTTCTTTTACCGACTTTGATTTCGGTGCCGACTCCGTGATTTTGGATGGGGGGAGCAACAATGGTGGAGACGCTTATCTCTTAAAGGTAAACCCCGCTGGCAATTTTATTTCGGTAAAAGAATTTGACTACGCGAATAGTTGGCACGCAACCGAAATAAACGCTATTGCCATAGATGGTTCAGATAACGTGCATTTCACCGGCTCTTATGACTACGGCACCGATTTTTCTCCTGATTCTGCAATTTTTATCCTGGATGGTGAAAACCAAACAGAACCGCAGGCATTTTTCGCAAAACTCGATCAAGACGGGAATCTGGTGTTTGCCAAAACTCTAAAAGGTGGAAAGAACTACGGAAACGCGATAGCTACCGATGCAAATGGGAACACATACGCAGCAGGTAGCTTTTATGGCACTGCTGATTTTGATACCGGACCAACTGATCTGGTATTCAGTTCAATTACCGACCCAGGTTTTGGAAACTTTCCTACTCATGATGCCTTTGTCATGAAGTTCTCATACTGCGAAGTGAGTACCGCAGTTATTTCAATGTCTGATTGCCAATCGGTAACCGTACCTAGCGGGGCCACCTACAACTACAGTGGAACTTTCATGGACGTTATTCCCAGCTCATCAGGTTGCGATTCACTCATCACAATTCAAGTGGATATCTTAAACTCATCCAGCACGCAGGATGTGGTTATCTGCGATACCATGATATCGCCAAGCGGAAACCAAGTTTGGACGCAGAACGGAACATACATAGACCACATACCCAACAGTGTAGGATGCGACTCTGCCATAACCTTTAACATTACGGTAGGAACAAGTTACGGCACGTTAGATACGCTTGTTTGCGAAAGCTATACATCTCCGAGCGGCAATTACGTTTGGAATACATCAGGCACTTATCAAGACACCATTTCAAACAGTGTAGGTTGCGACTCTATTATTACCACACACCTAGCTGTTGCTACAACCGACACCACTATATCCGTAAGTGTGTGTGACAGCTTCACTGGACCTAGCGGCAACTACACATGGAGCAATTCGGGCACTTATTTGGACACCATTCCCAATGCCTTGGGATGCGATTCTGTAATCACGATTGATCTGAACGTTATCGGGACGAGCACAGCCAGTACAATCAGTGTTTCTGACTGCTACAGCTACGTTTCTCCGAGCGGAAATTATACGTGGTACACAGATGGCATTTATTATGATACCATTCCCAACTATTCAGGTTGCGATTCGGTCATAACCATTGACCTCAGCATTCTCTCTTCGAGCGCCACACTCAATTACACAGTTTGCGATAGTATGACATCACCCAGTGGACAGTATACATGGTATCAGAGCGGCACCTACTTGGATACAATAAACAACATAGCCAATTGTGATAGCATCATGACCATCAACCTTACCGTGGTAGATATTGACACTTCATTATCGGTCATTGGGAATGCCGTTTACGCCTCACCTGCTGAAAGTTATCAGTGGCTGAACTGTAATGGGAATGTTGTACTTATGGGCGATACGAACCAAGTGTTCAACATAGTTGCCAATGGTAGTTATGCTGTTGCGCTTGAAACGGATGGTTGTGTAGACACATCAGAATGCTACACGTTTGAGCCATTTACATGTTCTGCTACCTTTTTCCTTTTTCCAGATAGCTCAACTCAACACAATTGGTTTATCATAAGTCCTACGTTTGGAACTGGCAATTTTGAATACCTATGGGATTGGGGCGATGGTAATACCGATTCGCAATTCTATGCGATGCATACGTATGATTCTGCAGGTTACTACAATATCTGCCTTACAATTTCCGACACCATAACAGGTTGTTCTGACACGTTTTGCGACAACTCAACCTACATCTACAAAACAACGGAAATGGTTAGCGTAAATGTTGTGAGTGAAATTCCAAGCGGAATTACTGAACCCAATTCTGATTCACCAATTGCTTTCTATCCTAACCCGACCTCTGGAAACATTCAAATTGACTTTGGCTCTTTATCTGAACAAATCTCAATCAACGCGTACAATTTGCTTGGGAAGGTGCTGCGGACTGAAGTAATAAATGCAGGTGGAATTATTGAATACGAAATGCCGCAGAAAAAAGGCGTTTACCTACTTCAACTCATTTATTCTGACGGGAAAGTCAATTACCTGAAAGTGGTGAAAGAATAAAAAACGTTTGCTAACAAGGACTAAACCTAATACGTGTGACGGTACGTTATATTCTACTGCTAAGCTTTCTTGCCAGCTATGGTGAGCTGGTTGGACAGAATAGGGCAAGCACCATGTGCTTTGGAAGTGTTTGTGTGGATTTCAGAACAGACCCACCCACCGTTGTAACCTCTGCGATGGATGGAGGCGAGGCATCTGCTAGCATATGTACAGAAAGTGGCAATCTGCTGTTTTACACCAACGGAGGAGATAGTCCCACCGGCCCAACACATATTGGCGGAGTCTGGAATTCGCAACATCAACTCATGCCCAATGGCTGGATCAGTAGCGCAGATTCTAGCGGATGCAAGAGTTCTTTCATGGGTTCTGTAATTATTCCGTTCCCTTTCAATTCAAGAGACCCACAGAATCCTCGGTACTACATCTTTACCAGAGATTGTGTTGAGAGCTCATTCTCATTGGACAACTATAACGCTGGCCTGACCTATTCGGTAGTTGATATGTCGGCTAACGGTGGGCTTGGGGCCGTGGTGGAGAAAAATCAGCAGGTTGTGCCGTTCAGTTCAACAGGGAGTATTGCAACCAATCATGAACCCATTGCTGCGGTTCAGCACGCCAATAACCACGATTATTGGTTGTTCTCGTATACGAACGATTCATTGTACAGCATCAAAATTGATGAGGATGGTATTGGGTCGTTCCGATCATATTTCGATGCCAATAGCCAGTTGATCATTTCACCAGCGCGGAATCATCTCATTTCTGGAGATAGGATATACCATTTTGATGCAAGCACAGCAGGTCTGCAGTATGCAGGTGTACTACTTAATTCTACCCCAGACCTCCGTGCATTTTCTCCTGATGGTAGTTTGCTTTACGAAGTAGACGGAAACATTCTTTATCAATCGCAACTCAGTGTGTTTCCCTTGCAGATAACCCGTGTTCAGATAGCCGATATCGGAGAGCCTGTGGAAATATTCCTTGGACCCGATGCAAGGATTTACTTGGAAAGTACTGCTACCGGTTCGGTAGTTGGTTTTGTGGATTGTCCCAATACAGAAGGAGTTGGATGTCAATTGACCATGCAGCAACTGCCCTTTGGTTCTGGAAGTGTGTACAATAAACACACCAACGTACTGGCCAATTATCTCTATTACCAACATGATAATTGCTTTGTTGGAGTTAGCGAGGTGGAAGAATCCAAGATATCGGTAAGGAAGGTTGGCAACACTACTTATCGAATTGAGCTAACTAAGCCGCAGAAAATATTGGTAAGTCTATTTGATGCCAATGGGCGTTGTATTCGAACCAAGCAGTTTCATGGAACCCAAAATGATTTCCAATTGGGCCGTTTGCCTAGTGGCGTGTATATAATCAGTATCCAAACTTCAGATGAGCAAAGGGTTCAGCGCGTTGTGGTATTAAATGATTGATGTGCTGAAAGTTGGACAACCGCTGAATCTGGTGCTTAGAACGGTGCGTCAGTCGGTCTCAGTTTCACTTCGACAAGCTCAGTGTAAACTCACTGCGCTGGCCGTGCATGGGTAAGTCCGATTGATCTTTGATCGTATCGAGGACGGTGGGAGGGCTAACCACACACTTCTCGATACACGCTATGCGCACTCGAAGTGACCCAACGCAATATTCTCAGCGGAAGCGGGTCTTATCTCTGCTATTCTTCACCTTCAATCCATAACTTGAAGGCCATGAAGAAAACCCCATTCATTTTATCGATTGTTGCGTTAGCTGGCTGCGGACCAAACCTCGACCCTGTTCCAAATCCGATCTCGGACCACGGAACGCATTCAAAGCAATTTGACATTTCTAAGGTTGAGACCAACGAGAATAAGAATGTTTATTGGGGCGATCTGCACGTTCATACTGGATTATCGTTTGATGCCTTTATCGGTGGAACAATTACCACCTGCGATGAAGCTTACCGATATGCGCAGGGAGAGCCAATAGCAATGTTTGGCAGAAAGGTGCAGCTTCGAGAGCCATTGGATTTTGCAGCGGTTACGGATCACTCAGAATTGCTAGGCGAAACGTACAGCATGATCACCAAAGGTGAAAAAGGCCACAATGCCATTATTCCATGGTATCTGCGTGGCATTTATAGAACAGATTCGGAGCTGGGAGTAGATACAGGGAAGCAGCGGAAAATCTTCAATCGGATCATCAGTCTGGCTGGAGATACGGCCCGAAACCACCTGAATTTCTTTGCGGGCTACGAGACAACCATGAAGGCTTGGGATATTACCATAGATGCGGCCGAGAAGCATTATGAACCTGGTAAGTTCACCACGTTTGCGGGCTTTGAATGGACACTGGCTGATGGAAATGCACACCTACATCGCAACGTGATCTTCAAGGATATGATGTTGCCAAATTATCCTGTCAGCTCGCTTGAAGCTAGAAATGAAGAAGCGCTTTGGAAATGGATGCGAACCGTTGAAGAGCAAGGAGGTGATCTACTTGCTATTCCACACAACACGAATTTAGCAGAGGGTAAATTCTTCAACGACCTTACTTGGGATGGAAAGCCTAAGAATAAAGAGTACGCCCAAATGCAGCAGGACTTTGAACGTTTGGTGGAGATTCACCAGAGTAAAGGGAACAGTGAAGTACATCCGGCTTTTTGGAAGAATGATGAATTTGCTGAGTTTGAAAGTGACGCTGCAACCATTGTCAAAGAGAATGACTACGTCCGATTTGGGTTGAAGAAAGGTGTTCAGCTGCAACGAGATCTAGGTACTAATCCTTTTAAAATGGGTTTGATCGGTAGTACAGATACGCACAACGGCACCATGGGCAACACCGAAGAAAACGATACGGCCATTGGTAACGTTGGTATTCTTGACATCGACCCCGAAAACCGATTCATAGCTGATTGGGCACTCACCCAAACCAAAAAGACTTATGATGTACTGAACCCTGGCGGATTGGTAGCCGTTTGGGCTGAAGCAAATACTCGAGATCACATTTACAATGCGCTGCAAACCCGCGAAGTTTATGCTACAAGCGGCAATCGAATTAAGCTGCGCTTTTTCGGTGGAAATGGTTTTGATGGTTCGCTGACAGGAGATGAAATGGTCTCTTCAGCTTACCAGAAAGGCGTTCCGATGGGAAGTGACCTGACCACAGTTAGCGGGAAGCCGCAATTTCTAATATGGGCAAAAAAGGACAAGTTTGGAGCGAACCTAGACCGCATTCAGATCATTAAAGGTTGGGCAGATGAAAACGGTAGCGTTTATGAGGAAATATTCGATGTAGCGATATCCGAAAATCAACTTTCGGATAAGGAAGAAGCGGTCAACCTGGAAACAGGCGAATGGAATCGAAAAAATGGCTCGGAGGAACTAAAAGTGGTTTGGACTGACGAAGATTTCAACCCAGATCATCACTCATTCTATTACGTCAGAGTATTGGAAGTACCGACTGGAAGCTGGCGCTTATGGGATCAGATTCGGTATGGATATGATTATGCGAATCACAAAAACCTCGTTATACAAGAACGAGCATGGTCATCGCCAATTTGGTACTCCCCTAATTAGAACTTTGAACCGCCCTGCCGTAATTCGTTACGGAACTTAGCTCCGTTGTTCCGGAAAATGTTAAAGTACTTCTGACCAGTGCGAATCTGCTTGATCAGATAACGCTTGTCTTGCTCGTTCTCCGTTTCAAATGCAGCATCGAAAGCCTTCTCCGTGTCATCCTGTAGCCAATCGATAAGTGTTCGGCCATCGCGCTCTACTACATTCATGTCAACACGCGCATCGTACACAAAGAAGAAACAAACACTCAAAGCATCCTCAAAAACCACTTTTCGCAGCATCGTTCCACCACGGAAACCTGGTTCATCCTCACAGTAAAAGCAGCCATAATTCTTGGCCGTCCATTCAAGTACCTTATTCAATGTGTATTCACCACTCTTACGCTCCATCAGTTCCTTAATGTATGCGGCCTTGTTGTTTTCAATTCCGGTACATGCTTTCTTTTGAAACCCGTTACTGATTCGTTTGCAGTCAGAATCGTTCTGAGCAACAGAAACCGAACCGAAACAAGCCAAAAAGAGGAGTGAAAGAAAAATGGATTTAGTAGACATTGACCTCGCGTTCTAATTGAACGCCAAATGTATCGTAAACCGATTGCATAATCTGTTCAGACAGCTCGAAAATTTCAACACCCGTTGCATTTCCATAATTGACCAACACCAATGCCTGCTTCGCATGGCTTCCGGTATTGCCCACCACTTTGCCTTTCCAACCGCATTGCTCAATGAGCCAACCCGCGGCCAGCTTGGTGTTTTCTCCTGCGGGATAACCAGGAATATTGGGATGCGCGGACTTTAACTCTTCGTATTTGGAGGTTGGAACAACCGGGTTTTTGAAGAAACTACCTGAATTGCCCAGCTCTTTTGGATCTGGCAGTTTGCTTTGGCGAATATTGATTACTGCCCTACTCACATCTTTAATGCTCGGTGCCGAGATATCTAAACGCTCCAATTCTTGCTCAATGGCTCCGTAAGATGTATTGAGGTTCGGTTGCTTATTGAGTTTTAGCGTTACCGAAGAAATGATGAACTGACCCTTCAGTTTACGCTTGAAAACACTCTCTCGATAGCCGAACTGACAATCAGAAGCCGAAAAGGTTTCCACGTTTCCAGTTGCCATTTCCACTGCTTCCAAGGAATGGAAAACATCTTTCAACTCTACACCGTAGGCTCCAATGTTCTGCATAGGTGCCGCACCTACATTTCCGGGTATAAGCGATAGATTTTCGATGCCAGCAAAACCGTTTTGAATACAATGCATGACCAATTCATGCCACACGACTCCAGCTCCTGACTTCACCAAATAATGAGTTGGCTGCTCATCAACAAGCTCAATTCCGGCAATCTCGTTTTTGATGACCAGTCCATCGACATTTCTTGTGAGTAGAATATTGCTTCCTCCTCCGAGAATAAAACGTTCTTCTGATTTCAGTGTTGCATCTGCCAACACCTCTTGCAACACAGGAATGGAATTGACGCGCGCCATCAGTTTGGCCCGTGCATCTAGCCCGAATGTGTTATACGGCTTGAGGGAAACGTTCTGCTCAATCATCTCAACGAATATAGACGACCGCGAAGCGCGAATATGGACCTGACCACAGAACTATTAACAGTTCTTAGTGTATTCCAGAATAGCTTTGGTTGCGCCTGTGCGGGAAGTCATGAAGTCCTTTACATCTGAACGAAGTTGCGACTGGTCTTTCGATAGCAGTTCACAGAATTTTGCTTTCAATTCTGAGTCATTCTGAATTCGAAACGCCAAACCTTTCTTAGCCATTTCGGCTGCATCGGGAAAACGTGAAGTGTCTGGACCAAAAACCGTTGGCACACCAAAAGCTGTGGCTTCAAATAGGTTGTGCAGACCAGTTTTGAAACCGCCACCGATATATGCTACATCGGCATAGCGATAGAGTTTGTTTAGCAGGCCAATTGAATCGATTATCAGAATTCTCGCATCAGACACTTGGTATTGAGAATACCGAATTGAGTCAGGAAACAGCTTTTGAATTCTTTGAATGTTCTCCTCTCCTACTTCGTGCGGAGCAATGACCCATTTTACAGCTTCTTGGGTTTGGATAGACTCGCGTAAAACCTCCTCATCTTCTTTCCAAGTACTACCACAAATGATGAGTTTAGAACCGCCTTTAAACGCTTCTACTATTTCATTTTGTTCAGCATTGGCTGCAATTTCCATCACTCGATCGTAGCGGGTGTCCCCGCATATTTGGGTGTTATTTATTCCAATTCCGTGAATGAGTTTTTCCGAGTTTTCATCAACCAGAAAAATGCGGTCGAAAAGTTTCAAAGCTTCGCGCCCTGTGCTTCCGTAAAACTTAAAGTATTGCTGAGACACCCTGAACGTGGCCGATATCAGCATCATCTTGGCACCGAAATCTTTGGCTGCTTTCAGATGATGAAACCATAGGTCGTACTTAACAAAAATGACCTTGGTGGGTTGGATGGCGTTTATGAACCACTTGGCATTCGCTGACGTATCTAACGGCAAATAGAAAACGTGATCGGCTACTGAGTAGTTTTTTCTAACCTCATAACCTGATGGCGAAAAGAATGTGAGTACAATCCGAAGATCGGTGTCGGCTACCTTCAACTGCTCTATTATAGGCCGGGCCATTTCGAATTCGCCTAAACTTGCGCAGTGAACCCAAAGTGTTTCTCCAGAAAACGAGGCAGTTTCCTGTTCTACTTTTTCTCGCAAACCTCTACGACCTTCAACCCATTTCGCGGCTTTAGAGTTGCTAAGAGAAGCTATCCGAACCGCAAGTCCATAGAGTCGAATTCCGATGTTGTAGAACAGCAACATCCGCGACTCAGTAATAGTAGTACTTGTCCTTCTGTCGCTTGTAGAAAGGCATCATCCAGCCGATTTTGATGCCGAATAAAAGGTCGATGTAATCCTCATCCTTAACACTCATACTGGGGATGTCGTAGCTTCTACGGTTACCCGTAAAACCTTGGGTAAACTCAAACCCTCCGTAAAAATTCAACAGCCTTGTACTTCCCTGAAAGTGATATCCAATGAACTCCTGAACAATGATTCCGTTGGTGAGTCGGTCGTAGCCTTTTCGGTAATCATCTAATAGTTGCGGAACATTATTTCCTTCTGCTCTTAGACCGATCCAGTGTTCCATAAATCCACCACCGAGCCCAAACATGAAACCTGAATTCGGATTCGGAGAAAGCCAAGGGAAAACCTTTGCCACCTGAAAATTCAGGTAGTAACCCTGCTGAGAAATGTTGACAAACGCCTGTCCTCCACCTGAGGTAATGATCAGGTTGCTCGAATTGGTCATGGATTCCAACAGCGTGTTTTTACTCGCAACACTATTGCCAAATATGTAATAACCGCCCAAAGTAAAAACCCAATTGGACTTGGTTCGATAACCTGCTGATGCACCAATATGGTTGGTGAATCCGAAACGATCGGCATAATCGCCAACAGGCAGCTGCGCGGCATAAGCAACACGAAACAACCCACTTCCTACTGCACTATCCTGCTCTAATGCTCCGTCACTACGAGATTGCGCCCAAAGTGACACGGATAACAATAAGGCGATGATAGTAGTGAGTTTTTTCATTTAGGAATGCAAAGGTAGTATTAACCCAAATTGGGTTGATTAATTGCTCTCTCAAACTCTGACGACAAAAAAGAGCCCCGTACAAGCGCATGTACGGGGCTCCTTCATTTATCGAATTGAGAAATTACTTCCCTCTGATCAAAGTGATAAATCCGGTCTGCTCAGATACGTTGCCGTCCTTATACTCCATCTGTAAGACATAGTAGTACGTTCCAGCTTCACAATCAGCACCTTCGGTGGTTTTACCGGTCCAACTGAACTGACGTCCTTCGCTAGCCCATACGCTATGCCCCCAACGATTGAAAATCATCATTGAGATATTGCTAAGGTCAGTTCCCTGTAGCCAGATCGCGTCATTAAATCCATCATTATCAGGTGTAAGTACACTTGGAATGACCACGATGACCTTAACCTCCAGACCAGCAACAACTGTGTTTTCACAACCGTTATTGGATGCCGTGAGTGTCACCCAGTATGAACCTGGATACTCATAATCATGGCTTGGATTCTGAAGAGTGCTTGTTTCTCCATCACCAAATTCCCACATCCAATCGGTAACTGGGCCGACAGTCGTATCCGTAAATTGAACCGTTTCTCCATCTGGTACATCACCAGCAGGGTCACGCTCGAAACCTGCAATCGGGTATTCGTAAACGTAAACCTTGATGTTGTCTTCCGCAGAAATACTACAGTTCTCATTTTCAGCTACAACCGTGTACTCGGTGATACCAACTTCCGGGTTAACGAAAATCGTTGAACTATCACCAACTTCCTGACCGTCAACATACCAAGTGTAAGTTGTGCCTAATGTTCCTCCAGTAGCTGTAAGCATGGCCTGGCCACCTTCACAAATGCTAATGTCCGGACCAGCGTATACTTCTGGGATAGCAGCTTCTTCGACCTCAATGCAATCTTGTGCCTCACAACCATGAACAGAAGCGGTTGTTACACAGTACTGACCTTCTTCGCTTACCCAGATGCTCTGAGTTGTTTCGCCAGTTGACCAAGTGACCCCCTCACCATCTGCATATTGAGATGTAAGCATTATGCTATCACCAGTACAGAACTCTGTCTCGCCAGTAATCTCAATGCTTGGAACGGCACCTTCTTCAATTTCGATTGAACCTTCAGCAGTACAACCATTTGCATCAGTACTCTCAACCGAGTAAGTACCAGCCTGAGTTACGGTGATGCTTGAAGAAGTCTCTTGCGTACTCCAAACGTAGCTCACAGTATTCTGAGAAACCGCAGCCAGCTCAACCTCGCCACCTGGACAAAGTGGGTTGTTGCCAGCGGTAACCTCCACTTCAACTTCTGGAGTTGGGTAGAAATCGATGCTGATGCATGCCGAAGCTTCGCAACCATCAATTGAAGTTGTTGATACGCAGTACTCGCCTGCTTCCATCACAACAATTGTCTGAGTTGTTTCGCCAGTTGACCAAAGAACTCCTTCGCCACCAGCATACTGAGCAGTCAACTCAATC
Source organism: uncultured Chryseobacterium sp. (assembly GCA_964457245.1). Classification (GTDB taxonomy): domain Bacteria; phylum Bacteroidota; class Bacteroidia; order UBA10329; family UBA10329; genus UBA10329. The sequence continues at coordinate 4,189 of CAYWET010000002.1, read as the reverse complement.
TCGCCACCAGCACAAGCAATCGTATCGCCCGTAATCTCGATGAGCGGAGTAAGTCCTTCTTCAATCTCGATTGAGGTGCTGTTCTCACAACCACCTTCGTCAACCACAGTTACGGTGTAAGTACCTGCTTCGTACACCCAGATCGACTGAGTTGTAGCACCTGTACTCCATTCGTAGTCGATTGCTCCTTGCGATACTGCCGTAAGCAGCGCGCTATCCCCATCACAAAGTGGGTTGTTTCCGTCAATTGCAATCTCAACTTCTGGCAATTCGTACACCGTTACATCTACCGATGCAGAAGCTGTACAACCGTTCGTGTCAACCACTTCAACTTCGTACGTTCCAGCTTCGGTTACCCAAATGCTTGAACCGTTTGAACCTGTACTCCATTGGAAACCAGCTGCTGTTTCGCAAACCGCGGTAAGCATGATGCTGTCTCCTTCACAGAATGGATCGTTTCCTGTGATCTCCACTTCTGGAAGTTCGAAGAATTCAATCTCAATTGTATCAGAAGCCTCGCACTCGTTCTCATCGCCAACGTAGCAGATGATCGTGCCGGGCTCAGTAACCGTAATTGTTGGACCAGTCTGACCGTTAGACCAGATGAAATCGGTTGCAGTTGGTGAAACAGCAGTCAACGTAACTGGCTCGCCAGCGCAACTTGGGTTAGCTCCGCCTGTAATCTCAATCTCAACTTCTGGAAGATCGTAGATGGTGATTGTAACGATGTTGCTCTCGCCTAACCAATCTGTACAACCTTGGTTACGTGCCACACGGATGTAGCAAGTGGTTTCTTCAACCACACCTGGATCGTAGCTCTCGCCCGTTGCGCCAGCAATCAATGTGAAGCCAGCAGGGATTGCTTCCTGGCTTGGCGCACCGATTGTTGGATCGTTTCCTGGGCAAGGACCGCTCCACCATTGATACTCAACTGGACCGATACCTCCTGTTGCAGGAGTAACAGAAACGATTTCGTTGGCATCGAATGGGCCACAGTTTTCTTGCGAACCGTTGATCTCGCCACCATCGGTAACGTTGCAGCATGGAACAACTTCCACTTCAACGCTATCCACAGCCACGCACCCGTTTGCGTCTGTAACAGATACGCTGTACGTTCCTGCTTCAAGACCAGTAATGCTTGCAGTTGTTTCTCCATTGCTCCATGCATATGTAAATGGAGATGGTGCATTACTCACGGTTACCGTTGCAGAACCAACATTTCCGTTTTCACAATCTCCATTCTCGCTAGAGATAGAAAGTTCTGGACCTTCGTTGATCGTGATAGAAATGATGTTGCTCTCGCCCAACCACTCTTCACAACCTTGGTTACGCGCCACACGGATGTAGCAAACGCTCTCCTCGGTGTAAGGTGGGTCGTAGCTTTCGCCATTCGCTCCTTCGATCAATGTGAAACCAGCAGGGATTGCCGTCTGACCGAAAGTCGGGTCGTTACCTGGGCATGGACCGCTCCACCAAGCGTACTCAACTGGACCGATACCGCCTGTTGCAGGAGTAACGCTTACGATTTCGTCTGGATCGAAAGGACCACAGTTCTCTTGGTTCTCAGCGATCTCGCCACCATCGGTAACGTTGCAGCATGGCTCAACTTCAACCGAAGTGCTGCAACTGTCAACACAACCGTTGGCATCGGTAACAACCACGCTGTACATGCCGCTTTCAAGGTCAGAGATGCTGGCAGTTGTCTCGCCATTGCTCCACGCATACGTGAATGGAGATGGACCACCGCTAACTGTTACGCTCACGCTTCCAACATTTCCGTTCTCACAGTTTCCGTTCTCAGAAGTGCATTGCGCAACTGGGTTCGGGTTAACCGTGATAGAGATGATGTTGCTCTCGCCCAACCACTCTTCGCAACCTTGGTTACGCGCCACACGGATGTAGCAAGTGCTCTCCTCGGTGTAAGGTGGGTCGTAGCTCTCGCCATTCGCACCTTGGATAAGGGTAAACCCTGCAGGAATTGCTCCGAAAGTCGGATCGTTTCCTGGGCAAGGGCCGCTCCACCAAGCGTATTGAACTGGACCGATACCACCTGTTGCAGGAGTAACGCTCACAATTGGGTCTGGATCGAATGGACCGCAGTTCTCTTGGTCTTCAGCTATCTCGCCACCATCGGTAACGTTACAGCATGGAGTAGTTTCCACCGTTACGCTGCAATCAGCTTCGCAACCGTTTGCATCGGTAACAGTTACCGTGTACGTTCCAGCCTCAAGGCTGTCAATCATTACTTCAGTTTCGCCATTGCTCCACATTACGCTGTATGGCTCGGTGCCACCTGAAACGTGCGCAATTGCTCTCGCCACGTTTCCGTTGGTGCAATCTCCATCAACACCGTTGCAGGTAAGTTCGATTGCTGGGTAAACCGTGATAGTGATGATGTTGCTCTCGCCTATCCACGGCTCACAACCGTTGTTGCGCGCACATCGTACGAAGCAAGTCGTTTCTGTGATCATACCTGGATCATAGCTTTCGCCATTCGCACCTGGAATTGGCGCCCACGTATTAACTGGCGCGTTGCAATCTCCGCTCAACCACATATACTCAACTGGACCGATGCCACCTGTAGCTGGTGCAAGGCTCACAATTGGGTCTGGGTCGAATGGACCACAGTTCTCTTGGTTCGCAGCAATCTCGCCTGGATCGGTAACGTTACAGCAAGGCGTAACAATCACGTTCTCGGTGCAAGTTGCCGTACAACCGTTCGCATCCGTCACGGTAACCGTGTACGTGCCTTCCGCAAGGTTCTCGATGGTCTGCGTTGTCTCGCCATTGCTCCACTCGAAAGTGAATGGTGCTGTTCCATCGATCACATCAACCGTTGCACTTGCAGCGTTTCCGTTTCCGCAATCGCCTGAGATGCTTGAACACTCAATTGTAAGCGCATTCTGAATAGTGATTGTAATGACGTTGCTCTCGCCTATCCACGGCTCACAACCATTGTTACGTGCACAACGAATGAAGCAAGTAGTCTCCGTGATCATACCTGGATCGTAGCTCTCGCCATTCGCACCTGGGATTGGTGTCCACGTGTTAACTGGCGTGCTGCAATCTCCGCTCAACCACATGTACTCAACTGGACCGATACCACCAGTAGCTGGCGCGATGCTCACAATTGGGTCTGGATCGAATGCCGTACAGTTCGATTGGTCTGCCGCGATCTCGCCTGGATCGGTAACGTTACAGCAAGGCGTAACGATTACGCTCTCGGTGCAAGTTGCCGTACAACCGTTCGCATCGGTAACAGTTACCGTGTACGTGCCTTCTTCAAGGTCTGTGATCTCAGCTGTTGTCTCGCCATTGCTCCACTCGTAAGTGTAAGGCTCGGTTCCGTTCAACACCTCAACTGAAGCGCTTGCAGCGTTTCCGTTTCCGCAATCGCCAGAAATGCTTGAGCACTCGATCTCCAATTCTGGGAAGATCGTAATGCAAACCACGTTGCTTTCTCCGATGTACGTCTCGCAACCTTCGTTACGTGCGCAACGGATGAAGCATCGGCTCTCGGTCAACATTCCTGGATCGTAGGTCTCAGAATTGCTGTTCGGGATTTCTACCCAACCGTTGTTGCCGTTGTTCATCGGAACGTTCTCATCGTTCCACAACCATAGATACTCGACTGGACCGATACCACCTGTTGCTGGCGCAACTGAAGTAATCTCAGCTGGGTCGAATGGACCGCAGTTCTCTTGGTCTTCAGCTATCTCGCCACCATCGGTAACGTTGCAGCAAGGAGTTCCTTCAACAGTAACTGAACAATCATCAGTACAACCGTTGGCGTCTGTTACAGTCACGCTGTAAGTGCCATCAGCCAAGTTTGTGATTGAAGCAGTTGTTTCGCCATTGCTCCACTCGTAAGTGTAAGGTGCAGTTCCACCACTTACAGATACCGAAGCAGAAGAAACGTTTCCGTTGTTGCAATCTCCGTTTGTTGGAGTACAAGTTGCAACTGGCTCATCGAAGATGGTAATGCAAACCACGTTGCTTTCTCCGATGTACGTCTCGCAACCTTGGTTACGTGCGCAACGGATGAAGCAGCGGCTTTCGGTCAACATTCCTGGATCATAGGTCTCAGAATTGCTGTTCGGGATTGGCACCCAACCATTGTTGCCGTTGTTCATAGGAACGTTCTCATCGTTCCACAACCATAGATACTCGACTGGACCGATACCACCTG
>CAYWET010000001.1:0-167772 GCA_964457245.1 uncultured Chryseobacterium sp. | reverse complement strand
GCTTCGCCAACAATGGTTTTTACTTCGTTCTGCGTCATTTTAGCAATGTCGCGGCTCATTTTCTGGAAGCCTTTGGCGCCTTTTACACCTATTATATAGGAGCCATCGAAAAGTTGAAGCGATGCAGTTAGACCAACATCCATCGTCCACGGCTGCCCGAACTGAAGTTCAGCCAATTCGCCTGCTGGCGCAGCTGGGTTAAAGGATGAAGCATCGAAAACCGAAGTAGGCAGATCCAAGAAGTTATTCATGCTCACAGCTCCATTCACAATAGGAAGTCCGCGGGCCGCTTGAATCCAAACGTCCTTGTCGGCCTGTTGCACATCAATGGCGGCAGTTTTCGACTTCTGGCTGTTCTCCCAAGCGTATTTTACCGCGTCTTCAACGCTCAGTTCCATCACGTTGCCATCTTGTGCCAATGCCGAAACAGATACCAACGCGCTGATTGTAAGTATGAGTAGGTTTCTCATCAATTAGAAAATAGGGTTCTGTGTGTCTAGAGATTTAAACTTGTTCTTGAGGTATTCAATGCCTTTTTCACTTGCAATTCCTCTTATGTGATAGCGAATGGCTTCGAAGTAAACTTCTTTTGGACTGTAGGTACTTGACGGAAATAAATTCTGGTCGAATAAAATATCCATTCGCCCCACGTACAAACCAGCAACAATTGGAATATTCAGGTTATCACGATACAATCCCTGCTCAATACCTTGCTTCAGATTCTGAGCAATGCAAGACATAATCATCTCAACCTTGTAATTGTTGAACTTGGCAAAAGCAGCAGGGTAATACTTCTGAAGGTCGAATAGTATGGAAGGGTGCAAACTTTGCAGATGAGAACTCACATGCTGAGATATGAGAAACATCTCTTCAATAGCGTTTTCACTCTTTTCCTGTATCGTGCAGATTGCTGAACCTTCCTTATCGATATGAAGTTGCATTCCTTGAGATACCATATCCGCCTTATCCGAAAAAGACTGATAAAGCGTCTTTTTTGACATGCCCAAGTGACGAGCAATATCGTCCATAGTAAGGCTTTTGATACCGTACTGCATGAACAATTCAGAAACCTGTTCGAGTATTTTCTGTGCTTTTTCTTCCAAAACGGCTGCAAATATATAGTCTAAAAAACCACGGAAACGATTTTTATGTTAAAAGTTTCCTAAGTTTTCGATGATGCAACATTAATGCAAGCTTCGCGAAAGCATGAAGCACTAAAAAATGAAATTCGAAATGATTCCGATTCCAATGTTTTCGAATTTTTTGGTTTAGGATTTAGTGCTTTAATCAATTCTATCTTTGCGCGCTTCAAACACAACGCAATGGAAAGCATTAAAGAATTATTGTTGACAGATGACCTTGACCGTGAAGTAACGGTGAGAGGTTGGGTAAGAACCAAGCGCGGTAACGCTTATGTCAATTTTGTGGCTATGAATGATGGTTCTACTGTCAATAATATTCAGTGCGTGTTCGATTTTGAAAACACCTTTAAAGAAGAACAACTTGCGCAGGTTACAACCGGTGCATGTGTTTCCATTATAGGGCAGTTGGTTGCCAGCGAAGGAAAAGGTCAGCGTGTAGAAGTGAAGGCCACTTCGTTTGAACTACACGGTGTTGCTGATCCAGAGAAATTTCCGATTCAGCCAAAGAAACATAGCTTGGAGTTCTTGCGTGAGAACGCTCATTTGAGAATGCGTACGAGTACGTTCAGCTCGGTTTTTCGGGTTCGTCATGCGCTTACGTTTGCCATTCATAAGTACTTCAACGATAGAGGTTTTTACAATATTCATTCTCCGATTCTAACGGCAACAGATGGCGAGGGAGCAGGAGAGATGTTCCGTGTTTCTACATTGGATGCCAAGAATCCGCCATTAACGGAAGAAGGTGATGTAAACTGGTCTGAAGACTTTTTCGGTAAGCAGACCAACCTATGTGTCACAGGTCAGTTGGAGGCCGAGTTGGCCGCTTTGGCGTTGTCGAAGGTTTACACGTTCGGACCAACATTTCGAGCGGAGAATTCCAACACATCTCGTCATTTGGCTGAGTTCTGGATGATTGAGCCAGAAGTTGCTTTCTGCGACATTCATGGAAACATGGATTTGGCAGAAGACTTCTTGAAGGAAGTTATCAAGTACGTAATGGAAACATGTCCGGATGATCTGAAATTCCTTTCTGATCGTATCACGCAAGAAGAGAAAAACCTGCCGCAAGATCAGCGACAGCCAATGGAGTTGTTGGAGAAACTGAAGTTTGTGGCTGACAATGACTTCGAGCGTATTACCTACACGGAAGCATACGAGATTCTTCGGAACAGCAAGCCAAATAAGAAGAAGAAATTCCAGTTTCCAGTAGAAGAGTGGGGGTTTGATCTACAAAGTGAGCACGAGCGATTCTTAGTTGAGAAGCACTTCCAAAAGCCAGTGATCATTACTGGTTATCCTGCCAAGATCAAGGCATTCTATATGAAGTTGAATGAAGACGGAAAGACCGTTGCTGCCATGGATATTCTTTTCCCAGGTATTGGTGAAATAGTTGGTGGTTCGCAGCGTGAGGAACGTTATGATGTTTTGCTTCAGAAGGTGAAGGATTTCAACATTCCAGAAGAGAGTGTGTGGTGGTATCTAGACACACGCAAATTCGGAACAGTTGAACACAGCGGTTTCGGTCTTGGGTTCGAACGTTTGATGATGTTCATTACTGGAATGACCAATGTACGTGATGTAATTCCATTCCCAAGAACTCCGAATAACTGTGAGTTTTAGGAAAATCATCGTTTAAGAATTCTTACGGTTTTGAGTTTAACGCGAGTGAATTTCTCTTGCTTAAATCCTTTTGGCACTCAATTTGGAATAGCGATATTGGAGCAATCGTAAACACCACTCACCATGGCACTTAAACAACGATTATCACTAAAGCAGCTGCAGCGTTTATCGCCTCAGCAGATTCAGCTTATGAAACTGTTGCAGATTCCTACTGTGGCATTGGAGCAGCGCATTAAAGAAGAATTGGAAGTCAATCCTGCATTAGAGGAAGGGGCGGATAATGATGAATACGATGAGTTTGCGGATTCTGACTCTCAGCAAGAGGAGGAGTATGATGACGGTATGGATGATGAGTTCAGCATTGAGGATTACCTTGATGATGATGACATTCCTGACTATAAGTTATATGCCAATAACTCCAGCGCAGATGATGAAGAGAAGGAGGTTCCGCTAAGCGGTGGAGCCAGTTTTCAAGATGTGCTATTAGAGCAGTTGGGTATGCGGGTTCTGAGTGACGAGCAGAAGACAATTGCTGAGAACATTATCGGAAACATTGATGATGACGGCTATCTGCGAAGAGAGGTTTTTGCAATTGTAGATGACCTTGCTTTCAGTCAGAATATCCACACAAATGAAGATGAGGTTGAGGATCTATTGGAAATCATTCAAGGATTTGAGCCTGCTGGAGTTGGTGCTAGGAATTTGCAAGAATGCTTGCTCATTCAGTTGAGAAAGAAAGAAGAAACCGAGAATGTGAAATTGGCAACTGAACTCATTGAACGAATGATGGATGAGTTCTCAAAGAAGCATTACAGCAAGATCTGCCAGCGTTTAGATATCACGGAAGAAAAGCTGAAGGAAGTGCTGGATGTGATTCTGAAACTGAATCCAAGACCGGGAAATTCATTGTCTGGAACCACACGATTGGTTCAGAACATTGTAGCTGATTTTCAGATTACGAATAACGATGGTAAACTGGAACTGACCTTGAATGGTCGCAACGCGCCTCAGCTCAAGGTCAGTAATCAGTACAAGCAAATGCTTAAGGCCTATTCTGAGGCAAAAGGAAAAGCCAATAAGGAACAGAAGGATGCTGTTCAGTTTGTAAAACAGAAATTGGATGGGGCCAAGTGGTTTATCGATGCCATCAAACAGCGGCAGATGACGCTTTTCGGAACGATGGAAGCAATCATGGAATACCAAAAAGAGTATTTCCTAACGGGAGATGAGACCAAACTCAAACCAATGATACTCAAGGATATTGCAGACATCGTTGGGTTGGATATTTCTACCATTTCTCGCGTTGCGAACAGTAAATACGTTGAGACACAGTTTGGTACGTTCTTGCTCAAATCGTTCTTCTCAGAATCGTTGACCACAGAAAGTGGGGAAGAGGTGAGCAGCCGTGAGGTGAAAAAGATTCTTCAAGACGCGGTTGAGGCCGAAGACAAGCGTAAACCGTTGGCAGACGAAAAGTTAGCCAAGCTCCTGAAAGAAAAAGGCTACAACATTGCTCGTAGAACAGTTGCTAAGTATCGCGAGCAGCTTGGAATTCCTGTTGCTAGATTGAGAAAGGAGCTGTAACGGGTTTCTACGGTAAAACGGTTAGCCTTTCTACCCATCGCTGCATGCCATTATCGAGTACCATAATGAAGGTTCCTGCATCCGCATGGCTCAGGTCTATTGTGATTTGACCATTGTCGGTAGCATTGTTTTGAACGAGATTGCCCACAACGTCATAAACGTATAGCTGAAGTTTATCTCCATGTTTTTCCAAAGGAATATCAACGGTAAATAAACCGTTTACCGAAGGATTCGGATATATCAGAACGCTCTCAACTTTTTCGTGTGTTAGAATTCCGGTCGGGGCAGGTGGACTCCATGTGTAATCGATAGTATTTCCATCAAATGTGATGGAGGCGTAGTAGGCAGAATCGCCCGTCAAGGCATCAGGAATCCAATTTTCATCAAACACGGATTGTTCTACCATAGAAGTGAAACTCTGGTATGATCCATACATGTTGTCGTTACCTACGATCAGAACCCAGGTTTGCCCAACATTCATCTCACAAGCACGTACTCCATTTATTTCTGAAGTGCACGCTCTTCTTACCGCTACATAGTTTTCGGCTCTTCGTCCAAAAAGCCAATTGTTGCTTTCGGAGATTTCATCAAACACAGAATCTTGCCAAAAAAGCGCCACTTCTTGATGCTCTCCGTAGGGCAAAAATTGGGACACCTCCTGTGGTCGATACATTACCAAAGCAACGTTGCTCTCTTGTGCTACATACGGCAAGTGTTCATTGAAATTGGTTTCTCTTCGGTCTTCCCAATCTTGTAATGCTTCACCCGAGGCTGGAAAAACTGCGTGTCCGCCAACATTTGCAACAACCGGCCATTGTTGGTAGCCCACCTTGCCTTTCCAGTAATCTTGCAAGGACGCCAATGTAGTAGCTTCATTCTTAAACAACGCTATCGTAGGACCGCAAGTTGTGCTGCTAATTGACATCTCATCAAATTCCTCTGCTATGCCTAAGTAATTTTCGGATGGGAGATAGGCAAGTGGCGCAAAAGCCTGAAAATCCACATGATCCCAGCCGCTGGAGTCATTTAGAAGGGTGGCTGATCTAACCACATTCAGCGGATGGAAATACATTCCACCACTCCAAAGTTGCATCAGTTGATCTGTCTCGTACAAGCTGTCATGTCGGAGAATTGCGTCTTCTGGAGAATACCCAAATTCAAGAATGGTATCCAATTGGCTGCTCCAAGTCTGTTGAATGTCCGATAGGTCAATGGTAGTAGTTGCCAAAAAGTTGCCTCTACTAGACCCTTCGCTTGGACAAGGCCCAATTCCCAGCCCAAGAAAGATGATGGAGTTGTGCGTTTGATTGTAAGGTTCTATGTACTTGCCGATATAATTACGGCCAGCCGAAGGATAGTAAGCGCCTTCTGCATTTACCATCAACTGCATGTGCCTAAGTAGCTTTTTCGCAACCTGTTCCGATTTTGATTTGATTTCTTGGTCTTCGGCAAAGTCTGCCAGGTTCAACAAACCTGAAAGTGTATATGGTAAGTAGGTGCTTGAGAAAAACTCGTGGAAACCGTATTCCAGTTTTAAGTTCAAGTAGTGAAGGAGTCTTTTGTGCAGCCCGTTATCGACTGTCCAATTATGTCGCTCGTGCAATAGCCAATGGCTGCTCATCCACATGATCATATGATTTTCTGTCCAATATGTGTGCAGCGAATCTTGATCATTGACCCAGAATGGTAGCGTTTCTAGGTGAGGAATCATTTGTGCATCATACAGACCATTGCCTAAGAACATAACTCTGATCAGCGAAACCAACTGAAAATCAATCGTAGGTTTTGTTGGGAATTCCAGATAAATACTGTCTAACCTATTCTGATTAACAGGTTGATTCAGAAATGCTTGGATGATAATGGCGTCATCGTAGTTACTGGCAGTTACACTATCAATGTATTGATCTCTTCTTTGTTCAAATGTTTGAGCAATGGTGCAACTTGATACCAATACAAGTAATAATGTAGTAAGGTGTTTAGATTTCATGGTCCACGAAAATAACATTCCATAAAGACCTATTGCGAATACTCAACAAAACCAGATGGCCACTGATCGTATGAACTGTCGAATTTCATTTTGTTCCGTTGGATTGGCAACCGCTACAATCACTTGCTGTTGAGAGGTGGTTTCAGCAAGTTCCGTTGATTTGAGTTGGACTCCGTAAACGTGTTTTCCGATTTTCTTTGGGTTGTTGCAAACCCATTGAAATGCAATTTCTCGTTCTTGAAGCAGCTTTGCAATTGTTTTTCCTTTTGCGCCTGCCCCCCATAGAACAAGTGTTTTTTGAGAATTGAAATCTAACTCCAGAAACCATTTAACTTTCAGCTCTAAGAAGCGATTGTCTGCGTAATTATCATCCGTTCTTGATGAACGTTCAGGGTGGTCTCTCCAAAAATGAAGCACTTCTTTACATGGAATCGGTTTTAGCTTTTCGCGATAGAACCGAAAACACAGGTCATAATCTTCTGGGTACGTGTCTGGGTTGAAAGCATCGCAATTCTCCAGGTCTTCACGATGTACCATCCAGCAGGGCGATGGAATAACACATTCTTTGTAGAGGTCATTGTAGTTCGAGCCAGATTCTGTCAGCTCATTCAACCACTTTTCGTAACGCTTATACCCGTCTCCAATGCCTACTTCTGAGAAGTATTTGACCTGACCTACGGCAACATGATTCTTTCCGCTCTTAGTCAGATTGCTCTTAAGGATCTCGAGTTTGGTACTCGCCATTTTATCATCGGCATCCATTCTGGTAATAAACTGGCCTGAGCTTTTGGCGTAGGCCAGTCTAAGTGCATCGATGATTCCCATCCCGTTATTCTGATACACTTGAATTCGAGTGTCTTTTGCAGCATAGTTACTGAGTGTTTCGAAGCTCGGGTCGGTTGATCCATCATCAACTGCCAATAATTCCCAATTGGTTTCAGTCTGATCAAGGATGGAATCCAAACACTCGTTCAAGAATGGCCCAGCATTCTTAATAGGCATTATAATTGAAATGCGCTCTGAGTAAGAACTCAAGGTTTCACCAGCTTCACGGTTGAAGTAGAACTTTCAGTGGAAACCTCCAATAGGTAAACACCAGAGCCCAAGCCTTCGGAACTCAATTCCAGTATTCCAGAGCCGTTTGAATCGGTCAGGAGTAATTGACCAATCGCATTGTAAAGCTTGATGGAAACAGACTCTTGGGCAACCACCGTAGCTGATGAGGTTCCGTTAGCAAATCCAGCAGAATTGAAAATTTGAAAAGTTCTCCCTTCAGTTTTCCGCTCTTCCAAACCAACACTGCAACCCACTAAACCTCGGTTACACATATACTCTTGAATCGGTTCAAAATTGACACCATTGAACAATAATGTATCAGCTTGAATAAAAAGCTCAGCAGCCTGATTCATTGTCATATTGCTTGAGAAGCTGAAAGCCGCCTGAATCATTATGGCATCGGTTGCTTCACGGCCAATGTCTTCCCAGATTTGCATCAAAGTAGACGACCAGATATCGGCATCAGTATAAAGGTTGTTGTTAAGGTCTTCTGGATAGTGGTCTGAGCTTACAGAGCTACGACCGTTCCAGTACTCGTTGTGACCATCCCAGGTAAATACATCTTCCCAGCGATTAGAACTCAGAAAGCGAGAGTAAGAAGAAGCAAAGTAATCACCAACGGCCTCGTCCAGTGCCTTGCGCTCGGTTCCATTGTTGGTTCCAGGAGCAGCTGAATGCATGATTGCGTGACCGTATTCGTGAATGATGACATCTGCGTCTTCGGCATCGTCAACTCCACCTTCTCCAAACTGCAACCGCGGAGGATTAAAACCTGGGTTGAAATTGGAATTATCAGCACCGCTTAGTGCATGAACGTCCACTGCAATTTGATAATTGACAATATCATTGAAACCAAGTGACTGAATGTAATTCTGGTAGTTGCTTATGTGATAGAAAGCGTTCACATCCTCAAAACCAGACTCAGCACGGGTAAAATTGAATTCATTGGTGGTGCTTGTAACTGGTGGAACATCAGGTAATGAAAACTCTTTGATGGCAACGAATTGATTTTCCAGTCGGAATGTGTCATCCTCGAAAGTTGCCACTACCTGAACTGGAACCCGTTCAGCGTTTAACTCCAAAACGTCATTATCCGAAGCATCGGAATAAGGCGCTCCATACGTTTGATTTGCACTGGTCAACGGGTCGGGGTTAAATACCCAAACCGTAACCGTAGAATCTTGTGGAGCGGCATATGAGAGCAAGTCGTTCTGATAGATCACCTTCACATCCCGGTTCAAAACCAGTTCATAGTATCGGTCATCTAGCTCCACAACTTCAAGTCGGATGGCCGGCTCAAGTGTTTCACCAACTGGAAAGTAAACTTCCTCTAAATCGTAGTGATGCAGTTTGCCGTTTCTGGGCGAATTATAGTGAACCATCAAACCGTCATAATAAGCTTGATGGTCAGGAAAATCATTTGATACGGATTCTGAAATCTGAAATGTGTTGTCGAATGTGCTCAAGATTCTGCCATCGTTCGCAACATTGATTTTAACTGTACCACGAAAAACCTTTTTACCGTTCAAGGTCTGAGCAAACCGATAATGCTTTGCTTTCGGGCTTTCGCGAAAATCCAATAGTTGAATGTCAACGTCAGAATGTTTCAGATTGGGAACCTTCTGGAGCAAATAGTTTTTTACCGCTGAAGTGTCGTTTGAAATATGAACATCAAGGTTTATTGACCGAGCTCTCCTTTTATCAATTTCAGCATGCGTGTTTGACCCGACCCACTTTTGCGCGAACAGAAATTGAGGAACAATCAGAAGGATAAGAGTCAACCGCATATCACAAAGGTAAACGTCAAGTAACAGAATAGGTTGGTATTGGAGACCAATTACATTCAATCCGGTTTCGTTACTTTGCTATCAAACCTTTAAACCATTTCATTATGAAAGCCTTAAAAATTGTTGGGTACATTCTGCTGGTGCTTTTTGGCATTTACCTCGTAGCAGCAGTTATTGCCCCTTCCTCGCTAAAAGTTGAAAAGTCGATTGTCGTTGAAGTAGCTCCGTCAGCAGTTTATCCGCACGTGGCGTGCTTCAATAATTGGGAGCCTTGGAATCCTTGGGATGACATGGATCCTACCAACACCAACGAATACTCTGAAAATCAATGCAGTGTTGGTTCGTCCTACTCTTGGAAGGGAGAACAAACAGGAGCAGGAACACAAACGTTGGTTGAAGCCAGAGACAACGAATACCTTAAAACAAGTTTGGTATTCGCGGAAGCTCCGGAGCCACAGACCTCAGAATGGTTTTTTGAGGAAACCGAAGAAGGAACCAAGGTTACTTGGAATTTCATTGGAACCGAAACTGGTTTCTTCAGTCGCCCAATGAATTTGATGGGCGAGTACTTTATCAGCCAAGCTTATGTAAATGGTCTGGCTGCGTTGAAAGAAGTGGCTGAGACATCTCCGGCAGAAGCGGAATCGGCCATTGATATTCAGGAAATTGAACTTGAAGAGGCCAAGTATTTGCTTATTTCTGATGATGTAGAGCCAATGAATATTGGATTGTATTTCGGGGAGAACTTTCCAAAGATTCTGGAATATGCAGAAGCCAAAGGAGCGAGCATGTCAGGAAGTCCAACTGGATTATACTTCACTTGGACGGATACGCTGACCAACATGGCGGCCGCAATTCCGGTGGATAAGGAAGTTGCTGGAACGGACGAAATTGAGTACCGTGTAATTCCTGCGGGAAAGGCTTTGCGGGTTGAACATTACGGCAATTATGACGAGACTGGACCTGCGCACTATGCAATGGAAGAATATGCTAACGAAAAGGGATATTCTCTGTCAATTGCCATTGAAACGTACGTAACTGATCCAGAGGAGGAGCCGGACACAAGCAAGTGGTTAACTCAGATCACTTATCCGATTGGACTGGAATAAGTCTAATTGTAAGTACGAAAGAAAAGGGGGCATTTTCGCCCCTTTTTTTGTGCTTCAAAAATCTCTTCAGTAAATTTAAATATGAGGTTGCTTACTGTTCTATTGTTATTGTTGATTGGTTCTGCTACCGCGCAGGAGGCTAAACTGCATGTAGTAAAGGATGGTAGAGCAGGAGTAAGTATCTATTATCGCGATACGCTGTTGAGCATTGGTAGCAACAAGGTTCGGATTTTATTGGATGATCAAACTAAGGAGATCACCGTTAGAATGAATCCATCTAGTTTCAGGACGGGTATTGACTCTTTGGATGTTAAATTGAAGAATGGAATTCATCAGGATGTGGTTTTTAGAGGAACCATTGGGCTTGACCGACTTTTCAAACGGGATAAATCTGATCAGAATTTTGAGGTAGAAGGAGAACTTGAGTTGAATGGAATTGTGAAGGAAATAAGTATGAATGGTTCTCTTCGGGAGTCACAGCAGGGAATGGGAATTACCAGCATCCTCTATTTGCATTTTGATCCTGAACTCAGCCAGTTTGGACTTGATGAAACCTTACCGCATTTTGCGGAATTCGGATGTGTGGAGATTTTGCAGCCGTTGAGTTTGCCCGAGAATCGACATTAAAAGTCATCGTCCATTTCTCCGCCATTTCCGCTACGTTCGCGCTTCTTTTTCTGATTCAATCGATAAGAGAAACTCAACACGAATTGACGAGCCCGCCATTGGAAATCGTTGGTTGAGATCAGTTCGGGAGTGTTTACCTCCCAGCGTCTTCTGCGTGAATTCAAAATGTCTTTGGCAGAGAATGTTATGGTTCCATTTCCCTTCAACACATCAATAGCCAATCCCAGGTCCCAAGAATACATGCTCAGCTGCCTGCCTTGTGGCGTGTTTCTAGGCGCGTTGTACATGAACGCTGTCTGAATGTCCAGTTTCTTCCAAACCGTCCATTTGCTGGTAAACCGACCACGTGCTGTGAAGGTTTCTGCATTGAAATTCTGGTCTTCATATTGCCCGTTGGTGATAGAGTAGTAGGCGTTCAAATTCAGCATAACGCGCCACCATTTCAACAGACTGTAAGAAAAACTGAATTCCAATCCGCCAGCATCTTCCGTACTCAGATTTACCGGAAAAGTGGTGATGAACCCCGTTGAGTCTGATTGTGAAATACGCTCAACAACACCATCGGAATGCCGATAGTAAATACTGGAAAGTAGCGTTCCTTTTTCCCATGTTTTCAAGTGTCCGAATTCTGCTGAATGCGTAAAAACGGGGTTTACACCTGGGTTTCCAGAGTAGAAATTCCGATTGTCTGTGAGGCTGAAGAATGGAATTAATTCGCGGAAACGCGGCCGACTGATTCTTCTACTGTAGCTCACTTGCAGCGAGTTATTGCTCGCAAACTCATAACTCAAATGTGCCGAAGGAAAAAAGCTGATGTAATCCCAATTGTTGGTCTCGTTGGTCTTTACCAACTGCGTTTGAATATCTGAATATTCAGCTCTCACGCCACCTTGTAACGACAGTCGCTTGATCTTACCGCTTGCAATGATGTAAGCCGCGTAAATGTTCTCATCAAAAATGAAGTTATTGTCGAATTCAGAGAGTGTTTCATATTCCGAAGTAGAATCATTCAGCTGCTCCACTTTGTAGTCGTTTACAATTCTTCTTAGGGTGGCTTTTAGCCCTGTTTCCAATCTTACATTCTCGTTGAATGGGTGGACGTAATCTGTCTGGATAAGCCAGTTTTGCTGGTTTTCGGTATTGTCCGTTCGCTGATTCAGCGTGTAATCAGAACCCTCTTCAAATTGCTCGGCATCCTCATAATCCTCATCCTTAAACCAACGAAAATCAGCTGTTAGCAATTGGTCTTTTTTCTTGAATTCACGCCTGAAATTCAAGTTGGTCTCAAAAGCCTGGCTCTGCTCAATTTCATCGTCTGTTCTTGTCACAACCTGTGTTTCGATTCCATTCTCATCAAGATCGGTGTAAACCAGTTTGGCGGTGTTGTCGTTGTAAGAACGATTGTACATTCCCGAAGCAGTAAGCGTGGTTTTATCGTTTATGTGATAATCGATCCCGAAGCGGCCATTGCCGGAAATTCCACCACGTTCTTGCTCACGTTCTCGTTCGTAAGCAAAAGTCGTGTCTTCCAAAAAGAACTCCTGAAACGAGTAACCGCTACCAGGGCGCTTTCTGTATTGAGCGCCAATGCTGGTAAAGAAGTTCACTTTCCCTTTTCTATAGTTGATATTGGCAGAAGCGCCATAGTTGTGCGGATAACCAACGTTCACCTCAAACGCACCATTCAAGCCTGCGCGTTTATCCTTTTTTAGAACGATATTCAGAATGCCTGCTTCGCCCTCGGCATCGTACTTGGCCGAAGCGTTGGTAACCACTTCAATTTTCTCGATGAGATTGCCCGGAAGTTGTCTCAATGCATCTTCACTGCTAATTCCGGTCAAGCTCGATGGTTTTCCATCAATCAGAATTCGAACATTGGAGCTACCTCTAAGACTTACCGTTCCGTCAACATCAACTTCTACAGAAGGCACAGTTTCCAGAATTTCCTGAGCATTGCTACCGGCATTGTTCGGGTCTTTCCCCACGTTGTAAACTCTGCGATCCAACTTCATTTCCATGTAACCCTTCTCGCCACGCACAACTACTTCATCGATCAACTCAGTTTTGGGCTCAAGTTTCAACTCACCGAGTTCAACGTTGGCATTGGTCAACGTAACATCCTTGCTGAATTCCTGATAGGACAGGAATGACACCTGAACTGTGTAAACTCCTGGTCGGACTTGAATCTCGAACGTTCCATCCAATGACGTTGCCACGCCTATCAACCGTGTTGAATCTGCTTTCGATTTTGCAGCAACAGCTGCGTATGGAATCGGTTGTGAATTCTCATCCAGAATCAAGCCTGAAATGGTCAGTTTTTCTCCGCGCTGAGCTAAGGCCTGAGTACACAGCAAAACTGAAAGGAAAACGAAAAACAGGCGATGGTTCATACTTGTTGCAAGGATAAGGTGTTAAGACCACATATTGTTCAGAAGGTTTAAACGTTGTCGAAGAATCAGCTGATTCGGATATTTTAATGGTTCGAACGGCCAGAATTGTAATTTCGATGATTCATCAAACAGTTCTACTCATGAAACGATTGTTAATCCTATCACTAATACTTGCTCCAGTTTTTGGATTTGGGCAGCAAACCATGAACGATTTTATGAATGAGAACTGCGATGTCATTTGGTTCGGATTGGATTTCAGTAAGGCTAGGCTAATCGGGAGCGAAGGTTTCAGCGATCCGGTTGCCATTAAGGAAGATTATTTCCGAAAATGGAATCATCTGATGATCTCTGAAGGAGATAAATACGAATGGGGAAAGGCTTTGCTGGTTACCGACCTTAAGTACGATTATGGAGTTGTTGATGTGGTGAATGATCAGGTAAAGGTTAAATCACTCGTAATCAACAAATCATATAGCATTGAGGAAAGCGATGTGAGAGCTGCGGTAAAAGCTTATACCATCCAAGATTATGATGATGGTATCGGGGTTGTTATCGTTGTAGAATCATTCGATAAGATCCGAGAAATGGCTTTTGGCTACATCACCTTCTTTGATGTGAAGACCAAAGAGGTGCTTTACTTCCAAAAGATAACTGGTGAACCTAAAGGCTTCGGCTTTCGTAACTATTGGGCGGGTGCCATTTTCAACTGGATGAAAATGACCCGTGGCCGAGTAATGAAAGACATCAAGAAGGAATTCCGGTAGTTGTCAACCTTCAATTCTCGTTAAAAATTTCTCTTTGGTCGGTGTTTAAGGCTAAAAGCTTCTGGCTACCTTGATCGCCATGAAGAACATTCTTGTCATTGGTGCTGGGCGGTCGGCAACTACGTTGATCAGCTACTTATTACAGCATGCGGATGAGCAAGATTGGAACATCACAGTGGGTGATATTTCTGAGGAATTGGCGCAAGAGAAAATCGGGTCGCATCCACGAGCGCAGGCGCTGAGGTTTGATGTTGCCAATGAAAATCAGCGCAAGCGCGAAATCTCGCAACATGATATTGTAGTAAGTATGTTGCCACCGCATTTGCATGTTGAAGTGGCAAAAGACTGTTTGGAGCTTGGAAAAGACTTGACCACAGCTTCATATGTGTCCAAGGAAATGAAAGCCCTGGACGTGGAAGCCAAGGCCAAAGATCTCATCTTTCTAAATGAAACCGGTTTGGATCCAGGAATTGATCATCTATCAGCTATGAAGTTGCTGGATGAGATTCGTGCCGATGGTGGAAAAGTTGAGCATTTCGAAAGTTTCACAGGCGGATTGGTCGCTCCAGAAAGTGATGACAATCCGTGGCACTACAAATTCACTTGGAATCCCCGAAACGTGGTGTTAGCATCGCAGGGCGGAGCCGTGAAATTCATTCACAACGGCAAGTACAAATACATTCCATATCAACGGGTTTTTAGACGTACGGAGTACATTACGATTGAAGGCCAAGGAGAGTTTGAAGGATACGCTAACCGCGACAGCCTTTCGTACCGAGAGGTCTACGGTCTAGAAGATGTTAAAACCCTCTACCGAGGAACATTGCGCAAACCTGGATTTAGCCGTAGCTGGAACGCGTTTGTTCAACTTGGAATGACGGATGACAGCTACATTATGGAAGGATCCGAAACCATGACCAACCGCGAGTTTGTGAACTCGTTTTTGCCGTACAGCTTAACAGATAGTGTGGAGTTGAAGCTTCGCGCCAGCTTACGACTGGAACAGGACGACCGTCTGATGGATAAACTCCAATGGCTTGGGCTGTTCGATAAAACAGTCATTGGCTTGAAAGATGCCACGCCAGCGCAGATTCTTCAGCACATTTTGGAGAAGAAATGGGCCATGAAACCCGAAGACAAGGACATGATCGTGATGTGGCATAAGATCGGGTTTGTGAAAGATGGCCAGAAGTACGTGACCGAAAGTTCGATGGTGGTAAAAGGTGATGACGAACATCACACGGCTATGGCAAAAACGGTTGGACTTCCATTGGCCATCGCAACACGAATGATCCTAGAAGGAAAGATCAAACAGAGTGGCGTATTGTTGCCCATTTCGAAAGACATTTACCAACCCGTTCTTCATGAATTGGAGAAGAATGGCATATCTTTCAACGAGAAAACCTACGAAGTAGACGAATTCAGTACATGAAACGCATTGCAGTTTTTCCAGGGTCGTTCGACCCTATAACCAAGGGCCACGAGGACATTATTCACCGTGCCGTTCCGCTGTTCGATGAGATTATTGTCGCTATCGGTACCAACTCAAGTAAGAACTACATGTTTTCCCTGGAGCGGAGGTTGGAAATGATCCGATATACGTTTCGCGATGAGCCGAAGATCAAGGCTGACACTTATTTGGGAATGACGGTTGATTATTGCCGTGAAGTTGGCGCAACACACCTTCTTCGTGGGTTAAGAACATCTGCCGATTTTGAATTTGAGCGAAGCATTGCGCACATCAATCAAACGCTGTTTCCTGAACTCGATACCGTCTTTTTGCTCTCGCTTCAAGAATACTCCGCAATAAATTCTACGATTGTCCGTGATATACTTGTCAATGGGGGAGACGCCACGCGTTTCGTGCCCGAAGGTATGGACTTGAGCGTATGAGAATTCTCTGGTTTTTTCTGGTTGTCCCGTTTTTGGTCAATGCACAGCATGCCACCATAAAAGGTGTTGCTCCGCTCGCCATTGGCCAAGAAATTCAGTTGTGCGTCTATGATGACCCTATCAGTGGAAAGGAACGCGTTCTAGCGTCTCAGAAAATAGACGTGGACGGAAGCTTTGATTTCGAGGTCATTCCGAATGGTGCTGAACAGTATGCTTTTCTTCAGGTTGGAACCAAGTGCGCTGATTTTTTCATTGAACGAGACAAAGATCTGGAGCTTTCATTTGTTCCACCAAAAGATGACCCGACCAAGCCCAAGGCATTCAACGAACGGCAGTTTTTCATTCCGAAGATCACTGGAGGAAGTGGCCTGAAATTGAATGAACAGATCATTGCTTTCAACGACACCTTGGATGGGTTTCTGGAGAGTATTTATCCGGTTCTGAAAATGCGTAAATCGGCTGGTTTTGTAGCGAAACAAGTAGAGGGTTTTGAGCAAGTGATTTTGAAAGATTTTTCAGACATAGAACCATTTGTGAAGGATTACATGAAGTACTCAATTGCGGATGTTGAGCAGACATTTCTCACCGATCGTGAGCGTTTGTTCAACAAGTACTTGAAGGATGTGCAACCACAATACAATAATCCTGCTTACATCGATTTCTTGCTTCAATACTTCCAAGGAACAGTTTATAAAATGGCGGTTGTCAATCGGTATGAAGACTGTAAAAAGGCATTGGTCGGCAAAGAAGGATTTGCTGCTTTAGAACAGATAATGCTAGAGGAAGAACCAAGGTTAAAGAACACGTCAATTGGCAGGTTGATACTTATTGAAGGAATTGACGGATTATTCGGACAGCGCGATTTTGAAGATGAAAAATTGATTGCCGCGTTACGTCATTTTGGGATGCTTTCATCGAACTCTCATCTCGGAAATGCAGCTAGGAATATTGCTGACAAACATTCATCGTTAATCAACGGAACGTCTGCTCCAGAAATCTTATTTACGGATGAAAATGGGGCTGAAAAGAAGCTTTCAGATTTCTTCGGGAATTACATTTTCCTCGAATTGACAGATGCCACGAACGTTTACTCCAACCGAGAAACGAATGTCATTCCGAACTTGAAAGACGAATTCAAATTCATTCAATTTGTTACCGTTTGTGTTGGAAATACTGAAAAGGAAATGCTTGACCTGAAAAGAAAAATGAACATTGATTGGGAACTTGGACGAGTGCCTATGTCATCTCAGGCCTTGGAGGATTACCGAATCAAAAGTCTACCGTTGTTTTTTATCATCGATTCAGACGGCAAATTCTACGCAGCCCCTGCAATAGACCCTACCAAAGGCGCCCAACAGGAATTGATGGTGTTGAATGAGACACTAAAAGCCAAGAGTAAAAGGGGAGTGGGCAGGTAATGAAAGTTAACCTTTGGTCTTGATTGGTGAGATTATCGACCCGATTCCTGTTTTATCTTAGGCGACTATGAAAAAAATCATTCTTGCAATCCTAACTGTGTTACAGGTCAGTCTGTCTTTGGCTCAGAATAGTTTCAACATGGATTCCTTGTTCAATTGGCAAGACCCATTTTTGATTCCGTCTTCGGCACATTTCAACACATACAATGAGATTTGGGGCTACGCGAAGAGCGGGGCAGAGTACGCCATAATTGGTTCCTCGGCAGGTACACACATATTTGATGTCACTGTTCCTTCTGCCAGCGCAGAGGTAGAGTTTATTGAAGGGGCAGTGACCGGTGCGGCCATTGTACACCGAGATTACCACGACCATGACGATTATCTGTACATGGTATGCGATGAGGGTCCAAGTACACTTCAAATTGCAGACTTGCGATTTTTACCCGATTCAGCGCCAGTTGTGTATGATAGTGATGCATTGTTTCCACGCTCTCACAATATTTTTATTGATACCTCAAGTGCGAGAATGTATGTATGTGGAGGAACGCTGCCATTTGCCGTGTATTCATTAGAAAACCCGACTGCTCCAACTTTGCTGGTTGATTGTGCTGCGGACATTCCGTTCTGGAGTGCAATCGGGTACGTTCACGATACGTACGTGAGAGGCGATACCGCTTATCTCAATGCTGGATTTGAAGGCCTTTATGTTGTAGATTTTTCCGACCTGAATAACATTCAGATGCTTGGTTCTATTGACGTTTACGAGCAAAGTGGTTATAACCATAGTGGCTGGTTAATGAAGGACCAACCTTATTATGCGCTGGCCGATGAAACACATGGAATGGACGTGAAGATTCTTGATGTTTCGGACTTTACAGATATGGAGGTCGAGGATACCATTGGAGCTAATGTGCATCAGTTTTCGATTCCGCATAACCTCATTTATCGCGATAATCTACTTTTCGTATCCTTCTATTTCGATGGATTGTATGTGTTTGACTGTACAAATCCGGAACATCCGATATTGGCGGGTTTTTACGACACTTCTACAGAAACTCATCAGAATGGAGTTTATCGTGGATGTTGGGGAGTTTATCCGTTCCTTCCTTCAGGCAATATACTTGCTTCAGATATGCAGACTGGCCTTTGGGTCTTTGGTTCCGAATCGCTGTCTGGTGTTGAGGACGCTTCATCGAATCAGGATTTCAACGTATATCCTAATCCAACTTCTGAGTTTGTTTTTATCCCTGCACCAATGATTGGAGCTCAGTATGAACTGATTGATGTGAAAGGGGCGGTTATGAGCGTTGGTGTTTTAGGCAATATTCTGAGCCTCGAGAATATTCCAGAAGGGCTCTATCTTCTTAAAGCAACGAAAGGAGAGTCAACTGCTACAACACGCTTGATCAAGCGCTAGCCACTTTTCGAACAGACTTTTATCAGTTTTTTGACCGACCGCAGTCAAGGTCGAGTCAGGTGCGCTGCTGTTCCTTCGCTTGTAGTTATTAACCATCCAAATAAAACAAGATGAGTACTACAGCAACACCTAAGAAACACATTGACGAACTACACTTCGAACACCGCGTTTGGATCAACAGCATGAACTTTTACTATGATGAACTAAAGACCTTCGAGAATAGGTTAGAAGAGTTGGTTCAGCGAAACACCAAGACTGAGGTCACTTCTCAAATTGAGCATTTTCAGAATCAATTCATTCGTCAGAAAGAAGTTGCTGAAGAGATTATCAGCAAGAGCAAGGATCACGATAAATTCCTAGCCAATCAGGCTAAAGATCATCCGATTGCAATCGATCACGTGTTATTTGCAGACCACACTAAACTTCGCGATGAAGTTGAAACGTACGAGAAAATCTACGGTGAGCTAAAGATTGAATTCATGGACTTCCTTAGAAAATGGATGTAATTGCATAAAAGGGAAAAGGCTATGAAAATTCATATTGACGACAACCGGGCAATCAGTGATATACAGTCGGAGTTTTCTGACGCTTTCGCTTATTTGAAAATCGAGTTCTTCAAGAAACCGCATGAAGTAGGAGAAACTTCTGCAAAGAGTGACATGCTACCACCAGATACTACGTTGGCGAAATGGCGAACGATTCACAATGAAGGCGATTTGTCCATTACTGCCGAAACTACGGTAGAAGAAGTGGAAAACGGATTTCAGGAGAAGTTTGGGGTCTCAGCTCAAGTGTTCAGAAAATCTGGAGACGTATGGCTGGAAACCTCAGCTACAGACGGTTGGACATTGAAAGAACAGAATGAACAAGGTGAGTTCATGGAACAGGAAATTGGTGAATAACCAATTGAGCGCTTGGGTTGGATGGTACCTGAGCGTTTCGCCCCCTTTCGAAAGAGAGGGGGCTTCTTTTTTCAACAAATTAGATTGAGAATTATTGGCAGAGATCCGGCCAATCTGTCTTGGCTCTTCCATAACCAAGATCTAACGACCTACGGAGGTCTTTGCAGCCACCACCTTTATCTTCCATAAAGCGCTTCAAGTGACCACGATGGTAGAGTGCTTCTCCTAAGCGCGATTTCATATAGTCTGCTTTGCTCCCCTCTATTTTGGCTCCCTCGTAATCTGCAAGCACGTTTTTGATGGAAGCTTTGTATTCGTGCATTTCCGTCAAGTTTTCCGCAATCTCAACCGCGCGATTGTAGTCTTCCATTGCGGCCGGAAATTCAATTTTCTGAAACTTGATTCCACCGCGACCTACATATGCTTCCACAAAATTCGGATCCACTTCAATGGCTTTGTCGAATTCTGCCTGAGCTTCATCGTATTTGCGTTGCTCCTTTAAGCTGTTGGCAAGGTCATAGCTTTGCGCAGCCTCTTCATACGGAGTCATTGTAGGAGCAGTAGCCGTATCGCCCTCAGCCTTGGCTTTTGCCTTGGCTGCGGCAATTTTCTCTTCCTTGCTCATTGCAGCAGCAGGTTTTTCGGCAGGCTTTTCACCTGCTGGTTTCGCATCCTGTGCAACACATACAATCGTACTCAAACAGAAAACTAGTAGGAATAGGTGCCTCATCGATTGCTCAATTGCGGTGCAAGATAATATTCTTGGCCTTAACGAAACGCATTCGACCGATAAGCGGCCATACAATTTTTAACATCGAACTTTTAATAATTCTGATTTGATCAATCTGAGTCAGAACGTTGCTTGGAATTCTGTTCAAACATTCGCTGTTTGTTCAAGATGGCAACGGTAAGTTCATATTCGCTATATCGATAGATCTGCGTTTCCGAAAAATTGCAATAATTCATGAACTCAAGAAGCCTTTCATCTTCATAACCCGTGATTCGATGAACCACACCTTCATTGAATTTCTGATAGTTGTATCTATGCTTTTCACGTTCGCGCTCCAAACGATGTAATTCCTGTTTGGCCTTGGCGTCTTTACTCAGGTTACCGTAAATAAAGGAGGCTGGGCTCATCAAATATTTTGCCTTTTTGATCTCATCAGCATCTTCGGTTACCGGGATGGTGCGTCTATCTTTTGATGGACCTTTGATGCCAATAACTTCCACCGTTCCATCATCAACTTCAAGCTCCATGAACCGTTCTCGAAACTGATCTTTAGTGCCAAACGGGTTGACCTCAACTTCACCAAGTTCATAATCCCGTTGGATCATTTTAATATGAATGAAATCGGATAGAGCCTCTTTTTCGGTGATGATAAGTGCCTTGTGGTTGTAACCTATGGAGCTGAATATCAAGCTATCGCCTAGGTTTATCGGGATTTTGAATGCGCCTTCTGGAGATGTTATGGTTGCAAGAGAATCGGTCAGGTTCATTACGTGAGCGGCAGCAACTGGCTCACCTGTCAAATGATTGGTGACAATGCCGGTCATCAATACGCGGTTCTGACCAATTGCAAACTGCGTGGTCAGCAGAACGATTATGCCAAGAATTATTCTCATTGGTTCAGCGCAAAGAACGCGTTTTGATTGAAGGAATTATCGTGCCAAGAAGGAACATGATTACAATTCTTGTTAAAAACGCTGGCGTTTTGCACCTTGGTCTATCAATTCAAAAGTGAAACTCAATTGTTTACAATAACTCCCAATGGCGACAGTTCGAAATGTGCGTTGCTAAAGCGTTTGGAATCGGAAAAGGCTTCGTTAAAGAAGGATCTTCTAAAACACGGAGCAATCATGCTGAGAGATTATGAGCTCAGAACGCCTGAAGATTTTGAGGACGTTGCCTTGGCACTTGAGCCTGGACTTCAGAACAATTACGCGGGTACTTCACCAAGAAATAGCCGAACCAAGTTTGTTCATTCTGCCAGTGAGTTACCAGGCCATTACCCGATTATGCAGCATTGCGAGATGAGCTTTTTGCCAACGGCTCCACGCTTTTTGTTCTTCTTCTGCTACGTGGAACCTCAGGATGGAGGTGAGACTCCTGTATGCGATTTTCGTAAAGTCTATGAGCAGATGGATTCGAAGATCCGCGAGCAATTTGAAAAACGCGGAGTTAAACTCATCAGAAACTATTCTGGCCCAAATACGAAAGCAGGAAGCGACCTGTACCAACTAAAACGTTGGGATGAGTTGTTCAAAACAACCGACCACGGGGAAATAGAGGAGGAGTGCAAGAAAAATGATTTAATGCCAACGTGGTTGGATGACGATAGACTTAAACTGGTCAATACACGCCCAGCCATGCAGAGGCATCCTGACACAGGCGAGATGGTGTGGTTTAATCATTTGCAGGTTTTTCATCGCGAAGCTGCTGCCATTGAATACAAGCATATTCACAAAAGAAGGGGCGACTTCTTCTCATTAAAATATCTGGTAGGGTTGAATGTCATCACCTTTTTTAAGCGGATGTTTAAAAAGCCAACTGATGAAGCAATGCATATGGTTTTTGCGGATGACGATTCAGAAATTCCTAAATCGTACGTTGAGCATGTAGAGCAGCTGATCTGGGACAACTTGGAAGCCGTTCCGTGGAGGTTAGGTGACGTTATCATGATTGACAACTTCAGTACATCTCATGGACGTTTGCCCTACAAGGGACCGAGAGACATTCTCGTTGCGTGGAGTGCCTAGTAAGAGCCAATCTTTTTATTGCAATTAGATTAACTAGAAATCGTTTCGATGTAAGTAGATTACTTGCATTTTTTCCACGGTTCCTGAATAGTCACCTTGCGAGTTGACATAGATTGTCAATCCAATTTTTTTGGAATTATCCGGAATCTGAACATAAAACTCATAGCTGGCAGAACGACCATTTTGGCCGACAGGCCCAAAAAGTCGGACTCTTCCAACCTTGGTAGAATCTTCTAATTGAAGTGCGCAGGTCAGGTAGCTGTCTCCGATTCCATAATGCGTTTTGATCTTAGAGGTCACTTTTATCCAATCGTTGGAGGCCGCACTACTGGATAAGTCTCGGTTAATTATGGCTTCGGCAATAACACCGTTTGATTCGAGCGAACTCTTGATGTTCACAAGACTATCAATGTTCACAACTGACTGCTGGTTGTAGCCATCCTCATTATCTACAATTTCATCCGTGTCCAATAAGCTCATATCTAAAGCAGTAACGCTGTTGTTCAGATAAATTCTAGAGTAGTACTGTCTATTCATATCTCGGAAATGTAGTACGGTGTTGTAGTACTGGCCCAACTGAAACAGATTTACATAAATCAGATACGCGCCAAGTATGTAGAAAACAATACGCCACTTGGTTGCAATTATTCGTTCAATTATCGCGGCAAACGAGAATGCAAATACGGGGTAGCTCTGAACCAGGGCGCGTGTAGAATATGTGCCCCCATATTTCCAATCAAACCACGAAATAATAATCCAAATGTTAAGTAAGCAGAAGGTCATTACAGCCTTTCTGAAAGGGAACTTCTTTATGAAGAATAGGCCAAGAACAAAGAAGATCGTAATCGGAGTGTAGATAAACCAACCGTTGCTCCAACCGAACAATACGCGGAAGAATGGATTAAGAAAAACCCATTTGCTACCTACATCATAGATGAACGTTCCTGAGGCAAACTTCCAATAGATTAACTGTGGTAGAATGCCGAGAATGCCACCAACCGCAGCATAAGCAATATGGTTCCTGTGCAATTTTACCTGAGCCCACTTTTCCCTGCTCGCCTCTTTGGTATGTGTACTCCACAACAGGGGAATGAAGAGCATGATAGCCTCGGTTGGTCTGCAGATAGTTGCTAGCCCGATGACCAATCCACCTGAAAAAGCCCAAAACGCCTTAGGGTTTTCATGCCATTTAATTGTCAGGTAGATTATAAGAGTGTAGAGCGGAAATATGAAAGCATGGCTTTGCGCGCTATCTGCTGCTGCATACTGAACTAGATTTGTTGCGGCCACCAACAGTAGCAACGTGATGGCTGTTGCTTGGTCGCTGAAAAATCGAAGCAATAGGTTTCGGAGAAGCAAAAGTGCCAAAATGCAATACAGCACCGCACCGAACGCCAAAGCATATTGATATGGTGGCGAAAAGCCGTCAACTTTATGGTCTGTGTTCTTGGCAATAATGTGTCCGATGAAGAAAAATGGGGCTTCCATAATGGAAACGCCACCCAAATACTTGCACACGTAGTTACCGTTCTCATGCATCCTAGCCTGATACATGTTTCCACCGGTTACTGAGTATTCCTCATCAATTTGCGGTAGCCATTTCAGTTCAGTTATGTCTTGATAAATGAAAATAGATGGCAGGTACATGTAGTAGCCAAGAGCATCCCAGGTCGTTACGTTTAATGGAACATCAGACCGAAGATCGGAACGTAAGGTTCTCTGGTGCAAGAGCAGAACGCTGACCAGAATACAGGCAATTAATGAGAAATAGTTTTTTCCAGATGGCATTGGGCTTCCTGCTATTGTCAAAGTTCCATTTGATGAACTTACCAAATAATCTTTCCAAAGAAAGAGACGCATCGATCAGTTTTCCATTCATCATTTATAATTGTTAATTACGCTTCGTGGAAGAACAAATAGCCATCAATTTTGACCCGAACAGCCGTTTGGCGTTGAACTTTCTGCTGTCGTTTATCATGTTCGGAGTGGCTCTGGATCTGAAATGGGCAGATATTTCTCGCGCGTTTAGAAAGCCGAAGCCAACCTTGCTGGGTATGTTTTCTCAGTTTATTCTGCTTCCCGCACTCACTTTCGGGCTGGCTTATGTATGGAAGCCACTGCCAGGTTTGGCGCTTGGAATGTTTCTAGTTGCTGCTTGTCCCGGGGGAACGGTCTCCAATTTCATGAGTTCTTTGGCCAAGGCGGATCTTGGGTTGTCGGTAACACTTACGGCAATTTCAACGCTTTTGTGTCTATTCTTTACGCCATTCAACTTTGAGTTCTGGAGTGCCCTTTATCCTGAAACGGGAGATTTGTTGAAGTCGGTGAGTCTGGATGCTTTCGAGCTGTTTCAAACGGTTTTTCTGTTTCTTATTCTGCCAGTGTTCATTGGTATGTGGTTCAATGCGAAACAGCCGCTTTTGACCGGGAAGATCATGAAGCCTGTGCGGTGGATTTCAATGCTCATTTTTCTAGTGTTCATAGTTGCAGCATTTCTGAACAACAGAGACAATTTCATTAAACATGCAGAATTGGTTGTAGCGCTGGTCGTTGTACACAATTTTGTGGCGTTTTTAGCTGGATATGCGGTTGGGAAAATCGGTCGGCTGAGTGAGCCGGCATCCCGTTCGCTGGCCATTGAAACCGGTATTCAGAATTCCGCTCTTGGACTCATCATCTGTTTTAATTTCTTCCCCGAAATCGGAGAAATGGCCTTGCTGTGTGCCGCTTGGGGACTTTGGCACATCGTATCAGGTTTAACCCTTGCAGGAGTCTGGAGTAGAATCTCAACTTGAGCTGACCCACTCAAAAAGCCCGAAGAAAATTGCGAGCCAAATAAGTCCTTTGATCAGAAAGAAAAGGAATCCGGCAACGCCAAGTCGTTTCAACCAAGGAATGAACCTCTTCATTTCAGATTCAATTCTGCCAAATGGTTTCTTCCAAGGTAGCGTTGGCGTAGTAGTCAACGCCATTGATTTCGGTGCTTCCAGCAAAGCCACCCAAAAAACCTAGCGTATCGCAGTTCTCATCAAGTACAACATCTGTCAGGTCAGCTCCACAGTTTCCCGGATGTATCGCAAAGGTGGTTTGTCCTTGAAAAGTGTAGCGCTTTACAGTAGCCCCGTCATCACATATCTCTTTCCCGAAGTTCGAGATATGAATCTCAATGCAATCATCAATATCATTGTGTTGGTTGCAAGCGACTGTTGCGAAGAACGGAATAAGAATCAGTAGCTTTTTCATAATTGGAAGTTAGGAAATCTAAGGTTCTTTCTCTGGAACGGGGTCATGTCCATGACCGCCCCAAGGATGGCAGGAAGCGACACGTTTGATGGCCAACCAAGATCCTTTCAGCGGTCCCCAAGTTTGTAAAGCATCAATAGCATAACGAGAACAAGTTGGTGTATAACGGCAGGTTGGCGGTAGCCAGGGCGAAATAGCACCACGATAAAACTTGATTGGAAGAATCAATAGAAAAACGAGTGACTTCTTTATCATGTTTACATCAATGCACAAGTAACCAAGCAACCGCGAGTTCTTCGCTACTAAATGCCTTGAATGGAAATTTAGGCGCATGTAGTTTGGTCAGGAGGTTATACAGAATGCGCGTGCTTACAGAGTTGAGCACTGCTGCCTCAGCAATAATTAGTTTTTGAGCTTTTTCGTACTTACCGAAGAAATTCCGAGCTTCTTTGGTCATCAGAAATTGATGCTCCTTGACGCTCATAAGTAGGCGAAATGGTTTGCCACTGTTGGCTTTTTCCATTAGGTCAAGCATAGCGATCATATCAGGTTTATCATGAACCTCATCTGCGCTGGCTCGGAAATAAACAATCCCATTTTCTTCAAGAGAAATTGTCCCAGATTTATATGTGAATGTGTCGGACACCGAAACAAAACTAGTATCAAAGTTTCTTCAAATTGATTTCGATTTCAGACAATTGTCGTTTGTCATAACTTTAGCCGAATTAACTGAAAGTGATGAAAGAGTACAACGCGGATGCGGTAATTGTTGGTGGAGGAATAGCTGGAATTGCAGCAGCCATAGAATTGATGAATGAAGGTCAGAAGGTTCTGGTAATTGATAGGGATGTTGAAGAAGAATTAGGCGGGTTGGCCAAGTGGAGTTTTGGCGGAATGTTCTTCGTTGATTCTCCGTTACAACGCAGAGCTGGAATGAAAGACAACGTTGACCTAGCGCTTAGGGATTGGCTTTCTGTGGCAGATTTTGGAGAGAACGATGTGCTTCCAAAACAATGGGCCGAGCAGTATGTAAATATGTGTACGGACCACATTTATAAGTGGCTTACCAAGGAGCATGGCACCAAGTTCTTCCCCGTGGTTCACTGGGTGGAAAGAGGATTGTACAAACCTGGTAATTCTTATCCGCGATTTCACATGGTATGGGGCACAGGTAAAGGTCTTACCGATGACCTCATACGCAGCATGAGAAATCATTCAAAGGCTTCTACGCACCTGCAAATGGTCTATCGGCATAAAGCCGAAGAACTGATCGTAGAAGGAGGACGAGTTGTTGGTGTAATTGGTAAGGATGAAGCAGCGGATGTGCCGTTTGTTGCTAAAGGCGAGAATGTTTTGGTTGCCACCGGTGGAATGGGAGGGAACATCCAAAGAGTTAAAGACACGTGGTACAAACCTTGGGGCGAGCCACCTGAGGTGATTCTGAACGGTTCGCACCCTTACGCGCTTGGCGATATGCATGATGCGGTTGATAGAGCAAATGGTAATGTTACCAATTTGGATTGGCATTGGCATTATGCTGCAGGAGTACGACATCCACGACCAAAATGGAAAGATCATGGGCTAAGTCTTGTGCCGCCAAAATCTGCATTGTGGCTTGACCATACTGGTAAACGTTTTGGCCCGAATCCACTCATTACGGCTTACGATACACGCTGGACTGTTGAGGAAATCTGTAAGCAGGATAAGAAGTACAGTTGGCAGATATTGAACATGAAGATCATGATCAAAGAGTTTGCCATTAGCGGATCGGAAAGCAATGAGGCCATTCGCGATAAAAACCTGGTCAAATTCCTAAAAGACATTCTTCTGGGCAATAAGAAGCTGGTGAACGATATGCTGAATAGTCCAGATTTTGTAACGGCTAATACGTTAGATGAACTGGTTGATAAGATGAACGCTTTGCAAGGAACGGATGATGTGAAATTGCAGCATGTAAAAGACAGCGTTCTTCCTTACGATGCGATGATTGATCGAGGAGAAAAATTCCACGATGATGAACAGCTTCGCAGAATTGCCCATGCACGTCAATACCGAGGCGATAAGGTGCGCACCTGTAAATTCCAAAAGATCATTGATCCGAAAGCCATGCCGTTAGTAGCTATTCGCGAATCAATTCTGTCTCGCAAAACATTGGGTGGAATTCAGACAGATCTTGGAGGACGTGTTATGAGCAAACCGATAAACGGCCAATCTGAGCCGATTCCAGGTCTGTACGCCATTGGAGAGGCAGCTGGTTTTGGAGGAGGTGGTTCGCATGGAAAAGGTGCCCTCGAAGGAACGTTTTTAGGTGGTTGCGTCCTCACGGCTCGAATTGCGGCAAAGACCATTGTTGATAAGAAGCTCTGATGCTCAGCTCTTCTTAAAAAGATTGCTGATTTTGAATTCTTTATCCCGAAGATCCAAAACTGGTTTTTCGTAGAATTTGTACAAAAAGGTAGATAGTGTAATCACTACGCACCAGTACACCACGTACATACCAATGGATTCCCAATAGCCTGTTGGCATGAAGTTATCTCGGATTACTTCTGCTACAATAGCAAGGTTTGTAAGATACATCGAGTAGGAAATTACGCTGATATGTGTTATCCCGCGAACCAAAAACCTGTTTCCGGTTTTGATGGAATCGGCCAGAGGAAAAAGGAGAAGGATTCCTAAACTGAAACCGACCATAACCAACGTTTTTTCGAGGAATTCATACGAGCTCGGTTGTCGATACATAATAAAGGTGAGCAACAGAACTCCAACGGCAAAAGCATGTTTTCTAAATCTATTCCAGAAATGACCGAAGTAGGTTTTGATGTAGGCACCAAGTAATCCGTACGCAATCGCGTCCAAAGAGTAGATTACAATTCCCTGCATACTGTTGCCATTCCATAATTCTTCTTTCCCGATGGCACTTATCCGTAAGAGAAAGGGGACCAAAAGGTAGATGATGGTGCCGTACAGAAACCAATGCTTGATACCCTTCGATTTAAAAATTACGGACAGCAATGCCACCACAAACGGGAAGGTCAGGTAGAACCATTCTTCAATCGTGATACTCCATGACTCCCAAAAAAATCCATGAAATGGTGTAAACAGATTTTGGGAGAACACCACAAACGAAAAATTGAACTGGGTAAAGTCTTCTCGGATAATACCGAAATACACGAATATTACGTTCAGTAGCAGTATCAAATAGTAGTTAGGTACTGTCCTGAACCATCTTCTTTTCAGAAACGCCCAAATACTCGATGCGGAAATGCGTTCCGTGCCAAATTTTCGAATGATGATCTGACCGATAAGGAAGCCGCTCAATACAAAGAATAACTGAACACCTGGTATGAGTTTTATCCACGGGAATCCAGTTTCTACGTTGCGCAG
This sequence comes from uncultured Chryseobacterium sp., assembly GCA_964457245.1. Lineage (GTDB taxonomy): Bacteria > Bacteroidota > Bacteroidia > UBA10329 > UBA10329 > UBA10329. Next base: position 138,692 of record CAYWET010000001.1, on the reverse strand, counting down.
AACAATCCTCCCGTGTATTAACACAACGTCAACTATTGCCAAAGCCCGAAGAATGTCCAGCCCGAAAATTCTCTTAGAGTAATCTATTTTCAGGTCGAATAGCATCTGGTTTATGCTTAAACGTGTTGCGATTTACGGATGGAGGTTGCGTTTGATCGGTGCTAAAATAGACTTTACGTTTAGGTTTAATTTCATATTGTGGTGCCATTCAACCAAAGCCGAATATGTATTTTGGCAGCATCATGCTTAACCGCATAATTCTTAGGTCAATTTTGGTGTTGTTGCTAATGATTCCGTTCAGTAGCAACATGCTTTTTTCTTGGGGCTTTTTTGCACACCGAAGAATCAATCGGTTGGCGTGCTTTACACTTCCGCCAGAGATGATCGGGTTCTACAAGCGCAACCTCAATTACATGACTGAGCATGCGGTGGATCCAGACAAAAGGCGTTATGTGGGTAAGGACGAGGCACCGCGCCATTACATCGACATAGACCATTATGGCGAAGGCATGGAAGTGTTTGAGTTGATGCCGAGAAAGTGGACAGAGGCGGTACAGAAGTACACCGAAGACACGCTGAAAGCCTACGGTATTGTTCCTTGGCACATTGATGTGATGGTTTTCCGTCTTACCAAAGCGTTTGAGCAAGGTAATTTGGATTTGATTCTGCGAAACTCAGCAGACATTGGGCATTACATTGGAGATGCGCACGTTCCGCTTCACACCACCGAGAATTACAATGGTGGAATGACCAACCAGAAGGGAATCCATGGTTTTTGGGAAAGCCGCTTACCTGAGCTTTTTTCTGACAATTATGATTTCTTAGTTGGTAGGGCCGAGTACATCGATTCCCCACTCGATTGGGCTTGGGAAGTCGTGGAGGCAAGTCATGCCGCCAAGGACAGCGTTTTACTTTTTGAGGCAGAATTGAACTCAGATTGGGATACAGACCGCAAATACACCATGGAAAACAGAGGTTCGGTCTTGATGAAGGTTTACTCGCAAGAGTACTCTGAAGAATACCACAATCGATTGGATGGAATGGTGGAGCGAAGAATGCGAGCGGCCATTCACGGAATTGGTAGTATTTGGTACACCTGCTGGGTCAATGCTGGTCAGCCAAACCTAGAAGAACTGTTTGATAAGCAGCTTTCGGCAGAAGAACAGGAAGAAATGATTGAACTTGAACTGAAAGTGAAAGGTTCGGACGGAATCAAAGGAAGAGAGCATGACGAATAATTCGCGCGTCATTGCGAAGGTTTTTCTTGAAAAACCTGTGGCAATCTCCTTCAGAAGATTACTTCGTCATGCTTCCTCGTAATGACGGTAAATCAATGAACTCCAAACCTCTTTTAGGACTCAAAGTTTTAGAACTAGCCTCCGTGCTGGCAGGTCCGTCAGTTGCTATGTTCCTCGCGGAGTTGGGTGCAGATGTTACCAAGGTTGAGAATCCAAGAACCCAAGGCGATGTAACCCGCCATTGGAAGCAGAAGAACGAAGATCCAGAGTGGGATTACTCAGCCTATTTCGCCTCTGTCAACTGGGGTAAAAAGCATGTTTTCATTGATCTCAAAGATGAGGCTGGCGTTGCGAAAGTCCAAAAAATGGCGGCCGAAGCTGATGTGATTATCAGCAACTACCGAACTGGACAAGGAGAACGTTTTCAACTCGATTATGAAAGTGTCAGAAAGGTCAACCCGAATGTGATCTACGGTCACATTTCTGGCTTCGGAGAAGATGATGGCCGACCAGCCTATGATGTGGTTTTGCAAGCGGAATCTGGTTACATGTTCATGAACGGTCAACCCGATTCTGAACCTACAAAAATTCCAGTGGCTCTGATTGACATTCTGGCCTCGCACCAGCTAAAAGAAGGCTTGCTTTTGGCCATGTTCAATAAAGAACGAACGGGTCAGGGATGCAAGGTTTCGGTTTCGTTGCTCGATGCTGCGGTAACGGCACTTTCGAATCAGGCAACCAACTGGTTGATGAATCGACACATTCCGCAGCGCATGGGTTCGTTGCACCCGAATATTGCGCCTTATGGCGAGGTTTTGACCACCAAAGATGACAAGCATATTGTGTTGGCGGTCGGTTCTGAACAGCAGTACAGAAACTTGTGCGATGTGCTTGGTTTAGAGGATTTGAAGGAAGACGACCGATTTGTTGATAACCAGCTGCGTGTTGAGAATAGGGAAGAGCTGAAAATGTATCTGATAGAAAAAGCACAGCAATTGAATGCAGAACATTTGATGAGTCAGTTCCTTTCGAAAGGAATTCCCGCTGGCGTTATCAAGAATATGAAAGAGGTTTTCGATCAGCCAGCAGCACAAGCATCTGTGTTGGAAGATGAAATGAGCAACGGTCGCATCGCGAAGCGTGTTTCACAAATTGCCTTTAAATTGAGCGAATGAATTTACGCTGGGAATGCAAGCCGTTCAATGATCTTTCTGCCGATCAGATGTACACCATTTTATGCGTGAGGCAAGAGGTGTTTGTTTTAGAACAGGAGTGTCTGTATTTAGATGCCGATGGCAAAGACCGAAAGTCGTTCCATCTTATGGGATTTGATGGCGATGAATTAGTGGCTTACGCTCGGATTGTTGAGCCTGGAATCAGTTATGAGGAGGTTTCGATGGGACGAATTCTCACTACGAAAAGCGCACGTGGAACAGGTGCTGGAATTGAATTAATGGAAGTTGGACTTAGGGAAATTGAATCCAAGTATGGAAAAGTTCCTGTTCGGATTTCAGCTCAGACTTATTTACTCAAATTCTATCAGAAATTCGGATTTGAATCTACCGGGAAGGAATATTTGGAAGATGAGATTCCGCACACGGAAATGTTGAGAGGCGCAAGTCAGTAAGGTTTAGGTAATAAGTATCTTCTTACGCCTTTGGACTTATTCCTTATTGCTATTTAAAACGAGTTGAACTTCACAACTTTCATGGCCTCTGTTTTTCCATCCAACATAAGCCGACACACAAATGGCTTGCGTAGATTTCCTGCTGGCTCGTAGTAAAATTCGTGCTGGCCTTCTGCCAATTGACCTTCAAAAACCGTGTCGAGCAACGCACCGTTCATGTCCGTAACCTGAATAACCGCATCGTACGGTTTCTTCATGGCAATTTCCATTTTGGCCTTACTTAGAGATGTCTGCGTTCTCACACGCATGTAAAAGTCGTTGGCCACAGCCTTTTCGCGGGCTTCTTTTCGTGCTTTTCTAGCAGCCTTCAAGTGCTCTTTGCGCTCATCCTTGAACACATAAAGTTCTGTGTTCTGCGCAGCCAAAGTTCCGCTGAGGGCAACAATTGCAATTAGTGTAAACAATGCCGATCTCATTTCCTTCCAAGTTTGCGTACATATACTGTTATCGGTCGCATTTGTGTTGGTCGTTTGTAGATGAAATCGGTCGTTTGCCGATAAGCTGCGGGTGCTACCTTTGCCGCTCATGTACAAGCTCATATTTCGCCCACTTTTTTTTCTTCTCGAACCCGAATCTGCCCACCATTTCGTAACGGATCTTTTCAAGTTTTTGATGAAGGTTCCTGGTGTGAAACAGATCACGGAAGCGATGTATGTGGTAAAGGATAAGCGACTGGAACGAGAGCTTTTCGGATTGAAATTTCCGAATCCGGTTGGGCTAGCCGCTGGATTTGACAAACAGGCATCGTTTTACAAGGAGTTTAGTTCGCTTGGCTTTGGTTTCATCGAAGTAGGAACAATCACGCCAAAACCTCAAGATGGAAATCCGCAACCACGAATGTTTCGCCTAACTGCTGATGAAGGACTCATAAACCGAATGGGCTTTAATAATGGCGGTTTGGAAATGGCTCGTGAGAATCTGAAGAATCGAGACCGAAGCTTCATTATTGGTGGGAACATTGGTAAGAACAAGGTCACGCCTAACGAAAACGCCACAGACGATTATTTGAAGTGCTTTGATGCGCTGCATGATCTAGTCGATTATTTCGTTGTGAATGTTTCTTCTCCGAATACGCCAGGATTGCGCGAGCTTCAGGATAAGGAGCCGTTGACAAAGCTTCTTGCAACATTAAAAGCGGAGAATTCAAAACTCGACAAACCGAAACCGATTCTGTTAAAGATTGCGCCAGACCTGACTGATGCTCAGTTGGATGACATCATTGCCATTGTAGCTGATACAAAGATTGATGGTGTGATTGCTACGAACACAACTATTTCAAGAGAAGGGTTGAAGTCCTCAGATTCCATCACGAAAGAAGCTGGGGGTGTTAGCGGTATACCAGTTCGGGAAAGAAGCATAGAAGTGATTAGCTATTTGCACTCAAAAAGCAATGGGGCGTTCCCAATCATTGGAGTAGGAGGGATTCACTCTGCCGAAGACGCCATCGAAAAACTGAATGCTGGAGCAAGCCTCGTTCAAGTATATACAGGCTTTATTTATGAAGGCCCAGCGTTGGTTAAGCAGATAAACAAAAAACTTCTGAAGAATTGATCAGAAGTTGATGATGTAAGTCACATAGATCACCAGCGCCAAGCTGAGCGCACTTCCGAAAAACGTAGAAAACCAAGTTCCAAGCGGTTCTTTTAGTAGGAGCCTAAAGGGAATCGATACCAGGTAAAGCAGAAGCCAATTTGCTCCAACCCAGATTGCAAAAGACAACCAACTTCTAATGTCTGTCAGCCATTGAAAACTGTAATATCCTTCATCAACATATGCCATGAATAATGTGAACAGGATGGCTGTGATCAGATGAACTTTCCAAGTGGTAGATGAAGTTTTCATGTTTGCGTTTTCGGGAATACGATAGAGCAGGTTGAATATTGTATCAGGAAGGCAAATTCTCCAGCAGAAACCGCCTCAAATTCTCTCCCATAATCCCACGGATTTCCTCTTCCGAAAAACCTTGTTTAAGCATTTCGTCAACCAGCAATGAAAACCCTGTGCAATCGAAGTAGGTGGTTACTGAACCATCAAAGTCTGAACCCAAAGCAACATACTCGTAACCGACAAGGTCTTTTACGTATTTCATTGTTTTCACGATGGTTTCAGGAGACGCATCTCCAATTGCTTCAGGGAAGAACGCAACTCCAATAAGTCCACCCGTTTCTGCGATTGCTCTGATGTGTTTGTCAGATAGGTTTCGCTTCGAATTCAAAGTTCCTTTCACGCCTGTGTGAGAAGTCAAAATGGGTTTGGTGGTCATGGCCAATACGTCATCAATAATGGCTTCGGAAGAATGCGCCACATCGATGATCATTCCCATCTCATTCATGCGTTTGATTACGTCTTTCCCGAAATCGGTTAGTCCGTCATGAGACACGCCATGCGCTGAACCACCTAACTCATTATCAAAGAAGTGTGTCGGTCCCATCATCCGAACGCCAGCTTCCCAAAGCTTGTCAACGTTTTCCAGTTTTCCTTCTAAGCAATGACCACCTTCAATACCCAAATAACCGCAGGCCAATTCTCTATTTGATTTTCGGTCGTTGAGAAAAGCCTGAAGCTCATTTCTATCGTGAACTACTCTGAATTTTCCATCTGATTTTTCTGCGAATCGATGCAAGGCTTCACATTGATCAATGGCGCGTTCGTACAGGCTGAACCAACTATCAATTCCACGGCCTTGCGCCATGACCAGCGAAGTGATGTTATCTGTTTCGCCCGTGTTCTGATCCATATTCTGCCCTTTGGGCGATTTGGTCACAATAGTGAAAGCCTGCAACGCCATATTGCCTTCAATCATTCTTGGAATATCAACCTGTCCGTGGTCGTTTTTCTTCAATAGGTCACGTTTCCAAAGCAAAGCATCACAATGCAGGTCTCCCACAAAATCAAGGCTTTCGTAAAGGCTTTTGGCTTTGTCAGAAACCTCATACGGAGGTTGGTGCAGAACAGGATTGAACTTAAAATCAATGATTGGTGGGGCAATGAAGGTCAGCAACCAATAAAGGATGGCAAAGCCGATGAGCATGTAGCCGATTTTTTTCATGATCCGAAGGTAATTATCCTAACACTCCGCGTGTTCTTAAGTAAATTAGAAGCATGAAATATCTGAAGATCATTGTTGCTGTTCTTCTTGTTGCTGCGAGTTCATCTTGCAACGAAACTCCAGAAAATCCCGATTTCGAAAGTCGATGGAAGTTGATTGCGCAGCTCATGGATCCTGGAAACGGAAGTGGCACGTTTCAACCCGTGGTTAGCGACAAAACGGTTACGTTCTTTGCTGATGGAACGTTCACTTCTGAGAACGGTTCGGTGTGCGTTGGAGATTGGCAATCGACAGGGTCTTCTTCAGGAACGTACTCCGAATCAACCATGATTATGACCGTTGATAATTGTACGGGTGGGCATGTTCCGCTGAGCTATGAATTGGACGGAGACCATCTCATTCTCAACTATGCGTGCATTGAGCCGTGCCGCGAAAAGTACGAGCGGCTGGAATGAGGTTCAGACCCTCACGCGGTCAACGAATTTGATCATCGACATTGGAACTTCTTCTATCAGATTTCGGTCTTTCGAATGAACGTAAGATCGAAGATTCCCGAACGGAACGAACTCCCAATGTGGATTTTCTGTCATGGCTTTTCGCTTTAGCAAGAGACCGTATTTGCGCTCTCCGTTAACCATTTGAACCACGTTTACGATATCGAAATCTCCAGACATTGCTTTGCTTTTCCCAAAGCTGTCAGATCGATCTTACTCAACCTTCAACGATGTGTGAAATCAAGAAGAAATATCCATTAACTCAGCCTTATCCAAGCGCCACATCCAGAATCATCATTACGATAAATCCGCCAATGAATCCGAGCGTGGAGGTGTCAGCATATTTGTCCAGCTGCGTTTCGGGAATCACTTCTTCGATAACCACATAGATCATCGCGCCAGCGGCAAAAGCCAAGGCGTAAGGTAGAATGGGGAAGGCGTAGATGACCGCAAACGCACCGACAAATCCAGCAACGGGTTCAACGATAGCGGAAAGTTGTCCGTACCACCAACTTTTGAAACGCGAAACGCCCATTCTTCGCATCGGCATGCTGACTGCAATTCCTTCGGGAAAATTCTGCAATCCGATTCCGAGTGCTAGAGCGATGGCGGCACCGATCGTAGCGCCATCCATTCCATGTGCAACCGCTCCGAAAGCTACACCAACCGCCAATCCTTCGGGGATGTTGTGCAGCGTGATGGCAAGAACCAGCAACATGGTTCTGCTCAGGTTTGTTTCCACACCTTCTTTTTCCGCTTCGGGGAAGTTGATATGTAAGTGCGGCATGATTTTATCCAGCCCGAAAAGGAATAGCGCACCACCTAGAAAACCAGCAGCAGCAGGAAACCAGATCGGAACTCCAGGATTGCTTTCTGGCGTGATTTCGATGGCAGGGGCAAGCAAGGACCAATAACTGGCGGCAATCATCACACCACCTGTAAATCCAAGCATACCGTCAAATAGTTGGCGGTTCATGTTCTTGAAGAAGAAAACCAGCGAGGCACCCGCTGCGGTCAGTAACCATGTAAAGGTTGTTGCCAGCACCGCTTGCAGTATCGGACTTTGGTCTAAGAACCAGAGTTTGAGTGTTTCGAATAGTTCCACTTCAGTATGCAGTTTGGTCATGCTGAACTTGTTTCAGCATCTGATTTAGACCCTGAAACAAGTTCAGGGTGACGTTTGATATGATGGTTTTAGTAAGCAACAAAGATGTTTTTCGCCACATCGTGACTTAGTTGTAGGGTTTTTCCGTTGAGTTCAATTTCTACGGAACGGTCGAAGTCGTGGCGTTCCGTGAGTTTGAATTCCACGCCAAGGTCAAGACCGATTTTCTTCATGTACGCGAGGAAGCTTTCCGAATGCTCCGTAATTCCCATAACTTTCGATTGCTTTCCAACTTCCAACTCATCCAATTTTACACGGGCAGGCGCAGGGAAATTTCCATCGCTATCTGGAATTGGTCCACCGTGTGGGTCGTATTTCGGGTGGCCTAAGAACTTGTCCAATCGGTCAACCAACGTTTCAGATTGAATGTGCTCCAGTTCCTCCGCTACTTCGTGTACTTCATCCCAGCCAAAACCTAAATGTTCCAGCAGAAAAACTTCCCAAAGGCGATGCTTTCTAATGATGTCAACCGCAATTTTCTGCCCTTTTTTGGTCAGCGTTACACCCTGGTATTTCTGATAATTGACCAGCTTTTTAGTCGCCAGTTTCTTGATCATATCAGTAACAGAAGAAGCTTTCGTGTCTAGCCTTTCTGCAAGAGCATTTGTGCTCACGCCCTTCTCCGATTTCCGAGAGAGCTTGTAGATGTGCTTGAGGTAATTCTCCTCTGTAAACGACTGCGCCATTGCGTCAACAAAAATACATAATTCTATTATTCTAATCTAAAATTTAGATAAGCCTAAAAATAGATTTAGTTTTGTCGAGTGATTAATCGAATACTCTTATTCTTTCTGTTGTGCTTGGTTTACTTGACCGCGGCCGCGCAGAACTCGTCTGTTTCAGGCATCGTCATGGACGATAAAGAGCCGATTCCTTTCGCCAATGTGGCGTTGATTGGCACTTCATTCGGTGCTGTTTCTGATGATTACGGGAAATTTTTGATTGAGAACATCCCGAACGGGAAATATGAACTTCAAATAAGTTCTATCGGTTTCAGGTCTTTCAGGAAAGTACTTGAATTGGACGGTTCCAAAATTGACCTTGGAACAATCACGCTTCAGTCGGATGTCTTCGGGTTGGATGAAGTGGTGGTGTCAGGAACACTCAAAGAAAGTTACGTTACGGCATCGCCTGTAAAAGTTGAAGTGATAACGGACGATCTGTTGGAGAAGACCACCAACCCTGTCAATTTGGTCAAGGCTTTGAACTTGATAAATGGTGTTCAGGAAGTTGTAAGCTGCGGTGTTTGTTACACGAATAACATTAGCGTCAACGGACTGCCAGGACAGTACACCGCAATTCTGATTGATGGCAGTCCGATTTACGGGAACCTCGCCTCGGTTTATGGTTTGAACGGAATTCCGCGCCAAGCCATCGACCGCATCGAAATCATCAAAGGACCGAACTCGACACTTTACGGTTCTGAAGCCATGGCTGGCGTCATCAACATCATCACAAAGAACCCCGCAAATCAGCCCAAGCTCGCTGCGGATGTTCGTATTTCATCGCATCTGGAAACCTTTGGAAACATCGTCTGGTCGCCAGAAATCGGCAAGTGGAACGGGTCGGTTGGTGTCAACTACGGTTTTATGAATCAATACCATGATGATAATGATGATGGCTTCGGAGACATCGTGGGAATGGACCGCATTTCGGCTTTCACAAAATGGACGATGAAACGGAAGAATGACCGCAAATTCCAGATAATGGGGCGTTATTTCTACGAAGATCGTTGGAACGGTGTAAAGGATTTCTTTGTTGATCGAAACTATCGTGAGTTGAGAGGAAACGACAGCATTTACGGGGAGAGTATTTACACGCATCGTGGCGAGTTGTTCGGTTCGTATCAACTGCCAACCTCGGAATATTTCAGGTTCGATTTCTCTGGCAGCTACCACAATCAGGACAGTTATTATGGTTCGGATCATTACCAGGCCACACAATGGATCGGTTTCGGGAATTTCATTTGGAATCGGTTGCTCGGAAAGCATGATCTGATGGCGGGATTGACGTTCCGATACCAGTTCTATGACGACAACACAGTTGCTACTCAAGGGCAATCTGAGAACCAGTACATACCTGGAATTTTCGTTCAGGACGAATGGGAAGTGGTGGAGCAGAAGTTCACGGTTTTGGGAGGCCTGCGATTGGACTATTATGATTCGCACGGCCCAGTTGTTTCTCCGCGTTTGAACCTGAAATGGAAGCCTGCCATGTGGACAACCATCCGCGCCAACTTCGGAACTGGTTTCAGAGTTGTGAACCTTTTTACTGAAGATCACGCGTTTGTAACAGGTCAGCGAGAAGTGGTTATTGCCGAAGAATTGAAGCCCGAACAATCGTACAACGGAACGCTGAGTTTCAATCAGATTTACAACATCGGCAACACCCAAGGAACGATTGATATTGACGGATTCTACACCTATTTCACGAACAAAATCATTCCAGATTATGATTCCGATCCACAGCAGATTCTGTACGGAAATACAAACGGAAACGCACAATCTTGGGGAATCAACACATCCATTTCGCAGTCGTTTGATTTTCCGCTGAACATCCGTTTGGGATTCAGTTACATCAATGCCACCGAAACCGAAAATGGCGTTACGCAACGCATTCAGTTTGCGCCCGAATACACAGGAAATGGCACCATTTCTTACACATGGAGAAAGGCTCGTCTGGAGTTCGCTTACACCGCCAATTTATATGGCCCGATGACCTTGCCGCAGGTGTTTGACATTGACCCAGAAACTGGTCTTGAACTTCCTGATGCCCGACCAACGCGGTCAAAACCGTTTTATCTCGATGCGTTTCAGATCACCTACAAATGGAACAAGACCAACCTCAGGATTTTCGCTGGAATTGAGAACATCATCGGGTACATCCAGCCCGTTTCTCCGTTGGTGGCGTTCAACGACCCGACTTCACCAGCTGGGTTCAGCCCGTTGTTCGACACTTCTTACTCGTACAGCCCCGTGCACGGACGCGAGTTTTATGGCGGAATTGCTTGGGAGTTGAAATGACTTGAGCTTAGCGGGATTTGGCTAACTTGCGCGCCCATCAAAAATCAGGGAATGAGCGGAGCAAAACCATTGGAATTAAATAAAGTAAGGTCGGAAGGAGATGTGAACATCTTTCTGATCACATCGAAAGCCGATTTGGATGGCATTTCGGCTATCGGAGAATTGAAAGATAAGATTGCGGAGCGAGTAAACGATGAGGAATTGTTGTTCTCCATCCCGACCAAAAACGGGTTGGTCATTATCGCGAAGCCGAAAACGGAAGATGAGACGAGTTACAGATTTCAATCTGCTCGTGGATTGGGTGCGAAAATCACGAAGAAGCTAAACGCAGAACAATTTGAAAGTGCTACGCTGGTTGGCCTCGGTTCAGATAGAGCTGATGTTCTTGCTGTGATTGAGGGAATTGCCCTCGCCAATTACCAGTTTTTGACGTACAAAACAGGCGATAAGAATAAGCCGAATAAACTGAGCCAATTGAATGTTTTGGCAGAAGGAGTTTCGGAAGAAGACTTGAAGGAATTAAGCGCGGTTACTAGAGGAACTTTCGCTGCGCGCGATTTTGTGAATGAGCCTGTTATTACGCTTACGGCAACTGAGTGGAGTAATCGCATTAAGGAGCTTGGCAATCAGACTGGATTTACGACCACGGTTTTCGACAAGAAGAAAATCGAGGAGTTGAAAATGGGCGGTTTGCTTGGCGTGAACAAAGGTTCAGTTGAGCCACCAACCTTCAACATTTTAGAGTGGAAACCAGCTAACGCCAAAAACTCGAAGCCAATTGTACTGGTTGGGAAAGGCGTGGTTTACGATACGGGCGGTTACAACATCAAAACTGTAATGATGGCCAAAATGAAGTCGGATATGGGCGGTGGTGCTGCCGTTTCTGGTGCAATGGCTGCCATTGCAGCAAATGAACTTCCAGTTCACGTTATTGGGCTGATTCCAGCAACCGACAACCGAATTGATGGAAAGGCAATCGTGCCAGATGATGTGCTGGAAATGATGAGCGGCTCTACAGTTGAGGTTCTGAACACCGATGCAGAAGGAAGGCTCATCCTTGCGGATGCCTTGCATTACGCTAAGCAATACGACCCAGAATTGGTCATCGACCTCGCAACGCTAACTGGCGCTGCCGCACGCATTACGAGCCATTTCGGAATCTCCATGTGTGCTGACAAGGCTGATACTTCGAACCTGAAGGAAAGTGGCGAACGGACGTATGAGCGCATCATGGAATTCCCGATGTGGAGGGAGTATCACGAAGCTATCAAATCGAGTGTTGCGGACATCAAAAACATTGGTGGCGCGGCTGGCGGAAACATCACTTCGGCCACGTTCCTGCATCATTTCACAGATTACCCGTGGATTCACTTGGATATTGCAGGCCCATCTTTCATGGACGCAGATATTGATTACCGTCCGAAGGGAGGAACGGGTGTTGGCGTGCGCTTGCTGTACGATTTCATCAAACATTCTTACGCTTAGGGTTTGATTCAAGCATACGGAAGCGAAATCTATCAATCGAAAGCCGAGAAGGTCGGTTCCAATGCTGATGTGTCTGAACTGATTGAGCAGCTAAGAAACACCCAAAAGGAGCTGAAGCATCCTTTGTTTTCTGCCAAACATTTGAACTTGAATTTGGCAGTTTTCTCTATCGATTTGAAGCATGCGAATCGGTCAGAGTCTGAGTTTTCAGGCGTATTCATTAACCCTGAAATCCTTTCAACGAAAGCACCTTTGGTTTCAGGGTTGGAAGATAATCTGAGCTTGCCACGTCTGGCCGTTTCTGTTGAGCGTCCAAAACAGATAGAAGTCAGTTTTCTGAATGAGCAACTCAAGGAACAGAAAATCATGTTTTCAGACCTTGAAGCCAGATGGATTCAGCATGGAGTGGATCAATTAAATGGCAAGTCTATCATTGATAGATTGAATACACACCGCAAGAGATCAGTCAATGGTCATTTGAGAAGAATAATGGAACGTAAAATCGAAACGAACTATAAACTTTTTTATGCCGATTAGCCGAAGCTATTCGCTGGTCGCTATTCACTAATCGCTAAACAAATGTCACACGCAAAATTGGTCATCGTCCGCCACGGACAATCAGAATGGAATGCTCAGAACAAATTCACGGGTTGGGTTAACGTAGATCTTGCGCCAAAAGGGATTGCCGAGGCGAAAGAAGCTGGAGAAAAACTGAAAGGATACACGTTCGATAAAGGGTTCACTTCGGCATTGCTTAGAGCTCAAAAAACGCTTCAGTTGGCACTTGAAGTTTCTGGTCAGTCAGATTTGGAAGTGATTGAGAACGAAAAGCTTAACGAGCGCATGTACGGAGACCTTCAGGGAATGAACAAGGACGAGGCGCGCAAGCAATTCGGAGAAGAGCAGGTTCATATTTGGAGACGGAGTTTCGATACACCACCTCCAGGAGGCGAGAGTTTGAAAGGAACGGCAGATCGCGTTCTTCCGTATTATAAGGAAGTAATTGAACCTGATTTGAAAGCAGGCAAAACCATCATCATCGCGGCACATGGAAACAGCCTACGTGCTTTGATCATGTACTTGGAAAAGCTTTCTCCTGAGGAGATTTTGAAAACTGAAGTTCCGACTGGGAAACCGAAGTTGTACGAGTTTGATTCTGACTTGAACGTCCTTCGCACGGATTATATCTAACTTTGCCGCATGGATATGATGACAGGTAAATCGCTTGTTATAGCGGTTGATTTTGACGGAACGGTGGTTGAGCACAAATACCCTGCAATTGGCAAGGAAATGCCGTTTGCGTTCGCAACGCTAAAGAAGTTGCAATCGAAAGGGCATCGACTCATTATGTGGACGTACCGTCATGGTAAAACCTTGGATGAGGCGGTGGAATATTGCCGCCAAAATGGTTTGGAGTTTTATGCCATCAACCGAAGTTTTCCAGAAGAGAAATTTGACCCGAATGAAGCAAGCCGCAAGTTGGATTGCGATATGTTCATTGATGATAGAAATGTAGGCGGATTCCTAGGTTGGGGAGAGATTTACAATATCATCCATCCAGAAGATGGTGCGAATATGATGGAACGTCCTGAAGACAAAAAGAAAGGTCTGTTGGGTAAATTGTTTGGAGGTTAATTATGGCAACACTTAAATCGAGAGAGGAGATTGAATTGATGCGCGAGAGTGCGTTGGTGGTTTCACGTACGCTTGGGGAGGTGGCCAAACTGATCAAGCCAGGGGTTACGCCATTAGAGTTGGACAAAGTAGCCGAGGAATACATTCGTAGTCAAGGAGCTGTTCCAGGATTTTTGGGATACGGAGGTTTCCCAAACTCATTGTGTATTTCGGTAAATGAACAGGTCGTTCACGGAATTCCAACAGACAAGCCGCTTGTTGAAGGCGACATCATTTCTGTGGATTGCGGTGCGATTAAGAATGGTTTTTACGGAGACCACGCTTTCACATTTGCTATTGGCGAAATTGCTGAAGAAACCAAGCAGTTGTTAAAAGTAACCGAGGAGAGTCTATACTTGGGAATTGAGCAGATTCGTTCTGGAAATAGGATTGGAGACGTAGGTTTTGCTGTTCAGCAACATGCTGAAAAACACGGTTACGGAGTAGTACGTGAACTTGTTGGCCACGGCCTTGGCAAGAACATGCACGAAGATCCAGAACTTCCTAACTACGGAAGACGTGGAACGGGTAAGAAAATGAAGGAAGGATTGGTTTTGGCCATCGAGCCAATGATCAATCTCGGAACAGAAAAAGTTGCCCAACTCGATGACGGCTGGACAATTGTTACGCAAGACGGAAAGCCATCTGCGCACTTTGAGCATGATGTGGCCATTGTTGGTGGAAAACCAGAAATTCTGTCAACCTTCAAATACGTTTACGAGGCGTTGGGGTTGGAAGACCCGTTTGCAGAACAACAGTCGTTCTACTCAATTGTTAATTCATAATTCCGAAGGTTGTTTCACTTTCTGCTCAGAACCATTCCACGCCCAATTCTCATTAGACTGAGCTATGTCTTCAGTTTCTTTTCTCCCGTTTTTTATGGTGGAAGTAAATATGAGTGCCCAGTTTGCGAGAGCAAATTCAGGAAGATGTTGCCGTACGGATATGATGGTTCTGCCAAGCGAGATAACGTCCTTTGTCCGAAGTGCTTGACACTTGAAAGACACCGCGTTCTGTGGCTCTACTTGAAAGAGCGAACGGACTTTTTTACGAAGCCTCGTAAAATGCTTCACATTGCACCAGAGCAACCATTTTTAGGGCGTTTCAGAAATATGCAGCATTTGGATTTGACTACGGCCGATCTCTTTTCGCCTTTGGCGGATGTAAAGTGCGACATTCAAGACATGCCGTTTGAGGACAACGCATTCGATGTTATTTTCTGTAATCATGTGTTGGAACATGTGGATGACGATAAGAAAGCCATGAGCGAACTCTATCGTGTAATGAAGTCAGGAGGTTTTGGCATTTTCCAAGTCCCCATCGATTACAAGCGCGAAACTACCCTTGAAGACCCAAACATCACTTCAGAGGAAGACCGCGTAAAGCATTACTGGCAGAAAGACCACGTACGACTTTACGGGTTGGATTATCTGTCAAAGCTGGAAACTGTTGGCTTCAAAGCCGCTCGAATTGATGTGGCCTCGGAAGTTGGGACTGAACTCAACGATTATTATCGTCTTGGAGCTGGAGATAAGGTCTATCGAGTGGATAAGCCATTGTCGTAATACCCAATAGTATTTCGTCAGATGCCTAGCGCAATTGACATTCAAACAAAGTTTAGCGTATGAGTCCGTATTGGTTGACAAATAGAAGAATTCGTTTCGCTGCAATTCTAGTTGCCCTAATGTATTTGGTTATTGGTCTGCTAGTGCTTGAAGATTACGGTTTATCTTATGATGAAGAGGCTCAGCGCTACAATAACGGTATGGCCAATTACAACTACGTTATTGGAACTGATAAGGAGATGCTCAGGAATGGTAATGAAAAGTATCACGGCCCAGCTTTTGAGTTGCTTTTGATCGGTGCTCAGAAGCTATTTCATGTGAAGGAGATGCGTGCGGTGTATTTGCTTAGGCATCACATTTCGTTTCTCACATTTTTTCTATCGGCTGTGATAATGTTTCTTCTGGCAAGAGGCATTTTTAAAAGTGATCGATGGGCGCTTTTCTGTGCATTGATATACATTCTTTCACCTCGTTTTTTTGCGGAAGCATTCTACAATTCAAAGGACACACCCTTTCTGGCCTTTTTCACCTTCTCACTTTTCACGTTGTACAAATTCGCAATCGAGCGGAATCTAAAGTGGGCATTTATTCATGCTCTGGTCACAGGTTTTATGATAGATATCCGGGTCATGGGAATATTTGTTCCTATTGCATCCGTAGGACTCATTTTCTATCAACATTTACTTTCGTCAGAGGAGGAAGGTAATTGGCGGCCTATCTTAGTTTCAATAGCCGTTTATCTAATTGCTCAGTGTGCTTTTATCGTATGTTTTTGGCCAATTCTTTGGGAAGGGCCGTGGCACCATCTTAAAGCAGCATTTACTGAAATGAGCAAGTACCATTGGGTCGGTAACATGAGATACTTTGGGCGCGTTATCAATCAGGATCATATCCCATGGCATTATCTTCCAGTTTGGATAAGCATTACCGTTCCTACCTCTTTCATCATTCTTACCTCTTTGGGTATGGTTGGCATTCTCAGCAAGTCGTTGTCATTTGCACGTGAGAATTATATTCGATTTAGGTTTGATTATGTTTTTTTGAGTTTTCTACTATCACCGTTGGCTCTTATCATCTTAATGGAATCTGTGGTATATGATGGTTGGCGGCATGTCTATTTTCTTTATTCTCCAATCGTATTGTTGGCTACCCGAGGAGCACAAATATTATTCGAAAAACTTCGCAACCTACTAAGCCAGAATCTAATTGTACCTATGGTATCTGTTTTTCTCCTTGCGGTCTTTGTTGAACCACTTGTCAGCATTATCCAGTACCATCCTTTTCAGTATGTGTATTTCAATAGTCTGTCTAAAGCCGTGTTTGATCCAATACATGAGAAGTTTGAAATGGATTATTGGGGGTTGTCTTATAAACAGGGACTTGATTATTTACTAAAGACCGAACCTTCGGGTATGGTAAAGGTGAAGCCTGAGAATCCTCCAGGATATGATAACCGACTCATGTTACCTTATTCTGATCAGATAAGACTGGAATACCAAGATCATTTTCCTGGAGTTGGAACGTATCTGTTGTATGATAATCGGGTAAGATTTAGAAAACGAGCTGCATCCTCTCAAGAAATGGTGAAGGAACTGATGACACCATCCGGACCAGCACTCAGTATTTACAGAGTCTCGGAACAAGATGTTGAAGTGCACACGGTGTCTGAAAGGTTTCAGAATTTTGAACAGGAGGGTTATGTAACGACCCGTGTTGGCGATTCATTGAATCATGTTGAGTGCTTAAGTTTAGATAATCCGTATGGATTCAAGGTAGCTTATGTTGTCGATTCTTTACTGTTGGAAGGATTACCCGCAGTTAGGTTCCAAGCCGATGTTATGAGTGAGACCTCCACTTCAGATTTCTTATCGGTGCTTGATATTACAAGAAACGGCTCAAGCATATACTGGAGGAAATATTGGCTAGGATTTGTAACCTATGAACCGGGAAGGTGGGAGAGCTGGAGATGGAGTTTTGATCTGAAGTATGCAGATCTTCAAGTTGGGGATGTTATATCGACTTTTTTGTGGACGGTGGACGGAGCGGAGTGTTATCAGGATAACCTGAAAGTGCAATTTGTGAATTATCATGAATCTGATCAACAACCCACTTTTCGCTAAGAAGCAAATCTCAACAATGGCAAACTTTTGTTCGACCATTCAAAAGCAACCGAAAAGTTGGTTAGTTTTTTTCTTCACATTGGCATTATGCCAAAACACATTCGCCCAATTTGGAGAAACCATAAGAAGCGGGCGGCCAGGACAAGCCATCGGGCCGTTTACAGCAGGTGCAAGAGTGCTGCAATTTCAAGCGGGTGTAGATTATTCGACTTATAGAATTGACGCTCCATTTAGCGAAACAAACTCCAGAACCATCAGCTCCGATCTAGTGATTAGATACGGAATCTTAGAACGATTTGAAGTAAGTGCTGGTTTGGTGTTTCAGGATATGAAAACCAGACAAGAATTCTTTTTCGGGTCAAACGAAACTACAGCGCAGGGCATCAGTTCATTTTCTGTGCGGGTGCGCAGCAACGTTTATGTTGGAAAAGGAGCCGTTCCAACGGTCGGTTTTCAATTCAATATGGCGTTGCCAGGGGTAAGCGAGGATTTTCGTCCAATGCAAGTTGCGCCAAAGATTACGGCCATGACAGGACAAAAGTTTGGGAAACGAGTTGGTTTTGCCACTAATTGGGGTGCCGTATGGAACGGAAAATCCGAGATTCCTCGCGCATTTTATGTGCTCAATTTAGGGGTTGACGTAACCGATTTTATGGGTGTGTTTGTGGAGCATTATGCGGATATGGGCAAGGATTCGTGGAATGGAAGCATTGATGGCGGCTTCGCTTTCTTGGTAACGCCTAACTTGCAGTTGGATGTGCTGGGCGGTTATGGTCCGTTTGATGTTCAGGACGATTGGTTTGTGAGCACGGGCATCAGCTGGAGAGTTCGATTTAAGGAATGTTCCAATAAGGAAAAATCGTGAGGTCAATAATTAGTGTGTGGAGTTTTCTTGTAGCGATGTTGGTCGCGCAGACCAGTTTTGCGCAGATTGATAGTTTGGAGCAAGCCAAAGCCGATAGTTTGCTTTCCAACCAACTATTACAAGGCGAAGGTTTACTTGCCAAGGTAGATTCAGCACGAATTGCCGATAGCCTTGAAACCATCGAAATTGAACGGCAAATAATTGAACTTCGGGCAACTGATACGCGAAAGAAAGCGGCTTTGCAAGCCCGTTTAGATTCACTTGAAAACGCAAAGGCAGTAAAAGAAGCGCGTGTCAAACAGCAGGTTGATTCCCTTCGTCAGAGTGTAGCGGGCATTCCTGTCATCTTCTATGAAGACACGCTATTCAAGATCTTTGCGAAAATAGGCCCGTTTACCGCAAAGGTCAGAGCAGAGAACATTTCCAAAAAGTTGACCTGGTTGGTAGATGAAAATCTGTTCGATCCATCCCTACTGAAAATCATTGCAGGAGAAGAAAGTCACGATCTCGTACACGATGAGATTATCCTACTGAGTGTTACTGACCGTGACGCGTTTTGGCTTGATATGAGCCGTGAAGAAGTGGTGGAAAGTTACAAGCAGATTATAACAGAGGGAGTTGAAAATTACCTTGACAGAACAGGAATTCTTCGCACAGCTACGCGTTTAGGAATGCTTTTGCTCGTGCTGCTTGTCTTGTTTCTGCTGGTGCGATTTCTGAATAAGTGGTTCAACGTTTTGGCCGAAAAGGCTATCTCCAAGAGTGATTTCCTACTCACAGGTGTTAAGTTTCGCAATTACGAGTTTCTATCGAAAGAGCGCGAAACACAGTTTCTTAAATGGATTCTGAACGCGGTAAAGTGGTTCGTAATTGTCATTGTCATATACCTCGCGCTGCCAGTTGTGTTCAGCATTTTCCCGTCCACAAAAGGTATCGCAACCACGCTTATAAACTACGTGCTCGATCCCATAAAAATGTTCGTCCACGCCATTGTGAGCTACATTCCAGAGATGATGACCATTGCGGTTATTTCTGTGATAACCTACCAGTTTGTCCGCTTCCTGAAATTTATGGCCAATGAGATTCGAATTGGCAAACTTGTAATTCCAGGATTTTACCCCGATTGGGCCGAACCAACATTCAGTTTGCTTCGAATTCTGGTTTACGCCTTCGCATTCATCATCATTTTTCCGTACCTGCCAGGTAGCGATTCGCCAGCTTTTCAAGGCGTTAGCGTTTTCTTGGGATTGCTGATCTCGTTGGGTTCGTCATCGGCCATAAGCAACATCATTGCTGGGCTGGTCATTACATACATGCGCGCTTTCAGGGTTGGAGATAGAGTGAAAATTGGAGATACAACTGGCGATGTGCTTGAAAAAACCATGCTCGTTACGCGTCTTCGCACCATCAAAAATGAGGAAGTGACCATACCGAACGGTGCCATTCTGAACGGAAGTACCGTCAACTACAGCACCAGCGCCAACGAGCGAGGACTCATTCTTCACACTACCGTCACCATAGGTTATGATGTGCCTTGGCGACAAGTGCACGAATTGCTGATCAGCGCAGCTACAAAAACTACGGACATTAATGAAACACCAAAGCCGTTCATTCTTCAGACAAGTCTAGATGATTTTTATGTGAGCTACCAATTGAACGCTTACACAGATACGCCAGAAATTGCTGCACGAATCTATTCCGACCTGCACGCCAATATTCAGGATGCATTCAATGAAGCAGGTGTAGAAATACTATCTCCACATTATCGCGCTGCGCGAGATGGGAATATGGTTACAATTCCTGCGAGTTACCTGCCCGATGATTACAAGGTGCCTAACTTTAACGTGAACATTAAGAAAGATGGAAACGGCTAAAGACACATTGATTTCTTGGTTTCAGACCACCGCTGTAGAACGCTTGGTGCTGATTGTATTAGGTGTAATTGCCGTCCTTCTGCTCACATCTTTTCTGAAGAAAATCGTTAACAGGAAGATTGTAAACACCGATCATAAGTATCGGGTTCGGAAGGCAGTAAATCTTATCGGTTACTTGCTTGTAGCCGTAATTCTGTTGCTGGTTTATGGCGATAAATTGGGCAATGTTGGGGTTGCATTGGGAGTTGCGGGCGCTGGCGTCACATTCGCTTTGCAAGAGGTTATCGTAAGCTTCGCTGGATGGCTGAGTATTGTGCTTTCTGGTACTCCAAGCGTTGGGCAGCGAGTTAAGATCGGAGACGCCAAAGGAGATATTATTGACATTGGTGTGATGCGAACCACCATTATGGAAATGGGTGATTGGGCAGGAGGCGATGGTTACAATGGACGGATTCTCACGCTAGCAAACAGTTTCGTTTTCAAGGAAAGTATTCACAACTACTCAGCAGAATATCCATTCTTGTGGGACGAAATCAATGTGCCGATAAGAACCGAAAGTGATTACAAAAAGGCGCGCGAGGTTTTTACCGAAGTGCTGAATGAAGTATGCAAAGATTACGCGGTTACCAGCGAAAAGGAGTGGCAACGTTTGGCCAACAAATTCCGTGTTGATCAGGCCAACGTTCGACCATCTGTTACACTCAGTTTCGATGAGAATTGGATCACATTCAATTTGCGATACATTGTAGATTACAAAAGCAGAGGCATCACCAAAGACCGTATTTACACGGCTTTACTTGATGAAATTGCCAAGTATGATGACATCATCATGATTGCTACTTCATCTATGGAGGTAACAACAGTGCTTCAAAAGGATGATGAAGACGAAGTTTAACTGATCTTCACCGAGGTCATACTCAACGAACCAGCCATTAGCTTATCATTGAAGAGTTCCAGATTTTCAGATTTTCCTTTCAATCCAACGGTGTATATCAACGGTAAATAATGATCTGGCGTTGGAATGGCCAATTGGTAAGCTTTTCCCTGATTGGTGTAATCGAGTAGGGGCTTGAAGTTGCCATCAAGCAGATGCTTGTTGACGCTTGCCCTAGCTTCCACAGCCCAATCGTAGCCGTGGTCTTCCTTGTTCATGTTAGGCCAATCTACCATGCGCAGATTGTGAACAATATTGCCGCTACCAATGATCAGCACGCCCTTTTCGCGAAGCGATTGAAGCCTAGATGCCAATTCGAAATGATACGCTGGCGGTTTGGTGTAATCAATACTTAGTTGAATGACAGGAACATCAGCTTCAGGATAAAGGTGTTTTACCACCGACCAGGTTCCGTGATCTAGGCCCCAATCGTGGTCGAGCCCAATATGTTCTCCAAGCAATTGCTGTGTTTGCTCAGCCAGCTCAGGAGAACCAGGGGCAGGGTATTGCACATCGAATAAAGCCTGTGGAAACCCTCCAAAATCATGAATCGTTTTTGGTTTTTCCATGGCCGTTACCATCGTTCCTTTTGTGTACCAATGGGCAGACACGCACAGAATGGCATTCGGCTTCTGAATTTCACTTCCAACCTTCCTGAAATTCCTCACGAAATCGTTTTCCTCAATAGCGTTCATCGGACTTCCGTGGCCGAGAAAAAGAACAGGCATTTTCTCAGTATTGGAAAAATTATCGGTAAACGATTTTAAGCTTGATAAGGGACTCATAGCAAGTGCAATTGGCGCAGCTGATAGCGCTTTTATAAAAGTCTTACGTTTCATTCAATGTTTAAACATTGAAATTAGGCAAATGTTTGTTCTCAGCCAATTATTCCTTTACAAACCTGCCAGTGTAGCTTTTATCGTTGATGCTTAACTTCATAAGGTAAACTCCTTTGCTCAAGCGGCTTACATCCAAATTGACTGTAGATGAATTAGCCACGGAATGGGAGAGAACACACTTGCCAAGCGAGTTGAAAACATTCAGAACGCCTTGAGTGCGAACACCAGTTTCTACGTTCAAATAATTGGAAGCAGGATTCGGATAGATCAGAAGGTCATCCTGCATTTCTGAATCGTCAATGGACGTAATGGCACTACAAGCAATGGTATCGAATAGTGGATGAAAGTCGGGGTTTACGATGTCCTGTTCCCAGATTTCCCAATAGCAGATTCCTTGTGTTTTGGCGAGGTCTAAGGCTCCGTAAAGTCCGCCAGCGCCAAGTTGAGCCGAATCCTGTGTGCCGCTGCGGGCCACTTGTACGGTTCCGAATGAATTCGAGACGGAAGTTTGCAGCAATTCGTATTGGGAAGGATAAACCGTGGTGTTGTGCTGCGACCACCACCAAGCGGATGCTCCGTATCGACTTCCGATGGTAGAGGAAGCGTACTCGTAAATGCTATCGGCAGGTGCGTTGCTTCCCAAAACTGGATGAAAATCGTTAGAGAGGTACGTGTTCGGAAAAGCACTATCGAACGCATCAATAACCGTTTTCCAAGAGTTGATGAAGTTCTCTTCCGAATAACCGAGTGTGTTCCAATCTGGTGTTACCGTACCGAAAGGCAATTGCATTTCAAAACCATTGGCCGATGAATTGGTAATGTAAACGAGATTGATGGTGGAATTGCCACCGAATTCATTTCCCAAAGCAGTTACAAATTCGGTCCATTCGCTCAGGAAAGTCGCATCCCAAGAAGGAACACGTGTAGATGTGTTTCCTTGAAAATCGAACGTATATGTGGTTACCTGTGGCACTAGCCAATCAGGTAGATTATCGCCCGCACCAACACCCAAGGAGATTTTGATTCCGTAGTAATTGGCAGAATCAATCTGATTCTCAATCAAGGTCCAATCAAAGTTGTCGTCTGTTGGTTCGAGGTCTTTCCAGTTCAATCTCACCAAGACGCCATCAACAAACGAATATACTGCGTTAGACGCCTTGATAGAACTATTGAAAGTGGTTGTTGGCCCGGCACTGACATAAACACCAGTTGGCTGGCAAATTCCTATTTGGAATGCAAAAAGACTGAGAAGGAATAAGGTTTCTTTCATGCTAGCGATTACGCATAAACTCAACACTCAAAGTAACCAGTTCCGTCAATACTTGAATGTCAACATCTTCTAACTTGTTAACGTAAAGACATGATTTGCCGGTTTTGAACTTTCCAAGTTTAGAAAGCAATTCATCATACTTCTTGAACCCATCCATGATGTAAAGGCTCAGTGATTGCTTTCGAGGAGAAAAGCCTATAAGCATCCAATCCAACTCGCGGCCCGAGGCGTATTTAAGATGCACTGAACCATAACCCACAATACTGCCGCCCCACATTTTCGGTTCTTCGCCAGTAATCTCATTCATAAGTTCGTTGACCTTCAGTGCATCAGATCTTCGTGTGTCATTCTCTACCGAGTTGAGGAAATCCATCACGGATGCGTCATTCTTTTTGGTTTTCAGTTCTGCCATTTCTTACATGGTTTAATCTTTTCAAGTATACGACCAATCACTAAATTCACGCAAAATCAAACAGAAACGAAATGGGTTATAAGGTTGGAGTTCTTCTTTCTGGAAACGGAGTTTACGATGGCTCGGAGATTCACGAAAGTGTATTTACACTGCTCGCGATAGATGAGAATAGAGGAGAGGCGGTGTGTTTTGCTCCGAATATGGATCAGCATCATGTGGTGAATCACATTACTGGAGATGAAATGCAAGAAAAGCGAAACGTGCTGATTGAAGCTGCGCGGATTGCTCGTGGCGCTATCTCAGACCTTGCCGAAGTTTCTGCAGGTGGTTTGGATGCTCTTGTTATTCCTGGTGGTTTTGGGGCTGCTAAGAATCTGACCAAATGGGCGTTCAGCGGGCCAGATGGCGAGATCAATTCAGATGTAAAACGAATCATTAACGAGTTTGTGCAGGCAGGAAAACCGATTGTTGGTCTTTGCATGGGGCCAACCGTAATAGCCAAAGCGCTTGAAGATGCTGGTAGGAAAGAGCATTTGACGGTAGGGACAACCGAAGAAGCTTCTCCTTACGAAATTGATGCAATCAGTGCCGGAATGGAAAAGGTGGGTGCAGTAGCCGAAATGAAAACCATCCGGGAAATTTCCATTGACTCCAAAAACAAGATTATTACCGCCCCATGCTACATGATGGAAGGCTCGATAACTGAAATTCGAGAGAACATCAAGCAGGCAATAGATCAACTTTTTGAGATGCTTGAGGAAGCATGATCCGAATTCTTCCATTTGCGTTGTTGGTATTCTTGGCGTCTTGTTCAAAGCATCCTGTTTTCAATAGAGATTATGCACGTATTGAGGTTGGTCCTGGACCAGAAGATATTGCGCTAGATACGATTTCTGGCGAGGAGCGGTTGATTGTTTCCTGTTCTGAACGCAGGACAGAAGATTATTCCAAAAACGGATTTTACGATTATAATCTGAGTTCGGGAAAGCTAGTGAGACTTCCTATTGAAGGTTGGCCTGAGTCTGTAACGCTTCGTCCGCATGGAATTGATATTGGAATAGTTGACGGTAAACGAATACTGTATTGTGTGAATCACGAGAAGAATGAAGATGCCTTTCCGCCAACTGGAAGACAAAGCATTCTTGTTTTTGAGCTGCTAGATGACAAGGTTGTTTTCCTTGAGCAATTGACTTCAGAAATTCTCATCTCGCCAAACGATGTTTGTACCGATCACAAAGGTGGTATATACGTAAGCAACGATAGCGGCAAGAGAAATAGCATTTGGGAAAAGCTATTCGCTTTGAGACGGAGTTTTGTCGTTCATTACGATGGAACTTCTTGGAAATCGGTGGGAGATAAATTGAAGTATGCAAACGGAGTTGGCGTAAAGAAGGATAGACTTTATATCACGGGTACACAGGAAAAGTCCGTCATTTCATATCAGATCAATGCAGATGGAACTTATTCTGACAGAAAGGATATACCATGTTTGAAGGGCAACGACAACATTACTTTTCATGAAAATAAGCTTGTCATAACCGCTCACTTGGATTTTATGAAATTCATGAAACACGTGAAGCATGCAGATAAGCCATCATCTTGCGCAGTCTATTCTGTTGACCTAGAAACCAATGCTATCGACACGCTTTATTTGGATAACGGAAGTGTTCTTAGCGCGGCTTCTACGGGTTTGATCTATGATGGAAATCTGTACATCGCGCAGGTTTTCAACCCCTTTATACTTCAGGTTCCGTTATCGAAATAATTTCCATGTTAGAACATTGATTCTATTTTTGGGTTTTCCCTGAAATGTGAATTTCAATTAACCAGATGGGATTAGAGGAAGACATTAAACAAACAAAGGGCTTTAAGAGCCAGCGCCAGAAGGCATTGATCAACATCATTTATTCCGAAGCATGGCTGCGTGATAAATTTGGAAGTACGCTCAAACCTTTTGGTCTCACCGTTCAGCAATACAACGTGTTGAGAATTTTGCGTGGAAGTAATCCAAAACCACTCTCAACTTCATCCATTCGAGATCGCATGTTGGATAAAATGTCTGATGCGTCCAGAATTGTTGATCGCCTCTTCAAGAAAGGTCTGCTAGAAAGAAAGACCTGCGCTTCAGATAAGCGTTTAGTTGATGTTTTCATCACCAAAGAGGGCATGGGTCTCTTGGATAAGATTGACTCTGTAATGGACGATTTCAACTCGAATCTTCATACAATTACGGAAGAAGAAGCCGAAACGCTCAACAATATTCTAGATAAGCTAAGAGGCTAATTCTTCTGCTTCGGGTAGCCCTTTTGAAGCATTTTAAGTGGCATTGGCCCCAATTTCTCCAATTCTTCCAAGAAGTCTTTTTCTGTTTTGTTTCCTTGTAGCCCTATCAATTTCATGAGCCCGATCTTGGCGGAACTCTCCAATCCTGGATAGACAACTATTCTATCCACTTCAGCGTTGGCCTGAGGCTCTGATAAACTCGAATGTTTCAACAGAAACCGAACCGCTTGTTCACGCAACCACTGTTTGTGATGAATCCCAATATCAGCCATCATTTTTGCTGTTGCCAACTGATCTTGCTGCAGAAAACCAATTTGATTCTCAGGAGTACCTTCCGTTGAAGCTGCCAGCTCAGCATGTTGCTTGTATAGCGTTAAGCCTCTTTCAAACGCTGGAAAGTAAAGCAAGCGAGAACTCGTATCAACTGGAAGCGGAAATTGAACCTTACTTCGTGTGGTTGTTAAAGCGCTCAGAATTTGCATTTCGCCTTCAATAGTAGACAATTGCACTTTGGCTATTTCATAAAGATCGGAAGGGTTATTCTCCGCTCCGCTATAGTAGAATAGCGTAAATCGGTAATATTCATCGCCATTTGGAAACTGCCAAACACCTCCAACACTAACAGAACGAAGCTCCAATTGACGCAGGTAAGCGGTCAATCGTTTGTAAGCTGGAATGATTGACTTTGAGACAGTTGCTTTGCATTCAGATAAAAATTCGGCTTTGAGGTTCGGCTCTAGTAAGTCGATTGCGTTCAGTTTGATTTCAAAATCAAGGTAGAAAGGATTAGAAGCAACTGGCAGCGAGCTGAGACTATCGCACTGATCTATGACCTGATTCAGTATAAAGGTTGGTAGAAGGATCCCATTCTTTCGTCTATGTTCCAATCCTTCAATCAATGCCCCAAACAAACCTTCAATTTTCCGAAGCTCATCTAAATAGTCCTCAATCTCAATTTTGCTATTGGCAGCTTTAAGATTGAAGTGTTTTGGATAGTCAAGGTGCGGGCCGAACAGGTGACTTATTGGATAATTGTGAAAGCGAAAAGAATCTCTTAGAAGTGAGCGGTTCAAGTGATCCTTTAAAATTTCAAACGGTAAGGTTTCGGCCTGTGATAGGCCTTTGGAATTGACTTTATCCAGTTTTGACTGATAATCGTATGCATCATCAAACCAATTGTTGGTTGCTTCGGTGGAAAAGTCTATTTGCTTATTCGGTTTTGATGTTATCAAGAACGGATCTTGTATGATCACATCTTCGGTCACTTGCTTCGAAAGGCTCTGAAATCCGCTATTCATTGTATCAGAACAACCTAGAATTGATGTTAGGATGATCACCAGAATTGGGAATACGTTGGGCCTGTTCCGCATGCGCTTCAAAGTAAACATTTGCCAATGGAATGTAGTTTCTTTGCTCGTAATGAAGGTGGAGATCATAACAATTGGAGATGAAATTCTCATCGGGCAAATAGTTGATACGAATTCGGCATGGATGGCCCAAAAACTGAATGATATCGGAGCGAAAGTAGATCGGATAGTTACGGTTCAGGATGACCTCGAAGTCATTAAAACAGCTTTATCTGATGCGGAAAACCGAGTAGATATTGTGCTGGTTACAGGAGGTTTAGGGCCTACGAAAGATGACGTAACGAAGAAGGCTTTTGCGGAGTACTTTGATTGTAATTTCACGTTTCATCCAGAAATTGCCGAACACATTTCAAGACTTTTTGCGCGATTTGGAAAGGAGATGACGGAATTAAATCGGTTGCAGGCAGAACTTCCTTCGGCTTGTGAAGCGCTTCAAAACAATAACGGTACAGCTCCTGGGATGTGGTTCGAACGGAACAACACAGTTTTTGTGAGTATGCCTGGAGTTCCGTACGAGATGAAGGGGCTGATGACGGACCATGTCTTGCCACGGATTCGAGAAAAGTACAATGCGCCAGTTATTCTGCACAAGACCGTACTTACTATGGGAATGGGGGAGAGTTGGTTGTCTGAGCGTATTCAAGAATGGGAGGTTAATCTGCCTACGGAGATTAAGCTAGCTTATTTGCCATCGCCTGGCAGAGTTCGGTTACGGTTATCAGCCTTTGGCCAGAATGCAGAATCACTTCAGAGATCACTTGATTTTGAGGTTGAAAAATTACTGCAACTGATTCCAGAGTTGGTTTATGGGTTCGATAGTGACTCCGTTGAAAGCGTGGTTGGAAAGCTCCTCAAGGAACAAGGGAAAACCTTAACGACTGCTGAAAGCTGCACCGGGGGCATGATTGCTCATAAGATTACTTCCGTTGCTGGTTCATCCCAGTATTTCCTTGGGTCAATCGTTTCTTATGCCAATGAGGTTAAAATGGAATCGCTAGGGGTTTCTGAAGAAAGCATTAAAGAGTTTGGAGCCGTTAGCGAAGAGGTGGTAAAACAAATGGTCGAAGGTGCACGGAAGAAACTTCGTTCAGATTATGCCGTGGCAACTTCAGGTATTGCAGGTCCGGATGGCGGAACGGAAGATAAGCCCGTTGGAACGGTTTGGATTGCTGTTGCAACACCAGAAATTACATTTGCAAAAAAGTACCGGTTCGGTCACAATCGTTACAGGAATATAGAAATCAGTTCTAACACGGCTTTGAATATGTTACGCAAACAGTTGATGCAAAATTGATTAACTATTGCTTAACATTTATACATTTGAATCCAACCCTAAGACCTAATACATGATCAGACAGTTTACAAATTACATTTTAGCGTTATCGATTATTTCGTTCGTGTCTAGCTGCAAGAAGGAGGCAACCGACTTCGAAGCAGACTTCGAAGCAAGCGTTACTGATATTGGTATCGGACAGTATGTGAATTTTGAAGACGCATCTATTGGAGGAGTCACAGCTTATGAGTGGACGTTTGATGGAGGAGAACCTTCTTCATCTGATGAGAAAAATCCTTCTGCAATTCTCTATGCAACCTCTGGAGTTTATGATGTAACTCTGACGATAACAACTGATGAAGGCACCTCAACGGAAACCAAGGAAGGCTACATAAAAGTAGAACAACTGGAAGGTGGATGCGAATCAACCACCTCTGTTACTGATATTGATGGTAACACCTATTCGGTAGTGACAATTGGCTCGCAGTGTTGGTTAGGTGAGAACCTGAAAGTTACCCATTACAGGAATGGTGATGCAGTCAGTGAGGTTACAGACAGTGTGGATTGGAAAGCTTTGACTACTGAGGCAATGTGTTCGTACGGAAATGATAATGCCAACGATGCAGTTTATGGTAAACTGTACAACTGGTTTGCTGCCAACGATCCGCGCGGGTTATGTCCGCAGGGTTGGCGCTTACCACACGATAATGATTTCACCATTTTGACGGAATACTTGGATCCGGATGATGAATATGCTGGGGGCAGATTAAAAGAGGTTGGTACTGAGCATTGGGAATCTCCAAATGAAGGCGCAAACAATAGCAGTGGTTTCAGCGGCCTTCCTGGTGGAATGCGTTTC
Organism: uncultured Chryseobacterium sp.; assembly: GCA_964457245.1. Lineage (GTDB taxonomy): Bacteria > Bacteroidota > Bacteroidia > UBA10329 > UBA10329 > UBA10329. The sequence goes on along the minus strand of CAYWET010000001.1, from coordinate 109,216 downwards.
AAGGAAGGGCATTTCGATCACATAGGAAAGCGCGGATTGTTTTGGAGTTCAAGGAATGATGGAGATTTTGAAGGGTACTTCCTTACGCTGACTTACGAGACGGCAGTAGCGCACCAAACACACCTTTACAAGCAAAACGGTTTTTCTTGTCGTTGTATAAAAGAATAATGGTTGTTCGTGTAATTATTTAGTTCTACATTTGCAGCCCGAAATTTTGAACGAAAGAATACAGAGCCATGTCTAAGGTTTGTCAGATAACAGGAAAGAAAGTGATTGTTGGGAATAAAGTGTCTCACTCTAACGTGAAAACCAAGAGAACTTTCAGCCCAAACCTTTTCAAGAAGAAGTTCTACCTACCATCAGAAGATAAGTACATCACCATTAAGGTGTCTGCTGCTGGTTTGCGTACAATCAACAAAAATGGAATTGAAGCTGCGTACAAAAGCGCAAAAGCTAAAGGCTTTATCTGAGCCCAACTCATAACAACAGTTAAAAGCGCTGCTATCAGTAATCTGATGGCAGCGTTTTTGTTTTCCTTTGATTCGATGAGAAATCTACTTCTTATTCTTTTGATGATTCCTTTGGCCAATATGGCGCAGGAATTCACATTGGCCGACACACTTCGTGGAACGCTTTCCCCGATCCGTTCGTGTTATGATGTGAATTATTATGATCTGAATATTGACGTTGACATTGAATCAAAGTCAATATCTGGAGTAAATCATATTCATTTCAACACTCAAGAAGCTTTTGATAGTCTGCAGATTGATCTTTTTGCGAATATGCTGATCGACAGTATTCGATCAGGTAACCAGAAGTTGGCGTTTTCCCGTTTGCATGATGCGGTTTTTGTGAAATTCCCCAAGACCATATCAGCTGGGAAGACTGGAGTTCTTTCGGTCTATTATCACGGACAACCAACCATTGCTAAAAAAGCACCCTGGGATGGCGGGTTTGTCTGGACTAAGGATTCTAATGGTAAGCCATGGATCGGGGTAGCATGCGAAGGAACAGGAGCTAGCCTCTGGTGGCCGAACAAAGACCATCTTTCGGATGAACCTGATAGTATGCGTATCAGTTGTACCGCACCAAGCGGGTTGATGTGTGTTTCAAATGGCAACCTCGAAAGTCGAAATCTGAAGGAGAGTGGAATGGAATGGGTTTGGAAAGTTTCTTACCCCATCAACAATTACAACGTCACCTTGAATATTGCCGATTATGTGCATTTCGGTGATGTTCACGTAAATACAACTGGAGACACGCTTTCGCTGGATTATTATGTTTTGGAAGAGAACCTGGCTAAGGCAAAAGAGCAATTCAAACAGGTTCACAACTTGATGGATTGTTTTGAGGACGCATTTGGCCCGTATCCTTTCTATCAAGACGGTTATGCCTTGGTGGAAACTGCGTATGCCGGAATGGAACACCAAAGTGCCATTGCCTACGGAAACAAATACATGAAGGGGTATTGGGGGCGCTATCCTGATGATATGGATTTTGATTACATCATCATTCACGAAACGGGGCATGAATGGTGGGGGAATAGCGTAAGTATGAAAGACCTAGCCGACATGTGGATTCATGAAAGCTTTTGCACTTATTCGGAGGCCGTTTTCGTAGAATGCACGTACGGCTACCAGAAAATGCTCGATTACCTCTGGTATCAGCGTAATTTCATCAACAATGGCTCGCCTATTTATGGCAAGTATGGTCTTAATCACGAAGGAAATGGGGGAGACATGTACTACAAAGGCTCCTGGATGATCCACACATTTCGCAGCGCACTCAACAGCGATTCGCTTTTCCGGTCCATCTTAAAAGGCATTGCTCAAGGCTTCAAGTACACAACTGTAGATGGCGAGGAAATTATCGATTACATCAATACCAGAACGAAGTACAATTACGCGCCTTTGTTCGAGCAGTATTTGAAGTTTGCGGATGTACCTGTATTGGAGTATCGTTGGGATAAGAAAAACCTTGAACTGCGTTGGCGAGCAGAAGCCCAAGGGTTTCGTCTTCCGGTTGCATATACAGTTGGAACTGAAGAGCCGAATCGGACTTTGGTAAGCAATTCAGATTGGGTCAGCGTACCGATGTCCAAGAAGGAATTCAAGGAACTCAAATTTCGAGACGACCTAATGTTGTTTCTGAGTGAGTTGGTGGATTAGTGCCGGGTCAAGCCTTACTTACCATAAATCTTTTCAAGTCTTGCAACTGCCTTCTACTCTGGTTCTTAAGAGACGGCACTACTAAAAACGATAGTAGAAAGCCCAGCGATCTGAACTGAACCGTGTGGTTCTGAACAACTAGTGTGTTTCCATCAACGCTGTGTGTAAGCGACCATGTTGTGGATATCTTGCTCACATAAAAAGGAAGGTTTTCCTTGACCCTGTACGAAAACGAATACTGTAGAGGAGTGAACATCGTCATTACTTGTTTGACCTCAACTTCATCCTGTACTACCGTCCTGGTCGAAAACTTCAACCCTAAAAGGTTGCTAGAACCAGATAGTTGGCTTTCGATTATGGTCGTGTCCCAACGCTTAATTTCTCCAAATCCATCAATGAGTTGAGACCAGACCGAAGTAATTGGACTGTCAATCTCTATTTGCTCGATGAATTCCATTGAAGGCGCTGGTTATTGGATGGTAGATGTTCACGTTAAGTTCCAAAGAATACTTCCCAAAATCAACTAACATCGACCGTTGCAGAGATGTTTTAGACCGCACCTAATTACCAATCGTTCAATCGGCTAATCCACACGTTCAAAAACTGTTTTTCTCTAAAAAGTTCCGGAAATGTCCAAGAACAGACAGGTCGTCTCTACGTGAATCACGTAATTTGAAATGGTTTTAGGTTAGATAACTACGACATATCAGTAAGTAGTTCCAAATTGATAAGTGGTAGGGTTGGTAAAAGGTCTCGCGAATTGCGAGGCCTTTTTTGCTCTAGTGATTCTTGTGAAAATCGGTAACACTTGATCTACTTTCTCCGTAATGGTTTAAATTATTCAAGGTAAATCTGACCCCAACCTTTTCACCGCAATGAAATTTGAGAGATCCGAAACTGGAACGACCCCAACCATTTTAATGGACACTGATACGAATACTTTTTTCATCGAAGGGCGTTCTCTTGCCGAAGATGCCGCTACATTTTATGGTGAAGTGGTCGATTGGATGGATGAGAATCTAACGGGCAAGGGAATCAGAGCTGATCTGGTGGTGAAACTTGATTACTGCAACACCAGTTCATTTTTAGGGATGAGTCATGTATTCAGGAAGTTGTTGGAGCTGAACAGCGGAGGCTGCTCATTTCGGGTGAAATGGCGTTATCAATCGGATGACGAAGATTGGCTGGAAGACGGTGAGAACTTTCAGGAAGTTACAGACGTTCCATTTGTTTTCGAGGCCTTTGAGTCTCCAGAGCAAACTTCTGAGTAGTCACTTTTTGGAATAAGTTGGTGTTGTACCTATTTTAATATCTGAATTCAATCATCACTATGAAAACAACGCCAGAACACGATGCACGGATAGCCAACATGACCTTCTCATCTGTGTATCCGCATTATGTAAATAAGGTGGAGAAGAAAGGTCGGACGAAAGAAGAACTGCATCAAGTAATTGAGTGGCTTACTGGGTTTGGTAAGAAAGATTTGGAGAAACTGATTGCGGAGAAGGCCACGTTTCAAACGTTTTTTGATAAAGCCAAACTTAATCCCAATGTGGAACTAATTACCGGAGTCATCTGCGGTTATCGAATCGAAGAAATTGAAACCCCGTTAACCAAGCAGACACGGTACTTGGATAAGCTTGTTGATGAATTGGCCAAAGGCCGAAAAATGGAAAAGATACTTAGGGTAAAAGCTTGAGTATAATTTGGCTATTGTAAATAGAAACCAAAACGCTACATTTGCACTCCGAAATTTTTTGAAGCAGAACAATGGCTAAGAAAGGAGATAGAATTCAGGTAATTCTAGAGTGCACAGAGCACAAAGAGAGCGGACAACCCGGTACTTCACGATACATCACCACGAAGAATCGTAAGAATACACCAGACCGTATTGAATTGAAAAAGTACAACCCGATCTTGAAGAAGATGACGGTTCATAAAGAGATAAAGTAATAAGACATGGCTAAGAAGACGGTTGCAACGCTCAAAACAGGAGCAGGAAAAGATTTCACGAAAGTGATCAAGATGGTCAAGTCTGATAAGACCGGTGGCTACGCATTCAAAGAAGAAGTGGTTCACAACGATCACGTGAAAGACTTCTTCGATAAGAAGTAAGCTCAAAACGCATTGAATTGAAAGGCTTCTCTCTGGATACAGTGAGAAGCCTTTTTTAATTCATAATTTTTCATTCTCAATTCTTAACTGAACGAAGTGGCATTATTCGGATTCTTCTCGAAAGAGAAAAAGGAAAAATTGGATCAGGGATTGGAGAAAACCCGTGAGGGAGTTTTTTCCAAACTGACCAAAGCGGTTATCGGTAAATCTAAGGTTGATGATGAGGTGCTCGATAACCTAGAAGAAGTTCTTGTTACCTCCGATGTTGGTGTAGATACCACGCTCAAAATCATTGAACGAATTGAAGCTCGTGTTGCCGAAGACAAATATGTCGGCACCGATCAGCTCAATAAGATGCTCAGAGAGGAGATTGTAGCTCTTCTCAAAGAAAACAATAGCGGAGACGTTAGCGGTCTGCCAATTGCAGAAGACAAGAAGCCATACGTTATTATGGTTGTTGGTGTGAACGGAGTAGGAAAGACCACCACCATCGGGAAACTGGCACATCAACTGAAATCATCTGGAAAAGAAGTGGTTCTCGGTGCTGCCGATACATTCCGTGCTGCTGCAGTGGATCAGCTTATCATCTGGGGAGAACGTGTTGGAGTTCCTGTTGTAAATCAAGGCATGAATGCCGATCCTGCTTCAGTTGCCTTTGATACGCTGGAATCTGCCAAGGCCAAGAATTCCGATGTCGTGATTATTGATACTGCGGGTCGTTTGCACAATAAGGTAAACCTGATGAATGAGTTGACCAAGATCCGGAGAGTTATGGACAAGGTCGTTCCGGGTGCTCCGCATGAGATTTTGCTGGTTTTGGATGCATCCACAGGCCAGAACGCCATCGAACAGGCCAAACAATTTGTGAAGGCAACAGAAGTAAATGCATTGGCTCTTACCAAACTGGATGGAACCGCTAAAGGTGGTGTGGTAATTGGCATTTCCGATCAGTTCAAAATTCCAGTCAAATACATTGGTGTAGGCGAAGGAATGACTGACCTGCAAGTATTCAACCGCGAGGAATTCGTGGATTCACTCTTCTTGAATAAATAAGCTTTGCGGACCAAAACGCTCAAAAAGAACAAGATCAACGTCATTACGTTGGGCTGCTCAAAGAACCTTTACGATAGTGAAGTTCTAATGGGGCAGTTGCAAGCCAACGACCTTGAAGCGGAGCATGAAAGCACCAAGGATGATGCGAATATCGTTGTCATCAATACATGTGGCTTTATTGACAACGCTAAGGAAGAAAGCATTGAAACCATTCTCCGTTTTGCTGAAGCGAAGGAAGAAGGTCTCGTGGAAAAAGTGTTCGTAACAGGTTGCTTGTCAGAACGCTACAAGCCAGATCTGGAAAAGGAGATTCCGAATGTTGATGAGTATTTCGGAACGCGTGATCTGCCAAGACTGCTAAAGGTTCTTGGAGCCGATTATAAGCACGAATTGGTCGGTGAGCGTTTGTTGACCACGCCTTCTCATTATGCGTATTTCAAAATTGCCGAAGGTTGCGACAGACCTTGCTCGTTCTGCGCAATCCCGTTGATGCGTGGTAAACACGTTTCAACGCCAATTGAAGAATTGGTAGAATCGGCTAAGAAGCTTGCAGCGAAAGGTGTGAAGGAGTTGATGCTCATTGCGCAAGATTCAACGTATTACGGTATTGACCTGTATGGAAAACGAAGATTGGCTGATCTGCTAACAGAACTGTGTAAAGTTGAAGGCATTGAGTGGATTCGCTTGCATTATGCGTTCCCAACTGGTTTCCCAGAAGATGTATTGGATGTAATGGCCAACGAGCCGAAGGTTTGCAATTATCTGGACATGCCGTTGCAGCACATCGCAGACCCAGTGTTGAAATCGATGCGAAGAGGTACAACCAAGGAGAAAACGGACAGATTACTGAATCTTTTGAAAGAGAAAGTTCCTGGAATCGCTTTGAGAACAACTCTTATCGTTGGTTATCCTGGTGAGACGGAAGAAGATTTTCAAGTGCTGTTGGATTGGGTAAAAGAAACGCGTTTTGACCGCTTGGGCGTGTTTACCTATTCTCACGAAGAGAACACCCATGCTTACTCGCTAGAAGACGATGTTCCAGAAGAGGAAAAACAAAGACGCGCGGAATTGGTTATGGAAGTGCAACAAGAGATTTCACTCGAAAAGAACCAAGCTTTGATCGGTAGAACATTGAAGGTGCTTATTGACCGCGTAGAAGGAGAAAACTTCGTTGGACGAACAGAATACGATTCTGTAGAAGTGGATAACGAAGTTCTGATTCCAGCGAAAGAAAACTACCTGAGGGTTGGCGATTTTGTGAATGTGGAAGTGATTGATGCAGAACACTTCGATCTTCACGGAAAAGTCATCTCTTAATGCAAGTTTCAACTATATCTCTTGAGCACACGAATCGGTTTAATCGACTGATTCTGGATTATGTGAATGGCGAAGAAAAACTGAAAGATTTCTACGGTTTCAGTCACGAATTGGAGGGTTATCCGAAGCAGATTGGATCCAGAAAGCAGTTTCCTATTCATCGCAATTTACTTGCTGACTCTTTGCTTGAGCAATACAAAACCATTGACGGTGCAAAAGATTCGGTGCTGAAGAATATCGGGTCGTTGCGTGAGGAAAACACGTTTACTGTTACCACCGGACATCAGCTCAACATCTTTACCGGGCCGCTTTATTTCGTTTACAAGATTCTGCACACCATTAAGTTGGCAGATGAACTGAATGAAGCTCATGCTGATCATCATTTCGTTCCGGTTTATTGGATGAATTCGGAAGATCACGATTTGGAAGAGATCGGTCAGTTCAACCTGTTCGGACAGAAATACGTTTGGGAAACCGATCAAACTGGTGCTACGGGCAGAATGAATCCGAAAAGTTTAATGGAATTCTGCCAGAAACTGGAAGAGGTTTTCTCAAACAATGAGGCTGTTCTGGAATTGATCAGGGTTTTTAGAAAAGCTTATTCTGAATCTGAAACGCTGACTGTAGCCACAAGGAAGTTCGTCAACGAGCTTTTCGGTAAGTATGGCTTGGTCATTTTTGACAGCGATGATGCTTTGCTCAAAACACCATTTATTAAGCATTTCAAAGAGGATATTTTTGATAACCGTCCCTTTGAATTGGTAAAGTCCGCCAATCGAAAATTGGATGAACTCGGTTATCATCATCAAGTAAATCCAAGAGAAATCAACTGCTTCTATCTGGCAGATGGAACTCGAAATCGAATTGTCAGAACAGACAAAGGTTATCACGTTCTTCATACAGATTTCCGTTTCACGAAGGAGGAATTGTTGGAAGAGTTGGAAAATCATCCAGAGAACTTCAGCCCAAATGTGGTTCTGCGTCCTTTGTTTCAAGAGTTCATTCTTCCGAATTTGACCTATGTCGGTGGGGCCGGAGAGCTTTCTTACTGGCTACAGTACAACCATTACTTCAAGGAAATGGGAGTTAGTTTTCCCATGTTATCGCTCAGAAACCACTTTCTACTAATTGATTCTAACCACGCACAGCGTTTGGAAGAATTGAAATTGCTTCCAGAAGACTTGTTTCATTCGGTCGAAGAACTCATAAAGGAGCATGTCTTGGAGTTAACAGATGCTGAAGTTGAGTTGGACGAAGAATTGGAATTGCTTTCTCAATTGTATTCTAAGTTGAAGGACAAGGCAGGTGAAATTGATAGTTCTCTGATTTCATCAATTGAAGCGGAACAAACTCGAATGGAGAAGGGGATAGAACAATGGAAAAGTCGATTTACTCGCGGTTTGAAAAAACAGAATGAGGTTTCTGTCAATCGAATAAGAAAAGTCCATAAGAAATTGTTTCCAAATGGTTATTTGCAAGAACGCCATGAAAATTTCATGGCGCTTTATGCTCAAAACCCAGAAGGCTTTTTTGATTCTATTTATGAAGGAACTGAGCCCTTTGAGACTCAGTTTCGGGTCGGAACTTTCTAAAAGATCTTCGGAGTACTTCTTGGGCCGTGCCAGTTGAAGCAGTTTCTCGAACGCTTTCTCGCAATTCTAGATTTACTGTTAAATCCAGCGCGAGTAATTTCAAATATCACCGCAATTTCATGGCTACCAGAGGTTGAGCCAGCCAATTTTGAAAGTGTGAGATCGTAGCTGTATCCAATCTGATACATAAAAGATTTTCGCTGATTCGTTCCTCGTACACCTACGTTAAACATCAATGCATCTGTATCGTTTGCTTCAAAACGCATTTCATTTCTGTACCAAACCCCTATCATTAAAGGAGCGCGAAGTGCATACAAACCCACATTCAGCGTAGATAGGTTTTTTTGGTGTTCGTACATGGCATTTGGCGAGAGATAGAACGGATTTCTACTTCTTTTCTTTGAAAGCGGAATCAACGCACTGTAATGTCCAAGGAAACGAATAGGCAGTTTTTCTGTTCTTCCCAGCAACGACTCATTTGGGGAAGTAATATGATGCGCAGCAAAGCCCAAGGTGTTCGCTACCATCTTGCCTGAACTCATTCTTCTGCCAGAACCGGCCATTTTGATGTTAAACCTAGCTAAGATTCCAGCATTGAAATCAGGCATTTCAACCTTCAGCTTTTCTGGTTGCTGTACACTTGTAGGATTAACGTCTCCATAAATTGGATGCAACTGGTCAGAGAAGACAAAGGCATCCCAGTCTTTAATCTGTTTACTCATGTACGCAGCATCAAGACCCAGGTGTAGATCGAACATTCTTGGAACCACAATCAGTCGATACGAATACATTAGGCTGTATCGTTGGGTTTGCAATTGACCTTCACCTTCGTTTCCAGCTACTGCCAAAAAGCCAATTCCGCCAAAAATGTTCGGGTCGCCCATTTCAACTCCACCACAGTAGGTGCTGAAATCTCCTGGAATGGAAGTCCAAAGATTCCGGTAATTGAAATTGAATCGCAGTCCAAGATCAGCTCCAGCGAAGGCTGGGTTAATGTACGTTCGGTTTGCATAGAATTGGGTAAAGGTTGGGTCTTGAGCATGAGCACAAGTCCAGCCGAATACAAGTACAAACAGAGCAAGAAGAGGTTTTCGCATGGTCTGCAAATAGGTTCTTACAGGTTGAGTTATACTGTTGTTTATTCAATTTCGTTACATCAATTTCTGAGTAACGTGATTAACATTACAATTTGGACAATTTTCTGCTGGACTTTCGTGCACCCATCACTTCAACAATTAAATTCGAATCGTGAAAACAAAACTAACTTTCCTTCTTCTGATTGTCTTGGTTTTTGCTTCTTGTAAAAAGGAGATTGATACGGATAATCCTGTGGTAACTGTTGATGAGCCATCTAACGGTGGTGCGGTTTACACAAATGATGGTTTAAGGTTGGTTGCTACATTGACGGACAATACGGGATTGTTACAGTACAAACTCACCCTCAATGGTATCGATTCTTTAAATGATGTTGGAGCCGATTCAACCATTTCGATGATTTTCGTAGAAGGGATCCCTGATAAGAACAAAGCATTTTATATCGATGAGGTGATTCCATTGCATGATTCTATCTTCAATGGTCATTATCAGATGACTTTAGCCTGCATTGATGTTGAAGGAAACGAGTCACTTCGCGATACAGTGAATTTTGAAATCCGAAATAGTAACGATTATCAACCTCCCGTGTTTGATATTGCCAGTGTTAACCAACATGATACACTTGGTCTTGGTCAGGGTTTTGGTGTTGAAGGTATGTTGTATGATGAAAACCTAATTTACTCGGACTTTCATGTAGGAACGGTTAGTGGTAATCAGACGATTTTTTATCAGGAGTTTCCAGTAATCATTGATAATACGATAGAGTACACTGGAATTGGGTGGTGGTTTCAAGTTGATAGCACTTGGTCTCAAGGAGATTATCGAGTGTACGTTACTGCTTGGGATAATTATTCCGGAGTGTCCTATGAGATTCCGTTTTATGTTTCGTATTGATTTATGATAGAAGAGAAGAAAAGAACATTCGTTTTCGATTTTGATAGCACGCTAACACAGGTCGAAGCCTTTGAAGAATTGGCGGAAGTTTCTTTGAAAGGGGATCCTAAGAAGAAGGAGAAAATAGCCAAAATCGCGAAGATCACCGATCAAGGTGTGGACGGAGATATAACCTTCACGGAATCGCTTGAAAAAAGGCTGAAGATTCTTGATGCACACAAAGACCATCTTGATGCTCTTGTAAAACGATTGAGCAGAAAGATCTCCACTTCCATCTCGAGAAATAAGGAGTTCTTTAAAGAGTACTCAGACGATATTTATGTGGTGTCGTGTGGGTTTAAGGAGTTTATTGATCCGATTATGAAGAAGTATAATATTCCTTCAGAGCGGATTTATGCCAATACATTCAAATACAATCGGTCTGGAAAAATTGTTGGGTTTGATAGAGACAATGACCTATCCAAACCAGATGGAAAGATCGATCAGTTGAAGTCAATGAATCTGCCCGGTGAAGTTCACATGATAGGTGATGGATTCTCAGATTATCAGACAAGAGCAGCCGGAATTGCCGATAAATTCTATGCCTTTACTGAAAATGTAAAGCGTGAAAATATACTCGATAAGGCAGACCATATTGCACCGAGTTTGGATGAGATTCTTTATAAGGAGAAACTTCCTATGTCTATCTCTTATCCCAAGAACAGGATCAAAGTTCTGTTACTGGAGGGTATACACGAACATGCAGTTGAGGAATTGAAATCGGAAGGTTATCAGGTTGATCTACTACCCGGAAGTCTAAGCGAGGATGAGTTGTGTGAAGCCATTAAGGGTAAACACATTATTGGAATTCGATCGAAGACCCAGATTACTCAACGAGTGGTCGATTCGGCTGATAGACTGCTTGCGATTGGTGCTTTCTGTATCGGTACCAATCAGATCGATCTTGAAGCGTGTATGCGTAAAGGTATATGTGTGTTCAATGCACCATTCAGCAATACAAGAAGTGTGGTTGAAATGGTAATTGGTGAAATGATCATGCTCATGCGAGGTACGCATCAAAAAAGCATGAATATGCATCGTGGCGTTTGGAACAAATCTGCTAAAGGCAGCTTCGAGATTCGAGGTAAGAAACTGGGAATAGTCGGCTACGGAAACATCGGTTCGCAGCTTTCTGTATTGGCTGAAGCATTGGGTATGCAGGTTTTGTATTACGATGTAGAGGAGAAACTTGCTTTAGGAAATGCTCAGAAAGTCAGTTCGCTTCGGGAGTTAATGAGGAAGTCAGATGTTGTAACGCTTCATGTTGACGGTCGACCTGAAAACGAGGGAATCATCACCAAGAAAGAAATCGGTTGGATGAAGGAAGGAGCAGTATTTATCAATCTTGCCCGCGGTAAGGTGGTTGATCTCAACGCGCTGAAAGCTGCCTTAGATTCGAGAAAGCTGGCCGGTGCCGCGATTGATGTCTATCCGGAAGAACCAAAGTCAAATGACGAACCGTTTGAAAATCCATTTACTGGAATGGACAACGTCATCCTTACACCACACGTTGGCGGAAGTACCATTGAAGCTCAGAAGAATATTGCCGCTTACGTTCCTGAAGCACTAATGAACTACATCAATTCTGGAGACAGTTTTGGAAGTGTGAACCTGCCCAATATTCGAGTACCACAATTGAAAGGTGCACACCGTTTGTTGCATGTTCATCAGAACGTTCCAGGCGTAATGGCGCGCATCAACAACATCTTTTCACGCTTCAATATCAACGTACTTGGTCAGAATCTTCAGACCAATAACGAAATCGGTTATCTGATAACTGACATCGATAAAGAGTACAATTCGGATGTCTTGGACGAATTGAAAAGAATTGACCACACCATTAAACTGAGAGTTCTTTATTGACCCTCTTTCTGACGTTTCAAACGCCACTCTTCCCAAGGTGTGGTTTTGTATGCGTTTTCAGCTAGGTATTCCAAAATTGGCTGCATTTCTTTCGCTTCTCTAAATCCTGGAAGCGGTTGAATCATGTTCATTTTTTCATCTAGGAAAACAATGGTTGGGTAGCTCATTTTTCCTTGCAGCAACTCTTGGGCAACTTCATGAACGCCCCTTCTCCCAATGTTAGGGTCGTATTCATACTTCTTGCCACCAATTGTAATGGATTCCTTTTGCTCCGCATCAAGCTTTACCGCGTAATAGTTCTCGTTTACATACTTGACCAAATTCGGCTCTGCAAAAGTTGTTCTGTCCATTCGTTTGCACCAGCCGCACCAATCAGTGTACACATCAATCAAGATTTTCCGAGGTTCTTGCTGACGCAGTCTGTCGGCCTCTTCCAGCGTAACCCATTTTATCTTATCTGAGGTTTCCGTTTCAACCGATTTCCATCCAGAAAGCGCAGTTGAGATTGTGATAAGGCCGAGAATAAAAAGTGTTCTAAAAGTCATTGAGCAAAGTTAAAGTTCGCTGGTGCTCAATGCAAAGACTAAGCCATCTAGACTTCAAATGTTAATCTTACCGTGCAATAAGATTTTGTATTCGATAAGAAATTAGGCATTTGATAATCCAGGAATTGTAATATTGTGAATCCGAGATCAAAGAGTTCCAGTAGTAGAGCTCCATTTTTCAGGCGTTTAATAATCAAATTTGATTTCCAATAAGACAACAATGAAAAGAATTCTTGCTTTTACTCTGTTCCAGCTGTGCATATTACTTTCTGTACACGCTCAAATGCAGGTAGATATAATTGGACTCCCAGATGTAACCTGTGCCGGAACGTGCCAAGCCATTGTTGGAACTTCTATTAACGGGGGGCTTGCGCCATACACTCATTTGTGGGACGACCCTTCAGGTCAAACAACACCATGGGCAGAAGGGTTGTGTTCTGGACCAATTGGAGTGATGGTGATAGATGCAAATGGAGATACAGCTTATGGAGTCTCAAATGTTATTGAAGTGGACTCTATTGTAATAGACGCTATCGTTAACCCTGCTTCTTGTGGTGGTTTGGCCGATGGTTCCATTGAGTTGAATGTAACAGGTGGCCAACCAGGTTTTTCCTATCAATGGAGTAACGGTTCTGTCAATTCGGATATAATGGGGTTGGCTCCTGGGTATTATCAAGTTAACGTCACCGATTATACCTGTTTTAAGACCAAAGGTTTTCAGGTCACCGAAGGTGGTCTTGAATCTTCTATTGGCTTGACTTCAATTAATCCTTGTGCTGGGGCAATAGGACTTGAAGCAAATGTAAGTGGTGGTAATGGAATGTACCACTATGATTGGTCATCTGGAGATACTACGGTCAGTACAATGATTACAGGTACTTCCATAGTATCTCTAACGGTATCTGACGACAGTAGTTGTACATCAACATCTTATGCTCATTTGCCAGCAATAACAGGTCAAATGGAATCATATGTTGGTGGTTGGTTGAACCGGGGTTTCTGTCGCTTTCTCAATCCTTTGATCATTAATTCAAGTTGTCAGCCATTCGTTGGAGAAATAAGTATAACGCTGGATCCAAATCTTAATTTAAATGCTGGAACTATAATTCCAGTACCAGATAATGTTGTCGGAAATACGGTTACATGGCAACAGGTAACGTTAATGGCTGGCGATTACTTTCTTCCTGAAATTGAAACTTGCGTTCCTCTTTCTGTTCAGTGCGGAGATACATCGTTTGTTGAAATAGCATTTGATGGCAATACTCAGACCCATTGGCCTGTTGTATTATGTTCTTACGATCCAAACGATAAGCAGGTCTCTCCAAAGGGCTCTGGTGTTGAAGGTTATATTCAGAATACTGAGAAATTAACTTATATGGTGCGATTCCAGAATACTGGAACAGCTCCAGCAACGTTCATTCATATTTTAGATTACCTAGATGAGAACATAGATATTTTGAGTTTAGAAGTGTTGGCTTCTAGCCACCAAATGGTATTGGGTATTCATGACAGACAATTGGATTTTTTCTTCGAGAATATAAACCTTCCAGATAGTGCCTCTGATTTAGCCGGTAGCCAAGGGTTCGTTATTTATTCCGTAGATATGGCTCCTGGACTTTCCACAGGAACTGTTGTAGAGAATACTGCTCATATTTATTTTGATTACAACCCTCCTATAGTCACAAATACAACTGTCAATACCATTGATAATCTTGTTGGACTAATCAATGTGGAAAAAGTTGGGCTCAATGTTTATCCCAATCCAAGTACAGATCATATTCTATTAACCGGAGTGAAGCAAGGTGACCATATTGAAATTGTTGATGTTCGGGGTGGCCTTGTTAAGGCTGTTCAAATGGGTGAATCAGGTTTGATTGATGTTTCCAACTTCAACTCGGGTATTTACGTTTTACGTGTAATTGACTCTGGTGATGCGAGTATTGGAACCTCTAGGTTTATCAAAATAGATTAATCACCAAATCCTCTTGGTAAATACATTTTGTAATTCTTAGTTGTAGAAGGTTAGGATATTGGATTCGTACATTCGGCAGACTAAGCAATTCAGATGAAGATCAGAAAAGTACTTGTTGCCAATCGTGGTGAAATTGCCATTCGTATTCTCCGCGCTTGTGTGGAATTGAAGCTGCGTACAGTTGCGGTTTACACCTTCGAAGACCGTTATTCTTTGCACCGTTACAAGGCGGATGAGAGCTACCAACTTGGTAACGATAACGAACCGCTGAAGCCATATCTCGACATTGACGAGATCATCAACTTGGCGTTGGAGAAGAATGTGGATGCCATTCATCCCGGTTACGGTTTCCTTTCTGAGAATGAGGAGTTCGCGCGAAAGTGCCGCGAGAACGGAATCATCTTTATTGGCCCTGAACCCGAGGTTATGGCTCAGTTGGGCGATAAAGTGGCGGCAAAAGAAGTTGCCAAGCGTTGCGAAGTGCCGATTATTGAGAGCAGCGAAAAGTCGCTTACAGATGTGAAAACTGCTTTGGTGGAAGCAAAACGTATTGGTTTTCCGGTGATGCTGAAAGCTGCTTCAGGTGGCGGTGGCCGCGGCATGCGGGTCATTCGCGAAGCAGAAGAACTGGAAAACGCGTTCAATGAAGCAAAGCGCGAGGCTGGAAGAGCATTTGGTGACGACACGGTTTTCTTGGAGAAATTCATTGAGCGCCCGAAGCATATTGAAGTTCAGATAGTTGCGGATAACGAGGGGAATACAATTCACCTACACGAACGGGATTGTTCCGTTCAGCGTAGATTTCAGAAAGTGGTGGAAGTGGCACCGGCCATGGGACTTCCGCACGATGTACGCCAACGACTTTTCGACTATGCGGTGAAAATCGCCAAGGAGGTTAAGTACAACAACGTTGGAACCGTAGAATTTCTCGTTGATCCAAGTGGAGAGATATACTTCATTGAGGTGAACCCTCGAATTCAGGTGGAGCATACCGTAACGGAGATGGTCACTGGAATCGATATAGTGAAGCTGCAAATTCGCATTGCGATGGGTTACAAGCTCTACGAGGATGAGATTGCTATTCCGGATCAGACCGCTATCAGCGTGAATGGTTTTGCCATCCAATGTCGAATTACTGCCGAAGACCCTGAGAACGATTTCAAACCGGATCATGGAACACTGATAACATACCGACCAGCGGAAGGTTTTGGTATTCGTCTCGATCCTGGAAGCGTGTATTCAGGTGTTCGAATCAGCCCGTTTTTTGATTCACTTCTGGTAAAAGTTTGTTCGCATTCGCGGACGCTTGATGGTGCTGCGCGAAAAATGACCCGTTGCTTGCAAGAGTACCGAATTCGTGGCGTGAAGACGAACATCCGTTTCGTGGAGAATATCGTTAATCACGATGTTTTCAAGCGGGGAGAGGCCACGGTCGATTTCATTAAGGAACATCCCGAACTGTTCAAGTTTGTGAAAGGACGTGACCGCGCTACCAAGATCGTGAAGTTCTTAGGTGAGATTACGGTTAACGGAAATCCTGATGTCAAGTTTGTAGACGATGGCAAGCAGTGTCTTAAGCCTGTTGTGCCTGAATATCAGCGATTTGGCGCTTATCCAAAAGGAACGAAAGACCTTTTGAATGAGCTCGGGCCAGAGCGCTTTTCCGAATGGTTGAGAAAAGAAAAGGTCATCCATTACACGGATACTACGATGCGTGATGCGCATCAGTCGTTGTTCGCAACACGAATGCGTTCGTACGATATGTTGCGCGTGGCAGAGAGTTACGCTAAGAATCACCCTGACATTTTCAGTTTTGAAGTTTGGGGCGGAGCAACGTTTGATGTGGCACTACGGTTCTTGCACGAAGACCCTTGGGAACGTTTAGCTGAATTGCGAAAAGCTATTCCTAATGTGCTGCTTCAAATGCTTATCCGTGGTTCAAACGGAGTTGGCTACAAGGCTTATCCGGACAATATGGTCGAGAAATTCGTGGAGAAATCTTGGGAAACCGGGGTCGATGTTTTCCGCATTTTCGATTCTCTCAACTGGATGAAAGGTATCGGTCCGTGCATTGAATATGTGCGTTCTAGAACCGAAGGAATTGCAGAAGGCGCCATGTGTTACACGGGCGATATTCTTGACCCAGAGCGAAGCAAGTATGACCTCAATTACTACTTGCAACTGGCAAAGGATATTGAGAATGCAGGTGCACACATTTTAGCCATCAAAGACATGGCTGGGTTGCTAAAACCTTATGCGGCTACGGAGCTTATAACTGCGTTGAAGGACACGGTCAAAATTCCGATTCATTTGCATACGCACGATACATCTTCGCTTCAACCAGCTACGTATTTGAAGGCAATTGAAGCAGGTGTTGATGTGGTTGATGTGGCACTTGGTTCAATCTCAGGATTGACATCTCAACCAAATTTCAATTCAGTGGTAGAAATGATGCGTTTCCACGAACGGGAACACGCCATGGATATTCATCGGTTGAATGAATTCTCGAACTATTTCGATCGTGTTCGCGATCATTATTATCCATTTGAAAGTGGTCTGAAAGCCAGCACGGCAAGCGTTTTTGAGCACGAAATTCCTGGTGGTCAGTATTCAAACCTTAAACCACAGGCCACAGCGCTTGGATTGGCAGAGAAGTTTGAGGAGATCAAATTGATGTATGCCAAGGTCAACGAACTTTTTGGTGATGTGATCAAGGTAACGCCATCGTCAAAGGTTGTTGGAGATATGGCACTTTATCTGGTTTCCAATGGTTTGACAATTGAAGATGTGATGGAAAAAGGAGATACGGTTTCGTTCCCAGAAAGCGTGGTTGATTTCTTCATGGGGCGTCTTGGACAGCCACATGGAGGATTCCCTAAAGAGCTTCAGAAGATCATTCTCAAGGATAAAGAACCATTTACGGATCGGCCGAACAGTCATTTGGAACCGATTGATTTTGATAAGGGATTTGCCGATTTCAAGAAGAAGTTCGATGCTTCGCTGAAAATGACCGATTACCTCTCGTATCTCATGTACCCGAAGGTGTTTGAGGATTATTACTCGATGAAAAAGGAGTACGGAGACATCTCAAAAGTGCCGACCGGAAACTTCCTATTCGGTATGAAACTCCGCGAGGAAACGCTGGTTGAAATCGGAGAAGGAAAGAACATCATCATTGAATTGCTTTCCATTGGGCCGGCTGATGACAACGGCATGCGAACGCTTTTCTTCCGTGTAAACGGTATGACACGCAACATCGAGGTGTTGGATAAGAGTCTGAATATTCAGAAAGTGGAGAATGAAAAGGCGGATAAGTCAAACGCCAATCATATTGGTGCTCCGCTGCAAGGAATGTTGAGCAAGATTTTGGTGAAGAAAGGCGAGAAGGTGAAGAAGAATCAGCCGCTATTCATCATTGAAGCGATGAAGATGGAAACAACGGTCACTGCTGCCGAGAACACCACAATCAAACGGATCGCATTGGAAGACGGAACATTAGTTGAGGCAGATGACCTTGTGCTAGTTACTGGCTAGTGTAGCAAAGTCTCGGAGCTCAGCCAATTCTCTGGCAACTTTTTCTTCCCAATACTTTTGTTTTTCCTTGTTCAGGCTGTGTTTGGTTTCATGATCGTAGCGGTCTTGGTAAGCCACAAATTCTCTGTAATTCCGCTGATAATAATCTTCGATGTGCGTTGAAAGTGCCTCGCAGTCGTTACCGAATCTGGCCAGTTGCTTTCTGAGTTTCCGAACAAAGAGTTCTGTGATGTCGAAATGCAGTTGCTCATGACCGAGCAAGTAATCTGAATCCTTGTTTTTTGTCCAACTACTATTCGGATTGAAATAACATTTGACCACGGCTTTGGAAGTCTTTCCGTCACACTTCAACTCGATGGACATTCCGCTATCGGTCAGTGCTTCGTTGGGCGAGTGCTTTTTGGCTTTGCCTTTAAAATCAGACCATTTCAGTTTGTAGCCTTCCGTCCATGGAATACAGTTGGCGCAATCCTTTGGCTGCGCTTGAACACCAAATGCAGTTGAAACTGCTAATACCATAAAAACAATGAAAGATCTCATGACGTTAACTTCGTACGCTTATTAAACAGAAAATGATGCAGCTTATTTCGTCTATCGTTCAAGGTTCTGAAAATCGGCCAATGGCTGTTGATTTGCGCTTCGATAATCAAATTTCAAACCAACCTGTGGTGATCTTTGTTCACGGATTCAAAGGCTTCAAG
This sequence comes from uncultured Chryseobacterium sp., assembly GCA_964457245.1. GTDB lineage: Bacteria > Bacteroidota > Bacteroidia > UBA10329 > UBA10329 > UBA10329. The sequence continues at coordinate 90,328 of CAYWET010000001.1, read as the reverse complement.
GATTGGGGGCATTTCCCAAAGGTTGGAGAGGAATTGGCCAATGCTGGGTTTGCCTTTGTGAGTTTCAACTTTTCGCATGATGGAACAACCATTGATCAGCCCACCGATTTTGCCGATCTGGAAGCGTTTGGAAACAACAATTATCACAAGGAACTTTTTGATACTGAACAGATTATTGACGGAATTTCCAACGGCTCTCTTTTTCCGGAAACCGAACTGAATCGAAGTCAGATTTTTCTTTTTGGACATAGTCGAGGCGGTGGAATTTCCGTTGTGAAAACCAGTGAAGGTGCCCGAGTAAAGGGTTTGGCAACCTGGAATTCAATTGGTGATATGAAGCGAACACAGGCAGACTTGCAACGGTGGAAAAATGATGGTGTGGTTTATATTCCGAATGCACGTACTAATCAGCAAATGCCGATGTACTACCAATTTGTGGAGGATTATTTCGCGCAGCAGGATCGCTATGATTTGCAGAAAGCTTGCGAGAAAATCAATGTTCCATCTCTCTTCATTCATGGAACGAATGACCAAACCGTTCCGTTCGAATACGCGCAGAAACTGCATGGTTGGACTTCTGACTCTGAATTGCTGTTAATTGAGAATGGAAATCACACACTTGGTGGCAAGCATCCGTTTGAGGATGATCAATTGCCAAACCATTCTCAAACAGCTTTGGCAGCTATGATCAAGCACTTCCGTTCAATTCTGTAATGGCGTATGGCCATAAGCCATTACTTGTCAAGTATATCTAAAAGTGGTTTTGTCGCACCTTCCCAGCTGAATTGTTTCGAAACCAGTTCGTGACCCGCAGCGGCAATTCTTTTTGCTTTTTCGGGGTTTCGTAAAAGCTCGATAACGCTATCAGCATATTCCTTTGCCGATTGAGCAATCAGAATTTCTGAATCTGGTTTTGCTTTCAAAGCGTTATTCGCAAGGGTAGAAGTGATGCATGGAATTTCCATGGCCATGGCTTCCAGCAATTTGTTCTGTAATCCGGTTCCGATCATCATCGGTGCTACAAAAACCTTGGCTTTTGCATAGCAATCACGGATGTCATCAACCCAACCTGTTACTTCAGTCAAGTTGCTTGCAAGCTCTGTCACTTTTTGATCTGGTCGGGCACCTGCAAGCATCAATTTAGCTTCGGGAATTTGTGCTCTGACCAAGGGCATGACCTCATTTTCCAAGAATACCGCAGCATCTACATTTGGCGGATAACCCATATTGCCAGCAAAAAGCACATCAACGGTTTTGGCTTCGTTGCTTGGCTGGAAATCTTCCAATTCTACACCGTTGCGCACAATCGTCACTTCATCGCGCTGACCAAATGGAAGTTGGTCTCGGTCTTGCTCCGAAATGATGGTGCAATGATCAAAACGATCAAACACCTTTTTCTCATAGAGATTCAATCGGCCGAGTTCGGAGTACAGAACCGGTTTCAAATACCATGGGTCGGTTTCCAATCTACGCTCAATTCCTTTCGAAAAAGCATCTTGAAAATCAATGACTTTTGGAATTGAATTCACGTGTTCTACATATTTAGCGGTACGCAGAAGTTGACAGTAAATGGCGTTGGGTTTCCATTTATCGATGCACTCAGAAACACGCTTCTGTGCAGCCGATTGATAGAAATAAGCCACTTGAAAAGGCTCGGATTTGAACAATGAAAGACCAAGGTTTACCAACTGTCCGAATTTGGAAATCTTGATGGTTTCCAGTTCGTTACAATATTGTTTTACCTCATTGATCCAATTCGGTTCCAAGTCGTTTTCGTGCAGAGCACAGAGATAGATTTCATAATGCTTGGATAAAATCCGAAGCTGATGGAATGCACGCAGCTTATCGCCTTTCTCAAGCGGGTAAGGAAATCGCGAAAGCAGAACGAAAAGGCGCAAAGCGGTCGGTTACAGGTTTGCGTAAAAATAGGTCAATTTAGAACTGAGATTGGAAAGGTCGAATTCGCGCTCAGCTAGCTTTCGGGCTTCTGAACTGAGAGATTGAATCTTGTCAGGATTTTCTTTCAGCCAATTTACTTGTTTCACAAAATCTTCAGGCGAATCTGCAATGAGCATGTTTTTACCGTTCTCGTACGGAATACCTGTTGCGCCTAGCGAAGTGGTAATGACCGCTTTCCCGTAGGCCAAAGCTTCCACGATTTTTACGCGCAAACCGCTTCCAGATAACAACGGAATGACGGCTACATTTTTGTCGGAAACAAAATCAGAAACGCTAGGAATCTCTCCTTCAATTGTAAGATTCCGAGAAGAATGGGATAGGAGCGAGGGAGGCATTTTTCGACCAGCCAAAGAGCATTTTATATCAGGGAAATCCTCCGTGATTTTCGGCCAGATGTCATTCACAAACCAGTTGATTCCTTCCACGTTCGGTAGCCAATCCATGGCACCTAAATGATAGAGATGAACTGAATCTGACGGTACAGGTTTTACTTGAATTTCGGACACCTTCATTCCAATTGGAACAACTTCCATGGGAACGATGATTCCAAGCTGCTTCAATCCTTCTGAATCATCTTTTGTGATAGCCACAATGCCATCAACTCTACTAAGAATATCAAGTTCGTATCGCTTCAATCGTGAAGCAAGCAAATTGAGATACCATTTCTTGATTGGGTTGGATTCTTGAGTTGTCAACTGCTCCCAAATTCTGAATTCAATATTGTGAGTACGAACAACGATTTTCGCCTCGGAGTGGCTGCGAATCGTTTTCAGATATGGCGTACAGAATATGCTTTCGAGATGAATGATGTCGAATTCGTTATTGCTGAAAATCTCAATTAAACGACTCTCAAAAGTCTTGTTGTAAAACCGTTGAACGTTGTATGATTCGGACGAAAACAGATTCAAGAAAGCATCGAATGGTTGGATTCGGATATCCATTTCGACAGCGTCCATTTCGGTTTTCTCCAAAATGTCAGTAGGAACTTTTTGAGCATTGAATGGATGCTTATGCGTTTCCATCGTAAGGACTTTCACATCATGCTTGGCCAATAGAAGCGATTCCGTCATTGCAGCAATCGCAACACAACCGCCATCAACTTTTGGGTAAGGAGGTTTAAGACAGACCTGCAGAATTCTCACTAGGACTCAGTTTTCTATAAACGACTTCGAACAACCTTTTAATGGGTCTGAAGTAGAATTCCCACTCAAATATTTTAGAATCGGTTGTAGCCTTCCAAGTTAAGAAGAGGCCAACAGGAAACAGCACTGCAGATGAAAGCCACATTCCTTCAACCACGGTCCAATATCCTTCTTTCGAAAATTTCTCACCAGTGATTGACAAAATGTAGTAGATAAGGAAGAAAATGATGGAGAAAACGGTTGGCATTCCCAGTCCGCCTTTTCGAATTATAGCTCCCAACGGTGCTCCAATGAAAAACAAAATGAGGCAAGCAATTGAAAGGGTGAACTTCCTGTGTACTTCAATCCAGTATCTGTTGATTCTGGTTTCCCGAGCATCTACATCATCTTTTGCAGAAACGGTATAAGACCTGGTACTCCGAGCCATATTCAGAGCGGCCTCAACTATTCTTGACCGTTTAGGTCTATCGAAAAGATCCAATACGTTACTATATCTAAGTTCTGCCGAATCGGTAACCGTGGAATCAATTTGAAGGGCCTTGAAATTTCTGGTTATGTTTTCGTGAAAGTTGACTCTACGTTGTCCCAACTGGAGTTTCATCGTATCAATATTCTGATGTAGCTGACCAAGGCTCAGCATTCTGTAGTTGTCCTTGAAAATATCTTCATTGCTACGCCTCATGTTGAATTCGGTCATGTCGAATCGGATGACCTCCTTTTTGAAATTGCTTCGCATATGCGGGTAGGTCCGCTTCGACCTACTTTCGTTTTCTTGCTGCTCATAATTGGTTCCGTTGTAGAGCGACAGCATCAGGTAGTCGTCTCCTTCAAACTCCATCCGTCCCGAATCTGCCACAATGACCTTTGTATTACCTCGGTTTTCGGTATGGTCGTAGATCATTACATCATACAATGAAACTTCGTCTTCTCCTTTAGAGCCAATTCGGATCGCGTAATTCTCGATGCCTTTGTAGAAAATGCCCGGTCTTAAGTCCATGGTCGGTTTCTTGTGCCGGATGTCGTACAGCAGCGTTGACATTTTCAGATTGGCAATTGGCAGCAGATTGTTTGAGAAATAGAATGCGAGAATGCTGGTTAGAATGGAGAATACGATCAGCGGTTGTAATACTCTGCGTATGGAGATTCCCGAAGATCGCAATGCAACCAATTCGTAATGTTCGCCCATCGATCCCATTGTCATAATGGAAGAAATAAGGATGGAGAGCGGCAATGCCATGGAAACCAAACTGGCTGAGGCATAGAACATCAACTCAGCAATGATGAACCAATCCAGACCTTTTCCTACAAGATCATCGATATATTTCCAAAGAAATTGCATCAGCAGCACGAAGAGAGCAATGAAGAAGGTCATCACGAATGGGCCGATGTAAGACGTGATAACTAGTTTGTGTAATTTCTTCAACTCGGTGCTTTTTACGCGGCAAATATACGCTGCTTGTAAAGTCGCCTCTACAGGTGTGTTTATGTACTTTTGGCGGCCATGATCAACGGTAAAAAAATCGTAGTTGTTCTACCGGCATATAACGCAGCCGAAACCCTTGAACAGACCTATCGGGAAATTCCCTTCGATATTGTGGATGACGTGGTTTTGGTGGATGATGCAAGTCCTGACAACACGGTTGATGTGGGCAAATCGCTTGGTATTAAGCACATTGTAAAGCATCAGAGAAATCGAGGTTACGGAGGCAATCAGAAGAGCTGCTACAGTAAGGCATTGGAAATTGGAGCCGACATTGTGGTTATGCTTCATCCTGATTATCAATACACGCCAAAGCTGATTCATAGCATGTGCTACATGATAGCCAATGATGTTTTTCCAGTGGTAACGGGTTCAAGGATTTTAGGTAAGGGAGCATTGACTGGTGGTATGCCAATCTATAAGTACATAGCAAATAGATTTTTGACACTCACTCAGAACATTCTTATCAATCAGAAACTATCAGAGTACCATACAGGCTATCGTGCTTTTTCAGCGGATGTAATTCGAGCCATCGATATTGAGGCCAACTCTGACGATTTTGTGTTTGATAATCAGATGCTAAGCCAGATTTTCATGGCTGGTTTTGAAGTAGGCGAAGTAACCTGTCCGACCAAATATTTTGAAGAAGCTTCTTCCATTAATTTCAGTAGAAGTGTGACGTACGGACTGGGTGTTTTGAAAACATCCTTGATGCATAGGCTGCATATGTCAGGATTGATGAAGTTCAGGATTTATCAAACCCCTCAGAAAGGATAATTGCTATCCGTTCTTTCCATGATTACGTAACCTCCTTTGCGGTCAACCTCCTCTAGATTCGGGAACCAATTCAGGTTATTCTCAAGGTTCTGCGGTCGCAGAATAAAGTAAACTGGCTTGTCCACTTTAGCGGTTAGTAGCCAATGCAGCTCGTCATTATCTGGGATGACGGTTGGTTGTTTACCACTATAAAAGAGGTGCGCATACGTACGAAAGCTTAGAGGTTGGATGTAAGCCGCATTCGATTTTTCTTCATAGAAATCAAAAAGAGCAGTTTGTGTGTAACGGTCAATTTTTGGAGCAATGAAAATGCTAAGAAGTGTTATTGTAATGAGCGTTGTTCCAAAGAGACCGATAATTCCTGATTTGGATTTACCAAGCTGGATCAACACTACAGAACACATTCCAGCAAAAAGGAAGAAAATACCAATGAAAGGATCGAACGTTCCGTCAGGTACAGTTTGGCTGAAATTGCCGTAGGCCAACGGGTCGTTTTTAAGTAGTTCTAAAAGTGGTTCTTTCAGGTTGTGAAGCATTCCAAGCAACACAAAAGCAGAACCAAGAATTGCAATAAACAGCAGTGTCGAAATCTGATGTGTGGGTTTGAATTTCCACCTGCCTTCTAAGAGTCGGTAAACAACCAAGGTGGCAAGAAAAGACATTGGAAAGTAACTGAGTGATGAGTAGTGGATGATCTTGGTTTTTACAATGGAAAACACAATCAGAACCACCCAAAAGAGAATGCTCATCCATTTAGAATAATGGTCAATAGCTTCATCATCAGCACGCTTCTGAAACCAACCATAAATAAAGAACAACGACATTGGGAAACACCCGATCAGCAACACAATAGGATGATAGTAGAACGGTTGTCCATGCCCCGATTCGCCTTCGGCAAACAGCCGAACGTGGTAATCGATAAATTCTTGAATGATGTAACCTCTTCCTCTCAAAAATTCAATCAAAAACCATGAAAAACCGATTATCAGAACAGTTACAGAATAGAGAATGGCATCGGTGATTTTCCAGCTGTGATTTTTGAAGTTAAATGCAAAGTAAACAGCGCAACAAATTCCAATGATTCCAAGAGCGGTTGGCCCTTTTGTAAGAACAGCCAACCCAATAAAGACTGCGGATAGAACCAAATTTTTTCTTTGAATCAATTCAGCTTTGGTGCCAATGATCAACTGATGAATGCCAAGAAAAATGAAGAGGTTGAACCACGGATCAATAATTCCTGTTCTGAAGTAGAATTGCGGCAGCATTGAACCAGCATACACCAGTACCCAAAGCAGACCAAAACTTTTGGACTTAAGTATGTTTCCGATGTTAAAAAGAACGGTCAGCGTCAATGCTCCGCAAATGGCATTTGGAAATCTAGCGGCAAACTCGTTTATCCCGAAAGCCTTCATGCTTAATGCCTGTAACCAAATGAAGAATGGAGGTTTTTCCCAAAAGGGTTTAAAGTCAATTTGGACGTAAGTAAACTCGCCAGTAACAAGCATTTCTCTTGCAGCTTCGGCAAAGTTGGCTTCGTCCCAATCAAAGAGATGAGACATTCCAAGAAATGGCACGAACAACAGCAGCGAGCCGATGAAAATGGCGAACGAAATGTTGGTTCTATCCCAACTCATGACGGCCAAAGTCGTTTGTTCAATTTCGAATCAGGGTTTTCTTCGGCTTGATGAACAATGAATACGTAGCCAAGTAAAGCTATGATTAAACCGATCCACGAGCCGACAACTGTATCCTGAATGAAATGCTGAGAAATATAGACCCGCGAAAATGCAATGAGCAATGCCAAAACAATTAAGAAATATGTTGCCCATTTCTTCTTGATAAAGAATGCCAACATCAGACATAATACAAACCCCGTAGCGCTATGTCCAGAAGGGAAACTATGGTGAAGCATTAGATCAACTCCATCAATGTGTGGTAAACCACCATCTGCAAAGAACATAGCAGGGCGGTGATCTCCAGCAAACACGGAGCGTTTCAGAGTCTGTACGATGATACCCATAACCAGACTTGAAATTCCCAACCCCAATGCCCAGGAATATCTAACGAGTAGAAGCAAGTGAAAAGCCGCAATTGGAACCAGACCGTTTCCTATGTGTGTGATGTATTTGAACGAAAGGTCTAAGTACGGTTTGTGATAGGAATTTAGGAATGTGTGAGCTTCTTCTTTTCCAAGCGAGTAGTAGACTAATGCTCCGAGAACACTGTAAACAGAAAGCCCCACCACAAATGGTAGGGCAATTGGTTTCGAATCGTTTATCGCTTTTCTGATTGGCATTGACGCCAAAAGTAACTTCTATGGACGTTTAGCTACCCAATATGTGCAATAACTCGTCTATCTGACTATCCCACAATAATCTGGATTCCTCTTCAGCATCATCGTCATCTTCGTCAACGAAGTACGTGATAGTCAGCACGAGATCACCAGTAAGTGGGTCTTTTTTCAGTCTGAATTCCAAGAATGTTCCGGCTTCCAGATGTTCCCAATGGAACTTGACGTACTCACCATTTTTCTTAGTAAGCAGTTTTGCAACTTCTTCTTCGCCATCCCAAGTAAAATGGTAGAGACCATCTTTATCAATCGTTACATCGTCAGCAAACCATTCAGCAAGTCCGCTGGCCGTGCTTAATCGGCTGTACAACACGCCTGGTGAGGAGTTGACAATGTATTCGGCTTCTACTTTTTTCATAACCGTATTAAGTGTTTAAGGCGTTCCAAGCCTGTAGGGCAATATAGAGTTTTTTGTTCGATTTATTGGTGTTCGATGAATTATGCATTTGTAATCCAATTGGCACGTATTATATTTGCGCCCGCAAAATTTGGCGAGGTAGCTCAGATGGTTAGAGCGCAGGATTCATAACCCTGAGGTCGGCAGTTCAATTCTGCCTCTCGCTACAGCAAAAGCCCCGAATATTTCGGGGCTTTTTTATTTTGCTTTATCGAAGAGTTTGCCGTTTACGTTTTGTACTCTGAATCTGGAGACCGTCTCTACATTGGTTTCTCTAGCAATTCAGTAGAACGTTTTTACTGGCACAACTATAAATCAAACAAAGGATTCACTACCCGTTACCGTCCATGGAAAATGATTTTACTGGAAACCTTTGACTCTAAACAGAAAGCGATGCACCGAGAAAAGCAGTTGAAGGGAGGGCAAGGTAGAGCTTGGATTCGGAATATTGTTCTATCCCAGATGATTGAGCTCGGATTCATATCCGCCTGAGGCGGACGGCAGTTCAATTCTGCCTCTCGCTACAGCAAAAGCCCGGCAATTGTCGGGCTTTTCTTTTTCAATAGTTGTTTGACTAGAGCTTCAGTTCAAACGAGAATTTTGCAGAAGAATTCTCTTTTCCCGTTGCATCAAAGCTCCTTTCCTCAAAAAAGCAGTTTCCGTTTTGGTCAATTTTGATGATGGTGGAGCAAACCGTTCCGTATTCGGGCGTATTAATGAATTTAGCTGAGAGCAGTTTTTCCAGGTCTTTCCCTACACCGGTTTCAGGTAATTCTTCATCCTTCGCAAAGCTGGAATCGTGAAGTATCGAAAACAGATGGTCGTTGTCCAGATTATTGCCTTGAATTGCGGCTTTGAGTTTCGCTTTGCCATCATCCACCTTTGGCCAGGATGTATTCAGAAAAGCGTTGCTGAGTCCATGAATGCCACTTCCGATTCTTTCCAATTGATTGCTTGCATTTGCAAAGTAGAATAGGGAAGAAGGTTTGCCTACAACCAAGTTGAACCCATTGTAAGTTTTTGGATTTTCAATCGCTTCCAAATACGTTTTAGCGTCTGTTTCTGAAGCAAGAAAATCAGAAACCAACTTCCCGCGCGTTGGGCCTTTTCTTTCAAAGAATTCAGGGTGACGGTAGTTGGTCAGAAAAGCAATTTCGCCACGCTTGTTGATGCCAAGCCAGGTTCCCATTCCTTCTAGATCTCGGCCAGCAAGTATTTCGGGATGGTCTTCCCAGAACGCTGCCTGAGCGGCAGGTCGCTTTCTGAATTCATCCCGATTGGCAATCAGAATGAACGGAAACTCGTCATGCTGATCAATAGCGAAAAGGCAAAGGCACATGTTTAAACTAAACCAAGATCAGACTGAATAGTTGCAATTTTCTGCTTCAGTGAATTTCGTACCGAGTCATAATCCGCTTTGTCTTTCAACTCCTCATTTACGCTGAAATAGAACTTGATCTTTGGCTCAGTTCCCGAAGGACGAGCGGTTACAACCGTTCCGTCTGCTGTTTCAAATTGAAGCACATTGGAAGTTGGTAAGCCTGTTTCTGATTTTGCACCATCAGACAGATATGTAATCTGCCCAAGTTTATAATCGCGAAGCGTAAGAACATCAGAACCGGCCAGCTGTTTTGGTGGTTCGTTGCGCAGGTTTTCCATCATCATGGCAATTTCTTCCGCTCCGGATTTCCCTTCCTTTTTTATGCTGATAAGGTCTTCCAAATAGAAGCCGTATTCCGAATGAATATCCATCAACACTTCATAAAGGCTTTTACCATTGTTCTTTGCCCAAGCACACATTTCGGCTATAAGAACGCAACTCAACACTGCGTCTTTATCACGAACAAGATCGCCAGCCAGGTAGCCGTAGCTTTCCTCGCCACCGCCAATGAATTGCTCTTTTCCTTCTTTCTCGAGAATCAGCTCAGCAATGTATTTGAAACCCGTAAGCACATCGTAGCACGGAACGTTCTTCGATTCTGAAATCTTCTTGATGAGCTTTGATGTGACAATGGTCTTGGCGGTAAACTGCTTGCCATCCAACTTCCCAAGTTCACTCCAGCGTTGAATCAGATAATACACTAAAAGCGAACCAGTCATATTCCCGTTTAGCAGTTCCAGTGCTCCATGTGTGTTTCGAACGGCAATGCCAACGCGATCGGCATCAGGGTCAGTTCCCATTACCAGGTCCGCTCCGACTTTTTCGGCCTGTTCTAAAGCCATTTTCAGAGCTGCCGCTTCTTCTGGATTTGGGGAGATAACCGTTGGGAAATTGCCATTGGCTTCGTCCTGCGCGGCAACGGTGCTCACATTGGTAAAACCAAGTTCTTTCAATGTTCTAGGAACCATTGTTCCGCCCGTACCGTGTAATGATGTGAAAACAATATTCAGATCAGATTGAGCCTGAACAGCTTCAGGGGAAAGGGACAACGACTTCAACCCTGCGATGTATGCGTTGTCAATTTCATCACTCACCATTTCAATGAGTGATTCATCCGCGTTCCATTTCACATCCTGCGGACCATTGATCTTTTGGACTTCCTTGATTACGTTCTTATCGTGTGGAGGAACAAGTTGCCCACCATCTTCCCAATAAGCTTTGTAGCCGTTGTATTCTTTCGGGTTATGAGATGCGGTGATGACAACTCCCGCTTGGCAACCGAAATGTCGCACCGCAAAGGAAAGTTCTGGTGTTGGGCGAAGTTCACTGAAGAGATATGCCTTGATGCCATTGGCAGCAAAAACCTCAGCAGTTTTTCTCGCAAACAATGGGCTGTTGTTTCTCGAATCATGCGCAATGGCCACTTTGATCTCACCATCGAATGATAGCTTCAGATAATTTGCCAATCCTTGAGTGGCCATTCCAACCGTGTAAATGTTCATTCGGTTGGTGCCAACGCCCATCAGCCCTCGTAAGCCTCCCGTGCCGAATTCCAGGTCTTTGTAGAAACACTCGGTGAGTTCGTTCGGGTTAGAATCAATCATGTTTTGAACGTGATTTCGCGTTTTCTCATCAAACGCATCTCCAGTCCAATTTTTAGCTTTTTCGAGAACTTCTTGGTCCATTGGTTAGTTGATTTGCGGCAAAAGTACAATTGTGATCGAACTGAATTTTAAGATGAACGAAACACTATTTTTGGATAAACATTAATATCAATTGATGATGAGAAAAGTAGTTTTTACAATGGTTGGGGTTTTGGGATTCACGGTTGTGTTTGCCCAACAGGAAGAGTTAAAGTCGGCAGCAGCCAATATTGAGAGCAAAAATTACATTGCGGCCTTAGATAATATTTCGAAAGCCAAGAAAAAGGTCAATGATCTTATGACCGCTCAATTGGCCAGTGTGCTACCTCAGAAATTCGGTGAGTACGAAATGGCCAAGGATAGCGATATGGGATACGGCATGGAAGGTCAAGGCGTAACCATGAACAAGGTTTACAGAAAGCCGAAGCCTAAGGTTGAGGGTTCTGAGAATGGTGATGACATGATGGATATGGGCATGGGAATGCCAATGGGAAATGAAGAGGAGATTCGTGTTCAGGTGACCACAAACATGATGATGGCGAATGAAGTTCAGATGGCGCACTCTATGTCTGAGCAAGACATGGGAATGGGCGGCATGGAAGGTCAGAAAACGGAAGCCCTTCGTATCAAAGGTTATCGGGCAATGGTTAAAACATTTTCAAATCAACCTGACCCGGCCATGCAGGGTATGGAAGGTGCTGAACAGCCGAAGAGAGAAGAAGCTCATGCCATTGTTGGTGGCGCGTTCATCATGATCAACACGCAAGGTTTGGAAGACGGAAAGGCAAAAGCGTTTCTTGAACAGGTTGATTTTGAAAAACTTGTTGGGATAGTTGGGAAGTGATTCTCAGATTGCATTAGAAAGTCCGAAGCCGCTTCGTTAGTATGAAACGGCTTTTTTTATGACTCGCTTTTCAGCTTTTCTTCAAACATTCTGATGAGTTCTTCATCACTCATACTCATGTTTTGAATAGAGAATCTGGCATCTTCTGCCAATTTGTGATTGGGGTATGCTTCTAAGAACTTTTCGTAATAAAACCGTGCGTTGGTTGTATCTCGGTTTATTGTTTCCTCACAAAATCCGGTAAGGAACAATGCTTCAGGTGCCTTCGAATATTCTTTGTGATCCTCTGTCACGGTCTTAAAGTATTTCACCGCCATATTTCCTTGGCCAATTCCCATACTCACTTCGCCTGCTTTGAATAGCATGTCAACAGCAATGGAATCTGTTTTGTGGTCCTTATAATACTTCGCGTAATTGCGAATAAGCTTCATGCCAGCGTTTACATCAGCTGGAGCTTCAGATTCAGCAAATAGAATGGTTTCTAAGCTGTCGATCTGAGCCAAAAGAATGTCTGATTCAGAAGCTGGTTTCTGATTGCTGTTGCATGCAGCAAACACCATCAGAGCAGAAGTGATAATGATTAAATCTCTCATTTAGGAAACCGCATTTTGTATTCTACATCAACATCCCCACGAGTAATGTCGTTGAGCCTTCCTTTCAGCATTCTACGCTTTAAAGCTGGTAGATGATCCGTGAAGAGAACACCTTCAATATGATCGTATTCGTGCTGAATAATTCGCGCAGCAATGCCATCATACGTTTCCTCTTTCAGTTCCCAATTCTCATCGTAATACTCTATGGTGATTTCTGGCTTGCGCGAAACATCTTCTCGGATTCCGGGAATACTCAAACAACCTTCGTTGAAATCCCACTTTTTGCCGTCTTCCTCAAGAATGATCGGGTTGATGAAAACCTTGGTAAAACCATCCAACTCTGGGTGTTCATCCGAGAATGGCGTTGCATCGACTATAAACAGACGAATGCTTTTTCCGATCTGAGGAGCGGCCAAACCAACTCCCGAAGCCTTGTACATGGTCTCGAACATGTTGTCGATAAATTGCCCCAATTCCGGATAATCCTGATCGATCTCTTCCGCTACCTTTTTCAGCACAGGGTCGCCATAGGCAACAATCGGAAGTATCTTGGTTTTTGTCTTTGTCTCGCTCATCTGTTCAAACTGTTCATTTGCTCCATGTACGATTGCAGTATAATGGTAGCACTCACTTTATCAATCAGCGCTTTATCAGCACGTTGCTTCTTTTTCAATCCGCCTTCAATCATTGCTCCAAACGCCATTTTCGAAGTAAAACGCTCGTCCATTCGGTCAAAACGGACGTTCGGGAACTCCTTTTTCAGCCGTTCTGTCAGTTGGTCGGCACCTTTTGCTGCTTGGGCAGGTTCGTTATTCAATCGTTTCGGGTCGCCAACTACAATACATTCCACATCTTCCGTTTGCATGTATTTTTTTAGGAAGTCCAAGAGCTTGTTAGGATGGATGGTGTCCAATCCCGAGGCAATGATCTGCATCGGATCCGTAGCGGCAATTCCAACTCGTTTTGTTCCGTAATCGATGGCGAGAATTCTGCCCATTTTGGCCGTTTTTGAGGCGCGGCAAAGTTAAGGATTATCTTTGCGGCATGCAGATAGACGAATTACGACAGATAGTGGAGCAGACGTGGGAGAACCGCGATCTGCTGAGTTCGGAAAAGAGTGTGAATGCCATCAGAGAGGTTGTGGCTTTTTTGGATGCGGGAACGCTCCGAGTGGCTGAGCCAAGTGGAGATGATTGGCAGGTGAACGAGTGGGTTAAGAAAGCCGTGATCCTGTATTTCCCTATTCAAAAAATGGAAACCATTGAGGTTGGCCCGTTTGAATTCCATGATAAAATTGCGCTGAAGAAAGGTCATAAAGAAGCGGGTGTTCGGGTTGTGCCGCATGCCATTGCGCGTTATGGTTCGTTCTTGGAAAGTGGCGTTATTATGATGCCATCGTACGTAAATATTGGTGCGTATGTGGCCAGTGGAACCATGGTTGATACGTGGGCAACGGTCGGTTCTTGTGCGCAAATTGGTAAGAATGTGCATTTGAGTGGAGGTGTTGGAATTGGTGGCGTTTTGGAGCCGATTCAGGCAGCGCCAGTGATCATTGAAGATGATGCTTTCCTTGGTTCGAGATGTATAGTTGTTGAAGGTGTTCGTGTTGGGAAAGAAGCGGTGCTCGGAGCCAATGTAGTACTTACTATGAGCACTCGAATCATTGATGTAACGGGTTCGGAGCCAGTTGAAATGAAAGGCTATGTTCCACCGCGTTCGGTGGTTATTCCAGGTACTTATCCAAAGGAATTTCCCGCTGGGACTTACAACGTTCCTTGCGCGCTTATCATCGGAAAGCGAAAGGAAAGCACGGACAGAAAAACCTCACTCAACGATTCACTTCGCGAGTATAACGTAGCGGTTTAGGAGATGGATAAAGTGCTGGTTATTCAGACCGCCTTTATCGGTGATGCCATTCTGGGAACAGCGCTTCTCGAAAGGCTTCGCCAAGATCATCCCAATGCCAAGGTCGATTATCTGGTGCGAGATGGAAACCAGTCGTTGTTCGCTGGTCATCCATTTCTGAATGAAGTGCTTATTTGGAGCAAACAGGAATCGAAATATGTCGCTTTGTGGAAGTTGCTTCGCGAGGTTCGTAGTAGAGAATATGATGCGGTTTACAATATTCAGCGGTATGCTGCCAGTGGAGTTCTAACCGCTTTTTCGGGTGCGAAGGAAATGGTTGGATACAAGTCCAACCCGTTGTCGTTTCTGTTCACTAAGTCGGTTGACCACCGTTTTGGAAAAGGATTTGAGAATGTGCATGAGGTTGATCGCGTACTCGACCTGGTCGGATGCAATGCCGCGCCAACTAATCCTAGACTTTACCCAACTGAATCTGATTTTGCTGCTGTTGCAGAACTCAAAAACACGCCTTACGTCACCATTGCGCCTGCTTCGGTCTGGTTCACCAAGCAACTGCCCGTTGTAAAATGGATTGAACTGATCAATCAGATTCCAACTGACAAACAAGTGTTTCTCATCGGAGCAAAATCGGATTCCGTCATTACTGAAGAGATAATTGCTGGAGCTGAAAGAGAAGCTACCAATCTAACAGGTAAACTGAAGCTACTGGAAACGGCAGCCTTGATGAAAGATGCGGTGATGAATTACGCCAACGATTCAGCACCCGTTCACTTGGCGTCAGCTGTGAATGCGCCCATTACCGAAGTGTTCTGTTCTACCGTTCCAGAGTTTGGATTTACACCGCTTTCCGATAATTCGCGCATCATCCAAACCAGCGAAAAATTGGATTGCCGGCCGTGCGGTATGCATGGCAAATCGGCTTGCCCGAAAAGGCATTTCAAGTGCGCCAATGTTGATGTTGGCGAAATGGTTTTGGGTTTTAACTAGACCTTATTTAATGTTGTCGTCACGACAACTGAATGTGCATCACGAGCGAGGACGCTCGCGATAGCAACAATCAAAACGCAGTAAGGAAACCCTCTGTCTCTCTGCGTGAAACCCTAAATTCGCGCCCCGATGCAGATGCAAGAACACATATCGCAACCAATTTTCAAGCTGATTTCAGAGGCTGCCAAGCAACTGGATGTTGAAGCTTATGTGATCGGTGGTTATGTACGCGACTGTATTCTCGGTCGGGAAACCAAGGACATTGACGTGGTTTCAACTGGTAAGGGAATTGAACTGGCTGAAGCTGTTGCAGGAAAGTTGGGCGGTTCAAAGATCAGCGTATTCAAACGGTTCGGTACAGCCATGATCAACCACAAAGACCTTGAAGTGGAGTTTGTGGGTGCACGGAAAGAATCGTATAGTGAAGATTCCCGAAAACCAGCTGTCGAAGATGGCACTATTAAGGACGATCAGGATAGACGCGATTTCACTATCAATGCCATGGCCATCAGCTTGAATGATGGAAGTTGGGGCGAATTGGTAGATCCGTTCAATGGTGTGGCAGACCTGAAAAAAGGTATTCTAAGAACACCGTTAGAACCATCAAAAACATACAGCGATGATCCGTTGCGAATGATGCGTGCCATTCGTTTCGCAACGCAGTTGGATTTTCAGATTGAAGAGGAGTCGTTTCAAGCAATTTATCAGAATCGAGAGCGGATCTCTATCGTTTCTCAAGAGCGGATTACAGACGAACTCAACAAGATTGTTCTCGCAAAAGTTCCTTCAAAAGGATTCAAGTTGTTGTTCAATACGGGTTTGCTTCATCTCATCTTCCCAAAGATGACGGAGTTGTTTGGTGTGGACATCATCAACGGGCGAGGTCATAAAGACAATTTTTACCACACACTTCAGGTGTTGGATAATATCTCGAAAAACACCGATGATCTGTGGTTACGTTGGGCGGCCATTATGCATGATATTGAGAAGCCGATTACCAAACGGTTTCATCCCAAGGTTGGTTGGACTTTCCACGGACACGAAGATCGTGGCTCAAGAGCTGTGCCTGAGGTTTTCCGAGACCTCAAACTACCTCTTAACGAGAAGATGAAATACGTTCAGAAACTTGTCTTCCTTCATTTGAGACCCATTGCGCTTGTTCAAGAAGAAGTAACCGACTCTGCGGTGCGAAGACTGCTTTTCGAAGCTGGCGATGACGTGGACGACCTGATGATTCTGTGCGAAGCCGACATCACCAGCAAGAATGATGAAAAGGTGAAGCGGTACATGAAGAACTTCGAGATCGTTCGTCAGAAGTTAAAAGAAGTAGAGGAGAAGGACCGCGTTCGTAATTGGCAACCACCTGTTACTGGCGAAGACATCATGAAAGCCTTTGATATAAAGCCTTGCAGAGAAATTGGGCTGATAAAAGATGCAATAAAAGACGCCATAATGGATGGCGATATTGACAACTCTCGCCAAGCGGCTTTGAACTTAATGGCTAAAAAAGGAGATGAGCTAGGATTGAAGTTGGTGGTAGCGTTGAAATGACAAAATGCAAAATGAAAAATGTCGATGTTCTGAAACCATTGTTTGTTAAGCAGGTTTAACACGTTTTACTTTTTTCCGTTATTCGTTTTTTGAGAATATAAATCATGGCAGTTTACCGATTTCGTGTTTTTATTGAGGACGACCACGAGGTTTTCCGAGACATAGATGTACAGGGGAAACATCGTTTTGCCGATCTGCATCAGGCTATTATAAACGCCTTCAATTTTCAGAAGAATCAGCCTGCAGAATACATCGCTTCAGACCAATCTTGGTACGAAGGCGATACGGTTGTTGAGTTGGATGGAAACTTGGAAGGTGACCACCAAAAGATCGCAGCGCACATCAACGAGCCGCATCAGCGATTTCTTTGTGTAACGCAGAGTTTCAATGAGCTTGGTTTGGCATTGGAACTTCAACGGATTCTAAAAGAAGAGGAAGGTAAAACCTATCCACTTTGTGTTCGTTCTGAAGGGGATCCGCCTTACTATACGCAACCACCGCCAGAACCGATTGTTGACGAGCCGGAAGATGTTCCTGAAATGGAAGAGGAACTGGATATGTTCGAAGGCGATGGCCCATCTGAAGAAGAAATTGAACGCATTCAGCAAGAGGCCGAAGCAGCAGCCAAAGCCGGAAAGCTGAAAGCTCCAGATGTTGATTTCAAGAAGCTTAAAAAGGAGAGCAAGAAAGAAGAGGAGAAGGAGGAAGGCTTTGGAGATTTCAATATGGACGACCTGATGTGATCTATCGATCAGGTAATTAGGACTTTAGGAAATTGGTTGATTAGTTTCGTCCGAACCTCAGTTACTGGTTAAACTACCGCAATTTGCTCACCGTCAACCGTCAACCGTCAACCTTAATAATAGTATGCGGTCCAACCGCAGTTGGCAAGACCGACTTTGCCATTGACTTGGCCGAGAAACTCGGTACAGAGATCATATCGTCAGATAGCCGACAACTCTATCGTGAAATTCCAATTGGAACAGCACAGCCTAGTGCAGAACAACTTGCTAGGGTAAAGCATCATTTCATTGCGGATCGGTCTATTGAAGATGATTATAACGCTGGCATGTTTGAGCGGGATGCTTTGGCGTTGCTTGATGAACTCTTTCAGAAGTACGATTCCGTAGTTTGCTGTGGGGGAACCGGACTTTACATTAAGGCGCTTTGCGAAGGATTGGATGATCTGCCCGAAGCAGATGAATCGCTGAGAAAACAGCTGACCGAAAGGTTGGAGACAGAAGGTCTGGAATCGCTTCAAAGCCAGCTGAAAGAACTTGATCCAGTACATTTTGAAAAGATGGACACGCAGAATCCACAACGGGTTATGCGGGCCTTGGAAGTATGTATCAGCACTGGAAAGCCGTTCTCGTCATTCCATGGTTCTAAGAAAGCAACGCGACCGTTTTCAATCAAGAAGATTGGATTGGAACTGCCACGCGAAGAACTTTATGACCGCATTAATAACCGGGTTGACCAAATGCTAGAAGTCGGTTGGTTGGAAGAAGCCAGATCGGTCTTTGATAAGCGCCATTTAAATGCTTTGAACACCGTTGGTTACAAAGAACTGTTCCAGCATCTTGCAGGAGAAATGAGCTTGGATGAAGCCACCGAGAAGATCAAAGTCAACACCAGACGCTTTGCCAAACGGCAAATGACGTGGTTCAAAAAGGACGAGGAGATTGAGTGGGTGGAAAAGCCAACGATCGACCAATTTCCTGTCTAAGAATTAGAGTTTTTGGATCGTTCCTCTGAAACGGCCTTTTTCGGTCTCCACCACTACTATGTAACTACCAGTATCTAGAGAGCTTACATCCATGGTTGAATTATATGCTTCTTGATAGACCAAACGACCCGTCATATCATACAGGCTGGTACGGGTGGTGTTGAGGTCGCTATTTGGAGCTTGAATGGTTAATGCTGAACTGACCGGGTTAGGGTAGCATAATAGATCATTATTAGACGGTGCTGGTACGTGAGTAACTATTTCATTGGTCACTTGACAGCTGGCTGCGTCTGTAAATACTCCAGGAAAAGGAATGCCGTTTCCGAAATAGGCGTTACTTCCATCCAGAACCACTGGGGCAATGGTATTGGGTGTCTGAGCCGTTGCTCCAAAGCAAACATATAGCGTGCCGTTTAAGAAGAAGGATCCGTATGCATTGGTTGTCTGTTCATTCATGCTGAACTCCATCACTTGGCCGGTTGGGTTAAAGACCCTTAGTTTGGTTGATGTGGCTGAAGTTGTACCTGTAAAGACCCAAGCCTGACCCAAAGTGTCCACGGCAATATCAGCCACTGAACAGTAATTACCATTGGTATCAAAGTTCATCAAGGTATCGATAGAAGAGCCATTTATATAGCAGACGGCCTTATTCAATGTTTGAGGTAATGGAAATTGTTCGACCAGCACACTCATAGCGTAAAGATGTTCGGCAAATCCTCCAGTATTAATAAAAACATCTTGAGATGGGATGCTTAAGTTTTCCCAATTCTGCGGTAGCAGATTGTAAAATGAGATTCCTGGTAACGGATAATTGGTGCCGAAAAAAGTCTCTTCTCCATTTAAGGTACAATATGCAATATCGGTTGCGGCACCTACAAGTTCTACATCACCACCGCTAATGACTTGGCCATCCAAATTCCAGGACTGGATAACCCCACCTACAGTAACCGTATAGAACGTATTAGAACAATTATTCTGCCCAAAGCCAAAAATGGGGAGAAGCAGAGTAATAAGGAATAAGTATGGTCTCAATACTTGGTGATAAAACTCCGAAGGTATTCTGATCGGGTTTCCACCAGTATAACATATGTTCCATTAGCTAAAAAACTAATATTCATGTTCGGTTCAAATGGCTGTTGGAGTACCAAGCGGCCACTTATATCATACAAACTGGTGCGGGTGGCTTTGAGGTTATTCTCTGGTAATTGTATGCGTATGGTGGAGGTGGTTGGGTTGGGGTAGATAGAGAGTGGTTGGTAGTTGGTTTTAGGGTCGACACCTTGTGAGTATAGAGATTGTCCTACTATAATATTTCGAATCATCCAGCCACTAAGATTATCTACAATGGAGTCTGTATTGAAATTAAACCGGAATCGAATTGAATCAGAAGATTCAAAGCAACCATCAGAACTAAGATTCTCATTTTCTCGTTTCATAAAAAGAGTTCTAATAATGTTCACTCCTGTCCAATTCCAGTCTTCACAACTTCCAGAAAATACGGCAAGGGTATCATCGACTAATGGTGGGGTTTCTGATGGTATGTCTAGATAGTTATGGTAACGGATATCGTGAGGAAACCAATTGTTTGGGTCAGGTTCATACATCCCGTTCAATACTCTCCAATCCATTCCATTACATGAATAGGAAACGTAGCCAAAATCGCTAAGAGAATCTGTTTGAAATTTATGCTCGAAATATATCCAAGAGGTGTTGCCTTGCCCCAATTCAGCCTTTACTTCAAACCAACCAGTATCAGACACATGGTAAGTGTTTAACGTATCTGTTACCCACCCTTGGAAATGAGAAATACTGTCAAAAACCGTCTTGTAACTATGGCCATATTGCCACACACCACCAGTATAGGTAGAAAAAAGAAGCGTATCGTCTATGGGGTTAATTGTGTCCAATAGTATCACATCACCAGAAAAAGTAATTGGAACGGAAGATGGGTTAACCTGCTGCCAATTCTGCCCAACGCCAATCAGCGGTAAGAGCAAGAACAATAGTTGTATCAACTTTTTCATGGGGTAGGTTTTACTGTTTCCGTATCGTTCCCCTGTAATTACCCTCTTCGGTTTCTACTACCACTATGTAGGTTCCACGGTCTAGGTAGCCCAAATTTATATTAGGGTTAAAGGGCTGTTGGTACACCAAGCGGCCAGTCATGTCATATAGGCTGGTACGCGTGGCATTGAGGTTATTCTCGGGTAGTTGTATGCGTATGGTGGAGGTGGTTGGGTTGGGGTAAATGAGTAACGAAGCCTCTCTAGGTTCCTTCGCTATATCTGTTACCGTCAGGCAACTGGTGGCGGTATCAGGGTACATGATGGTTCCGCCTTCTTGAAAGCAAATAAGTCGATTAGATGTAGGATTCTGAGGTCCACCACAATAAGGCAATGACCAAGCTGGCCCATTCGCGCCTCCAACGCCCTCTATCATATAAAACAGAGGGTATCCGTTAATGATCCAGCGTTTACGATAGCTGTTACCAACAACCACCGAATCTATTGAGCTGACAATGTAATTGTCACAGTCAGCAGCAAAGTATCCTTGAACCGTATCGCCTACCTCAAGAGTGAAATCATACAACAGTTGTTCTGAAGTCTCATTATAAGGCACGTAATAAACTTTTTTATTAAGGATGTCCTGCCTGTAGGCTCCCCAGTAATATGGCACTTCAAGATGGACCAGGCACGTACTGCTAGTGGAATAATCTACTTTAAAGTGGGTTTCAAGGCGCTTGTATGATTGGTTCTGAATTACGGTATCGCCCAAAATGGCTATTGGATAATGGTAATAAACATACCCCGTATCAAAAATGCACGGGTCGGATAGACTGCACGTCCAAACCGCATCACTCTCTGGAAATGGATGATAGACCGAGGTCTGCCCAACCCCAACCAGCGGCAAAAGCAAGAACAATAGCTGTATCAGTTTTTTCATGGGGTAGGTTTTAAAGATTCGAGGTCATTGGCAGATAGGTCAATCCTACCATCCGCAGAGCTTACGCTTGTACTTGGTCTTGGCATCTTCCAAAGTTACTTTAAGTACATCATGCGTACATCGGCTCAGCCCCTTACAATCTTGCTTATAATGGTAAGAATAGGCCGATTGACTATGGCAGATATAAACGTAAGAGGTCTCATTGGTGGTAAATGAGCTACAGAGCAACCCTGTTGCTAGGGTCATACATACAAGTAGGTTTTTCATAGCTCTAATGTAACATCAAATAACGAGAAATCATGGTGTCTGTTAATTCAGTGTTAAGAATAATTTATACCTTGTTGCAATAAACCTGTCTATCCATGGAATCTGAAGCACCTAAAAGATTGGTAGTAACCGACCATACCGGAGACCACTACATACCGCTAAACCATTTGGTATGTATCCTGGCACATAAATACTCGTGTACCATTTACCATGTAAATGCAGAAAGGAAGCTTCATACCCTTACTGGGTCTAGAACCATGCTGTATTACGCCAAACAGTTGGAAGGCCGCTTAATGCCCGTGCACCGCAATGCATGTGTTAATCCTAATTATGTTAGTAAGCTGCTTACCTCGCGTATAGTTAAGTTCTCTGTGGCAGATATGCCAAGAGTTGTTGCTTCTACACGGTTATACCCTAAGGTCAGAGCGGCACTTCGCTCGCGTTACCTTTAATAATTACCTGCCACGCTTGCCGCTTTACACACAGCGTTGGCCGTAAAGGTGCTTTCGCTGACCGTATATGGCATTTTCAAACTCCCTTACTAACCCACCTTTAACAGGCGTTTAAGCCCGATCAACAGCTGTTAAACATTGATCAACGATCGTTCTATGCTGATCAATGGGCGTTCTGTTCTGATCAACAACCATTGAACAAGGATCAAGAGACGTTTAACGGTGATCAACGGACGGGTGATCTTGATCAATGATCGGTTTGCACCCATTAACTGGCGGGTTACGGTCTAAAACGCATGAGTTACAAGCAGAAACATTAACCAAAATCAATACATCATGAGTACAGCAAGATTGAAAATGGGATTCGGAGGATTGAGTATTCCAGAATTCATTATCAGATGTACGGCCATTAAAACAGCCGTAGAAGACAATGTGGCCACCTTTGCTACACCAGAACCTCCCATTGCCACTATTGATGCGGCCATTCAGCTTTTGGCCGAACGACAGCAGGCGGTAGAACAGAAATCAGGGCCCGATGCTACTTTTTTGCGCAATGAGGCCAAAACTGCGCTGCATGACCTGATGCGCCAACTGGCCACTTATGTAAGTGGTGTTGCCATTGGCAATGCGGATATTATTCTGCTTTCGGGGTTCGATCTGGTAAGCAACGGAAGTTCGGTTGGTCTACTACCAGCGCCTGATACCTTAAAGCGACAGGTTGATGGGCAGCCCGATGGCGCCATTCGTTTCAGTTGGAAGGGGGTGGACCGTAGCAGCGGCTATATGGCCAGCATTGCCACCGTACAAGATGACGGCACCATTGGCGAGTGGAGCAGTAATAAGGCCACACGCCTAAGCCATGTATTTACAGGGTTGGATAGCGGGGTGCTTTACGCCCTGCGTGTAGCCACCCTTAGCAGTGCCGGCCAAGGCCCTTGGAGTATGACCACTACCTATAGGCCGCAGTAGGGTGTAGGGTCAGTTCGAGTGTCCGCCTCAGGCGGATGTATCGAGAACTGAACAAAGACCTCGAAGGTTTTTAAAGCCTTCGGGGTCTTATCGTAGTAGCCATTTTGGGTCATTCTTCAACACATATTTACAGGGATTCATGTATGGTTAACATGATGTATTATGAAAAATGATAATTTGCAGTCAACCAATAACCAACAAACTAAACGATATGCTCAAAAAATGCACTTATTTATTTTTTACACTCCTTTTTGCGTTAAATGGAGGTTTTGCTCAGAACAAGTTTGTAAGAATAGCAACTTGGAATATAGAACATCTTGGTTCTGGAGGAAGAGGTTTCCCGGAGATAAAGACTGATTTACCTAAACGTCAAACAGAAAATTTCGAAGCTATTGCCAAATTAATAAAGGATGATCTGAAACTTGATCTTGTTGGCGTTCAGGAGGTTAAGAGAAGCTTTAAGCGCAATGGTAAGGCTTACTCTAATGAGCTTTATGAAATTGTACAGGAACTAGGAGATGAATGGCACTACTATCTGGCCTGTCCGGAAGATGAAAACGCAGACGAAGAAATGCAGAACGCATTTATTTACAACACGAAGAAAGTAAGGTTGATATCTGCTTTTGAAATGCCCGTTCCCGATTATAATGTTGGCCCCAAATCGCTTTTTGATAGGGTGCCTTTGGTAGGGTACTTTGAAACTTTAGAGGGTGGGCGTGGTAAAAATGAAAAATTCATTGTGGTTAACCTGCACTTGGCGTCAGGCCAGCAAAATGATGAGAACCACTTGGCCGCAATGGTTATCGTGGAACAGAACCTTGGATACTACTTAGGACAGAATGACCTTAATAACCGAGAATATGACCGGATCATTCTTGGCGATTTCAATGACAACCCATTTAAAATAGACAAAGACGGTGATGCTGTTTATATACCAACAATGTATGATTACCTTAAGCTGAAAGGCTATAAACACCTTGTGGATGCCTCTTTTAAGTCAACAAGAATGAGTAAGAACTTCAATAGTATCATTGATCATATTCTAGTATCTCGAACTCTTAGGGACAACGTAAAGCAACCATTAGCTAAAATGTATGTGCCAAGTGATACCACTAAGGATGGGTTCTATCAATGGAGAAGAATGTATAGCGATCACTTTCCGGTTTACATTGATATGGTTCTTAAATGAGGAGGGTTCTTCTGAAATATCATGGTGCGACTAAGGTCTTTTTTGCATTGGCGGGTCTTTTATTGTTCGTTTCTAATGCTCACAGCCAACCTGTAATGGTCAGTGGTAATCTCTTCGATAAAAGTGGTAATACATTAGAAGGAGTGGAGATTCAATTAAAAGGAACGGACATGGAGGTGAAAACAGATGCACAAGGTAGGTTTGAATTGATGACCATGCCCTCATCTACGTTATTGGTAAAGTCAGCTAACTCCAAGGTTTATGAAGTTAACCTTGATGACAATCCTAATTTTTCTTTAGATCGGGTCAATCTAATGCTATCCGCATCGGGCATTGTCAACCGCTACTGGTGTTGTACCAGTCATCAAGATTCTCCGCATTGTCATAAGAACCGTTCCAACCTTAAGGACACCCATAGTGAGGATGAGGTGTATAAAATTAAAAACCCGGAAAATTGATAAAGAAGGTCTATTTATTCCTGTTACTATTGGTTTCAATCTACTTTGTTCTTGGTGGGGTCGGGAATATTGTAATTGACCAGATGTTTGAAGAAGCGCGACAGTTGCCAGAGAACGTTACTTCAGACCAAAGCGGTGGTCAATACCGGAACATTGAAGAGCAAAATGCGTCCATGGAGTATGATAAGATGCAAGAATTCTTTCCGATATATGAAGCAGCTGGATCCACTATTAGTTATATTATAACCTTAATGTCGTTTGGCATTTTAGGTTCAATAATTCGATTGTTGCTAGCCACCTTGGTAGGTAAATCAAAGATTGAAGACCAGAAGGTTTTTACGGTGACGTGTCTTGGTGCAATAATCGGGCTATTGATGCTGGTTGTAGGCGAGTTGTTGCCTGACTTTAAGTACCAATCTGGAAACAACAAATTCTTCTACACTATGGCAGTCCTATCAGGCATCTACACTGAAGAGTTTTTTCAATGGCTTGAAAAGAAGCTTAAGTCGTTTTTTTCAAATAACTAGCACTTTGGGAAGCAAATCCTAGTTCTTTGCCTAGCGGCATGTACCTTATGGATGTACTTACCCAAGAAGGCAGAAGGGGAGTGAAGAAGGTGGTGAGGGAGTAGCGGTAGGCTGAGCGGAGTCGAAGCCTTACAGGGTGGCAATGGACTAAACAGACCTCGGAGGTATTAATGCCTTCGGGGTCTTTTGGTTAGTGCTGGGTGGTTTTTGTTGCTATATGGGTTTTCAAAGTGAAATGGGGTAGTTTGTGATGATATTTATATTCCTTTGTTTGAATTAAAAACAACATGGGTAAACTCCTCACATTCACGCTGGCCCTTATAACCCTATCGATAGCCTCGTTGGCGCAGACCACAGAGTGGATAAGAACATGGGGTGGAACACAGAATGACCGTATCAATTTCACTAAAACCGATTCCAACGGTTTTGTCTATGTACTGGGTTCAACAGCTAGCCATAATGCCGATTTCGACCCGGGCCCTGGGCAAGTAATTGTTTCTGGAGATTATTTCGGTGATGTATTCGTATCTAAGTTTGACAATGACGGGTCATTAGTGTGGTGCAAAGTGATAGAAGGAACATACCTCACCTTGCCCAATAACTTGGATGTTGATGATTATGGGAACGTCTACATAGCAGGCCGGTATAACGGGGTCATTGATCTTGACCCGGGAGTTGCCGAGGTCTTACATAATGGGCCTTCCTACTCTCCTACAAATTGGAGTGTTTCCGACATGTTTGTTGTAAAGTTAGATGCCAATGGAGAATATGTTTGGGGAGAAACCATCCATGGCGACACCGAGTACGTTTCTGACATGGAGGTTGGTGTGAATGGGAGCGTCTATATGACAGGAAGTTTCAGGTTTGCGGATTTCGACCCAGGACCAAATGTATATGAACTTGAAGGTGAGTGGGGAGATCTATATGTGTTGAAACTGAGCAATCAGGGAGAGTTTGTTTGGGTTAAAAGTTTAGAGCAGCCCTCATCAGATTCCGGTAATGGGTTGCAGCTTGATTCTATTGATAACATTTATCTGTGTGGGAGGTCTTGGGGTTCTTATGTGGCCAAATGGGATTCCAGTGGCAATGTTCTTTGGGAAGAACAGATAGGTACTGAGGCAATCGATATTCTGCTTGGTGAGGATGGCAAACCGTGTGTGCTAGGAACGTACTCTGGTTTGATGGATCTAGACCCAGGGCCAGACTCTCTTTTTCTTCCACCGCCCGTATCTGGAACTGCAACTTACCTATCTAAGCTCAATACGGATGGTGATCTTATTTGGGCGAGATCGCTGGGAACGGTATGGTATGGAGATATGTCCATGGTCATGGATAGTGTTGGAAATCATTATATAGCAGGTAGCATTGGTGGTGATGGTGACCTTGATCCAGGACCCAACGTTCATTTGGTCAGCACTAGTGGTCATGACATTGCTCTTCTTAAACTTGATAGTATTGGAAATTATGTTTGGGCAAAGCAGTATGGTGGTTACAGCACGGACGAACCTGGCGAACTGGTTATTGACAATGATGGAAGTCTGTTCCTAACTGGCTTTTATTTTCAAAATGCAGATTTCGACCCTGGCATAGGTGTTAATACACTTCCTGATTATGGCGATCTGGATGTGTTTCTCATGAAAATGAATCCGTGCTTGGAATCGACCGCAACTTTAAACCTTACCGGGTGTACAGAAGCGCTAAGCTTGAGTCAGAACATCGTATGGACCCAGAATGGAACCTATATGGATGTGATAGAAAGCTCTAGCGGTTGTGATTCGATTGTAACGGTCAACCTGACGCTTTTGAGTACCTACGATACCTTAGATGTGTTTGTGTGTGACAGTTTTGTTTCTCCGAGCCAGAACCAGGTATGGTACACTTCGGGATTGTATCATGACACGATTCCGAATACGGCCGGATGTGATTCTATCCTTACCATTAGCTTGGAGGTCGGAAACACATTTCGAACTATTTATCAGAGTGTTTGCGACAGCTATTTGTCTCCAAGTGGAAACTACACCTACACGTCAACGGGAATTTATTCAGATACCGTTCCCAACAGCGTTGGTTGCGATTCAATTATAACGGTTAATTTGACCGTGTCCAATTCAGGTGATACCGCCATATATGTTTCAACCTGTGACGCTTATACCTCTCCCAGCGGAAGCCATGTTTGGACAACTTCGGCAATTTATCAGGACACCATTCCAACGTTGACCGGATGTGATTCTGTCATAACCGTTCATCTGTCCGTTTTGTCCACATCTTACGATACGGTTGCTGTAGAATACTGTGAGAATTATATTTCGCCAAGTGGCAATTACGTTTATACTTCAAGTGGTGGTTACTCAGACACCATTCCAAACAGTGTTGGTTGCGACTCGATCATACAGATAAACCTCACCATCATCGATATTGATACTTCTGTTTCAGTCTCTGGAAACATACTTAACTCAAACTCCGTTGGAACCATGTATCAATGGATTGACTGCTATTCGCAGAATCCGGTCAATGGTGCCTCTGGTTCAGAGTTCATTGCCACATCAAACGGCACATATGCGGTGATTATACAGCAAGGTTCCTGTGCAGATACGTCTAGTTGCTATGAGGTTAACTCATTAACCTGCCATGCAAGTTTTACACTATATCCTGACCCGTTGACAGCGCATAGTTGGTTTGCTGTAGATAGCAGTATAGGTTCAGGCCAATTGGAATATCTGTGGGATTGGGGTGATGGAACAACTTCCATTGGAGCAAATCCTTCGCATGTTTATGACACAGCTGGTTATTATAACATCTGTCTAACAGTTACCGACCCTATTGATGGATGTGTAGACACATACTGCGATAGTTCTACCTTCATATACAAGACCATGCAAATGGTAACGGTGAATGTAGTAAGCGAACTACCCAACGGAATACATCAAGCTGCTGATGAACACGATTTCATCGTCTATCCCAACCCCACCACTTCAACCATAACGCTTAAAACAGAAACCCCACTGCGACAAGCATGGCTAACCGACCTTACGGGCCGCAAGCTAATGCCATTGCAACCTATTGGCGCCCAATGGCAAGCAGACCTTAGCCAACTACCCAGCGGCATGTACCTCATAGATGTACTTACCCAAGAAGGTAGAAGAGGAGTGAAGAAGGTGGTGAGGGAGTAGTGTCATAGTCGATTACAATTTGTTGTTTTGTTATCTGAGCTAACTACATGAGATCGGTCATTCTTTCTTTCCTTCTTTTTATAACTACTACACAGCTGATCTTGGCTCAAAGCCAATTGACCCCGGATAACCTATTTGGTACAGGAGGTGCGGTAACAATTGATATAGATAGTGTTTATGATAACATAAGAAGCATCTTGGTTCAGGATGATGGGCAAATATTAGTTGCTGGACAACTGCAAGGCAATCCATATCCCGATAGTATTGTCGTGGTCAGACTTAACACAGATGGGACATTGGATAACACCTTTGGAATCAACGGTGTTGCCTCAGCATCTACACCCGATCCCCTAATGGCTGAGGTTCACGATATGGCCATTCAAACAGACGGCCAGATATTAACATGCGGTACTGGTATGGAGCAGGGGTCTCAGCCTTGTTTCTCCATGATCAGGTTTAATGAGAATGGAACTGTTGATTCTGCTTTTGGCGAACACGGTATCGTTACAACTGAATTTACGGATAAGTGGGCAAAGGCAACGAGCATTCACGTATATGATAATGGAGCAGTCCTTTTAGGTGGAAATGCACATCCAGAAACAAGTGATCTGGCCGACTTTGCTTTGGCCAAGTACCATCAGAATGGAATAATTGATTCTTCCTTCGGGAATAATGGAACCGTGCTCACCGATTTTGGATTATACCGTAATGATCAGCTTACAGCTACTTGGGTTTTTGAAGATGGTCGAATTTTGGCGGCTGGTCATTCTAGTGGGAAGGTCGGGATGGCAAAATACCTTTCCAACGGCACGCTCGACACAAGCTTTGGCGATAGTGGGTTGGTCGTTTTCAGCGATCTGTTAAACAATGGAATTTTTGTGAGCGATGTTGAGGTAATTGACAATGGAAATATTCTTATTGGAGGCACAACAAATGTCGGTGGGTCTTCCGTATTTACGCTGTTCAAGTTCCATTCAAACGGAAGCATCGATACATCCTATGGTATGAGTGGTGTAGAAAGGCTGGGGTGGACAGGAACCCATAATCTAACTGACCTACAGGTATTTAATTCTGAGATTTACGCTGGTGGCATTTATAACGATATCACCGACCGTTATTTTCTGTTAGCGAAACTCAACTCAGACGGAAC
Source organism: uncultured Chryseobacterium sp. (assembly GCA_964457245.1). Classification (GTDB taxonomy): domain Bacteria; phylum Bacteroidota; class Bacteroidia; order UBA10329; family UBA10329; genus UBA10329. The sequence goes on along the minus strand of CAYWET010000001.1, from coordinate 60,507 downwards.
ATATAATACTTCCTTTGGCACAGACGGACTGGCAATAGGGGTACACGGAGGGGCAAATGCCATTGCATTTCAACCTAACGGTAAGTTGTTGTCTTTGGGGATAGTACCAGGTTATCTTTATTTTGACGCGCTTGTGGCAAGGTATGATATCCCTACCACCGGTGTTATCGATCTTAATAGAGTCAAAGACTTTGAGGTTTACCCCAACCCCACCACCTCAACCATAACCCTGCAAACAGAAACCCCGCTAAGCCAAGCATGGCTAACTGAGCTTACTGGCCGCAGGCTTATGCCATTACAACCCAATGGCACTCAATGGCAAGCAGACCTGAGCCAACTACCCAGCGGTATGTACTTGATAGATGTACTAACCCAAGAAGGCAGAAGAGGGGTTAAGAAGGTGGTGAGAGAATAAGTAAATACAGTTTAGACCTGTAATATGCCTCAACAACTTTGTTTGCTTGATTCGCTAAACAGTGTTAGGTTTGATGATGTTACAAGCCACCATGAATAAACTACCAACCCTGATTCTTTTCTGCTGCCTAACGTTAATAGGTCAAATTGGCTTTGCTCAATGCCTGCCATCTGCGCAAACAGTGCTACATGTCAATAATGTTTCTGCTCCAATTGATAACGATGGTAGCATTGGTTTCAACCAAGCGAATCCAATATCTGGTTATACCATTGAAACAGAAAGTGGATCGGTATCGGCCGGAATGGCCCAAGCATTATGGGTAGGTGGTGAGGTTCTTGGGCAACCGTACGTAGCGGCCATGCGCCATGGTGCAGAAGGTAATGATTACTTCCCTGGACCACTCAACATCAATACCGCCAGTGCTGATCCGCAGACATGTGCTCAATACAATAAGATCTGGAGCATTGACAAATGGAAAGTGCAAGAGTTCATAGCAAGGCAAGGTCAGCAGGGTTATGTTGTTCCTGCCGAAATTCTTGATTGGCCAGCACACGGAGATGTAAGTCTATCGCTGCCTTACAACTTGGCACCATATTATGATGCGGATAATGACGGAGCTTACATGCCAGAGTTTGGAGATTATCCATACTTCGACCTTGACCCGGAGCCGTTTAACGGTGGTGCGCCAAGGTTACGAGGAGACCGCTCACTTTTTTGGGTAATGAACGATGTAGGAACAGGTCATACCGAAACCGGAGGCCCATCGATAAGGTTGGAGGTCAGATGTTTTGCCTATGCTTTCGACAGATGTGGTCCTTTGGGCGATGTCACCTTTTATGAGTATCAGATAATCAATAGGGGAAACCTCACGTTGGAGGATGCTTATATCGGCCTTTGGGCAGATATGGATATTGAAAATGCCAATGACGACTATGTTCGGTGTGATGTTGGTAGAAGTTTGGGCTACATGTACAATGCCAATGCCAATGACCAATACACTGCGGTAGGCCTGGATCTGTTGTCAGGACCTTATCAGGATCCAGACGGGCAGGATAACGACTTTGATGGAATTCCGGATAATGAAACATTCGGAATGACAAGGTTTTTGGTTCAGAACAATTCTGGAGCAGGTTACCACCCCGATCAGAGCGATCCGCATGATGACGATGAATACTATGAAAACCTTAAAGGACACTGGTTAAATGGTTCTAGTGTTTGCTACGGAGCTACAGGTCACTCAACAGGTGGGTGCGATATTTTTACTCAAGCGGCATTTATGTTTCCCGGTGATTCAGATCCAACAGGAATAGGCACAGGTGGGCAGGCTCAATTACCTTGGACAGAGGAATCGGCCAATACCACACCTCACGATAGACGATTTCTGATCTCTTCCGGGCCATTTACATTAGTTCCCGGGTCGGTTAATGACATTCATTTTGCCACTATATCTGCCCACGACCCAACAGGGCAGGATGTGTTTTCTGAGATAACCGAAGTGGACGATTTTGTTCAAGCTGCTTTCGACTCAGGATTTGCTGGTTTGCCCTGCTGCCCTCCTAAAGCAGATATTTACTTGTCTCAGGTTTCTGCTGATCAGTATTTTTTCTCCTCAATCACCGAGGCTGATGAGTATTTGTGGGATTTCGGGGATGGAACCACATCAACAGACCGTTTTCCAGACCTTCATTCATATACAGACGAAGCTATTTACGAGGTAACTCTGACTGTTTCTAACGATTGTGGTTCGAATACCGAATCCGTGTTTGTTATTCCTACTGTGGGAATTGAACAGACCATGTTGGTAGATATTAGCTTGTTTCCCAACCCCACAACCTCAATCATAACCCTACAAACAGAAACCCCACTAAGCCAAGCATGGCTAACCGACCTTACAGGGCGCAGGCTAATGCCGCTACAACCCAACGGCACCCAATGGCAAGCAGACCTTAGTCAATTGCCAAGCGGCATGTACCTCATAGATGTACTTACCCAAGAACGTAGAAGAGGAGTAAAGAAGGTGGTGAGGGAGTAAACAATATCAAAAACATATTCGACTTACATGAGAATTCTACTGATACTGACCTTAGCATGTATAAACCTGTTTGCTAAGGCTCAGTGTGTACCATTGGCAGATACAAGTGGATGTGGTATTCACCCAAGCTTTGGCTTTTGTTCGCAGGTGCTGGATGAGGCCGTTTTGGGTCAGCCGTATGATGATACGTGTACGATCTATTTTCCAAGAGCCAGTTATTTTGACCCGCTCTTGAATGCCACGGTTATCAAGCAGTTTGATTCTTTACAGCTGAAAGCATTCAATAATCTGCCACAAGGATTAATGGTTGAGTGCCAGTTAGATACGTGTATGGTTTATCCGATTCAAAACAACGCTATAGACGCCACAGCCTGTATTAGAATTTGGGGTACGCCAACTGGTATTCCAACTTCCGATGCGGTAGAAGTTGAGATCAATGCGTGGCTTACGATGCCCTTTTCTGGGTCTCTTAACGTTGGTCTGCCACCAAGAACCTTCAGAATACCCTTTGCTCAGAACTGTTCGAGTTTCATTATGACCGCTGTTGATGCAGACGATACCACTACCCCAGAGTGTGATGGAGAAGTGGATATTGATGTCTTCTTTGGTGCACCTCCATACACATACACATACTCTACTGGCGATACTGGGGTGGCTTCGTTAGACAGCCTTTGCCCCGGTATTTATTCGGTAACGGTTACAGATGTTAACGGATTATATTGCACCAAGGAGTTTGCTGTACCGGCAGATACAAATGTGTACTCCAATATTATATCCAATTTGCCACCTTGGGTAGATACACTCTATAACGCTGCAGCGGTTTGCGATCTGGATTACTCCATGCCTATAGATAGTTTCAGCATTTCCAATGCCACTTTGGTGGGGTCAGATACGGTGCTGATCGACTGGCAGGTCTATCAACTTGGGCAGCCCTATCAGGTTCTGGTTTACTATCCTAATGTGTCTAATGGTCAGAACTCATACTCACTCATTTTATACTGCGAAAATGGAAGAAGTCAGGCAGGCGTGTTTCAGCTGTTCGAGTATCATGGCTCAGCCATTGTAGGTTTACCAGAAGATCAGAAAACTTTAGAATTCGAAATCTATCCCAACCCCACCACTTCAATCATAACCGTTCAAACAGATATCCCACTAAGCCAAGCATGGCTAACCGACCTAGCAGGGCGCAGGCTAATGCCGCTACAACCCAACAGCAACCAGTGGCAGGCAGACCTGAGCCAACTACCCAGCGGCATGTACCTTATAGATGTATTGACCCAAGAAGGTAGAAGAGGGGTGAGGAAGGTGGTAAGGGAGTAGCTATTGGAGGTTAGGAATGTAACATGCTTCAGTAACTTTGTTTGAGTAGCCAGACAATAAGTAATAGGTTTGAACGTAGAGTAAACCGATTTTCGTAAAACCAACCACCATGAAAACCCCAATTATTACACTTAGTATTCTATTTCTTTGGTTTGCAACCGTAACAGGTCAAACCTTTATACCACCCGCTGGTTCTGCGCTGACCAACGGTAACGTAGGTACTGCTTACACAAGTCAAGACATCATTATAGATGTACCGACTTCCATAACCTTAACCGGGCAGCAGCTACTTGATAATTTATCAGGGCCCGTGGTTCCATTCATCGGTAGTGCAATAGACCCAAACCAGAATTATCCAGTGAATGTTGATTCTGTTGAATTTGAATTTGCCGATCTGCCAATTGGATATTTTAGTGCTAGCCCAGTGATTCATGGAGGAACCTCTGGTGCTATCAATTTTACGGGTACAACAGTAAATACGATGGGAATCATTACTGTTGATATAGTATCGGCCATATATGGTGAAACCATCATCAATAATGGACAAGACACCTTACCCTTGGGAAGTGTTTTTGATCCAGGTCCAGGAATTCCAATACCGGTTGATCCGTTGTCAAATATTATGAATTCGGAAGGTTACAACTTTGAGATAACCAATACCAATAACCTACCAATTATCGGAGTTTCTACCGTGGCATCTAGTAATTGCGATGGTTCTGCAGAGGTAACTGTCTATTCTGGAACAGGACCATTCAGTTACGCTTTTAGCACCGGGCAAGCCGGCCCTTTGGCAACACTTGATTCGCTTTGTCCAGGCGCGTACAACGTCAGTGTAGAAGATAGCAGTGGTGCTACCGTAAGCACAACATTTATAATTACTGACGCTGCTAATGTTTACAGCGGTATATTCCCGCTACCTGGCGATACACTTTTTACCACCCCGTTCATTTTATGCGATCTTGATTTCAATGCACCCCTCGATTCTTTTGAGGTAACAAACGCCTATGTAAGCGGAACAGATACCCTCATTGCGGAGTGGCTGGTTTGGCAGCAAGGTAGTTCGTATGCGCTTCTAGGATATTACCCCGATCTAAACGGTACAAACACCATTCTGTCCATAACCATGTTTTGTTTAAATGGCAGGTCTGAATTAGGAAGCTTTCAGTTATTTGCAGAGTCTCCTAGTGTTATTGGGGGGCTTGATAATGACAACGAGGAACTGCCGCTAATTTTGTTCCCAAACCCCACCACCTCAACCATAACCTTACAAACAGAAACCCCACTAAGCCAAGCATGGCTAACCGACCTAGCAGGGCGCAGGCTAATGCCGCTACAACCCAACAGCAACCAGTGGCAAGCAGACCTGAGCCAACTGCCTAGCGGCATGTACCTGATAGATGTGCTTACCCAAGAAGGTAAAAGAGGAGTGAAGAAGGTGGTGAGGGAGTAGCGGAGGCTGTACCCTGAGCCGTCAGGCCAAGCTTTGTTGAAGTAAAGTCTGCGGGGACGACCTGAAAGGGGTGGTTTTTACTAGTTTAGATGGGTTGAAATCCTGTTCATCTACATCGTATAATCTTTCGTTATGAGAGTTGTTCTACTGGTTGCCGGCTTACTCTATTTCTTCCATTGCAATGCACAGAACCCCATCAGTCCTTCAGGAAATATTGTTGCTTCCGGAACAATTACCAACTTTTCTTGGAGTGCAGTCCCCGGGGCCAATAGCTATGTCATAGAGATCTCGAGATACAACGACTTTCCCGTTAGTGCTACCTATAGTGCCATAGGTATTGCTGGTACTACCTATTCTTGGAACCATTCAGCGGCAAGCCCTAACCCTCCAGAAGTCTTTTACTGGAGGGTAAAGGTGAGCAATGGTAGTTGGTCTGGTACAATGAGCTATACCTATGTAACCAGTATCAACTACTACATTAACATCAATCAACCATCGGCTCCAATAACCGTATGTGCTGGAGAACCTGTTTATTTCAGTGGCTCATCCAACTACCAGGGCGCGTACTCTTGGGCCCTGCCAGGAGCCACCCCATCAAGCCTGAGTTCAAGCTCGGGCTATGCCGTGTACGATACACCTGGCGTTTATAACGTTACGTTCAAAAAAAGCTATCACACCGTTACAGAAACGGGCTACATAACCGTGGTTCCATCACCTTCTGACAACATTATATCGGCAACCAACAATGGCGTGTTCTGCGCAGGAGACCAGACAGAACTTACAACCTCTCATATTCATGAGAGTGGAGACACCTACCAATGGCTTCTTAATGGTGTTGATATTTCTGGCCAGACCAGTACCGCCCTTACGGTAAATACTCCTGGAGCATACTCGCTGGAGATAACTGGTGCTGGCTGCGCTTCGGTATCCAACGTTATAACGGCCCAATACTTTAACCCCGACCCGGTACAGGCTTCGCCCACTTATTATTGTTCTGGAGGTGCTGTTGAATTAGTGAGCGGTAGCCCCGTACCCAATGCAACCTACGCATGGTATCAGAATGGGCAGTTGATACAGGGAGAAACAGACTCGGTTCTTGCAGTATCATCTGTAGGAGCATTTTATGTGGTTGGCAATATGCCTGGAGGAGGCTGTTCTACCGTTTCAGACACCATTGATGTACTTGAGAATTCGGTCTACCCCGTTTCTGAGATCGGTGGAGGAGATTCGTTGAACCTTTGTGAAGGAACCAGTGCTTCCATCAGTGTTCTGTCAGGCCAGGATTACACGTACCGATGGAGTTTGAATGGAGATATTTTGGAGAACGAAGACTCCACCTCTATTGAAGTTACCACAGGAGGGGTTTACGTGGCCGAGGTGAACTATCGGAATTGCGTAGTGCGCGACACCTTGCAGGTCGTTGATATAAACAACCCGGTAACAACCATTATACCTCAGACAAACTGTGATGGGATGAATCAGTACATCAGGGTTGATGCTCCTGGAGCCGTACAGTTCTATTGGTCTACCGGAGAGCAGACAGACTCTATTTATATTATGGAAGAACAACCCATAAATGTGTTGGCCATAAATGAGGCAGGTTGCTCATCAGAGGCCAATTACACCCCACAATCGTGCTATTGCATAAGCGATACGTTCAGGGTTGGGCCCAATAGTCTCATTCCAGACCTCAATACGTTGAATACCATCTTGGCAAACCCATGTACAATGACCGCCCCAGCTGTGTTTCAGATAGAATCTGGCCATTATGATGGCGTGATAGAACAGGAGGAGGCAACCATACCCGGCAATTCAGAAACAAACACTGTTACGTTCGAATCGGTTACTGGTAACCCGGATGATGTGGTGATAGACTACTATGTTGATTCTGGCGTGGCACCTGGAACCTTCCATTTTGAGGCGCAGTACATGAATCTTCGTGGAATAACCTTTAGACGGCTCAATGCCAATTACAACTACTCTTACGATTGGACATTGGTTGAAATAGGGAACAACATGTTATCCAGTCACGAGGCCATTTACAACGTTGACAACATCAAGGTTATAGGAGACAGCATTGCTGGCATTAAGCTTACCCATTGCCACCCTACGCTTACCAATAGCTACATTGAATGTAACAGAGGACTCCAGGTTAGGCTCATCCAATGTGATTCTGCCAAGGTGTTCAATAATGTACTCAATGCATATACAGAAGAAAGTATGCTCATCACTAACTGTAACGGAGTACACATTAAAGGAAACCGGATCTATGGTAAGACCGGTAGTTACGACAACCTTACAAAAGGCATCCAGGTCCGATTTTCTGAGGGAGAGATCCTGATTGAAAGAAATCTGGTTCAGATAGCGCGCGGAAGCGGCATTTGGTGTAGCAGGGTATATGAGGGACCTACCTCATCCCTTACATTGAGCAACAACATGGTATGCGTATCCACGGCCTCTAGTTATGACCTGCCTTATAACAGCTATGGCATGGTGGTATTCAATAATCAGGTTCCTACTAGGATCTATCATAATTCCATTACCAATACACAGAAGAATCTCGTTTCAAATTATTGGCAGGTAGCTTTACGTGTTGACTTTGACGATAACTATAGCAGCAACATCGAGATAAAAAACAACATTCTGCATGGTAGCAACAAGCTCTTATACTTAAGCGAGTACGACCCATCTTACGATATTGAGCTAGACTACAATAATTGGTACCAGATGGGTACAGAACCCTATAAAGTGATCATAAACAATATAGGTTACCAATCTGTCAATTCCTTGGTTCAGAACACTCCCTATGCCGATCATAAGACAGAATATGATCCTGATTTTATTCAGTCAACTTTTAATTCAAATGTAAATAGCGACCTACACGCACAGCAGACCCAACTGCGCGATAATGCAGATGCTACTGTTGGCGTAATGCAAGATTTTGATGGGTATGCCCGATATCTTCCAGACCGCGGAGCCAATGAACAGCAAGTGGCGGATATTGAAATATCAACGCTAGAGGGGTTAAGCCCATCTACTTGTGATAACCAATCGACCTACGACTTTTCAAACGACAGTATATTGACCGTAACGTTGACCAATAACGGTGCTGGGCCATTTCCAGCAGGGTTTGATCTGCTGGTCTCTTGTTCCGTAAATAGTGTTGTTCAGATTACAGATACCATTGCCCTAACATCTGACTGGCAGCAGGGAGAAACCATTGATCATACATTTTCCAACAGTATATACCTGTTAGCCAATGGCCCGAATGATGTTGAGGTTTCCATTGGTCATTATGACATGCAGTCAGCCAATGACATCTATAATCAGTTGGTGGGCAACTTTGAATCGCCCGTTGCTGATTTCAGTACCACATCCTTGTGTCAGGATGCTGTAGCATTTGACAACCTGTCTACAACAACCAGTGGTTCTTTGAGCTATGAATGGGATTTTGGAGACGGACAATCATCAACCTTGCAAGACCCTATTCATGGGTTTGCTTCATACGGTCAGCAAGACGTCATGTTGACTGCTTTATCAAGCACTGGCTGTACTGGCATAACCACTCAAAGTATTGATGTACTGGAGACCCCTGATGTTAGCATGGATGATTTTTCAAACGAACTGTGTGTCACTCACAATCCTATTGACCTCACAGGTGGTTCACCTTCTGGGGGTAGCTATAGTGGTATTGGAGTAAGCGGTAGTGTTTTTAACCCAGCTGCCAGCGGATCGGGGACATTCTGGATCACCTACTCTTTGGTATCCAATAATGGGTGTGTCGGTTCTGATTCAACGGTAGTAACCGTCAATACATGTGCAAGTATAGATGAAACAGATCATCGTTTGAGGCTATACCCAAACCCAACCACATCAACCATAACCCTGCAAACAGAAACCCCACTGAACCAAGCATGGCTAACCGACCTTACAGGCCGTAGGCTAATGCCATTACAGCCCAACGGCACCCAATGGCAAGCAGACCTGAGCCAACTACCCAGCGGTATGTACCTCATAGATGTACTTACCCAGGAGGGCAGAAGGGGAGTGAAGAAGGTAGTGAAGGAGTAGAACTACCGCTTCATCGCGCGGTCAATATCGCGTTTCACGTCTTTATCCTTAATGGTATCGCGCTTGTCGTGTATCTTCTTACCCTTTGCCAAGGCAATGTTCAGCTTGGCATAACCTGCATCTGAAATGAAAAGCCGTGTTGGGATAATGGTCAACCCTTTATCCTTCAATTTTCCTTTAAGCTTCTTGAGTTCGTTTGCTGTAAGTAGCAGTTTGCGCTCGCGCTTCGGTTCATGATTGGTGAAAGATGCCTGCTCGTAAGGCGCAATGTGAATGTTCAGTACAAAAAGCTCATCACCGTTAAATACGCAATAACCTTCTGCAATACTTACATCCTTATTTCGAATACTCTTTATCTCCGTTCCTTTCAGTTGAAGTCCGGCAGTGTACTCATCTATAAAGGCGTACTCGTATTTCGCTTTGCGATTTGTGTCTATTACTTCCATCAGTCCTCCAGCTCGTCTTCTCGCACGATCTTACGTATACCATTCACCTTCTTCAACTTGGCAATAAGATTGTTGAGATGTTCAATACCTTCAACCATCACCTTAATGTGACCTTCAAAAACACCATCGTTACTCTCAAAGGCAATGCTTTTCATGTTCACATTAAGATCTTTAGAAATAATGGTGGTGATTGAGTTGACCAAACCTACATCGTCAATTCCGGTAATGAGAATGCCGGTAACAAAGGATGTGTGATCTTCCTTGGCCGCCCAGGTTGCCGGAACTATACGATAGGCATAATTGCTACGTATGTGAATGGCATTCGGGCAATTGGTACGATGTATCTTAATGCCTTCGCCAATGGTTACGAATCCGAATACATCATCTCCTGGAATCGGCTTACAGCATTTGGCCATTACGTAATCTACCTTTTGGCTGGCATCACCAATTACAATGGTGTCGCTTTTTTCCTTTGGTTTTGATTTGGGGGCAGTTGAGGCAGAACCATTTTCGTTGGAACCACCCAAACGTTTACGTAAAACGTTGTACCACTTGGCAGCATTTTTGGTACTTTCTACAAACTCCTTAATGTCTTTAAGGTCAATGGTTTTTTTGGCAATCTTGATAAAAAGATCTTGACTTGCCTGAAGCTTGAAGTGCCGATGCATCCTATCGATAAGTTCGTGGGTCATCGGTACTTTCCACTGCTTCATCTTGCGCTCAAGAATTTCTTTGCCTTCTGCCGCTATCTCACGTTTCTCAGCCTTCAGAACATGCTTGATCTTGCTCTTTGCCTTCGTGGTGATTACAAAAGTCAGCCAGTCTTCCTTTGGCTTTTGTTTGTTGCTTGTAAGTACTTCTACCTGATCACCACTTTTCAATTGGTGGCTCAATGGGAAAAGCTTTCCATTGACCTTGGCGCCAATGCAGCGCATTCCAACTTCTGTGTGAATGTCGAATGCGAAATCGAGCGATGTGGCATCGGCAGGTAGCGTACGCACTTCACCGGTTGGTGTGAAAACAAATATCTCTTCTGCAAACAGACTCAGTTTGAAGTCATCGATAAAATCGATGGCACTTGGGTCTGGGTTTTCCAGCAATTCACGGATCTTGGCAAGCCAATTATCAAACCCACTTTCTGGTGATGATTGTTGAGGTGCGGCACCCTTTTGCGTTTCCTTGTATTTCCAATGGGCGGCAAGTCCTTTCTCGGCAATGTCGTCCATTCGCTTGGTACGGATCTGCACCTCAACCCATCTACCGCTTTCGCTCATAACGGTGGTGTGCAAAGATTCGTAACCGTTCGATTTTGGCTTACTCACCCAATCTCGGAAACGTCCTGGGTTGGGCACGTAGTGATCCGTAACAACAGAATAAACCTTCCAGCAATCTGATTTCTCATCTTCCAATTTGCTGTTGATAATGAGGCGAATGGCGAAGATGTCGTAGACTTCCTCAAACGGAACGCCTTGCGCCTTCATTTTACGCGCAATGGAATACACCGATTTGGTTCGACCTTTTATCTCGTAATCAACACCTGCATCGTTCAGTGAGTTGATGATCGGCAGACTGAACTTATTAATGAATCTGGTCCGTTTGGCCTGAGACTCTTTCAGTTTGGAAGTGATCTCTTCGTACATGTCTGGTTCAATGTACTTGAAGGAGAGATCTTCCAATTCGGTTTTAATGGCATACAGACCTAAACGGTGTGCCAGCGGGGCGTAGAGGTACATCGTTTCCGATGCGATCTTCAATTGCTTGTCTCTGCGCATGGAACCTAGCGTTCGCATATTATGCAAACGGTCGGCAAGCTTGATGAGAATAACCCGGATATCGCTGCTCATGGTAAGCAGCATCTTCCTGAAGTTCTCAGCTTGCAGGCTCTTGTCTTCTTGAATATCAAGAACGCCAGAGAGTTTGGTCAGACCATCAATGATCTGTGCCACCTTATCCCCGAACATCCTACGCATGTCCTCAACAGTCAGGTCGGTGTCCTCAACTGTATCATGAAGAAGTGCACAAACAATTGATTTAGCACCAAGCCCGATCTCCGTGGTTACGATTTCCGCTACCGCGATAGGGTGGTAGATGTAAGGTTCTCCCGACTTTCTTCGCATGTCTTTGTGCGCATCCAGCGCCACGTCAAACGCTTTACGGACAAGCTTTAGGTCACCTTTGGCCTCATACCGTTTAGCGGCCCTTAGCAACTTACGATAGGCCTTCAGAATGTCTTGTTTCTCCTTCTCTGGATCTATTTCGGGCATCTTATCAGACATGGTTTCAAAGGTAAATAGCCTCCGTGTGTTATCAATACATTACGATGGCTTATTTTGTTCTAAAACACTTAGCGGTTCGCTTTCAATGATCGTAGAGTCTTCAGGTCGGGTAGTAAGGAAAGTACGGTAAGTAGTGCACCCGAACCAAGAATCAGGAAGGTGCCAAGAAGCCAATCAAACTGATGGCTAAGCTTGCCAACTGCAACCATCAAAACCAGTGGGATAAATAGGAAAAGTAGGTCTCGGTTTATACTGAATCGGAACATCCGGAAAGCCACAATCAACTGTAGCGAGAATGCCAATATTTGGGTGGTCAAACAAGTGATGGCAGCTCCGTAGGCTCCCATTTTAGGAATTAATAAAAGGTTGAAAACAAAGCTTGAAACAACTCCTATTAATGCTATGGCATTCAGTTGTTTAAGGTTTCCATTGGCTGTGAGTAATGTTCCGAAAATGTAGGCTCCGGCCATAGGAATAAGAGAGAACATGAGCAGTGAAAGAATCTGTCCTGATTCCGCTACATGTTCCTCGTAAAGTAAGTCCATCAGGTCCACTCCAAAGTACCAGCAAACAACACCTCCGGTAACTGCTGGAATCAGAAGTAGTTTAGATGCCATTTGAGCCAGCGGGCGGATATCTTCCTTCAATTTCAGCATACGCGAGAACATGGGTAACAGAAGTACTGCAAACAGGTAGGCGATCATGTTGCTAGCATCCAAAAGACGGAATGCTTGGGCGTAAATTCCGGTCTGTTCCTTGCCGTCAGGAAGTAAACGTTCGAGCAACACGGAATCAACCCTGCCGTAAATGCTCATTAGTAGTATGAGTAACGCAAATGGCAGACTCTGTTTCAGGATCAGAACAAGCATGGCCGGATTCCATTTCAGACTGAATGGGCCGCCACGTTTTAGCACAACGGCAAATGCAACAATCGCTGTCAAACCGTATGCAAAGGTTTGCAGGTAAACGAACCATTCTATCCGAAAAGGTTGTTCAAGCTCCATGAAGAATAGCACGGTTCCGCAGCTTAGAATCATCAACAGCCGATCCATGATGGAAACCATGGAGTCGATCTTGAAAAGCTGTAATCCAGCAATGTTGGAGCGCAAAAACAGAATGGAAGAGAGCAGGAATTGATTGAAGCACAGCAACGTGAGCATGCCCATTTGTTCCGCGCTGTAATCCATTACAAGACCGACCAGCATGCAAAGAATGAAGTACCCAACTGCCAGTAATAGCCGCAGCGCAATTATTCTCGGAAAGTATTTGCCTAGCAGATGCTGATGTTGGGAAACGTTTCGGTTGTTGAAATTGGAAATGCCGAGATCGAGGAACACATTCAGGATGAACGCAAAATTGAACAGCGCGAAGTAAGATCCGTAGGCTTCTGCGCCTACTTCGTTCTGCACGGCACGGTCTATTCCAAAAATCCAAAATGGCTTGACCAGCAGGTTCAAAAACAGCAAGAACGCAAGGTTGGAGAGGAATTTCCGTTGCATGGTCGCGGCAAAAGTAGCACAAGTAACCGCAGCAGGTCGGCTTTTATTACATTGGCGGTGTGCGAATTGCAGTCAACACAAGGCTATTGCTAAAGGGGAAATTGGAAGGTCTCGGGCGTTTTACGGACGAAACCCTGAAACTCATTACGCAGCAACATCCTGAGCATGATTTCTACTTTCTATTCGACCGCCAATATGACGAGCAATTCATCTATGCTGATAATGTTCATCCAGTAGTGATCAATCCGCCAGCGCGGCACCCTGTGCTGTGGCACGTGTGGTTTGAGCTTTCATTGCCAAAAGCGCTGATGAAGATCAATCCGGATCTGTTCCTTTCGCCAGATGGGTTTCTTTCATTGAAAGCTGATGTGAGAAGCTTACCAGTGATCCACGACCTCAATTTTGCGCACAACCCGCAAGATCTGGCAAAGTCGCATGCGTGGTTTTACAATCGTTACTTCCCGAAGTATGCTCAAAAGGCGGCCAGAATCGCCACGGTTTCTGAATACTCCAAACTGGATATTGTACAGCAATACGGTATCGATGCTTCGAAGATCGATGTGGTTTACAATGGGGTTTCAGAGCGGTTCAAACCCGTTTCTGACAATCGGAAAACAGAAGTACAGAAACAATGGAGCAATGGACTCCCGTATTTCATTTATGTCGGTTCCATCCATCAGAGGAAGAACATTGAACGGATGCTACAGGCTTATGACGAGTTCCGATTACAATCGGAACAAGCGTTCAAGTTTATTCTGGTTGGAAATAAAAAATGGTGGACGCCAAGCATGCAGCAAGCTCTGGATGGCATGCGGTTTAAAGAAGAGGTGATATTCACAGGTCGTGCTTCAGACGAAGACCTGAACGACCTTATGGGTTCGGCCTTGGCCAATGTTTATGTTTCCAATTTTGAGGGATTCGGCATTCCTATTATTGAAGCTTTTCAAGCCGAGGTTCCCGTCATTACCAGTAATACCACGAGCATGCCCGAAATTGCTGCGGATGCCGCATTGGTTGTCAATCCGTTCGATGTCAGTGCTATTTCAAATGCCATGAATCAGGTAGTGAACTCAGAAGGACTTCGTGAGCAGTTAATTTCGAAAGGGAAGGAACGGGCAAAGCAATTCACTTGGCAGCACACGGCCGATCTGCTTTGGCAGAGTATGGAAAAGACCATCCTTTAAACTTTTCACTAGTCGCTTTTCGCTACTCGCTTTAATTTAAAGAATTGTCGCCAAGTCGAAACCTTTGGCATCATTCTAGAGTATCTTGCAACCAACTAAAAACCGTTAATTATGAAAAACATTGGATTGACTCTATTGATGTTCTTGTTTGTTGGTGTTGGTACATCAATGGCGCAGGACAAAAAAGCAGCAGACGCAGACGCAGCTGTAGTGAAGACAGAAGCAACTGCTAAGAAAGAATGTACGGCTGCTGAGAAAAAGGCTTGCCAAGCAAAACATGCAGATGCAGGAAAGAAATGCTCTCATGCCGCTGCGAGTGCAGATGGTAAGAAAGCTTGTGCTCCAGGTTGTGAGAAATCATGTTGTATGGCTGATGCAAAAGCAACATCGAAAAAAGATGCACATGAAGGTCATGACCACGACCATCATAAGCACTAAGGTCCAAGACGATAAATTGAAAAGCCTCGCTGAAAAGCGGGGCTTTTTTGATTTCAGAACAATAGGTTTTCTCAAGGTAATCACAGACTATACCCTTATCAAGGTATTGCTTGCAGAGTAGCACTCAGATAGCTTTGCGACATTATTTAAAACTTATCTAAATAAACATTATACATGAATCTTATTCGATTTAGTCAATTACGAGTTTTAGCTCTTTGTGCTGGAGTGATAGTTGCACTCTCTTCTTGCAAAAAGGACGAGGAACCACCTGTTGATACTGGGCTTGAAGTTCCTGAAACCTATGATTTTACCAGAGAAGGTAGTTCCACTGTTAGTTACTCGGGTCAAATAGAACGATTAGATATGCTGACGATTCTGTCTAACTATATGAAAGAGTCAAATACAGTTGCCGCGACTGCTCTTGACGCCCAGAAAATGAAGGATATGTTCGCTAACGCGAACGATCCGTTTGATGGAGCAACGTTTGAAAAACAATTGAAAGACAAGTGCTACCAAAACGATGTAGCCATGTTTGAAGGCTATATGGACGATTTGGCCACTGCCAGTGCGGCTACTGGAGCTGCATCCAACGGAGTTGCCGGTGTTCTGGTAGAAGGTAATACATCAAGCCAAACAGAGGGATACCGAGTTAACGCCAACGGTGTTGAGCTTACACAAGTAATTGAGAAAGGACTTATGGGTGCAGTTTTCTTTTATCAGGCCATGGAGACCTATCTATCTGCCGATAGAATGGGAACGGTTGGAAACGATGATCTTGCTGAAGGAAAGAACTACACCAACATGGAGCATTATTTCGATGAGGCTTTCGGATACTTTGGTGTTCCTGTCGATTTTCCAAGCCTTGCAACTATTGATGATGCGCGCTTCTGGGGTAAGTACTGCAACTCAAGAAATAACGGTCTGTACCAAGGAATCAATGAAGATTTAGCTACAGCATTCAGAACCGCCCGTGCTGCCATTGTAGCTAAAGATTACGATGCACGCGATGAGGCTATTCAAACAATCCAGCAGAAATGGGCGATAGTGATTGCTTCAACTGCGGTAGATTACCTGAGAAAAGGTAAGGAAGGGTCTGACGAGCCGAAGTACAAGCGGCATCATGCATTGAGTGAGGCCATTGGCTTTTTGATCTCGTTGGGTTATCACTTTGAAGGTGGAAACTCAAAATATCCTCCACACTATTCACAGACCCACGTAGGTCATGCGCAGACGATGTTGAATGCGGGTACAAACCTTTATGATCTTACTGATACACAGATAGATGAGATCATCGGCCACATTCAAATGGCGTTTCCAAGTGGTGAAATTCAATAAAGAATGAAGAAAATATTGGTTTCGTGTTTCGGGCTGTTGCTTTTTGCAACAGCCTGTAATGCACCAGATGATCCAGATGATATTTTGGTCAAATGTGATTTTGACCAAGAAGGAATGTTAACCAACTACGCGGATGAGATAATCATACCGCGTTTTGGCGAATTTGAGGTAAGCTTGCTGTATCTGGAAGGTGCTTATGATGTTTTCGCAGCTACCCCAACAATTGGTTTGTTAAACGAGATGCGTATTATGTATGGGGCAGCTTACGGAAGCTATCAGAAATGTAGCCCGTTTGGCTTTGGCCCTGCGTTAATAGATGGAACTACTTTCACGCAGCAAGTGAACATCTTTCCGACCAACACCACTACCATTAATTCGAATATTGAAAATGAGGTCCCGGTAAGTTCCAGCTCGGTTGCTGCGGTTGGATTTCCTGCCATAGACTACCTTTTGTTCGGAGAGCAAGGAACAACTGACGCCCAAATAGTTGAGCTGTTCACCACGGATGTTAACGCGCAAAAGCGAATGGCCTATTTAGGTCAGCTGATCGCTGAATTAAAAAATACAGTTGTTCAGATCAATGACGATTGGGAAGGTTACCGCTCCACGTTTGTTGGAAACACAGGTAACGCAGCAGGTAGTTCGCTATCGTTGCTCGTCAATGCTTTCAACTATGATTTCGAAACACTCAAGAACTACAAGTTCAAGATTCCGCTAGGGAAATTCAATGGTGGAATCGTTCTTCCAGCTTCTGTAGAGGCGTATTATGCTGGTGGCTCTGTTCAATTAGCTAAGGAACAAGTTACTGCCCTTAAGGAATCGTATCTGGGTACTAGAGAAGATGGTTCGGATGGACTTGGGCTTTATGATTATGTGCTTTGCGTTAAGCCACTAACAGAAGAGGAACAAGGACAAGGACTTGTTGCTTTGGCGGACGATATTTCCCAGCATTTCTTGGACATAGAAACTGCGTTGGATGATGTGCCTGATCCGTTGTCGGAAACATTGGTCAGCAATAAGCCTGTTGTAGATAATGCCCACAGTAAAATGCAGACAACAGTACCACTTATCAAACAGGAAATGACCTCAGCCTTGGGCGTACAGATCAGCTATCAGGACAATGATGGCGATTGATGTCGTCTTTGACCGATCATATTGACCGGTTATTGAACCGTGACGTGAGCATCGCACCTCTTGTCACGGTTCGATTGCTTTTTGGCCTATTGATGTTCAGCGGTACAATCCGCTTCATGTACAATGGTTGGGTTGAGCAGTTGTACATCCAGCCGCGCTACTTTTTCCACTATTACGCGTTTGAATGGGTGGAGCCACTTTCTGCACAAGGAATGTGGTTGGTTTTCATCGGCATGGCGGTGATGTCGCTCTTCATCGCCTTCGGATTTCTTTACCGATTCTCATCGATTCTATTCTTTATTCTGTTCACTTACGTAGAGCTGATCGATGTTTCAAATTACCTCAATCATTACTATTTCATAAGCCTTTTTTCATTCTTGATGGTGTGGCTGCCAGCGCACAGAAGATGCTCGGTCGATGCGTTGATCTGGCCTTCCATAACTCGCAGTCACGTGCCATTCTGGACAATCGGAATACTTCGTTTACAACTTGGCATTGTCTACTTCTTTGCAGGCGTAGCCAAGCTCAATACCGATTGGTTGTTCCGTGCAGAACCGCTTAGAACCTGGTTTTTGGCGTTCACCCAAACGCCTATTGTCGGGAAACTCTTTGAATACAAACTCACCGCATTCCTATTCAGCTGGGCTGGAGCCATTTACGACCTCGGTATGCCGTTTCTGCTTTCATTCAGGAAAACACTTCCGTATGCCTACATGGCCGTTATTGGCTTCCATGTAATCACTTGGCTTATGTTTCCTATCGGGATGTTCCCTTGGGTAATGATCACGCTTACTTGGGTTTTCTTCCCAACCGCGTTTCACGAAAAGTTGGTCACGACCATCGAATCGATACTCCCAAAAAGAAATGCGGAATCAAAGAATTGGCATCCAAACTTTCGGAAACCTTTGGCAGCTTTCTTCTTGGCATTCTTCGCGTTCCAATTGGTTTTTCCGTTTCGATACTTGGCCTATCCGGGTAATCTGTTCTGGACAGAACAAGGTTTTCGGTTCTCGTGGCGTGTAATGCTTATTGAGAAAGCAGGAAGTGCAACCTTCCATGTGTCTGATCCCGAAACCGGGAAGGAGTGGGACATCCACAATCCGCATTACCTATCTCCGGTGCAGGAAAAGCAGATGAGCACGCAACCTGATTTGATATTACAGTACGCTCATATTCTCGAGAATGAATTCAAGTCCATTGGTGTTGCCGATCCTGTCGTAACTGCTGATATTTTTGTGGCCCTGAATGGAAGGCGAAGCAAACGTTTTATTGACCCCAATGTCGATCTGTCTGAGATAGAAGATGGCTGGCAACACAAAGAATGGATCTTATCAGATGATGCGCGCTAAACTTCTCTTCATCATACTGCTGGTCGGCTTTGCTGGTCAGTCTATCGCGCAGGTTATCATCAAAGGGCAGGTAACTGATGATGAAGGCCAGCCCATGTTTGGGGTTATCGTGCATGTTGACGGCATTACCGACAATCATACGACCAACGAAAAGGGCAACTACAAGATAGTCGGTTTGGGTGCTGGAGTTAAGAAACTCACCTTCTTTCAAACTGGCTACAAGAAAGAAGAACGCACCATCGATCCGAAAAATGGCACTCATCGGTTGGATATCCAGCTCATGCCATTATCCAAAGAATTGGAGGGTGTAACGGTGTCTGGCAAAAGGAAAGATGATAATGTAATGACCACGCTTCGGGCAGTTGAAGGAACGGCCATTTATTCGGGCAAAAAGACCGAGGTTATACAGTTGAAGAACATTACAGCCAATCTTGCATCTAACCGCGCCCGACAGGTATTTGCGCAAGTTGCTGGTCTTAACATTTGGGAATCAGATTGTGCTGGAATTCAGATAGGAGTAGGAGGTAGAGGCTTGAGTCCGAGCCGCACCGAAAACTTCAACACGCGGCAAAATGGCTACGATATTGCTGCTGATGCGCTTGGCTATCCAGAGAGTTATTATTCGCCTCCAATGCAGGCCATAGAGAAAGTGGAGGTGGTACGCGGAGCAGCATCGTTGCAATATGGCCCGCAATTCGGTGGTATGCTGAACTTCGTAATGAAGGAAGGCTCCAAGAAAAAGAAGTTTGAAGCGGAGAGCATTCAAACACTCGGTTCGTACGGCTTTTACAACAATTACACGGCACTTGGTGGTACCATTGGTCGATTCAACTATTACACCTACTTCCAGTACAAACTGGGCAAATGCTGGCGCTGTAATTCAGATTTTGACAATTACAATGTTTATGCAGGGTTGCGCTACACCAGCAAAAAGGGAACATCCATTAAAATGGAATACACCCGCATGTGGTATTTGTCGCAACAGGCGGGTGGACTTACCGATGCGCAATTCAATGACGATCCGCAGGCCTCTTACCGCGACCGTAATTGGTTTCGTGTAAAGTGGAATGTGATGTCGGTGTCTTTGAAGCACGAGTTCTCTTCTGCTTCAAAATTGGATGTTCGTTTGTTCGGGCTTATTGCTTCGCGAGAAGCGCTGGGTTTTCAAGGAACTCCAAATCGTAGTGACCCAGTTGAAGATCCGGGTGTTTCTGATCTAGATAGATACCGAAATCTGATCTACGGACAGTTCAATAATATTGGAGGTGAGTTCCGTTATCTGCAACGGTATCTTATCCGCAACCAGCCACAGGTTTTCCTTACTGGCGTCCGGTTGTACAAAGGCTTCACAGAGAGCAAGCAAGGGGCAGCGGATTCTACCTATGATCATGTTTTCGAGTTTGAGGATGTGGTTGCCAATAGTTCGTCTTCGTTGCACCCTAGCGGAAACGTAGCTTGGTTTGCCGAGAACATCTTCAATGTGCACAAAAAGGTGAGTATTACACCTGGTGTTCGTATTGAGTATATCGATACCAAGACCGAAGGAGAAGCTAGATTGGTCTATCGCGATCAGGCAGATAATGTGCTACTTGATAGTCTGAGGACAGGCGAGTCTCGCAGCAAAAGGTGGTTTCCTCTATTTGGTTTAGGAACGAGCTACAAACCACTAATTGGACTTGAGGTATATGCCAACTTCTCTCAGAATTATAAGCCGATCAACTTTAACGATCTATGGGTCAGCACATCAAGTGCGCGTATTGATCCGAATATGAAAGATGAGACCGGATTCAATGCCGATCTTGGTTTCAGAGGTAGGGTCAAAGACGCTTTTCAGTTTGACATTACCGGATTTCTGATGATGTACAATAACCGAATCGGTTACGTGCAGCAGACCGACCCCGAACTTTTCAGTGTGTACCGTCTGCGGACCAATATCTCTAATGCTCGAACAGTTGGAGTTGAAACCTATATGAGGTGGAATGCTGTGAGAACCTTCTTGCCAGAATCTGACTGGAAAATGGGAGTATTCTCCAACGTGACGTGGCTCGATGCCCGTTACGTGTCTTCAGAAGAATCAGCATATCAAAACAAACAGGTAGAGCTTACTCCGGCTTTCTTGGTAAGAACCGGACTGGATCTTTCCTGGAAGGATATCAAAATGTCATATCTGTTTTCGTTTACAGACAAACAGTTTACCGATGCGACCAATTCCATCCAGACATCCAATGCCGTGAATGGAATTATTCCAGCCTATTACGTGATGGATCTAAACCTCTCGTACAAGATCTGGAAATGTACGTTCAATGCAGGTATTGAGAATATTACCGACAACAAATACTTCACACGAAGAGCAACAGGTTATCCTGGTCCTGGCATCATTCCTTCCTCTGGTAGAACGTTCTTCATCACCATCGGAATCAAGGTTTAAAAAGGAGGGCTTCCAGTTTGGGTATTTGGCAGAAGAACGGACATGCCTACACATATTTTTCAGGGTTCGGCCATTAGGAAGTGGCAAAAAGAGTTGGTTTATCGCTGATATTGGCCATGATCCTTAGGCTTTATATTCGGTTGGTAATGGCTTGTAGCGAGATGGATGCAGAAACCGATCGATTGTTAAAGGTCTTCAGTTTTAGGTTGGTACAACACAGTTGATTGGTAATGATGTCGGTTGTGTATGGATGGCGCTAGAGTTGGTTGGTCAGCCTCTTCAGGATGACATTTGGACCAACTGACTTTATTGTCAGACCTCGAGGTTAAGGAGTTTCTGTCAACCATCTGTGCCGAAGGATTCCTACGGTAAACATTGATGCGTGACAGCTGTGTAGCTCCAATGCTTATTAAAGGGTCAAGAACAACCTTCTAGTTGGAACCAACTTTTGATCAGGCTATGGAATCAAACACATGTATCGTCTCAACCCGTAACCTACGAGGGAGACCAATCTTTTCTTTTGCCAATTCTAAAACTCAGATTAGGGCAAAACATAACGGAATTCGATTCAGTTAGCGCTTTACAAACCGCTTAACCACTCTGTGATCTTCAATTTGCATATCGAGCAGGTAGATGCCTGTTTCTAATTTCTCCGTTGTCAACAACAACCGATTGCCTTGGTTCATAACTGTAACTGCTACTTGCTGACCAAGAAGACTTAGAACACCGACATCAGTTATGGTGCTTTTGAGGCCTTCCACTTCAACATACATACTCCCAGTGGTCGGATTAGGGTAGAGGCTTACCAACGATGAAAAATCGGTAATTCCTTCGGGCTCCATGTCTCCAACAAAAACCTTTACGTTGTCGATATACACGTTATTCCCTTGTCGGTTTATGGTTTGGAATTTGAGCATGACTTCTTCCCCGGCATATTGCGATAGGCTAACGGAATCCCGTCTCCAATCCCACTCAAATGCTGGCACAAAGTCTATTTTGCTAGTGTCAATCGTTTCGAGGTCTTCGCCAGAACGGTCATAAATTATGGCATCAAACGTCTGCCCGCAATCGGTGGATGTAAGCACCTGTAGCGTATCGCGAGCTACAAGGCTTTCCGATTTCAACTGATAGGCCACATCAAACAGAAGCCAAACCGGTTCTGTGGTATTCGGAATGTTGAACAACGGGCTGATAAGTCCATCGCGCTGATTGGCCCGTGGCGAGTAATTGAAAAGCGGCATGGCGGCCGAGTAATTGCTCCATTGCAGACCGCCTGTAGCAGTGGTGTCCCAAGTGTCACTGGCATCTGGGTTTTGAATTAGCCAATCGTTTTGGGCAAAACCTTGCTCAAACGTTTCAATGAAAGGTAGCTGAGTTGGTTCCCTTCGGTTGGTGGAGTATCGCCAATGGTTATTGTAATTGTCATATTCGTTTGGCTGATCAGGAATGGAAGCCACCATATTTAGTTCCAAATTCCCATAATCCGTTGTTGAAATGGATGAAACGACTATCGGAACCGTATTCCCTGGAAGCAGAGTCCCAGCCCAATTGTGCGCCTGCATAGCGCCATTGTTGATACTGTATTCAAAGTCGATTTCAGTGATTGTACTATCACCTTTGTTGGTGACGAAAACCGTTGGATGAATGGAATTATCGCATGTAATGCCATTATCGAAAGGGGCAGTAGGTATCTCAATTTCGATGTCCCAATGCACAAAGTTTGGGTCTATGGGTACATTGCTTTGCGCCAAATGCTGATAAGCGGCAAACACGTCAATGATTCCTCTTCCGTAAACATTATCCTCTCCCACATCACCGAGGTCAACAGCCGTTTCGTACAACGCCCAAAGCAGATCTTCGCCACTCAAATAAGGAAATGCCTCCTTCAGCAAAAGAACCGCTCCCGAAACATGCGGTGCCGCCATACTGGTTCCGGAAATCGTGTTAAAACCATCGGTTCCCCAAGCAGAACGCACATTCTGACCAGGAGCCACAACCTCTGGGTGAATTTCCAAAGCGGTACTTCCATTATGCGGACATTGCGTTGGGCCAATGGTGGAGAAGTTACTGATAGGATAGGGGAAGCTGGCGTTTCCGTTCACACTACCAACAGAGAAGGTGTTGACCTCGGATGTATTGATGCGCTGAGGTGCATTCACGGTAGTATTGTTCGGGCCAGAGTTCCCACCTGAGAAAACATTGGCTATTCCTGCGGCTTCAATGGCATTCATCAAATTGACAACTGCTCCAGCACACTGAACCGTGTCGGGGTCATCGCGCCAGCGCCAGCTGTTGTTGATCACGTCAGGAATGTCATCCGTTGTATTGATGTCTCCATCTGGATTCAATGCCCATTCAAAAGCGCCCATCATGGAGGCCAATGGAGGCAGGGCTTCAACTGTACTGGTTACGAAGTCGCTGGCTATCCAATACGCGCCAAATGCTACGCCAATGGTATCGTTGGTTTCTTCCACCAGACCGGCCATGGTTCCTAAAGTGTGTGTGCCGTGGTCGCTTACATTTCCGTTGGGAATGTCACTGAAAAATCCTGTCCAGCATTGCTCCAAAGGAAAGCGATGAGCAAGAAAACGGTCCGCAAACGCAGGATGCGTAGGCCAAACACCTGTATCGTAATCGTAAACCAACCTACCTCGACCTGTATAGCCCAAAGCCCACATGGCCGGAGCGTTTATGGCAACCAGTCCGGGCTCTACACCGTTCGGTGAGCGCTCGTTCGAGGCTTCCCCCTTGATTATCGGGTCGTGAGGAATAATGTCTGAATCTTCCAGATCGATCAAAGCAACAGTCTCAATCTCGGCTAACTGTTCAATGACGGTTGCCTTCGCTTGAAGAATGATCATGTTCACAACCCAGAACGAATGAACGTTCTGAACTTTATTCCTTAATGGACCTTCCAACATTTGCTTTACAGGAGTTTGAGACAATTCTGCTTGTTGCTGCAGTTGTGAGATGACCACTTTGGGACGTTCATTCACATCCAACCGAGTTTGCTTGAATTCATGATTCAACGCATAGCAATCCACGTTTTCGGTAAACTCAACCCGAATTTGATGCATCGCATTTGGATACTCTTCCATGGCATTAAGAAGCCTTTGGCTGATTTGCGCCTGAACGGTAGAAACTAGAAGGAGAGCGAATAAACTGAGTTTGATTTTGAGCATGTCGATTTCTTGAGTTGATAAAACTAAGAACTGTCGGTTGTTTGCTCCACCATGGTATTTGCTAATTTCAGCGCAATGGACGCGGCCGTTCTCAAATATCCATATCCGTATAAGGCATGGCTTACCATGGCCAACGATCCCGACAATACATTGATTGACGATTGGAAGGAGTTGCACGGCTTCATTTGGGAAGAATTGGGGTTGCCTTTCGGTGATAGTCTGTTTGTTCGTTCGTTCAATCAGAATCTGCCTGATCAGGTAAGTCTGGAAAAGCACCCAGAGATCGGTACAGCGCATTTGCATGATATCATCCATACTTGGGGAGATTACATGCATGGCCGAAGAAGAGGTTTTGATCGGGAAGATGCCATTGAAGCGGCTGAAACTTTGAAAAAGGCAGGTATTCTGCCGAAGGTTTGGATCGATCATGCCAGCTTTGTTGGTAACATGCTTCATGGAACCCGTAAAGGTGCCATTGACAAACTGATAGATAGCTCGGGCCATGAGTACGAGAACTTTCTCTATTCATTGGACATAGCGCGCGAGCTTGGTATTCGTTACATCTGGAATGGAGAAGTGACCTCCGTTGTTGGACAGGACAGAAAACTGGGTTTTGCAGACCACAAAAGGCAATCTGGAAGTGCACTGAAAGCCTCGGCCAAATCTGTGCTACAGCAGTTGCCAAGTGTGCAACGAGCGTATGTTGCTGCAGACAATCGACAATATTTCCCGTATGAATTTCCAGATGGTTCAACGTTGTATTGCTTCAGGCGCTACGGAACTTGGCAGGATGCGGATATTGATGGCCTTCATAATTTGATCAATCCTGAGCGAGTGTCCGAATTGATTGCTAACGAAGGAACGGCCGTTGTTTACTCTCATTTGGGAAAGCGGCATCCAAATGGTTCCGACAGGGAAAACCATATTCCTGAAACGACACGAAAGGACCTGAGAAACCTAAAATCCAAGTATGAATCGAAGGAGTTGATGATTTCATCCACTTCAGATATGCTGGATTACTTGGTTATCCGAGATCACATCCGAACCAATGCATCAAACGGAACAATTGAATTTGTTTCTGATGGAATTCGATACGGATCGCTTTCCGAGGAACAATTGAAAGGCAAGGTTTTTAGCTTCAATGCCAATCGATTGAAGAAGGAAAAGCCAACCATTCTGATTGATGGATCAAAAGTGGAGGTGGAAATAAGACAAGAACAATCCAACATCATTTCAGTAGTTTTCTGACCATGGCGGTTGTTCTCCTCACCAATAATTCAAATCGTGGTCAGGCGCTGGCACATCTTATCCAGCGGGCTGGGCTTGATCTTAGATTGGTTGTGGTGGAAGATGCCTCTTCACTACCCTCAAACGAGCCTAAATTCATATCGATTTCTAGAAAGGTTCTTGGGCCGCCTTACCGTTGGTTGAAGTCGTGGATCAGTTTAAGTGCGGAAGACCGCGCTGCGCTTCGATATGAAGAAGCGTCCATTGCCAAGGCCAACAAGTTGGTTGATGATTACATAGCCGGACTTGGTGTGACCGGTAGACCAAACGGTGTCGAGTACCTGGAAACGCCAAGTTTGAATGAGGCAACAGTTGTTACTGCTGTTACAAAGGCGGCACCAGATGTTTGTGTGGTAATGGGAACTTCCATCATCAAACCTCGATTGATCTCCATTCCTAAATTGGGGATGGTGAATGCGCACACCTCCATTTTGCCAGAGTATCGTGGTTCACGTTCTGAGTTCTGGCAATGCTACAATGAAGATTACAGCCATGTGGGCATCACGCTTCATTACATCGATAAGGGAGTGGATACCGGGCAGATTCTTTTTCAGAAGAAACAGGAAGTGGGAGAGAACCCAGACCCGAACATATTGCGGGCAAACAATACCTTGGTAACCTTGCAGAATTATGTGGATGTCATTCAGTCGGTTTTGGATGGAACAGCTCAACCTAAACCGCAAGGTCAGTGTACAACTCCAACCTATCGCTTTAAGGATATTAGTTTGGATAAACGATTGAAGTTGTATAAGCGATTTATATGAATATCAATTAATTATAAACTGATATTTATTCGCTTAATTGGTCTCGAACCAGGTCATGAAGACCATCAAAAGAACTTGCTCTTCCGATCCATCTTAGCTGACTATCGAGAAGAATCAGTGTTGGGGTTGAAGTAACTCCAAGCGTTTGCAATACTTCGCTTTCCCAGCCTTTCAGGTCATTTACGTTTAACCATTTTAGATTCTCGTTTCTCACGGTATTCACCCAGTCGGTTTTACTGGTGTCGATGGAAACGGCATAAACGCCCAGTTTGCCATCCATGCTATCGTAAAGCTCTTTCAGCTTTGGTAGCTCGCGCATGCAATGCGGACACCATGACGCCCAGAAAACCACCACATTCAGTTGCCCAGTAAGACTTGAAATTGGAACTGAATGGCCCGTTTGATTCGGCAATTTCAACTTAGGAAGTTCATCTCCCGGTTTGAATTTGACCATGCTTTCGATCTTCTTCAACGTTTCTTCCGAAAGCGGCAGATCGCAGCTTCCCAAATAGTTTCGGTTGATGTAA
This sequence comes from uncultured Chryseobacterium sp., assembly GCA_964457245.1. GTDB lineage: Bacteria > Bacteroidota > Bacteroidia > UBA10329 > UBA10329 > UBA10329. The sequence continues at coordinate 33,370 of CAYWET010000001.1, read as the reverse complement.
TCGATGAAGTCTGCAGCTTCACGCTCAGTGAAAAAGTCGATCAATAGATCAATGATGAACCCTTGAACCTTCGGGTGCATATCTGCAATGGTTAGCAGCTTATCTACCGTTTCCTGAACACCTTGCTCCGAACGCTCGGTGTAATTGTACATGTAGTCAATGATCTTGTTCGTAAGGAATGGATTGGTGATGATGCGCTCATCCGAAAAGTCAATGTAGTGGAAGTAATGCACATGATTGAAAGCCGGATCGTTATCGAACTTCATTTCCCATTCGGGCCTTTGAGAACGCAATGGAATCCTGTCTAAGGGAACAAGTACCTCTGCCGCGTAGCTTTCGGGAAAAAGGTTGTTCAACAACCCGAGCGAGTTGTTGTACGCTTCCGCAATGCGATGGTAAGCTTTGGAAAGCGAATCCGTAACGGCTGTGTGCCTTGGAGCAAAATCGGAAAGGTGCATCGATGCCTTGTTCAATGTGTCCATGCTCGCGGTGTACACATCCGACAGATTAAGCATGATATTGAAGGCATCATTCTCTTTCGATTGGTCCGGTTTGAATGCCATGCCTTTACCGCTTTCGTAAATGTGAGCGGTCATGTTTTCCTTACCGATAAGCACAAACTGGAACGTTTCGAGGGTGCTGATTTCAATGGCATAAACGCCATCGGTAAACCTCGAATCGTACCCGAAAAAGATCTCTTGTTCCCCACGATACCGCAAACTATCCAAAGGAACCTGCATATCGCCCAAATACTTCGAAATGCGAATTGCGCTGCCAACTGGCTTAGTGTCCATCACAATTCGGAGGCCGTCCTGCGCAAAAAGGTGAGTGGTGAAAAACAGGAACGTTGTAAGAAGAATGAATCTCATGCAAAAGCGATCATAAGGATGGAAACTACGGCAAGTGCTATTCCTGTCCAGTTCAGTTTCGATAGTTTTTCTGCGAAAAGCACAATGGCGAACAAGGTACTGAGAAGTACGATACCTGTATTGTTCACGGGGAAGATCAGGGTGCTTTCCAAGTTCGGGAGGTTTAGCGCCATCAGCAAAAAATGGATGGAAAAGTAGTTCGGAATGCCGAGCGCAAATCCAGCAATGATGCTTTTCACTTCCAACGTTTGTTGGTTCCTCAACCGATTGAAAACCATTACGCTGCTGCCAACCATTGCCGCAATCATGAACAGCGAAGCAGAGAACAATTCAATCTCATCCGATTGGATCTGGTGCGTTTCAACGTACTTGAAGAACGTGTCAAGAAACCCACTTCCAAGAAAGATGATGATTGGCAGAATCAGGAATTTCCTATCCACCTGAACGCCTTTCTTCGGATAGGTGACCATCACAACGCCAATAATGGCAACGATTACACCTGCGAGTTTCAACCCAGCAAGGGATTCGTTGTAAAGCAAAACGCCAGCAATGACCGGAATAACCAATGACATTTTATTGGCAACCGAGCTGATGGCCACACCGACTTTCTGCGATGAAATGGCCATTACGTAGAACATCGCGATAAAGACGCAGCCAATAATAACCGCGCTAGGAAGCCATGTTTGGTCAACCAGTTCGTAAGGTGAAATGGACTTCGGAGAAAGCAGAAAACCGAGTGCCGCGGCCACAAAGTAATTGACCGTAATAGCTTGGAATGTCTTAACCTCGAAGCGGTTGAAGTACTTGAAGATGACCAGAAGTACCGAAGACGATAAAATGCTGAGCGCTAACGGAATCATCGGTTTCGGTAAATGAGCAAGTGGTCGTTGCCTATTTGAGATTCAGATTCTGGAGTTTCGTTCAGTTTCAAAGCCTCCATTCCAGTTCCGATTTCCATTGATGAAACGAATCTTCTGATTTCATCCCAAAGCCCAATTTCGTAGAACGACTGATGAAGTTTTGGGCCACCTTCCACGATGACCGATTGGATGTCTCTCTTGTGGAGGTCAGTTAAAACCGATTCTAGGTTTCGCGTGTTCTCCGAAAGCACAATCGTCTTAGCTTCGTCATTGAAAATGTTGGCTGATTTAGTCACTTCTGAGTTTGAATCAAGCAGAATTCTGATCGGGTTTTTGCCTCGATATTTCCTTGTCGTCAAACTCGGATTATCCAACAACGCTGTGTTTTTACCCACCATGATGGCTGCTTCTTCCGACCGCCATTTATGGACCAGCGTATTAGCCGTATTGCCAGTTATTTTCAATGATGGTTCGGATGCGTCTGTTCTGATCTTATCCACAAAACCATCGGCAGTTTCTGCCCATTTTAAAATGATATATGGCCGCTGCTTCTCATGAAACGTGATAAAGCGTTTGTTCAGTTCTTTCGCTTTGCTTTCTAAAACATCAACGGTTACCTCAATTCCAGCATCGGTCAATCTCTTTATGCCAGCCCCGTTCACCTTTGAGAATGGGTCTTGAACCGCAATTACAACGCGTTTTAGCTGGTGCTTCACAATCAGGTCCGCGCAGGGTGGAGTTTTGCCAAAATGGGCGCAAGGTTCTAAACTCACGTAAATGGTCGAGTGGGGAAGTAGCGATTTATCCGCAACAGAATTGATGGCATTCACTTCCGCGTGCGCTTCTCCAATCTTTTCGTGATAACCTTCTCCAATTATACGTTCCTTGTGAACGATTACACAGCCAACCAGCGGATTTGGCGCAACATTTTCCTGACCAAGCAAGGCAAGGTCAAGGCATCGCAGCATGTATCGTTCATCTTCCGACATCAACTATTGTTTTCCGACCCAATCAGACACTACTTGAACCAATTTCTGTGGTTTCTTGGCCCAATTGAAATGATTGTAGGCGTCATTTCGCGGGTCATCTTTCTTCAGGTGAAGATGTTCTATCTGAGCAGATTTCATCTTGCCGAGAAGATGTTCTACTGCTCCGTAAGGTGCTAACGAATCTCCTTCATACGAAAGAGCAAGAACAGACAAATTCACTTTCGTTAGAGCTGTTTCGTAATCGAAGGAATCGTTCTTCAGCTCGTATCGTCCAGTGCGCGATTGTCTACTCCAATCTCGAATTACGGTTTTGCCTTCTGTTCCTCCAAAACCGACTTTTTTACCAGGAAAATAACCGACCGCCTTTGCCATCAAATTGGCGAATTGTGTTCCAGCTAGTGTTTGATAGGCAGCAAAACCATCCCAGCCTTTGTAGTAAACAGAACAAGTGGCCGAAAGAATCAAACCATCAACCGCTTCTGGGTTCTTGCTTGCGTACAAACAACTCAGTTGTCCGCCTAGGCTGTGCCCAAACAGATACAGCGGAATACCTGCAAACTCCTTTCTCAAATGCGTTATCGCAGTATGAAAGTCAAGCGAAAGCTGGTCGGAATATCCGAAATCAACTTTTTTGCTTGGCCTGACGCTCGAAGTATCGTTTCCTCGAAGATCGACCAAAGCCGTAGCAAATCCATTTTGGTAAAGCTCCTCTGCCAACGGAACATAATACTTGGCGTAAACACCCATTGCTGGAAACAGCGCAAAAACCGCTTTTGCCGTTTCAGGCTGGTACAGCTTTACCGTGGTGGTTGAACTGTCTGGATTGCGTATTTCGATGGAAGTTGGATTCAAGGCCGTGGAAATTCCCGTTGTTGTGATATTTGCAGCGCAATTTAAACAACTCTCATGGGGCTTGTTCTGCTCATTATTCGGTCTGTGGTGTTTATCGTGCTCACCTTGGTGTGCACGGTTGTGGCGTTGGTGGGTTCTGTATTTGGTGGCCATAGGTGGGCACTGGGAACGCAACGGTTCTGGTCCATTGTAATGCTGAAAGTGTTTGGCGTGAAAACCGTGCTGCATGGTGAGAAACCAAAGGTTGGCCTGATGATGTCCAATCACCAATCGTATATCGATATTTGGATTATACCTAAGTACGCCATTACGGTTTTTGTGGCCAAGGCCGAAGTGAAAAAGATGCCGTTGGTCGGTTGGGGTGCCAGTGCGGTGAACACGGTTTACGTAGACCGCAGCAGCAAAGACAGCCGTAAACGGACCAAAGATGAAATTGCCTCACGACTGAAAAATGGCCGTTCAGTTATCATTTTTCCGGAAGGAACGACTGGAGATGGCAACGGACTTTTACCGCTTAAACCCGGCATGTTCTTTACCGCGGCCGAAGAAGGTTTTCCAATTATTCCGGTGGCAATCTTTTATGAAAACCCCGACCTGGCTTGGGTAGGCGATGACAATATGGGAGCGCATTTCTTCCGCAATTTCTCTCAATGGAGCACCACGGCTCATGTCATTTTTGGAGAACCCATAACGGGCAATGACGGTGAAGAACTGTTAGAGCGCGTTCGTGATTGGAAATTAGAGCGGCTAACGCGGTTTAGGAGAGCTTATAAGTAAACGCATTAAGCTTTTGGGCTTAGCCCAAAAGCTTGAGATTGGCTTTACTCCTTCACGATTTTATATCGACTTGCCCCTTGTTCCGTCTTCACGGAAAGGACATAAACGCCTGTTTCAAACTGGCTCAGATCAATTTGTTTATGCTGCGCGTGAACTCCCGTTTCGGAGAAGACCATTAATCCTAAACCATTGTATATCTCAACCTTATCAATGGCACCGCTAACTGACTCTAACGTTAAAACATCTTTAACCGGGTTGGGGTAAAGCAAGATTGATTCTTCCGCTGCTTGTTCTTGAACCCCCACTAACAATCCGTTTTCAATTGCCCCGATAGTGGGCGTAAAACTTCTTGTTACACCATAGAAATCTTCAGTAACATATGGCAAATAAACGCCATTTCCATAGGCAATGCTTCCAACACCAGGAGACATGTTCTGGTCGGTAAGACTACCGTCCGCGTTTACGAAGTTGGGATTTTGCACGTAAGAATTCAAATGCTGACCTATCTGGACATTCTGCAAATCGGTAAGCGTATTAACGCTCGATAGACCATCATCAAACGTGGCTAAAGCACCTCCAGTACCATTCGCAAAATGCAAGTTGTAATTCACCGTTTGATTCAATGTCGACCCCTCGTTGCCGTAGGTATAATGTCCACCTGAACCCAGTTGTCCATTAGACCTGTTGTTAACTAAAATATTACTAGCTACCGTTACTGTAGTTGTGGTTCTACCGTAAACGCAGTATGTGTTATCTGATCCAGTTACATTACTCCCATCAATGTAAATAGTGTTAAACAACAATTCATTTTCGGACAACGCATAATTATATACACCGATGATTTCACCATCTGAAGATGTTGGAGTACCATAATCATCTAAACCCAGCCGAATAATATTGTTGTAAACATACTTCCCATCGAAAATACCCGTCACTCCATCACCGGATGAGGATCTCAAGCCTTGTAACAAATTCTTACGAACAGTAATGTCACCTGCACAAGAAATCCCTGTAACCGTGCCGTCAGAAACATTGAAATTTTCAATTATATTATCTGCTATTAAGGACAAATCCGAACTGTTGCTATTTTTCCTGATTCCGTGTGCCCAATCAGCCTGAAAATTCCCAAAGTAATTGTGTTCAATCGAATCTGGTGCTGCCATATTGGTCCCGCTTATATTTAGCCCCATGGCTGACAACGCCCAAAGTGATTCAACGTGATTTGACCTGAAAATAAGCGGCATGGGCTCACTCTCATCGTAATCACAGTAAAAGCCTGTCACGTGTTGGTTCACAGCTACAACGCTATCGACTCGATTCGATTCAATAACCAATCTACTAGGTGTTGGCATACTGCCATAAGGGGAATTGTCAGCTAGGTAAAATCCGTAAACATCGTCAGTACCATTCCAAGTTAGGTTCGACACTTGGTTACCGTAGATGGAGTCCATCTTCATTTCTTCGCAGTAAAAAGCACATTGTGCAGCAACGTTCTCCAAATAATTTCCAATCAAATCACCCTTATATGAAACTGCCCATGTTATTGAGGGACCAAAAAGCGTACTAGAAGCCTGAGAATTTGTAACAATGCAGTTTCTGACATCACCATGAGCGAAAATAAACTGAGCCGCATTAACATTTTCTATAACGTTTCCTTCACATGTGTTTCCATCATCAAAAACTTCCAGAAGCACACCTTCGTTGAAATTCACATTACTTATAACGTTGTCAAAGGCTGTATCGACTCTGATGAGATTTACCCCAGACCCAGATGGGTCCATATGAAGGTTTGAAATGACGTTCCCCTCAGCCTTACTACCTGCAATTGCCTTTACAGAAGAAGTTGAAAAGATATCATCAAGCCATATACTGTGAGGCACACTTTCATTTCCAATTCGATTGTTAGAAGCGGTCTCCTCGACCACAACGGCCTTCAATGCAACACTACTTGCATTAGAAACACTCCGTGATACATTAATACCTGAAATGATATTGCTGTGTGCATTTTTCGCATGAACAATTGTTACTTCACCAGATTCTTGAGCAACCCAATTAATGTTTCCAGTAGATGTTGAATCTCCGATTAAATTATTTGAAACCAAGCAGCCTTGGCAATATATAACAGGGTCATCCCAATCCTGAGCCAACACCAAACCGTTAAAACTCCTGATTATGTTTTCATTGACAACGGTGTTCATTAACCCATCTTGATATATAAATCCTCTACCACCTTCAGCCGCGATGCCAGTTGCAAAAGCAGCTGTGCCACCGTAATAATTCCGCTCAACATTTATAGCTCCATCTTCAATTTGGATAAATCTTTCAAGCTGATAGTTCTGTCCCTCAAAAGCATGATTGTCTATAATCTGCCAATCATTGTTTATGTCCTTAAGCCTTATGGCCGAGTTTCTATAATCATAGAAATAGTTATTCACAATCCAATTCGCATGATTACCGTCATTGGAATGAACGCAACTGTGCGGAACATTAGCTCCAACCCCATGGAAGACGTTATATGAGATATGGTTGTTTGAGTTACCAGATGTGGTTTCGCCAAACCTAATAACTCCACCTCCGGAATTGCCAGAACTATAAACCCCCATTAAGTCGCAATAACGTATTTCATTGTTAGTCGCTCCGTTATCAAAGAGTATTGAGTTATTCGTTGTATTGGTGTTAATGATTTTCAGGTTGGCCGTGTCACCTGCCGCGGCTACGCTACCGTCTATTATCACGTGGCTACAGCCATTAAATTCAATCGTATTGTCCGCAGCGGTTGAAATCGTAGCACCAGAAAACTGAGGGATAATTGTGATTGTATTGGTGGCACTTGACCCAACACGAGCGTCAAAAACAATCGGAAAAGTCTCGCTAAAAGAACTGTAGCCTGGCATTAAGTGCAATTCATAAGGGCCACTTATGGTTGCTGGAATGGCTGCGTAAGCCTGACTAAGCGTTAAGTATTGTTGTCCTGGCCCAACGGTGTAAACAGTTTGTGCTTTGGCTACAGTTGCTACCAAAAGGGAAAGAACAAGGATAAAATGTTTCATTGTTAATGAATGAGGTTTGAACCCTCAAATTTAGGGATATGTGTTACATCGATGTTAGATTGTATAATTCACTAAGTTGGTCCGGTTAACACGCGATAACGACTAATTTGTACGGTTTCGTGCTCAGCCGCAATTTTTTTAGTGGCTGCCGTTAAAAGGTCAGAAGCTTAAGTAGTTACTTAAGAGGTTAAAGTCACAACGGCAGAGGCTCAAGTTGTAAAGGAAATGCCTCAACTTGTTAGGTGAGAGGCTTAAGTTGTTATTTGAAAGACGCAAGTGGTTAAGTCAGAGGTTCAACTTGTAAAGAAAACCTCCCAAGTTGTAACGGCAGTCTGTAAAGTTGTAATGGAAATGGTTTAAGTTGAAAGGTGTTTTGAATGTTTGAGGTTCACGATTACAGTTGGAGATGTTAAAGAATCTGTTCAGAATACAGATTACGATTTCAAGTTTCGTGAAGGATAGTGTGCTTGTCAGTTTCTAATGTGAGGTGAGCCGATAAGTAAAAGGCTTTCAGGTCTTGGTTAACAAAACCCGAAAGCCATAAATAGTGCGGAACTGAAAACCTACACTTCTGTTGCTCCGAACTAAGGTAAACTGACCGAGTTACTCTCGTACAACTTTAATCACGCCTCGTTTGCCATCCAAGGTGAAAATATCCACTAGGTACATTCCAGGCGGGAGTTCAGATAGGTTGGCGTTCCAACGATTGTTGTTGTCAGAAAGAAGAGGTTGTAATCTACGACCCTTAAGGTCAGTTAGCCACGCATGATCAACAGGGTTTTGTGACTCAAGTGTTAGCGCATCGATTACCGGATTAGGGTAGATGGAAAAGCTACTTGCAACTTGCTCTTCCTGAACTCCCGTGGGTGCTTGGCTAACCACGTTGACCGTTGCCATTTCCATTGTTTTGTAGATGTATGTGGAAGAATCGCAGTAAGTTGAAGCGCAACCTTCAGAATCCCAAATGGTTAGGCAAATGTTGTAATATCCTGGGTCATCGTACGTATGAGTAGGAAAAGGCAGATTTGATGTGGTTCCATCGCCCCAGTTCCAATGATACTGAAATGGACCATTCCCAGTAATGGAGGGAATCAGATACCAATCATGTTGAACACTTGGATGAGGGTATAGGTCGAATTCGGCAGAACAAGGACCTGCAGTTGTGGTAGTATCTTCGAACACGGCTAATCCCTCATCATTTGTTCCAACCCAAATTCTTCCATCAAGGTCTGTGGCCAAACAACCGATATTGTTGCTTGGAATATCTGAATTGGAAGTAGTGTAGTATGTCCAATCGGTTCCATCGAACATGGCAACACCATAGTCCGTACCCACCCAAACATTTCCGAGCAGGTCAATGGTAACCGCTCGAACGTAATTGCTGGGAACATCTGAGTTGGTTGTATTATAAGTTGTGACAGTACCATCATACTTAACCAGTCCGCTGCTGGTTGCCAACCACTTGATATCATTATCGTCAATTGCAATATCATTAACTGAGTTTTGTATTGCAATCATGGTCCATACACTACCATCAAACATGCACATACGCCCCCCAGCACCGATCCATATATTCTGGTCATCGTCTATTGCAATGCAATTGGCTGAATTCACATCTGTGTTGTTGTGAAATGTCCAATTGGTTCCATCGTATTGCAGTACCTTACCTACGTTACCCGCCCCACCAGCAAGCCAAATGTTATCACTCGAATCCACCGCTAGCACATGAGGGTTGTAAACATGGAATGGTTGAGAAATGGAATCCCAATGAACGTAGCAGGTGTCGTCTATTCTACAAACCGTTTGCTGACTAACAGTAGCGGCTATCCATGCATCGTTATTCAAATCGAATGCAATCCCATCCTTAAAGTAGGCGTAGATGTAATTATTGTAATTGGTCCAAGAAGAGTTGTCGAATTTGCCAAGACCACTTGTGCTTCCGATCCATTTACTGCCGGAACCATCAATTGCCAACGCTCGAATACCATTGCTTGGAATGTCTGAGTTGATTGTGTTGTACACCGTCCATTGCTGAGCAACTGTGGTTCCCCAAAAAACGAACAGTAGGGCTGGTAATAGTATAAATCTTTTCATAGCGTTGAGGTTAGTTTGAGAGTACGATACAAATGTCGCGCGTCACTAATGGTAAATCAACCGTACTTTGTCCATTTCTTACTTGTCCAAAATGAAATTATGAACTAATTTAACGACCAATTTCTTACTTGTCCTAATAATGATTTGTTACCTGAATTGGATGGGCTTGGGAAATTAGCGCTAGCTATTCCAACGGATCATCACTTTCCTCAGCATCGCACTCAATTCGCGTAGCACTGTCGTTTATCATGCGGGTTTCATGCATCATGGTATTCCACAGACCCAACATAAAGGCCAGCAGAAGAACATGGAAAGTTCTTTTCAGCATTCGAAAGAAAGAAGGTTGCTTCTTTTTCACGCAAACAGATGGTCAATAAGCATGCCTTGCAAAAATTACTGACATGATGTCTTATTTGCTTTTAAGTATGATAACAGTCACATATTCTCCGAATGATACCGTTACATTTGGGCAACTTTCAATCAGAAAGTCTGTTAACTAAGTGATGCAATACTTAAAGCATGCGGTAATTCTAATGGCATTTGCAGCCATGGCGGCTGGTTGCAATCAGCCAGATGATATTGACGATATCAATAACTGCGAACCTTACGTTACCACACCTTACGAATTACAGATTCCTGCGGGTTTGCCTTCTATGGACGTGTTTATTCCAGCTGATAACCCAATGACCGTTGAAGGTGTGGCCCTTGGAAGAAAGTTGTTTTACGAACCAATGCTTTCTGACGATAATTCTCAATCATGTGGTAGCTGTCATAAGCAGGAATATGGCTTTGCAGAACCACAACAGGTGAGTATAGGTATAGACGGCAGCGTTGGTACGCGAAATGCCATGGCGCTCATCAACCTTGGTTGGAACCCGAACGGTTTTTTCTGGGATGGAAGGGCGGCTACATTGGAGGATCTGGTTTTTCAGCCGGTTACTAATCCAATAGAAATGAATACAACTTGGCCTGAGGTTGAGGCTAAGTTGAATGCAAGTGAGGAATACCTCGAACTTTTTGCTCAGGCGTATGGTATTGAGGAGATCGACTCAGTTCACGTAAGTAAAGCTATTGCTCAATTTCTTCGAACATTGATATCTGCGAACTCCAAATTCGATAAATACTATAATCAACAATTGATTAATCTGACTGACCAGGAAATTCGCGGATTGGTACTTTACAATAGCGAAGGAGCCGATTGTTTCCATTGCCACGGTTTAGGTGGATTGATCACCGATAATAAGTTCAGAAACAATGGATTGGATACAGAGTTCAGCGCTGATGAAGGGCGTTATCTCGTAACTGGAGTTGAAGCAGATAAGGGCAAATTCAGGGTTCCGACTTTGAGAAATATTGAGCTCACGGCACCTTATATGCATGATGGTCGATTCTTCACTTTAGAGGAGGTGGTCGATCAATACAGCGAGCATGTTCAGCTTTCTGAAACGGTGGATCCGTTAATGGAACTAGTAGGTTTTGGTGGGGCTCAATTAACCGAAGATGAGAAACAGGACCTTATTGCATTCCTAAGAACATTTACAGACGAAGAATTCGCAACCAATCCAGACTTTAGCGACCCGAATCAGTGAGTAGGATACTATCCATATTGTTGATCGGGCTTTACGGTTTAACGCTTTCGCAAGCGTATATGCCGCATGTCAATTATTGGATGAATCGCGATTTTATTGCTTCAGTTCTTTGTGAGAATAAGGACAAGCCTGAACTGGAGTGTAATGGTAAGTGTCATCTTAAAAAGCAGATTCAAGAGAATACTGAAGACCAAAATGAAGGTCAGGAAGTTTCAAATCGCTTAATGGTGGAGTTCTTTCAGACATCAGAAGCAATCGAGTTTACGGCACCGGTGGAACCGGCAGAAGAAGAGTTCTGCAATTGTTCCGAACCGTTAACTGTTGGCTTTAGTCCCAGCGTTTTTCACCCGCCACAGGTTTAGTTTTCATACTTAAGTATTTCCGATAACGGAGCGGTTACGCACGTCCGCTAATTCGTGTGCAATTAATTTCAGTTCAAGACTTTATAAAATGAAAACCAAACTATTTCTATTCATTCCGCTTGTGGCGGGAGTTGTTTACCTGGCAGGATGCCAAAAAGAGGGGTGTACCGATCCCAATGCCATTAACTACGATGCAAATGCTAAGAAAGATGATGGCAGCTGCATAGCTGATACCACCGGAAACGATGTTCTAGGGTGTATGGATTCGACATCGACCAATTATAACCCAGATGCTACCGTTGATGACGGAACTTGTATGTATGATACCATCAGTACGGTTATGCTCCATGCGCATGCCAAATTGGGAACTGCAGACTTTGCATTCAATACGGAGGTTACCAATTGGGAAGGACGTAAAATGAAGTTCACCACAGCTCAGATGTACGTCAGCAATTTCGTGTTTCACAAAGATGGTGGAATGCAAATGGTTGATGATTCGTACCTACTGTTGAAAGCTGGAACCATGATGTACGAAGTGGGCGAGATTCCAAACGATCATTATCACGGTTTCGGATTCAAAGTAGGTGTAGATAGCATTGCTAATCATGCCGACCCGGCTTCGTGGCCTTCTGAGCATGCGTTATCATCTAATAACCCTGATCATGCTTTTTGGAGCTGGAACTCTGGCTTCATCTTCATTAAGGTAGAAGGCATGGTTGATACAACGGCAAATATGGATGGAACTGCCAATGCGCCATTCATCTACCACATAGGTACGGATATGCTTGCGAAAGACGTGATGTTTACGAAGCATGAAGAGGTGAATGCCGACATCACATATCACATCAATGTGGATTATCTGAAGTTGTTTGATGGCATTGATCTGCGCACCGACCCAGATTCACACACCATGAATAACATGCCAGCGGCAATGACGTTCAGCGGTAATGTGCCTGATGCCATTTCTGTTCAGTAATTGTATTTTTTGAGTTGATAAAGGGCGGATGGAATTGGTTCGTCCGCCCTTTCTTTTGAAATGAAGTTTTCAAGGTTTACATATCTGTTAGTGCTGCTGGCTTCGCTTTCTGCTTGCCAGAAAGATGCTGAAGTTCCTGTTGTGCAAGACTTTCAGAATATTCCGAGTTGGTTTCCAGAGATGGAAATTCCAACGGAAAATCAACTTACGCAAGCACGGATCGATTTAGGCAGAAAACTCTTCTATGAGAAGAAGCTATCGAGAGATGAGAGTATTTCCTGCGGCACATGTCACAAGCTGGAAAACGCGTTTACGGATGAGCTTCCAATTGCTACTGGCATTGAAGGCCGACTTGGACTAAGGAATACACCAACGCTTTCCAACATTGGTTACACCGATATCATGTTCATGGATGGTGGTGTGCGAACATTGGAACTGCAAGCGCAATCGCCCATTTTTACGCATGAGGAAATGGATTTCACCATTGCGGAATTTCTAGAGAGAATTGAAGGAGATGAAACCTACATCCGCATGTTTGATGAGGCATACGGCCAAGAGCCCGGTGCTTTCGGGATCTCGCGTTCCATCGCGGCTTTTGAGCGGACTTTCATTAGTGGCCATTCTAGGTTTGATGCATATGAATATCAAGGTGATGTCAACGCGCTTTCTGCCGCAGAAAAACGCGGGCGCGACATTTTCTTCAGTTCAGAAACTGCATGTACCGAATGCCATGTGCCACCGCTGTTTACCAATTTCGAGTTTGAGAATATTGGACTGTATGAGGAATACGCTGATACTGGATTGGCGCGCATCACGCAACTGGATGAAGACAAGGGCAAATTCAAAATTCCGAACCTTAGAAATGTAGCTGAAACAGCGCCATATATGCATAACGGTAGCATGGCAACCTTAGAAGAAGTTGTAGCGCATTTCAATGCTGGCGGAGTTGGACATGTCAATCAAAGTCCGCTTATAAAACCACTTGGGCTTACTGAACAGGAAAAAGCCGATCTGGTAGCTTTTCTTCATTCGCTAACCGATCAGAATTTTATCAACAATCCAGACCTGGCTGAACCTGATTGAAGCTACAGTTGTTACTGCTTAATCACCATCTTTGAAGCATGAAACAATTTGGCCTTTTTCTTTTGAGTAGTGTCGTATTTCTATCTGCCTGTAACAAGGACGGTTGTCTTGACCCCACAGCACTTAATTACGACCCAAAAGCAGAGCAAGATGATGGTTCATGTGTTTATGTGGTGGACAACCTGAACTTCAAATTTTACAGTAAACTCGGTGGTCAAGACTTTGCTTTCGATACTGAGGTACAATCAGAATCGGGAAGAATGGTGAAGTTCACTAGAGCGCAGATGTATCTGAGTGGATTCTCATTCAATGGTACTGGTGGTGCGTACGAAGTGTCGGATTCGCATTTGCTTATTAAACCCAATGTCGAAGACTACAACCTTGGATATTTACCGATCGATAATTATAGCTCGTTCACTTTCTCTGCCGGAGTGGATAGTATTTCCAATCACAGCGACCCGGCCACTTTTGCAACTACAAGTGCGCTTTCGTCCAATAATCCCGATCACATGCATTGGGGCTGGGATTCAGGTTATATTTTCTATGTGCTAGAAGGAATGGTGGATACCTCAGCAACTATGAATGGAGATGTTAACGCGCCATTCATTTTTCATGTGGGAACCGATAAGCATTTGGTGGATCTTGCCTTTGTGGATGAAGTCAGTTCAGTTGCAGATGGCGTAACGGTTGAAATGGAAGTAGATTGGTTGAAGCTGCTAAATGGAACCAATATGACGGGAGATATTACCACACGCTCAACGCACACCATGAATAACCCAGACCTCGCGAATTTGATGGTTTCCAACATTGATGACGCATTCAGCGTGCATTGATCAAGCACTGTGACAACCGTCACAGCTGTCCGTACCCACTCAAACTACATTTGTCTTAGCAAATTGACAATGGAAGTAGTAGGTTGGATAATGGCATTGGTAATCGGGATAACACTCGGTCTGTTAGGCGGTGGAGGTTCCATTCTTACCGTGCCAGTACTTGTTTACCTACTTGGTATCAATCCGATCATTTCTACAGGTTACTCACTTTTTATTGTCGGGCTTTCATCGCTGGTTGGGGCCATGACTTATTTCAAGAAAGGCCAGGTCGATTTCAGAACCGCTGCGGTTTTTGGGGTTCCATCCATTATTGCGATTTACCTCACACGGAAGTTCATGGTTCCAGCCATTCCGCAAGAAATATTCGCTGTTGGTGATTTTGTACTGACCAAAAGTGTTGGGATTATGGTGCTATTTGCTGTGCTGATGATAGCGGCATCGTACAGTATGATAAAAGGAAGAAAGGATGTTGAAGGCGCTTCAGAAGTGAAATACAATTACCCGTTAATTACCATTGAAGGCTTGGTGGTTGGAACACTGACCGGATTGGTAGGCGCGGGAGGAGGTTTTCTCATCATTCCGGCCTTGGTATTGTTGTCAGGACTTTCGATGAAAATGGCAGTAGGAACTTCGCTGATCATCATTGCCATTAAATCATTGATCGGATTTTTAGGAGATGTGCAAAACCACACCATTGATTGGACGTTCCTGTTAACGTTTGCAGCATTGTCGGTGGTTGGCATCTTCATCGGATCCAAACTTTCAAACGTTATTCCTGGTCAGAAACTGAAGCCAGCTTTTGGTTGGTTTGTGCTGGTCATGGGCATTTACATCCTCGGAAAAGAACTTTTATTTTGAATCACAACTATAAACAACAATCTCAAAAATGAAAACAGTAAAGCAAATAATGACCGTGTTTTTGGCAGCAGTGCTAATGGTTTCTTGCTCCAACGGACAGAACAAAACCAACAATGACGCTATTGCAGAAAATGTGAACGTGGAGGAATTCAGTAATCACTTAAGCAGCGCACAAATATTGGATGTTCGAACTCCAGCTGAATGGAACGAGGGAGTAATTGAAGGTGCCATTCTGGCCAATATCTACGAAGATGATTTTGACCAACAATTGGAAAAACTGGATAAGGACAAGCCTGTTGCCGTGTATTGCAAATCAGGTGGAAGAAGCGGACAGGCTATGGGGAAAATGCACGATATGGGATTTAAAGAAGTGTATAATTTGAACGGAGGTATCGGAGCTTGGAACAATGCAGGCCAACCTACCGTAAAGCCCTAGTATGAAAAAGACAGGAACAATATTGATTTTGATCTCTGGGCTAATAGCATTTCATAGCTGCTCAGAAAAGAAGCCGGAAAAACAAGTGAAACACAACGTTCAGTATGTTTCTGGACCAGATGAAGTAACCTACAGAAGAATAGGTGAGGAGGTCACCGATTCGGTTCAGGCTGTGCTCAAAGCCAACTTGGTAAAAGCCATGCAAGAAGGCGGTCCTTCAAATGCAGTACAATTCTGTAGCACACGAGCAATGGCGCTCACTTCGCTTTATTCAGATAAGTACAATACAGAGGTTAAACGTGTTTCCGATAAGAACAGAAACCCGAAGAATGCACCTACCGAAAAGGAGTTGGCGGTTATCAACGATTTCAAACAGCTTAAAGCCAAAGGCGAACCAGTTCTGCCAAAGGTTTCTATTGATGAGGACGGTAAGAAGCATTACTACGCCCCCATATTTACCGGTGGCGTTTGCTTAACATGTCATGGAAATCCGAAAAACATGCAGCCGGAGTTGGTTTCTGTTTTAGATAGCCTTTATCCGAACGATAAGGCCAAAGGCTATGCTGTAGACGAACTACGCGGTATTTGGAGTGTAAAATTTAAGAATAGCTGATCATGGCAAACTTCAACGATATAATCAAGTCAGATAAACCAGTGCTCATAGACTTTCATGCCACATGGTGTGGTCCGTGCAAAGCCATGGGGCCGATTTTAAAAGATGTGTCGAAACAGATAGGAGGAAAGGCCAGAATTCTGAAGATCGATGTAGACAAGAATCCGAAGGTGGCCAGCAAGTACCGCATTCAAGGAGTTCCAACACTTATGCTGTTTAAGAATGGTGAAATGATCTGGCGGCAGAGTGGTGTGGTGCCGGCTCATCAGTTGGTTCAGGTGCTCGAAAAGAACACCTAGAGAACAAGCAATTCATTGTTTAGAAGGGAATTCGAAGTCGGATTCCCTTTTCTATTTTATGGTAATTCAATTACTAGGTAACATTAGATTAACGAACATAACGTTGATCTAACGCTTTCTTAAACCTTTTGTAAGTCTTAACGCTATCATCAGTAATAATACAATGATTGATTTGCAGCGGATTTAAACCAAAACCACAAATCAATAATTAAAATGAAAAGAAGTTATTTGAGTTTCGTTGCAATTCTCGGCCTTGCTGTGTCTGTTGCATCATTGCCTTCTTGTACTAAGAAAACAGAAGGTTGTACTGATTCTGAAGCTGTGAACTACAATCCAGAGGCAGAAGAAGACGATGGTTCTTGTGACAACAGCGCTACCATTATCCGTGAAAACACAACTTGGACCGCAGACCAGATCTGGACCCTGGAAGGTAAAGTTGTTGTAGCTTCAGGTACCACACTTACTATTGAGGCAGGTACAATTATAAAAGGAGCTGCTGGTACTGGTACTACTGCTTCTGCTCTTATCGTAGAAAGAGGAGCAAAGATCATGGCAGAGGGTACTTCTACTAACCCAATTATCTTCACATCTGCAGAAGATGACATTGCAATTGGTCAACTTGTAGGTTCTAACCTGGGTAAAACCGATAACGAGAAGTGGGGTGGTATTATCATTTTGGGTAATGCACCAGTTTCTACAGAAAGTGGTGATACTGAAGGAAACATCGAAGGTATTTCGGCTGACCTTGGTTTTGGAGCTTACGGTGGTTCGAATGCTTCTGATAATTCAGGTGTTCTTAGCTATGTTTCTATCCGTCACGGAGGTATCACTATCGGTGAAGGAAACGAGATCAATGGTCTTACACTAGGTGGTGTTGGTTCTGGAACAACTATCAACAATATCGAGATCTACGCAACCCTTGATGATGGTATCGAGTGTTTCGGTGGTACTGTGAACATTGCTGATGCATTGGTATTCTTCCAAGGTGATGATGGTATTGACCTAGATCAGAACTACTCAGGAACAATCAACGGTTTTGCTGTTATTCATGGTGACGGTGTTGGTACTGACGAAGGTCTTGAAATTGATGGTCCGGAAGGAACTACAAACGTTAACGGTCAGTTCACGCTTTCTAATGGTATTTGCCTGTACGTAGATGCTGTTGGTAGTGGTTCTGCTGGCGATTTCAAATCTAAAGCTCAGGGTAACGTTACAAACGTAACTTTCAACTACTCTGCACTACTTGGTAAGCCGGTTAAGTTCCGCACTAAGTTTGCTGATCCAGGCGTTGATTGTACTCACAAAAGCGATGCTTACAAATACTTGGTCGATGCTTCAGGTTCTCAGTCTTTGGTGTTCACCAACTGCGATGTTGATGGTGGCGTAAAAGTTTACGATGGAGATGAGTCTGGCGAGTGCTTGACTGAATTGACAGCTGCACAAACTGAAGCTGCAACATTCGTGGTAGATGGAGCAGGTTCTACTTACAACTTCGTTCAGCAGTTCTCTTGGGGTGCTGCTGGTCAAAGAGGAGAGCTTTAATAGCAACCTTATATAATTGTTAAGAACAGCCCTGCGACTACGGTCGTGGGGCTTTCTTGTTTAATCTTGCGCGCGATTTCAAAATCACATTACCTACCAATGAAGAAGCTAAACTTCTTTCTACTGTTAACAACCCTTACGTTAACAGTTTTTGCTCAAGACAAGGGATTCATTAGAGGAAATATTGGAGACGGACAATTCGGAGGCCCACTTATTGGTGCCAACGTTACAGTACCAGCACTTTCTGGTGTTGGGGCAACCACCGATTTCGATGGTAATTACTCCCTTTCTGTAGATCCAGGTACTTACGAGGTAAAGGTCTCTTACATCTCATTTGCCGATCAGATTTACAAAGATGTAGTTGTAAAAGCAGGCGAGGTTACAACCATTGATGCCGTGCTCGAAATGGCTTCGCAAGAAGTAGCCATGGTAGAAGTTGTGGCAGAAGTGAGAAGAAACTCTGAGGCAGGAGTTCTTATGGAAATGAAGAATGCAACCACCGTAACAGACGGACTTTCTGCACAATCGTTCCGAAAGGTTGGAGACTCAGACCTATCTGGAGCTATTAAAAGGGTTACTGGTGTTACCGTACAAGATGGAAAATACGTTTACGTGCGCGGATTGGGCGACCGATACACCAAAGCGCAATTGAACGGTATGGAGCTACCTGGTCTCGATCCAGATGTTAACTCGGTTCAGATAGACATTTTTCCAACCGCAGTATTGGAGAATGTAAGTGTGTCCAAAACCTTTTCGCCTAACCTTAACGGAGACTTTACAGGTGGTCTGGTAAATGTGGTTACCAAGAAATTCCCAGACAAAAAGACCACGCAGCTGGGCCTTAGTTTTACCTACGTTCCTGGGCAGCATTTTAACAGCAACTATATTCTTTACGATAGAGGAAAGCTGGATTGGCTTGGGTTTGACGATGGTACCAGAAAACTGCCATTTGATGGGCTTACCCAAATCCCAGAGATACGTAGCGAGCTATATGTAAATCAGAATACCGGAGAGTACGTTTACCCTACAGAAGACCTTGTCATTGAAGACCTTACCCGAAGCTTCAACCCGCAATTGGCCGCCAAAAAGAAAATGGCCTTTATGAATACGGCCTTTACGGTAACCCATGGCCATCAGATAAATAAAGAAGATGGGCCAACTTTCGGTTACAACTTCGTTTTCCGTTATGCCAACGAACGGACTTTCTATGATGAATTTCAGACCAATGAGTTCTTGAAAGACAATGTGGTTTCCAATAACGAATTGCAACAGCAAAAGACCGTTCTAGGTCCGTTAGGTAAGGAAAACATTATGTGGAATGCATTGCTTACCGGAAGTATGAAACGCAAGAAAAGTAGCTACACAGCCACTTTACTTTACAACCAAAGCGGAGAATCTACAGCATCGCAACGTGTTAATCGCGATACAGAACAGAACCAAGCCACCTTGCTAGAGGATATTCTAACCTACACGCAGCGTAGTCTTGGAACCTTTCAGTTGTTGGGAGAGCATCGTGTAGGTACGGTAGAACTAAGCTGGGCCAATGCCTTTTCTGTATCTAGGGTTTACGACCCTGATTTTAGAGAAACAAGAATATCCATTACCACAGGTACGCCTGCTATGACCCCTGGCGATGGAGCAGGAATTGACCGTTTCTGGAGAAACCTGTTCGAAATTAATGAGTCAGTACGATTTGACGCCAAGATTCCTGTGCATGACAACATTGCCATCAAAACAGGGGTGTTGAACACCTACAGAAACCGCGATTTCTCAACCTATCAGTTCAAACATCGCCCGGTGGACCTGAATGATGTAAGCGAGGACCCTGATTGGTTCTTGCAAGAGGATAATATCTGGACCACAGATTCTACCCAGGCAGCATTTGATGATGGAACATATACCATTGGAGACTTTCAAGCAGATAACCAATACAAGGCTGCACAGAATGTGGTTGGAGCTTATGTTATGGCAGAGCAGAGCATCAAGCGTAAGCTTAATCTTATTTACGGTATTCGGGTAGAGCACACGCTAATGGAGTACACGCGTATTGATGATGAAGGCAATCCGCGTGGAACGCAGGAAACCATGAACACCCCAAGTTTCCTACCTGCATTGAATATTGTTTACAAGGCCACTGATAAAATGAATGTACGTGCAGGGTATAGCCGTACCATTGGTCGCCCATCGTTCAAAGAAAAATCGGAGGCCGAGATATACGACCCCATTACCAAGCGAACCTTCTCAGGAAACATAGATCTCGACCTTACCAATATCGACAACGTAGACCTGCGTTACGAATTCTTTATGGGCGGCAAAGACATGCTCTCCCTCGGTGGATTCTACAAACGGTTCGATGGCCATATAGAGTTGGTGCCTTTTAATACGGCTACCGACAACTTTAAGCCACGTAACTCAGGTATTGCTCAGGTGTTTGGTGGAGAATTCGAGATCAGAAAAGGGCTACGCCAGCACACATCAAGCAAATTTCTGCAAGGCTTCTTCTTTGCTGCCAACGTATCTATAGTACACTCTATGGTAGATCTTACCAGTGTGTTGGTAGATAATGATGGCAAGACCGAGTTGCAGCTTCGTCAAGAGAATGCACGCGATGGCGAAACCATCAATAAATTCCGAAGAATGTCTGGCCAGTCGCCATACGCGGTAAATGCCAGCATTTCTTACGATTTTCCGAATGATAGAGGAGCCGTTTCGTTGGCCTATAACGTGCAAGGAGACCAACTTACCATTATCGGTTCTGGTCGTGTACCAGATGTGTACACCATTTCATTCCACAGTCTCAACTTCAATGCGTACGTAAACCTAGGGGAGAAAAGAAACTCCAGACTTACGCTACGTGTACAGAACCTGTTAGATGACGACCGTACGCTGGTGTATCGTTCTTACGAGGCCGAAGACCAGATATTTACTTCATACAAGCCGGGTGTAAGCATTCGCTTGGCTTACCGCTATAGCTTTTAAGCAAAATATTGGTTGAACCCGAAAGGCCCTGTCACCGAAAGGTGCAGGGCTTTTTCTTTTGTCACCCGTCACTTCGAGTGATTTCGAAAGAATGAGAAATCGCTTGCTCTGAGCCTGTCGAAGAGTATTGAGAAGTCCCATGCAGTTCTCGATACATCCCGATTTTCATCGGGACACTCGAACTGACCGAAGAGAAAGCCCCGTTTGGCATCGCCAAACGGGGCTTTCTTCATCACTTCATATACTCAGAACTTCATTCCTTCATCACCAAATTCAATTCTTCACAAACCGTACGGTTTTCTGTCCGCTTTCTGTATTTATCTGGATGAAATAGAAGCCAGCATTCAGATTTTCACCAAACTCATTTAGCGAAATTCTGTTTACTCCTGTATTTAAGTTGCGCGTAAGTCCACTTAACTGTTTGCCAAGTACATCAACCAGTGTAAATGTAAATTTGCCATCTTCTGTAAGGTTCAGTTCCAATTGGCTGGTTCCGTCAATCGGGTTTGGGTAAACCGTGGCACCGGTAAGCGATTCTATTTCTCGTATCCCAACGGTGTGGTTGGGGTTGATGTTAATATCATCAATGTACAGATAGCTCTGCTTGTCACTTAAAGCTTGGAATCGGATTAGTACATGCTCTTCGCCTGCCATCAAACTAATGTTTACCTCTTCTTCACGCCACTGATTGGCATTGGGTACGAAGGAATTACCTACCAGAGAGCTACCAGCAGTATTCAGGTCATCACCCTGCTCCGAGTACCGCAGACTCCAAGATTCCCCACAATTGCGAGAAACATGTACTCGAAGTCGTTCTTGATGGGTTGTACCAGTTCTATTACCATGTGCAAGCTTGAATGTCATTCGGGCATCCTCACTTTCAACATCACTCATGTCGATAGGAGGGCTGGTCAGGTTACTGATACCTCCCTCAGATCCATTCCGTAGGTCAACCACTGCTGATGCACTTCCAGTAAACCAAGCGGAGGTGTTTCGTTGCCATGCAAAACCATCTGGCGCATCAACATCCCAAACAAGCATCGGGTTAGTGTTTTCAGGAAAGTTTGGACTTTCGACTCCTTCTTGATACTGGGCGTAAATACCAGCTCCCAACGAGCTTACTGTTACTGCATCTGGTATGGTAAGAGAATTGGATCCAGCGTTGGTTGTTATTGTAAGGGTTACATCGTAAACACCAGACGTGTTGTAAGTAATGGTAGGATTTGGGTCAGAACTGCTTGAGGGGCTACCACCCGGAAAGCTCCATGACCATTGCCAGCTTGCATCTTCATCTGCGCCCCAAAGGTTGTCGTCAAAATCAACCTGTAATCCTTCGCAGCCAACGGCATCGTCAAACTCAAAGGCAACCTGCGGAACGCATGATGGCGCTGTATAACCATCATTGGTTCCAGTATTGGCTCTGTTTGTAGCACCCCAATAATAGTTTCTTCCTCCTACTGATGAGTTAGATGCCGCTTGCATTCTGCTTGCCTGACCCGCTGTGAACATTCTCGCACACGAAGAATAGTCCATGTGATTCTGCACATTATCTAAACTATTGCAGGTCTGCTGGTTAAGGTTGCAACTACCGCTGATACCCACGGTGTTTGGGGTGTCAGAAACCTGATCGTCATCCCAGCAATTACCTGGTTCCTCAGGAGTATTGGTCCCCCCCCAAGTATGGTCCAGGTTCATCCAATGTCCGAATTCATGCGCCAAGCTACTCTGAAGTTGAGCTGATCTAAGAATAATTCCATTGTTAGGTGCTGAATTGCTTCCTGGCAAGTAGGTGTATCCGCCAGATCCGCTTCCAACTGAATTAACCAACCATACCTGTAAATATCTACGTGTATTATCGTTCCAGTTTACAAGGTCTTTCACATCATTGTCGGCAGCATATGTTTGATCAGATTGTGTTCTGGTAATACCGTCTGTACAATTACCCCATGCATCGATTTTAGCCAATCGAAGTTCAAATTGAGGGTCTCCGACAATATTTTCAAATGCCGAAACAACCGAAGAAATGTTCTGGTTCTGACCACGTAATTCCTCGTTAACATAATCCAAGGCATTTAAAATGGTTTGTTTAGAGAGGTTTTCAGATCCGTTATCATGGATAACGTGAATCACTGTTGGTATTACCTTGACTACACCACCTCGTTGATTTTCAGGAAGAGCGAGATATTCCTGTGTCTCTCGTTCCAATTGCTCTCTGAGAGCTTGTCGCTCAGGGTGCTGTTTTAAAATTTCTTGAGTGTGGCTGTGTGTTGTACATGTCAACTTTTGAGAATAACTGAAAAGAGGTAATGCCACCAGGGCCGCTAGGGTAAACTTTAAAATATTGATTTTCATTCGGTTGGTTTTCAACTTGTAAGAATGAAACGCCTGAGCGCTTCGAAATGTTGCGCGCGAATATACGGCTGCAGCACTCCGATAGTTCGACCTCAAATTGACATTAGCTCAGTTTGCAACAAATCTGCAATGGCGAACTCAGTCAAAATGAATGGTTTCATGCTGGTTAGGAATGCGGATGCTGCTGAACCCGCGACCGTGCAAATGCTCTTTCCATGCTTGCATTGATTCAGGTTCGCCATGTACCAAGATCAATTCTCTGACCTTGCGCGCATCCTGACAACTCAGGTACTGCATCATCTCTTTATAATCGGCATGGGCACTGTAAGATTCAACTACCTTGATGTCGGCTTTAACAGTATAGGTTTTGCCAAACATATTCACTTCATCAACACCTTGGCGTAGCTTTCCGGCAAGCGACATTGGTTCAGCATAACCAACGATCAGAATGGTATTCCGCTCGTCTGAAATGGCGTTTTTGATGTGGTGTTTAACCCTTCCTGCCTCAGCCATGCCAGATGCCGATATGATCACACACGGGTAATTGATGCTATTCAGTCGAATGGAATCTTCCACACGCCTCACGTAGCTCAGTTGATCAAACCCGAAAGGGTCGGGGCGTGTTTCGCAGAATTCTTGAACCTGTTCGTTCAGCAGGTTCTTATGCTTTCTTACAATCTCTGTTGCATTTACAGACAACGGGCTGTCTACATAGATCTTCACTTTTGGAAGTAGCCCAAACAAGTTCAATCTATTTAAGGTGTAAACCAACTCTTGGGTTCTTCCTAAACTGAATGCAGGAATGATGAGCTTGCCTTTCTTGCGCTCGCACGTGTCAATAATGGCTTCTAGAACTTGCTGGCCACCGTTTTCAATGTCATCATGAACGCGGTCTCCATAGGTCGATTCGCAAATAATGACATCTGATTGCGGAAACGATTTAGGGTCTTGCAATAGCTGCGTGTTATAACGGCCAATATCTCCTGTAAAGGTGAGTCGGGTTTTGAGGCCATCTTCATTTAAAACCAGATGAATAGCCGCGCTTCCAAGAATGTGTCCGTTATCGATCAATGTGAATGATACTTCATCATCGATCACAATGGTTTCACCAAACTCAACTGTTTCAAATAGGTCGAGCGTCAATTCAACGTCTTCCTCATTGTAAAGCGGTTCGATGTATTTACGTCCCTGACTTGCTCTGATCTTATTCACATATTCCGCATCGGCCAACTGAATGTGTGCACTATCGCGAAGCATGATCTCGCAGAGGTCGTAAGTAGCTTCAGATGTGTAGATCTTCCCCGTAAAACCTTCCTTAACCAATCGTGGTAACAACCCTGAATGGTCGATGTGCGCATGAGATAGGATCACGAAATCAATACTCATTGGGTCAAATCCGAAATGAGAGTTGAGTTCGTGAGTATCCTTTCCTAAACCCTGAAACATGCCGCAATCCAGAAGGATCTTCTTGTTGCTTCTGGTGGTAACCAAATGTTTAGATCCGGTTACAGTCTTGGTAGCTCCATGAAACGTGATGTCCATTATTCAATAGTCTAATGCAAAGGAATCTGAATTTCTTCAATGATTTTGATGAAAGTCAGTTTTGTGAGTGATAGCACTCAACAAGCATCTGTTAAACGTTCAGGTTCTTTGGCTCTGAACTTACCATCAGTCTATGTACAATATTCTTATACCCACAGATTTTTCCGATAACGCCAAGAAGGCTATGGTCTATGCAGTCAACCTTTTCGGAACCGATTCTAAATACACACTAGTAAATGGTTATCAGGTGCCGCATTCTGGAGCCAATATGCTTATTTCTATTGCAGATATTCTCGAAAAGGATTCTCTGCAGTTGTTGAATGAAACGCGTGATAAGCTCATTGAAGAGTATCCTGAATTGAAAGGGAATTTAGATGTTAGAACAGTCTTGGGAATGCCAAGTGTTGCGGTTAAAAAACTGATCAATACAGGAGATTTTGATCTGATTGTGATGGGGACCAAAGGTGCATCTGGATTAAAAGAGGTGTTCATTGGAAGTGTGGCTTCGAATATTCTCTCGGAGGTGGAACTGCCTGTGTTGGCTGTTCCAGAAGACGCACCGGTTGGGAAACCGAGTAATATTCTATTTGCGGCAGATGATCAATGTCTGTCAGAAGGCAAACTTCCTGAAGCACTTGTAAAATTCAGTAATGAGTTGGATGCCAAGGCGGCGGTGGTCAATGTGGTATCTGTTGGAGAGTTGACACATGTTGGTAGCAGTGATGAACAAAAGCACCGATCTGATGGCATTTTTGAAGGTGTTAAACATTCGGTTCACTTTGTAGAGTCGGACACGGTTAATAATGGAATCCTATCTTTCATTGAAGATAACCAAGTGGATATGGTTGCCATGGTTACACGCAAGAAGGATCTTTTCTCCAGGCTGTTTGCAAAGAGCAACACCAAGCAAATGACCATGCACACCAAGATTCCGTTGTTTGCATTTCACTGATATAGAAATCCATCTGCAATGAAGAAGATTCTAGTTCCAACCGATAGAAGCGAAAACGCAAGTCGCGCATTGAATTATGCTTTGAAGCTCTTTGATGGGGAAGAAGTTGAGTTCGTGCTGTTTCAGTCTTACGATATTCCAACCTACACGGCTGATATGCCGATGCCAATAGATATTGTAGGTGCCGAAGAATTGACTCGTATTCTTAATGAAGATGTAGACAAGTTGAAGGAGAAATGTACCGATCAGAAGTTCACGTTCAGTTGTCTGGTCGAGTCAGGTTCATTGGCGATGAATATCGAGCAATTGGTTGAGGAAAAGGCTATTGACCTGATTGTGATGGGAACGAAAGGCGCTTCTGGTCTGGCCGCTGCAATAATTGGAAGTAATACGTCAGATGTGATTCAAGCTGCAAGTTGTCCAGTTTTAGCCGTACCTGAAAGTGCTGATATCAGCTCATTGCCAAAGCAGATTCTATTCGCTTCAGATAACAAAGGCCTGAGCGATTCGAGCGTGATTTCTCCTTTGATGGATATCGCGGCCAAGAATGAAGCACACATTCACGTTATGAATGTTCTTGATGAAGGCAAAATGACAACGGTAGATGAGGCTGTTGCTGGTCTGAAGCTTGATCATTTGTTGGAGCGTTTTGAGCACACTTTTCATTTCGATAACAGTAATGATAAAGCTGAGGCGATAGAGAATTACCTCAACACGCACGATATTGATATGCTTGCGGTCATACCTCGTAAGAACAACTTTTTCGATGCCATTTTCCACCGCAGCGTAACCAGAAAACTCACCTTGCACACCAAGGTTCCCTTGTTGGCCATGCACGATCTGGGCTAGACGCCAGCTCACATTCCTTTCGCTCAATGCTTAATTTAGCCGTCCTTCAAAAAGGTGAGGATGGATAAGATCTTAGTGGCTAACAGAGGCGAGATTGCGCTGCGAATTATGCGGTCTGCCAAAGAAATGGGAATTAAAACCGTTGCGGTATATTCCGAAGCTGATAGAAATGCATTGCACGTTCGCTACGCGGATGAAGCGGTTTGTGTAGGTCCACCTCCTTCCAATCAGAGCTATCTGCTGATTGACAAGATCATTCAGGTGTGCAAAGATCTGAATGTAGATGGCGTGCATCCAGGTTACGGATTTCTTTCGGAGAACGCCAAGTTTGCCAATGCCCTTGAAGCTGCCGGAATCGTGTTGATCGGGCCATCGGCCAGTTCCATGGAAATTATGGGCGATAAGCTTTCTGCCAAATCGGCCGTTAAGAGCTACAATATTCCGTTGGTTCCAGGTACAGAAGGTGCTGTTGACGATGTCAATGAGGCGATTGCAACAGCAAAGGAAATTGGCTTTCCAGTAATGATAAAAGCGTCTGCTGGTGGTGGTGGGAAAGGAATGCGAATTGTTCACGAAGAAGAGTCATTGGAAGAAGAGATGAACCTTGCCATCAGCGAAGCAACTTCTTCCTTCGGAAACGGTGCTGTTTTCATTGAGCGGTTTGTTGGTTCTCCGCGCCATATTGAGATTCAAGTTATTGCAGATACACACGGAAATGTGGTGCATCTTTTTGAACGGGAATGTTCGGTGCAAAGACGCCATCAGAAGGTGATTGAAGAAGCACCATCGGCCGTGGTTTCGGAAGAAATGCGTCACAAAATGGGCGAGTGCGCCAAAGATGTGGCGCGTGCTTGTGGTTATGTTGGTGCTGGAACAGTTGAGTTCCTCGTTGACGAAAACCTCGATTTCTATTTCCTGGAAATGAACACGCGTCTTCAGGTGGAACATCCGGTAACGGAGATGATTACTGGAATTGACATCGTTAAAGAGCAGATTCGAATTGCTAGAGGAGAAGAACTTTCGTTCAAGCAGGAAGACCTGAAAATTCATGGCCACGCTATTGAATCGCGCGTTTACGCGGAAGACCCGCAGAACAATTTCCTTCCCGATATAGGTAAACTTGAGCGGTATGTGCGGCCTCAAGGTCCAGGTGTTCGTGTTGATGATGGCTTTGAGGAAGGAATGGACATCCCGATCTATTATGACCCGATGATAGCCAAGCTTTGCGTTCATGCAGATACGCGAGAAGAAGCTTGCGCCAAGATGGTTCGGGCCATTGACGAGTACGAAATAACAGGCGTAACCACCACGTTATCGTTCTGCCGATTCGTTATGCAACATGATGCTTTTACCAGCGGACAGTTCGATACCGGATTTGTGAAAGACCATTACTTGCCAGAAATGCTTGATTCTACCAAGGAAGATGAAGTGGAACTGGCAGCCCTCTTTACAGCTATGCAGAAGGGCGGTAGTTTTAGTTCAACCGTTTCTGTTAATGGCGATTCTGTGGCGTCTACTACTTCCAAATGGAAGCTAAATCGAACCTGAAAATTGAATTGGCGCGGAAATTGTCGTATGTTTCTTCAAATGCGTCTCACCATCATATTTGTTTTGCTGTTTCCCATCATTGCAATGGGGCAGAAGCTGGCTGTAAACAATCCACCGCTTCAGAAGGATAGAAAGCAGGTCAAGCTCATGGGACAAAAAGAACGGGGTAATTCCGAAGCAGTTGATAGCTCCGCGTCCGCTTTAATCGGTGGCCATTTGTACGATGCTATTATCGTAGATGGAGATACGATTCCCGTCATTTCACTTCCTCCTGCTAGTGCTACTGCCAAACGAGTATTCAAGAGCAAACGCGCTTCAAAGAAGTATTATCGATTGGTTTATCACATAAAGAAAGCTTACCCATACGCTAAGCTTGCTGGCGAGAAAATGCGTGAAGTAGAAGAGGAGGTGAAAGAAATGACTCCAAAAGAGCGCAAGAAGCGAATGAAGCTTTTGGAGAAAGAAATCAAAAGAGATTATGAAGGTGAGTTGACAAGTCTATCGTTCACACAGGGGCGTATTCTCATCAAATTGCTAGATCGCGAAACAGGCAATGTTTCCTACGATATCGTGAAGGAATTCCGTGGTGGCTTTACCGCTTGGTTCTTTCAAGGCATCGCCAAAATGTTCGATTACGATCTCAAGTCTGAGTATGACTCAGAAGGAGAAGATCAGCTCATAGAGCAGATTGTTCAGCAGATTGAAAGGGGAGAGATAAAACTCTAGGCTCCCAAGAAACTTCCACCGCAGACACGCAACACCTGTCCATTAATGCATTCAGCACCTGGATGTGCTAGGAACGCCATGGCCTCGGCAATGTCTTCGGGTTTTCCAGCCTGTGCTAAGCTTGTCAATCGCTCTGCGAAGATGCGTGTCATCAGCGGCATGGTCTTTACCATTTCCGTTTCGATGTAACCAGGAGCTATGGCATTGATGGTGATGCCTTTGGCCTTCAATTCCCTCGATTTTGAAGCAGAATAACCAATCAATGCTGCTTTAGTGGCTGTATAGTTCGTCTGCCCAAAGTTTCCTGCAATTCCAGATATGGAAGAAGTTCCGATGATGCGGCCACCATCAGGAATTAAGCCTATTTCCAAAGCCTCTTCGGTAAGTGCAATGACAGCTGTGAGGTTGATGGCAATAACCTGATCCCAATAATGCTCTGGCATATTCTTCATGGTCTTATCGCGCGTAATACCAGCGTTATTGATGAGCACATCAATTCGGCCGTGTTTTGCCTTGATTGTTTCCAGTAACTGCTTTCTCGCACCTTCATCTGTAAGATCAGCGCCCATGAAAGAGACTTTATCTGAAAGGAAGGCAGCAGCACGACTTTCCATCTGCGGAATGTCAGCTATGATCACTGCGGCCCCTTCGGCAGCCAAACGCTTTACCGTAGCGGAGCCGATACCACCAGCACCGCCTGTTACCAAGCAGATTTTCTCAGATAATTCACGTCCAGATTTTAGGGCCTCGTTAGCAATTAGCGCCTGCCCAGTAATGAATGCAGATCGGCCTGAGGTAAAGAAATCCTCTACGGTTTTGTAATTCGGAAGTTCAACATTGGGCGGAAGCTTGACCAGGTTGACCGAGGTTCCTCTACCACCCAATTCTTTAGCCAGCGAGCGAGAAATACCTTCCAGCGAACGCTGATATGTTGAGTGATGAACGTCTTCTAAAAGTTCCGGTTGAACTGAATAAAGAAGCACCTTTCCGTTTGCTTTTATGCTCTTGATGCCTTTCTGTAGCTGGTTGAAAACGGATTTCAGACTAGCTGCATCCTTAACCGAGCGACCATCCACAACTAAGGCGTTTTCGGCAATCGTAGTTCCTTCTTTCCAAGGACCATAAGTTTTATTCAACGGGGTTGGAGGCGGGAAGCCAAGAAGGGCGAGGATTTTTTCTTTCATCGTGATGAATTAGAGTAATGTGCGAATATGCGAAGTATTGATTAGAGTAATATGCGAATGAGTGCAATATGCTAATGATACGATGTCAATCATTACTAGAATTACTCAGATCACACTAATTGCTCTCATTTTCAGACAACTTTTCCGTTTATCTCAAATACTTCGGACAGAACGGCATTGAAAACCGAAGCGACCTGCCAAAAATTCCGCTAAATGGTTGATATTCAGTCAAGGAGAGGTTTTTGACCAATGCATCTCGAATTAAAACCAGTACGAAATGAACTTCAATAATTTCACTATAAAATCGCAGGAGGCGTTGCAATCCGCTACGCAAGAAGCGATGAACAACGGCCAACAGGCCATAGAAACAGGACACATCCTTAAAGGGGTGTTGAAAGTGGACGAAAACGTAACGCCTTTTCTCCTGAAGAAATTGGGTGTAAACATGCAGGCTTTCGAAGCTGCGGTTGACAGTCAGGTAAAGAGTTACCCGAAGATTGACGGTGGTCAACCTTACCTCAGCAACAAGGCTTCGCAGGTGTTGAACAAGGCCAGCAACTTCCTCAAAGAATTTGGAGATGAGTATGTGTCCATCGAACACATGCTGCTTGCGTTACTGAACGGTGGCGATACCATCGCGCAGCTAATGAAAGACAGCGGAGTGAACGAAAAGCATTTGAAAGCGGCCATTACCGAACTCAGAAAAGGAGGGAAGGTGACCAGCCAAACGGCTGAAGACACCTACAACGCGCTAGGGAAGTACGCCCTGAACTTCAACGAATTGGCCAAGAACGGCAAACTCGACCCCGTCATTGGCCGTGATGAAGAAATTCGAAGAGTACTTCAGATCCTATCACGAAGAACCAAGAACAACCCGATTCTTATCGGTGAGCCAGGTGTTGGTAAGACCGCCATTGCGGAAGGAATCGCGCACCGAATTATTAACGGAGACGTTCCAGAGAACCTGAAAACCAAGCAGCTTTACTCCTTGGATATGGGCGCGCTGGTTGCAGGTGCCAAGTACAAAGGCGAGTTTGAAGAACGCTTGAAATCGGTGGTGAAAGAGGTGACTTCTGCCGATGGCGAGATTATCCTTTTCATTGATGAGATACATACGCTTGTTGGAGCGGGTGGAGGTGAGGGCGCCATGGATGCGGCCAATATCCTGAAGCCAGCTTTGGCGCGTGGTGAGCTGAAAGCTATCGGTGCAACCACCCTCAACGAATACCAGAAATACTTCGAGAAGGACAAGGCGTTGGAGAGACGTTTCCAGAAGGTGATGGTGGACGAACCGAACACGGAAGATGCCGTTTCGATTCTTCGGGGATTGAAAGAGAAGTACGAGACACATCACAAGGTGCGTATCAAAGATGAGGCGATCATCAGTGCGGTGGAGCTTTCGCAACGCTATATCAACGACCGTTTCTTGCCAGATAAGGCCATTGACCTGATTGATGAAGCGGCTTCGAAACTGCGTATCGAAATCAACTCTTCGCCACAGGAATTGGACGAGATTGAACGTAAAATTCGTCAGTTGGAGATTGAGCGTGAGGCCATCAAACGCGAGAAGGATACTGTGAAGTTGGATAAGCTTGCAGGGCAATTGGCCGAGTTAGGCGAGGAGCGCGATCAGCTAAAGGCTAAGTGGCAGAACGAGAAGGATATTGTGGAGGGCATTCAGCAGGCCAAGGAAGACATTGAGAACTATAAGCTGGAAGCGGAACAGGCGGAACGAGCTGGGGATTTCGGTCGTGTGGCGGAGTTGCGCTACGGAAAGATCAAAGAGGCTGAAGAAGTGCTGGAAGAAAGCAAGAAGGAATTGGCCGAGTTGCAGTCGAATTCACCCATGATCAAAGAGGAAGTGGATTCGGAAGACATAGCTTCGGTGGTGTCACGTTGGACGGGAATCCCCGTGAACAAAATGCTGGAAAGCGACCGCGAGAAACTGCTTCGTTTGGAAGACGAATTGCACAAGCGTGTGGTAGGACAGGAAGAGGCCATCGCAGCCATTTCGGATGCCGTGCGCAGAAGTCGCGCTGGCCTACAGGATGAGAAACGACCTATCGGTTCGTTCATCTTCCTCGGAACCACGGGTGTAGGTAAAACGGAGCTGGCCAAGGCCTTGGCGGATTACCTCTTCAATAACGAGAACGCCATGACGCGTATCGATATGAGCGAGTATCAGGAACGCCATGCAGTGAGTCGCTTGGTGGGTGCGCCTCCAGGATATGTGGGTTACGATGAAGGTGGTCAGTTGACCGAAGCCGTGCGTAGAAAACCGTATTCAATTGTACTGTTGGATGAGATTGAGAAAGCGCATCCGGACGTGTTCAATATCTTACTGCAAGTGTTGGATGATGGTCGCCTGACCGACAACAAAGGGCGTGTGGTGAACTTCAAGAACACCATCATCATCATGACTTCGAACCTTGGTTCGCACTTGATACAGGAGAAGATGGGCGACATGAACGAGGGCAACAAGGATGAAGTGTTGGCAAGTACCAAGAACGAGTTGTTCGAGTTGCTGAAGAAGACGCTGCGACCAGAGTTCCTGAACAGAATTGATGACATCATCATGTTCACACCGCTAACGCGCGAAGATGTGGCCAGCATTACCAGACTGCAGTTGCAGTTGCTTGCCAAGCAGTTGAAGAAGAACGGCATCACGTTCCAGTTCACAGATGAGTGTGTGGAATGGATCTCGCAACTCGGTTACGACCCGCAGTTTGGTGCCAGACCATTGAAGCGTGTCATCCAGCGCGAAGTGCTGAACGAACTCTCTAAGCAGATTCTTGCTGGTAAGGTGAACAAAGACGGGGTGATTATCCTCGATTGCTTTGACCAACAGGTGGTTTTCAGAAACCAACCAGCAGAAGAAGAGACGGTTTAAGTTGTTTTGGTTGAACGAGAAAGCCCCGCCTATTGGCGGGGCTTTTCTATTTGGTGGGGTTGATCGATACAATAATATCAGCCAGAATGGGCATCAGTTCTTTACAAACCGTTGCCACGTTGGTTGAGGTTTGGTTGCTACTTCAATAAAGTAAAGTCCTTTTTTCAAACTATGGATGTTGATGGGGCGTGCTGTGGTGTGTAGCGTTCCGGCAAGTACTTCCTGACCAAGTGCGTTTCTAATGATGTATGGAGCAGGAAATGCCT